>JALSLW010000038.1 GCA_026988155.1 Methylomonas sp. | reverse complement strand
TATTTGACTATTGCTTGCTACTTTAAAAGTAGTAGACCAACAGTAGGATAGCGACTCAATGGAATTTAAGGTTAGATAATGCACGGACAGTTTTCAGGTATACAAATGAGAAGCACGCTTCAAAAGGAGCAAGTCAAGGCACTTTATGAAGGTTGCTGGGTATCAATTATCGGTTCTATTCTGATTACCTGTACGCTGTATTGGATATATCATCAGAATACAATCGAAACCGCTGGAGCTGTAAGCAGTTTCGCTGTTGTTATAGTCATCGCCGTTCTGAGGGGGATTGATGCTTTTTTGTTTTTTAGAACAAACAAGAACACACTGGAGTCTAGACACTTTTTAGTCCGTTTTGCTATGGGTTCAACACTTGCCGCGTTTGCCTGGGGATTGCTGTTCTGGTGCGTTTTTCCTGGCAGTTCGCTGGAAAAACAGGCTTTGATCATTATAGCTTTAACCGCTATTCCCTCATTTGCTGTGACAACCCTGTCCTATCATTTAGGCCTCATTATTTCTTTTCTAATACTGGTTCTGCTTCCTATCGAGCTGAGGGTTTTAGCTGAGAGTTCAGATTTTTACACCGTACTCGCATTGATGATACCGCTTTATTTTGCATTGCAGTTCAATAATGCAAAACGGGTTAACAGGCAGTATATTGATAACATTAAGTTACAGATAGAGCATAGACAAAAAGTAATTGAACTGACCAATCAGCAATATGCAATAGATCAACATGCTATTGTCAGTATTGCCAACGTTAAAGGTGAGATTATCTTCGCCAATGATAAATTTCTTAAAATCAGCAAATATTCCACTGAAGAATTGTTGGGCCAGGATCATAGAATCGTTAAATCTGAAGAACATTCGTTAAGATTTTTTAAAGAAATGTGGCGCAAAATTGGCAATGGTGAGGTTTGGCATGGAGAAATCAAAAATAAAGCAAAGGATGGCACAGCTTATTGGGTGGACTCCACCATCGTACCTTTTTTGAATGAAAAGGGAGAAGTTTATCAGTATATATCTATACGGACTGATATTACCAAGTTAAAGGAACTTGAACAAAAAAATAATGATGATAAAAATGATGCGCTGATCCGGGCAAAGGTCGCACAAACTCTGCAGGGGCAAAGTGCCTTAAAAGAACGCATGACTGAGGTTTTGGATGCAATATCTAACGCTGAAGGGTTGAAGATACAAAATAAACTGGGCGTATTCCTGCTAGCTGAAGGTGCTTGCGAACTTCAAATGTTTGTCACACATGGTAAGTATACCGAAGAATTTATGCATAAGGAAAAATGCGTAAAGCTTGGTAGCTGTTTATGTGGACGGGCAGCAGTTTCTGCTGAGCTGATTGTCTCTGATGATTGTATGACTGATCCCGATCATGAACATGATTTTAAAGGCATGAGTTCACATGGCCATTATATTGTACCGCTTTTGCATAATGGCAAAGTGCTTGGCATCCTGTTTATCTATACGGACCCATATCCCTCCCGAAATCAAACAAGGCTGGATACTCTTAATTTTATTGGCGACCTGCTAGGATTGGCTATTGCAAATGAACGGGTAAAAGATGAATTGCACCAGGCACGGAAAAGTGCAGAAGATATGGCGCAAGTGAAGTCTGATTTTCTTGCCAATATGAGCCATGAGATTCGTACGCCGATGAATGGTGTGCTGGGTATGCTTGATCTGCTGAACAATAATGCTCTGGACGAAAAATCAAGAAGCTATGTGGAAATTGCACATGGGTCTGCCAGCATGCTGCTGAATGTCATTAATGATATTCTAGATATTTCCAAGATCGAATCCGGAAAGCTGCATATTGAACAGATTGATTTTGATTTGCGTAAAACCGTAGAAGATACGGCTGATTTACTTGCAAAACTGGCCTTTCAAAAAGAATTGGAACTCTCTGTTTTTATTCCGCCCGATACAAAAAACAGTCTTCGGGGGGATGTTTTAAGGTTGCAGCAGGTTTTAAACAATCTGATGAGCAATGCAATTAAATTTACCTTGCAAGGCGAAGTCTCTGTCACTATTTCAACCATTCAGGAGTCAGATAACCAGGCATTGTTACGTTTTGAAATTAAAGATACAGGCATCGGTATTGCTTCTGACAAGCAGGACCAATTGTTTCAGGCTTTTACCCAGGCTGATACTTCCACCAGTAGAAAGTTTGGAGGGACCGGTCTTGGGTTAACAATCTCTAAAAGCCTTATCGAAATGATGGGCGGAAAAGTAGGGGTAATAAGTGAAGTAGGGAAGGGCTCTGTTTTTTGGTTCGAATTGCCATTTGAAGTCGTCTCTCAGAATAAAAAATGCTCGTTTGACATGAGCAATATTCGAATTATGACTATTGATGACAACGAAACAAATTGTCTGATAGTTAAAAAGTATGTTGAAAACTGGGGAGGGGAAAACGTTACAGAGACAATTCCTGAAATTGGCTTGCATCGGCTAAAAGAGGCATACGAGAAGGGCCGGCCTTTTGATGTTTTACTGCTAGATATGCAGATGCCAAATGTCACTGGACTGCAGGTGGCTGAAGAACTTCGTAAAGACTCTGCATTCAAAGCGCTTAAAATTATTTTGCTCAGTTCCATCAGTCTGGATATTGAAAAACAGCAGTATTTTAATTTGATGCTTAATAAGCCTATCAGGCAGTCGTTGCTTTATGATGCAATAGTGACGGTACAGAGCCAGAAAACATCTTCTAATAATGTACAGAAAGTATTTGCTGCTGAGATTGCAAAACTAACTGGCAAGGTGCTATTTGTCGATGATAACCTCGTTAACAGGCACGTTGGTGAACAAATGCTTTTAAAGCTCGGGCTTAATTATGAGGTGGCCAATAATGGACAGGAAGCCTTAAATGCCAGAAAGACGGGTAGTTTTGACTTGATTTTGATGGATTGTCAAATGCCTGTAATGGACGGATTTGAGGCGACACGAAATATTAGGCAATATGAAGACGAAAAAGGACTGGATCGTATCAAGATTATCGCGCTCACGGCCAATGCAATGCAGGGCGACCGTGAAAACTGCCTAAATGCAGGTATGGATGATTACCTGGCTAAGCCTTATACAATCAAAATACTTTTTAATACCCTATCCAAATGGCTTGAAGGAACAGCAGAAAAGCTGGAGGCTTCAGGCGGTGAGATTGAAGGCCTGCAAATATCTGCTAGTCTTATCAATATTAATAAATTTGAAGAGACCAGGGAATTGATGGGTGAAAACATGAACTTGATCATAAAGGCATTCATCGAATCGGGTGAAAATCATATTGCTGAAATGGAGGTATACCTAAAAAGTGCAGATTTTGAAGGATTGAGACATGCTGTTCATGCAATAAAGGGAAGTTGTGCCGTTCTAGGTCTGGAAAAGCTTTTTGAATTATGTAAAGGCGTTGAAGAAAAGTGCAAGTCAGATGATATTTTTGGTCTGAGCAGTCAAGTTGAAATGATCAGTCAGCTGTTTGATGAAAGTTGTGTCGCTGTATTCAATATCAATAGCGACGAGGAAGTATAAGTTTGGATAACCATCTTCTTGAAAGAGATAAGCCCCTTGTACTGGTTGTTGATGACGAACTTGTCGGACGAATCTACATTGAAAAAGCCCTGCTGAATGAGGGCTATAATGTAATCACTGCCGAAAATGGTCAGCAGGCAGTAACACAAGCTAAACGTCATTCCCCTAATATGATTGTCTTGGACGTGATGATGCCGGTTATGGATGGCTACCAGGCCTGTATGGCCATTCGAGAGCAGGAACAGCTACTTCAAGTGCCCATTTTGATGCTCACAGGACTGGATGATATTGAATCAGTAGAAAAATCATTTGATGCTGGCGCTACAGACTTTATTGTTAAACCGGTCAATTTGCCAATTTTTAAACAGCGGGTACGCAATGGATTAAAAAACTGTAAAACTGATATAGAGTTATACCGGCACCAGCTTAGGCTGGCTCATGCGCATAAAGTTGCCCAACTGGGCTATTGGGAATGGGATGTCGAAACGGATGCTCTATTTTGGTCTGATGAAGTTTATGACCTTTTATCTGTTATGCCCTGTGAATTTGAAAATAATCACCAGGCCTTTAGAAACAGGACGCGAGCAGATGATTACGAGAAGATAAAGCAGGCTGTCAGCCAGACCTTGAAGCATAATACGCCCTATAGTGTTGAATACCAAGTCAGCCGGCCTGATCAGAAATTCCAAATTATTAGAGAACAGGCAGACTTAATAAAAAATGAGAAAGGAAAAATCATACGGTTTCTGGGAATCATACAGGATGTGACAGAAACGCACCTAGCTCAGGATAAAATCCGGCACCTTGCCTATTATGATAGCTTGACAGGGCTGCCCAATAGGACCTTGTTTCATGAACGCCTAGAATATGTGTTAAGAATGGCCAGGCGTAGAGAAAGTAGTCTGGCAATACTTGTTATTGACCTTGACCGATTCAAGAATATCAATGATTCTTTAGGCCATGATATCGGTGATAAATTTCTTCAAGCCGTTGCAGACAAACTGAAACTGGTTACTCGCGAAGCAGATACAATGGCCAGGCTGGGAGGGGATGAGTTTGCTTTAATCCTTGACGGTGTTTCTTCTAATCAGGATATAGCAAAAGTTGCTGAAAAAATACTGCACATCCTATCTAAATCGCAGACTATACAAGGCAATGAATTAATTAGTACCGGCAGTATCGGCATATCCATTTCTTCTGCAGAATGTCTTGATAAGGATGATCTGATTAAACAGGCAGATTTAGCCATGTATAAATCAAAGGAAGGAGGTGGCAATCAATTCTGCTTCTATAATACTGAAATGAAATCTCGGGCACATCACTCGATGAGCCTTGAAAAAGAATTGCGCCAGGCTTTAGATAATAATGAACTGGTTGTACATTATCAGCCTAAAATATGTGTTAAAACCGGTGATATAAAAGGGATGGAAGCTTTGATACGCTGGCAGCATCCAGAAAAAGGCCTGATACCGCCTTTTGATTTTATCCCCGTTGCTGAAGAAACGGGATTAATTGTACCTATTGGAAAATGGGTGCTGGAAGAAGCATGCAGGCAGACTCAGCAATGGCATCAGCAGGGTTTTGAGATGCTTGTAATTAGCATAAATGTTTCGGTCAGACAGTTTCTTCATATTGGGTTTATAGCTGATGTATGCAGTGTACTGGATGCTTCTGGCATTAATCGGCAATGTGTTGATCTTGAAATCACTGAAAGCAGTACGATGAACAGTATTGAAACATCGATTCGCATACTGAATGAATTAAGAGCTCTAGGGGTAAAAATTTCAATGGATGACTTTGGGACCGGTTTTTCCTCCCTCAGTTTCCTAAATCAATTGCCACTTGATACTTTGAAAGTTGATCGTGCTTTTATTAAAAATATTAACAGCCAGGGAGAAAATGGTGAATTAGCTAAGCTGATTATTGCCATGGCAAAAAGCCTTGATCTTAGCATTGTTGCAGAAGGTGTTGAAAGTCAGGCTCAGCTGAATTTCCTAAAGCTGAATGAATGTGATGAATTCCAGGGGTATTTTGTAAGTCCTGCTATACCTGCGGATGAGTTTGAAGTTTTGCTAAGGAGCAAGGGGTTAATGGAGACCGAGTTTTAATTCGAAAAAAACCGGCATTGCTTTTAAATAAGCCGATAGCTATAATTCACCGATCTTTCGGTGATGCTGTAAATCAACAATAGTGTCTTAAATGGGACGTTGGTACTTATCATCACAAGGCCAGCACAGCCCCCGTAACGGTAGATAAGTAAAGGGAAATCATAGGCCTCTGTGTTTTTTAATGGAAAGGCGATTTTTCAGACTGAGTTTTACACAGTTTGTCCCTTATAAGACAAGTTCGCTTGACCTCCATTTTTACTCATCGTTGTGTATGTGATATACGCACAGGGGATACAGAGGATCAGAAAATGAAAATTATTTCCCATCATATTGCGTTTTGCAGTCACATTTTTTATGCCGGTCTTTATCATGAACAACTATAAAAACAGTAGATTCGGGATGTTTTAACCTAATAGATATTAATAGACTCAAAAAAATAATGTACTTTAGAAACTTAGTTTTATGCGCTTTTTTTGTTGCCATAGTAGCCGGGCTGTTTTTTAGTGCCTATCAGGCGGCATTTATTACACCTATCATTATAAATTCAGAAGTTTATGAGATTTCAGAGCCAGCAGTCAGCAGTCAGGTTGAGGTTTGGGCGCCAGAGGATGGGCTAGAGAGACATTCATGGAGTTTTGCCACCAACTTTTTATTATGCTTTGCCTATGCCCTGATTTTACTCAGTACTATGACAGCTAAAACATCAGTTAATGCTGTAAAGGGACTGTTTTGGGGAGGAGCTGCCTATCTATCCATCTTCGTTGCACCTGCATTAGGATTGCCGCCTGAAATACCGGGGATGGAAGCTGCCTATCTAGAAGGTCGGCAAACTTGGTGGGTATTAACTGTCATTTTAACTGTATTTTCATTATGGCTAATTGCTTTTCAATCGCCTTTGAACAAGGGGATAGGGGTTATATTAATCCTGATCCCACATCTCATAGGTGCGCCACAGCCCGAAAATCATGGTTTTGTGAATACAGATCCTAAGGCTGTAGAGGCATTGATTTCATTGTGGCATGATTTTATTTTGCAGACCTGTGTGGCAAATGCTTTGCTATGGCTGGTAATAGGCGGACTATCTGGCTACCTGGTTAAAAAGTATATTTACTCAATTGATGCACAGCATGTTTAATCGGTAGCTTGATCACGATATATCGAAAAGCTGTTAGAGGTTGAAATGGTCTCAGCCTAAATAGATAAAGGTGTTATTAAAAATGATTGAATTATATTTGGATACCGTTGATGCAATACAGGTTGACCGATTAAACTCATGCCTGCCGATAAAAGGTGTAACGACCAACCCTTCCATTCTTGCCAATGCAGATACCGGGGTGACGCTGGCTCTGTCGGAACTGGCAGAAATAATAGAAGAGCCCCGTTTTCATGTACAGGTCGTCACTCAGACAGTTGATGACATGGTAGCTGAAGCTATCGAAATTGATAAGCTGCCTTTTGATATGGTGGTCAAAGTTCCGGCAACGGAAATGGGGTTGGCTGTCATTAAAAAAATAAAAAAACGTGGTTTACAGGTTTTGGCAACCGCTATTTACAGTAGTCAGCAAGGTTTTATGGCCGCCTTATCTGGCGCAGATTATCTGGCACCCTATGTTAATAGAATCGATGCTATGGGCGGCTGTGGTGTAAGCGTGGTTGCTGATCTGCAGCAGCTGCTTGCTATCAATGAATTAAACTGTAAAGTACTGCCTGCCAGTTTTAAAAACGCCCTGCAAGCAATAGATGTGATGAAGTTGGGGGTAGGAGCCATTACTTTGCCTGTAGATGTCGCCATGCAAATGATTTCTCATCCTGCAGCCCAGCCAGCAGTTGAGCAGTTTACTCAAGACTGGCGAGATACCTTTGGAACCATGCTTTCCTTTGAAACCTGAAAAATCCTTGCTCCTTAGGAAAAGAAACTGGAAACAAAAACTGAGTCCTAAGATCAGTTTTATTTCCAGTTCTCTAATTCTGTAGAAAGAGTGCTGTGTCAATACAGTCTCAGTCATTTCATAGTTCTTTGACTAAGGAGTAAGGGGATAAAATGCATTATATACAGCCACTCTCCAGTACCGGCATAACCCAATAATGTATTCCAGCCCCTGAAAAATCGTGCTTTAAATGCTCAATAAGAACACTAAGCTGCTGCTCTGGCACATACATTTGAAAGCGAATTTGCTTTTTTCGCCCAGCTACCTGCTCAGCCAGTGAAAGGTTCTCATGTTCGCTGCCATGCGCACTCACAGTCAAACTGCTAAAACCATCGGCTGATTCTATTGCCAGCAAACAGTCAACGACTGATTCTTCCAATAATGGAGGAACATTGATGGTCACTAAATACTCTTGTCCGTTCATGCCGGCTCCTGTTTTTCTTCGCCAAACATTTCATATAAAATTGGCAATAAAATCAATGTTAAAAAAGTGGATGAAACTAGGCCTCCAATCACGACAATTGCCAAAGGCCTCTGAATTTCTGATCCAGCCCCTGTTGCAAACAGCATGGGAAACAAGCCAAATGCAGTTAGGCTTGCAGTCATAAGAACCGGCCGTAAGCGTCTGGCAGAGCCTTCTATAATCACATCAGAAACTGGCATACCGGTTGCGCGCAGCTGATTAAAATAACTTAGCAAAACTACACTGTTGGGCACAGCAACACCTAATAATGCTATAAAACCAATGGAAGCCGGCACTGACATATATTCTCCTGAAATCCATAGAGCAAAAACACCGCCTATCATAGCGAGGGGGATATTGGAAAAAACCAAAATAGCCTGTCGCACTGACCCAAAGGTGGTAAACAGCAATAAAAAAATCAGCAATAACGAAACAGGTACAACAATTGCTAGACGTGCAGCAGCCCGCTGCTGGTTTTCAAATTGCCCTCCCCATTGAATTAAATAGCCTGCCGGTAACTCAAGCTTTTCTTTAACCGCCTGTTTCGCTTCATCAACAAAACCGACTAAATCACGACCTTCTACATTACTTCGTATAACCACAAAGCGCTGACTATGCTCCCGTTTGATTGAGACCATGCCATCCACTTTTTCAAGCGTAGCAACGGCCGATAAAGGTACACTTCTGCCATTTGGCAAAGCTATTTGCAGGCTTGAAAAATTAGCACTATTGCTAACCGCTCTTAAAACTAAAGGTGTTTTACGAATGCCTTCCTGGACAATCCCAGCAGAAAGTCCTTCTATCTGCCCCCTTAATATTTGTTCTATTTCCTCAATATTCAGTCCTAACCGCCCGCTGGCCAAACGATCAATAGTTAATTGCAAATACTGCATGCCTTCATTTTGACTGGTAAACACATCACTTGAACCGTCAATGGCTTTTAAAACAGCTTCTATCTCCTCTGCTTTTTGATTAAGTAGATTTAGATTAGTACCAAACAGTTTAACAGCCACATCCCCCCGTGATCCTGTTAACATTTCAGATACACGCATTTCTATAGGCTGAGTGAAGCCATAGGCTACACCAGGTGTGTTAGCCATGACTTTACGGATTTCTTCAATTAATTCTTCCTTGGTTTGCATCCGCCACTGATCTTTAGGGTGCAATTCTAAAAAAGCATCAGTTTCATTTAACCCCATGGGGTCTAAACCAATTTCATCTGAACCGACACGGGCAATAATATTTTTTACCTCAGGGACATTTTTTAAAATGTTCTTTTGCACTTGCATATCTAAAGCAACGGAGTCTTCCAAGGTAATGGATGGCAATTTTTCAAGCTGTAAAACAATATCACCCTCATCCATTGTCGGCATAAATGTACTGCCAATTTTCATATATACTCCAACAGTCAATGCCAGCATTATTCCTGCAGTTATAAATACCTTTTTTCTATTAATAATGCTCCAGCTTAAGCTGGGCATATATAAACGGTGCAGCTGTCTTGCCAGCCAAGGTTCTTCAAGCACTTCCTGCTTTAATAGATAAGAGGCAAAAACGGGAATAATGCTTAATGACAGTACCAGCGAGCCAGCTAAAGCAAAAACAATAGTCAATGCAACGGGGGAAAATAATTTACCTTCCAAACCTTGTAAGGCGAGTAGCGGAAGAAAAACGATAATGATAATTAAACTGCCGGAAACAACAGGTGCTGCCACTTCTCGTGTTGCCCGGTAAATAATATGCAGCCGTGGCAGTCTCTGAGATTTTTCTTTGTCTGCAAAATGGGTCAATACATTTTCAACTACAACCACTGCTGCATCGACTAACATGCCAATCGCAATGGTCAAACCGCCTAGGCTCATTAAGTTGGCGGACATTCCCATGGTGTGCATTAGAATAAAAGTGACCAAGGCTGCCAGTGGTAAAACTAAGGCTACCACTAATGATGCCCGTAGATTGCCTAAAAACAAAATGAGAAGAATAACTACAAAGCCAATAGCCTGCAATAGAGCATTTGTTACCGATGACAGCGCTGAGTCCACTAGATCGCCCCGGTTATAAAAAACATCCAGATATACGCCCTCAGGTAAACTGTTATTTAATTCATCCAGTTTTTTCTGTATGTCGGTAACCGTCTGCCCCGCATTTGCGCCACGCAAGCTTAGGACTAGGCCTTCAACCGCTTCGCTTTCTCCATTGCGACTTACCGCACCATATCGGGTTAAGGCACCGATTTTTACTGTCGCAATGTCGCTGACTAAAATGGGGGTCCCCGCCATATTGCCAACCACAATAGTGTTCACATCGGAAAGTGTTTTAATCCGTCCTTCTGAACGGACCAATAAAGCTTCTTCACCTTCATTTAAACGGCCTGCACCATCATTGCGGTTATTATTTTGCAAGGCATTGTACAGTTGCGCCATCGTAATATTTCTAGCACTCATCAAGGTGTTATTCGGTTCCACTATAAAAGTCCTAACCAGACCTCCTAAAGCATTTACATCAGCGACTCCTGAAACGGTCCTCAGAGCAGGCCGAATCACCCAGTCCAATAAATTACGCCGTTCCATAAGCGTTAAATCTCCACCCTCTATAGTGAACATGAACATTTCGCCTAAAGGTGTAGTCATAGGCGCAATTCCACCTTCAACCCCTTTAGGCAAATCATTCCATACGGCACTTAAGCGTTCTGAAATTTGCTGTCTTGCCCAGTAAATATCAGTGCCTTCTTCAAAATCAATGGTGATATCCGTCAATGAATATTTAGCCACTGAGCGCAACATGGTTTGATGAGGTATTCCTAACAGTTCAACTTCAATCGGCGCGGTAATGCGTGCTTCAATTTCTTCAGGCGGCATTCCTGCTAATTTTACAATCACTTTAACCTGAGTAGGAGAAACATCAGGAAATGCATCAATGGGAATTTCTTTAAATGCCGAATAGCCTCCGCCTATCAATAATAGAGTGACTAGCAACATTAACAGGCGCTGAGTTAGCGCAAAACGAATTAAAGAGGTCATTATTCATCGCTCCCTAACCCTAGAAAGTTCGCTTTTAGTGCCACAGCTCCCTTTATTGCAATTTTATTTTTTTCCTGTATATCTCCGGTAATAATAGTTTTTTGCTCTTCTCTGCCTAAAACCTGAACAGGCGTTACCGCAAAGCCTGTTTTATTGCGAACAAAAAGATAACTTTTTCCTTTAAACTGTGCGATTGCAGTATTTGGAACTTTAAATATTGGATGTTGGCTGGTTTGCCTAATTTTGACATTGACGGTTTGTCCTGGCCTGACCAAGTGTTTTCCAGTTTTAACTTCTGCTCTTACTAGAACTGTCTGGTTTTCTTCGTTTACACTTTTACCCAGTAAAAAAATCTTTGCGGCTGTTTCTATTCCTTCCAGTATAACCGTATCGCCTATATGCACTTGTGCAATGCGCTGCTGAGGAATGCTAATGTCCAGCCAAAGCTTTTCGAGGTTTGCCACACGGAACAAAGAGGCTAAAGCATCAACACGTTCGCCTACGGTTATCATCCGGTTTAAAACAACCCCTGAAATAGGCGTGGAAACCTTTAGCTGACTAGACATCTTATGGGATTTTTCCAGTGCATTAATATCGCTTTGAGAAATGCCGGATATTTCCAGAAGCTGTCTCGTTTCATTAAATTGCGATTTAAAAACTTGGTAATTAACTTTAGTTTCTAGCCATCGTCTATCGGCTATTACACCTTCTTTGTATAATTTTCCATCTCGAATATATTGTGTTTTTGCCACTCTTAAGTTATTGACTGATTTTAAATGCCGCTGTTGCAAAGCCAAAAGCTCAGGGCTTTTTATCATTGCAAGGACGTGGCCTTTTTCAATCTCATCGCCTATCGAAACGTAAATTCTATTGACTAAACCTGCATGCGAGGTGCTTACAAGATACTCATTAGCCGGCGGAATAGAAACTTTTGCCGGTGCATTCATTAAAGGAATAGATTTAACTGCAATCAGAGGGCCTGTTTGTACGCCTAAATTATTAAGTTGAATGGTTGACAGGGTTATCTGTTCTTCAGCTAATGCAACTGCACAGCTTATCAATAAATAGATGGATAATAATTTTCTCATGGCGTAACTCCTACAGCCTGGTTATATAAAGCAATATCGCGTTGCAACCTAATAGCGCTTTCGGCAGCGTGTTTAAAAGCATTTTGAGACCGGGCCTGAATTTTTAAAAAATCCATTAAGTTAATTTCACCTGCCTTAAAACTAGAATTTGCCATTTTTAAATGCTCCTCCGCATTTTTTTTCATTTGTGTCGAAATCTTTAACTGAACCTTTTCAATTTCCAGTTCATGCTCAGCTTCATGCAGCTGCTCTAATAAAAGGCGATATAAATGCAACTTTTCTGTTTCCGCTTCTACATATTCTGTTTGGGCTGCTGCGATTTCTGCCGCAGCATACCCCTGTCCGCCAAATGGCACTGAAACACTAAATATAATGCTATCGACTGACTGTTCCGAATTAGAAGGCTTATCCATATTTCCCCCGACAGCCAAAGTTGTTTGTCCTGAGCCTTTAGCTTTAACCCATTCTACCTGTGCCTTTTTTTTCTCAACAAATGCATTAATCGCTTCCAATGCAGGGTGAGAGTCATCAATAGTCTGCCTCGGACTTTGCTGTTCATTTATTTGAGCGGGTATTCGGGTATCTTGGGTTAAAAAATAAAACCGTTTCCGGGCATGCATTAATTCAGCTTCCGTATGCAATAGCTCAATTTTCTTTTGCAAAAGCTCACTTTCTGCCAATAAATAATCTGATTTAGGCAAGTCGCCTACATCTACTCGCAGCTGGATCGTATTCACAAGTTTTTCAGTTAAATAAAGGCGCTTTTTGGCCATTGTATAGCGCAAGTTTTCAAGCGACAGTGCCCATACAGCATGACGGACTAAACCTGCTACCTGCAGATTAATTGCTTTGCCTTTATTGATCGCGCTCAGTCCTGCCTGCTCAGCTAAACGTAAACCAGCATCACGCTGTCCCCAGTTCCAAATAGGTACTTCAACTGCACCCTCTAGTTCATATGCTCCAGTGTCGGAACCTACAAAATCGTCTTTGTAATAAATTGATGCAGTAGGGGCGCCTGCAATCCAGCGACTACCTCGCTGAGTTAAAGCGTCACTTTCCTGTTGCATTGCAGCAATTAAGGCATAGTCGGGGTATTTTTCTAAAGTTTGATTAATTAAATCTGCCAAATTTAATTGTGGATCAACTGTGATGATATCAATATGGTCTACGATATGTGTTTCTTCAGCTTTCGCGGTTGCAAGAAGGTTTGCTCCGCTTAATAAAAGCAGTGTAATAAAGGGTTTGATGAACATTTTTTTTCCTAAAAACAGGAGCCTGAGAGTCAAAAATGGGGTTGACTCGTAAAAAAAGATTAAAACCGCCTTGCCTGAAAATTTAAAGACATAAGGCGACAGGAAATAAATAACCTATCCATTGTACGAAAGTCTTCGTTCTTGTTCTGTAGGGTGCATAGTAAGCTATAAAACCAAAGCAACAAGACTGAATAATCCTAAATAAATTAGTTGAGCACGGGTTTTCACAAAACCGTGAAGCGATATACACTCATCCATTTGGTGAATAGTAAAAAACTGGATTAAACAGTTTATTTAACAAGTTACAGTTAAACTAAGCGTTCAACTGATTTATTTAGGATAATAGGTAAAAATAACGCAGGTAAGTTGTTTTTTCCAGCGGTCTAAGCCACCGTCTCTCAATAATGAATTTAGAGATAGTAGGATTTAAATATTTATAGTCTTAGTAATAGAGCTAAATCAAGAACATCAGATGATGCTAAGATTAGTCGGCTGGATTAAACGGCAGTGTTAACAGGTGGAGCGCGAGGCGCAATAATAGATAAGCAAATCGATAGTTTATTTAGAAAAGCAGAAAAAGAAAAATGTGAATGCTTTTCAATAAGATGGGGGATGGAAAAATGCTGAACATAGCTGTTGCCAATACTATTGTTTTTTGAGCCACTGGTCAATGACAGGTTCTGCTGTTGAATTGCAGGACGCATACCGATAACGGCATCAGTATGTCCGATGTTCTCCAGTGAAGCAAACTGGCAGCTCTTCCCAGCAAGAACGCTAATGCCTTCAACATGCAAGCCATTGTATCCGTTATCTGTCTGCACATGTGCATGCACCAAAGGCGATAGCCCCTGCAGCAAAAATAGCAGCAAAATAATGGAACGGCGAAAGAATAGGTTCATTCGGCCATAATATGTTAAATATCTAAATTTGTAAATAAATATTAATTTTCTTCCTTTTTTACCGAAAAAACAGGTTTGCTAATTCTTATGTAAAACTATCAGCAACTATACTCTCTAACCATTTTTTTGCGTAAGATGCTTCTAGAGATAAAATTCTTTCATCAATTGAAGGCGTCACGCCGCCCGCACCTTTAACCTTGCTGATTTTACCCTGCGGGTTCAGTTTATAAACCATAGCGACAGAAATGCCCTGATCAGCAGTAATTAGGCTATAGCAGGTATTAATCCAGGCAGGTTCAGATACATCCATTTCATTAAGTAAGCTAACAACGGCAAAGGCACAGACTTTGGCTTCTGCATTGGCTGCAAAGGCAGATTTTGGAATAGGGCTTTGTATAGACGCATCGCCAATAACGTGAATATCTGAATGCAAGGTTGATTCACTGGTTTTATGAATTACAGGGCACCAGCCTGAGTCATCGCAAAGTCCAGATGTTTGAGCAATATTGGCCGCTTGTTGTGCAGGAATATAATTTAAAACGTCGGCCTTAAAAATATCGCCAAAATCAGTTTCCAATTGTCTTTTTTTAACATCGATTTTAACAACAGGGTTGTCAGGAATAGAATGCCATTCAATCATGCTGTTATCATTGCCAAAACCATAATGCTTCTCCCAGCCTTTAATAAATAAACCCTGTTTGGAAAAATGGGTTTTAGGGTCAAGAATAAGTATTTTTGACTTAGGTTTATGTCGCTTTAAATAATAGGCGATCATGCTGGCACGCTCATAGGGCCCGGGTGGACATCTGAATGGATTGGGCGGCGCGCAAATAATCACAGTGCCGCCGTTATGCATGTTTTGCAGCTGGCTGTGTAATAGTGTGGTTTGAACGCCTGCTTTCCAGGCATGCGGAATTAAATGCGCTGTGGAATCATTGTGTCCTTCAATTGCTTCCCAGCGGAAATCAATGCCAGGAGAAACTATTAAGCGGTCATAGTTAATGCTATGGCCGTTACTGATAGTTACAAAATGCCTATCAGGGTCAATAGTAGCCACTCGGTCATGTACCACCTTTATATCGTATTGGCTTGATAGCTGTTGATAAGAAACAGACAGCGAATTTATATTTTTTAGACCCGCTAAAACCCAGTTGCTACCAGGGCAGGTAATATAGTGATGTTTGGGTTCAATTAAAGTGACATCAATCGTTGGATCTAATTTTTTGATGGTTTTTGCAGCCGTTGCCCCACCAAAACCTCCGCCAATAATTACTACATGGGCAGAAGCGGATGATATGAGCTTTTTGCTTTGACAGCCGGCAACAAAAAGTGCCGAGGCACTGCCTGTTAATTTAATGAAATGTCGTCTGGAAACCATTACTTTAAATTTCCAAGGTAGGTGGCGACGGCATTTAATTCAGCATCGGTATAGCCTTTGGCAATTCTATCCATAATGGTGGCTTGTTTTTTATTATATTTAAAGGCGATTAGAGCTTGTGTTAACTTAGGTACTGGCAGTTTGAGATTGAATGATTTTTCAGTATGGCAGCTAAAACAGCCATAGGCAATCATTTTTCCAGAAACATCAGCTGCAGCAAGGGAAGAGCTGAAAATAATCAGTGTCAGCATAATGATTTTTTTAAACTTATTAAATAATGTTTTCATCACAATATCTTATTTGATAGCGAAAATGCTATCTTACAAATAACTTGCAAGTATACGTTTATTTTTCGGTCAAAATCAGCTGTTATTTCTGGCGAGCAGATACACTAATAATTTTAAGGTAGATAAAACAGTTAATTGGCTAAATAATACTAGGCATTGATAAACTAAAGAGTGTCCAATGAGCCTACAGAAAAATTCTTCCAGCGGTTTAGATAAGCTGGCATTTAGCAATCGGTTTGTACAGGAATTGCCAGCTGATTCTGAAACAGACAATTTTCGTAGGCAAGTGATGCAAGCCTGCTATTCCTATGTCTTGCCTACGAAGGTGTCCTCGCCTGTAGTGGTAGCTTATGCCAAAGAAGTGGCTGAGCAGTTGGGCTTGACGGAAAACGACTGTCAATCTGAACAATTTGCCAATGTGTTTGTAGGCAATGAAATACTTGCTGGAATGAATCCATATGCTATGTGCTATGGCGGGCATCAATTTGGCCATTGGGCTGGCCAGTTAGGTGATGGGCGTGCAATTAACTTAGGAGAAGTGGTGAATGCAAAAAACCAGCGCTGGGCACTTCAACTTAAAGGCGCTGGTCCGACGCCTTATTCCCGTTCTGCAGATGGCCTGGCTGTTTTGCGTTCATCAGTGCGTGAGTTTCTCTGCAGTGAAGCCATGTATCATTTAGGCGTGCCTACAACACGCGCTTTAAGTCTGGTTTTGACGGGGGAACAGGTCGTCAGAGATATGTTTTATGATGGCAACCCACAGGCAGAGCAGGGCGCTGTTGTCTGTCGGGTGGCACCTTCATTTACTCGCTTTGGCAGTTTTCAGATATTTTCTTCCAGAGGCGAGATTGATGTGTTGCGTCAATTTGTTGATTATACAATTGCCACTGATTTTTCACATCTGCTTACAAAGGGTAAATCATTAGATAAAGAACTTTATATCACATGGTTTGAAGAGGTATGCAAGCTAACTGCTGAAATGATTGTGCACTGGCAACGGGTGGGTTTTGTTCATGGGGTCATGAATACCGACAATATGTCCATTCTGGGGTTGACCATTGATTATGGCCCTTATGGCTGGCTGGATGATTATGACCCTGACTGGACACCTAATACAACCGACGCTGGTGAACGGCGTTATCGATATGGTCAGCAGCCTCAAATAGCACTATGGAATTTAGTGCAGCTGGCAAATGCCATTTATCCTTTGGTTGAAGATGTCGAACCCTTGCAGCAGGCATTAACGGTTTATAACCAGACATTTGATCAGGGCTGGAATGCGATGATGGCGGATAAGCTGGGTTTCAGCTCTTTTGTCCCTGAAACAGATGCTGAAATATGTAAAGAGCTATTATCTTTGCTGGCAGAAGCAGAAACAGATATGACTATTTTTTACCGAAAACTTGCACTGCTCGATACAGAAGGCAAGGTAGACAGTTTGACAGATGAACAGCTGCTTAAACCTGTAGAAGAGGCTTGGTACCGGCTAGATGCACTAACAGAAGATTATAAAACACGTTTTGCAAACTGGCTGCGAAAATATCTCTATAGAATGCAAAAAGAAAGTCTAACGCAGGCCGATAAAGAACAGCGGATGAATGCTGTTAATCCCAAATATGTATTACGTAACTACTTGGCTCAGTTGGCGATAGATAAAGCTGAACAGGGCGATTATTCAATGGTTAATGACCTGCTCGACGTGATGCGGCATCCTTATGATGAGCAGGCAGATAAACAGGAATATGCTAAAAAAAGGCCAGAATGGGCGCGACATAAAGCGGGGTGTTCTAAATTATCCTGCAGTTCGTAGATAAACAGGTAAGCTTTTCCTTATTGAGCCTCTTGCAAAACTCAAAATCTCACAGCTCTGTAATTACGAATAATCCTAGAAAAATCAGTTGAGTTTATCCCTGCTAAATAAATTCAGCATAAATTTGACAAATGATCCGTAACTGTTCCCTGATTTTTACTCCCAAATCAAAT
>JALSLW010000037.1 GCA_026988155.1 Methylomonas sp. | reverse complement strand
TTACACTCTTATTGGCTAGGCAATGGAGTTCTGCATTAAAAAGTGAAGGATTGCTAATAGGATAGTATCTACTATGAGTGGATATTTTTTGATTTATTTTGGTTTATGCTTTTTCGGTCAGGCACTAGTTATCATCACAATGCCTTAGGTAAAACAGATAAGCTTATTACCGAGCATAAGTAATATCAAAATCTAGATAAAACGGTTGCGCTACGCGCTGAAAAATATCAAAATTCATTTGAACAGGCAAATACTGTCACTCAGGAAAAACAGATCACACAAGCGACAATGCGAGGCGAGGTTTTTGGTAGCTCTGCATTTCATCAGGAGGTTGGCCAGCTTGTATCAAGGGTGACTAAGCTAACTGAGCATGGGGGAGATCGCAAGCAAGCTGGTTGACCCCTTGATATTCAGTTGTATAGCTCCAGCGGTTGCTATTGAACGGCAACTTTAGTACATTACAATTTTGCTGTTCCTGAATTTGTATTAAGTACATGTGTCCGAAGGGGTTCCCATGTTAGTGTCTAGGCTTTCATCTGTGTTCTATTTGCTGTTCATTCTACTGTTTTTCAGCTTTTCCAGTGCTAATGGTGCAAAGAAAGAAAAAGATTTGCTTCGCCATGTGTCAGCTGAAGAGTGCAAGACTTGCCATGAGGATATTTATTCTCAATGGGAAGGTTCTATGCATGCAAATAGTACGGCACTAAAAGATCCGATTCATGGCGCATTTTATACTGCTGTGGTGGGAAGTCCTGAAAAGGAAGGAGTTAAGAAAAATGGCAAATACCCAATCTGTTTACAGTGCCATTCACCTGCGGCGGCTAAAGATGGGAAAACTGACTTGACGTCTAATGAGGTCTATAACGAAGGAGTCAATTGTGTTTCCTGTCATACCATAACCCGTTTCAAAGGTACTAAGAAACCTAGTGGCGGCTTAAGGCTTGGTATGCAGGCCTATGCATTTTCGGACACTTCATTGCAGGGGCCGGGTACTAATCACGCTGAAGCAGACTGGGAGCATCCGATATTTGCAAGTTCAGCAAACCCTGAAGTTATGAAAACTAATGCGGTCTGCATGGGCTGTCATGATAAGCGAAATAATTCTAATAAAGTGGCACTGTGCCAAACGGGTGATGAAATTGCCGTGTCAGGCGATTCAAATAACTGTTTAGGCTGTCATATGCCTATTGTTAATGGCAAAGCGGATCATAGTTTATTAGGCGGGCATTCCGCTAAAATGGTGGGTAAAGGTCTGGTTATGACTCTCTCAACTTTGTCAAAAGATGCTAAAACCCTGGTTGTAAATATTAAACTGGCTAACCAGTTGCCACATAAGCTGCCAACAGGTGCTCCATTTAGAAATATTTATATTAAATTAACAGGGTATGGCCAAGACGGTATGGTGGTGTGGACTAGCACTCAGTCGCATCCTGCTAAAGATGATAAAAAGGCCATGCTGATGTATAGCTTGGGTGATGCTAAAGGCGACCCGGCGCCTCCGCCTAAGGCAACACAGGTATTAGGCGATACCCGTTTGAAACCGCATGAAACTAGAAAGTTAAAATACTTTCTGCCGGCAGCAAAAATTGTGAAAGTAAGAGCTGTAGCATATTATGATCTGCTTTTGCCGCCGATGAAAAAGAAATTTACAAAACCGGAGCATGAAGAGTTGGTGACTTCTAAAATTATTGCAGTAGCTGAAAAAATTATTGAATGATTCGCAGGGTATAGCCCCTTGTGTCTGCTCTTTCTGGGATATCCTCAGTGCATAGGGTGACCTCAAGGGGCACCCTTACGAAAAGTTAGCTCTCGGTCTTCCTTTTTTCTAGGCCGAATTAGAATTCTTCCATTTTTGTTTTCGGTTCGCTTTTTTTGCGGCTTTCTGTTCTTGAAAAATGGAGAGTTCCTGCATTTCCTTTACTACCATTTCGGGTGTTTCAAGGGTGATGCCGCCTAATGTTCCCGCTCGAAATTCAGCAATTAGTATTTTGCTGGTCTTTTCAATATCTATCTGTTTTCCTGCTCGCAGACAACCGCGTTTTCTGCCGATAGCATCTATTAGATCAGATTCATTAGCGGGCAGGCTTTCTAATTGAAAGCGTGTCTTTACCTCATCAGGGTAATATTCTAATAAGTATTCAGCTGTAAAAAAGGCAATATCACTGTAATCTATTGCCGTGTCTTTTATCGCGCCTGTGACTGCCAATCTATAGCCGCTATTCTTGTTTTCTACGTTAGGCCAAAGTACTCCGGGGGTGTCGGATAAGATAATGTTATTATCCAGTCTGATGCGCTGCTGACGTTTAGTTACTGCCGGCTCGTTACCTGTTATGGCAATAATGCGGTCAGCCAAAATATTGATAATGGTTGATTTGCCAACATTGGGAATGCCCATGATCATGGTTTTAATGGTTTTATCATTGCTTCCCTTTTCCGGAATCATTTTGTGACAGAGCTGGGTGATCTGTTTTAGTTTCTCAGGCTGCTGGGTGGTAACGGCTAATGTTTTAACCCCCTGTTCCTGTTCCAGATGGTTTTGCCAGATTAAGGTGCTCTGAGGATCGGCTAGGTCAGACTTGCTAAGTACTCTAATGCAGGGCTTTTTGCCTCGTAGCGATGCAAGCAAAGGGTTTTGGCTGCTAAAAGGAATGCGTGCATCTAATACTTCAATAATTAGATCTATTTTTGGAATAACTTCTTTTATTTCTTTGTTGGCCTTATGCATATGACCGGGATACCACTGAATATGCATGATCTTAGTTTTTTGATAAAAAAGCCTATTTTACTACGTTATAATGCTATTCCGTTAAAAATGACTTGGAGTTTATGGAAACAATACTGAATGTACCCCAGGGAATGTTTGAAATGCGACGGCTGCCTTTTAGAAAAAATGAAAAGCTAAGAGCCTGGGATGCGGCAGATGAATATTTATTGCAGCATCTGTCTGAGCAGGTACGGTTGCAGGGACAGAGCCGAGTCCTTATTTTAAATGACAGTTTTGGTGCGCTGGCAATCGCATTAAATGCACTTAGGCCGGTTGTACTTTCTGACTCCTGGCTTTCTCAGCAGGCAACTAAGTTAAACCTGGATGCAAATGGTCTGCCTCAAAATGCTATTCAGTTTAAAAACTCTTTAGACTGGCCAGCAGAACCGTTTGATGCTGTCTTTATAAAAGTGCCAAAAACATTGGCGTTTTTAGAAGATCAGTTGATCCATTTGCAAGATCTAATAACAGAAAATACCGTGATTATTGCCGCCGGCATGGTTAAAGCAATGCCCGCGGCCGTTTGGAAGCTGATGGATAAATATTTAGGGCCAACTAAGCCTTCTTTGGCAAAGAAGAAGGCGCGCCTGATTTTTGTAGAGGCAAGTATCCGGAAGTCTTTTGAAACCCCTTACCCTATATATTATCAGCTGGAAAACACTGATTACCGTATCTGCAACCATGCTAATGTATTTTCCAGAGAAAGTCTGGATATAGGGACTAGGTTTTTATTGGAGTATCTGCCGAAAAATACCGATGCAAAAGATATTGTTGATCTGGGTTGTGGAAATGGTGTTGTTGGGCTTATGCTGGCTGAATTCCATTTTTTGTCCAAACTATATTTTGTAGATGAATCATATATGGCAATTGCATCAGCTAAAGAAACCTTTTCTTTAGCTTTTCCCGAAAGGGCAGCCGATTATTGCATTGCTGATGGCTTAACTGGCTTCAAAACGGAATCAATAGATTTAATTGTCTGCAATCCCCCCTTTCATCAGCAAAATACATTGGGCAGTCAAATTGCACTGTCGATGTTTAAGCAGTCTTTTAGAGTGCTGCGAAAAGGTGGGACGCTGTGGGTGATTGGCAATCGTCATTTGGGCTATCACTTGGATTTAAAAAGGTTATTTAAGGTGTGCATCGAAATTGCCGCCAATAAAAAATTTGTTATTTGGCGAGTGAATAAATGAGTAAAGAAGAAATTAGGCAGGTGGTATTAGATACTGAAACCACAGGCCTGAACCCCCGAGAAGGACATAAAATTATAGAGATTGGCTGTGTAGAGCTGATTAATAGGCGATTAACTAAAAACACCTTTCATGTCTATATTAATCCAGACAGAGAGATTGATGCGGGTGCCATTGAAGTGCATGGCATCACTAATGAATTTTTGCAAGACAAGCCAAGATTTAAAGACATTGCCGATGATTATCTGGCTTTTACCAAAGGCGCAGAATTAATAATACATAATGCCCCGTTTGATGTGGGCTTTTTAAATCATGAGTTGGCACAGCTTAATGGTATGGTCGCCACAGTGGAAGATCAAAGCACTGTATTTGATACCTTGCCGTTTGCCAGAAAGAAATACCCGGGCGCACGGGCTAGTTTGGATGCGTTGTGTAAGCGTTTTGGCATAGATAATAGTCACAGAGAATTGCACGGTGCATTGCTGGATGCCGAGATTTTAGCTGAAGTATATCTGGCAATGACGGGTGGGCAGTTTTCCCTTATGGATTTTGACGAAGGAGAGGCTGTTAGAAAGCAGGGAATTGTCAGACTGTCGGCAGATAGGCCAAAATTAAAGGTGATAGCTTGTACTGAGCAAGAATTAGAGGCTCATGTTCGGAGGCTGGAAGCGATAGAGAAGGCAGGTGGGTCGTGTCTTTGGGATAGGGAGTGATTTCGGGCTGTGCGTATTTGATACTGGAGGGGGGGGATGCTTTAGCCTCGCAGTATTTTAGGAGGCTAAAGCTTTCGGTATTTATGTGATCGGCGAATGCAGGTGCTAGGCTTGATCTGTTGCAAATGCATGCAGATGGCAGGCTATTCGCCTTGCTTGTTTTTCCCGCGTCTGGAGAAGCCGCTCATACGCTTTTTACCTTTTGCTTTTTTGATTAAAGCTTTATCCATAGCTGAAATGTTCAATTGCTGGCCTACAACTCTAACTTTTTTCAGTTCTTGAAAAAGTTCTTTGGGCATGCCTGCTGGGAGCTCAACAGTACTGTAGTTTTCTTCAATTTTAATGCGTGCAATATGATCTCCATCTATACCTGTTTCATTGGCGATAGCGCCAACAATATTGCCTGGCTTAACACCATGACTGCTACCAACTTCAATGCGATATAAATCCATTTTAATATCTGAGCTATGATCCCTGTTGCGTCTAGGTTTACGCTCGCCTCTTTCGCTTCCGCGGCCTCGGGCCGGTGCTCTGCTGTCACTGCGCTCTTTGCGGGACGATCTTTTAGGCAGGTCTTTTATGAGTAAAGGGGTGTCGCCCTGGGCTATCTTGGCAAGAGCTGCGGCAATATCATGTGCGGGTATATCGTGTTCAGACTGATACTGTTCAACAAGCTGTGTGTAAAAGCTTAATTCATCCGCTGCCAGTGTGTCGGTGATGCGCTGTTTAAAGCGTGAAATGCGAGCATTGTTGATATATTCAGTTGAAGGCAGTTGCATTTCTTCAACTTTTTTCTTGGTTGCTCTTTCTATGTTGCCCAGCAGGCGCTTTTCTCTTGGTGATACAAATAAAATAGCATCGCCAGAACGCCCCGCTCGGCCTGTTCTGCCTATGCGATGAATGTATGATTCAGTATCGTAAGGAATGTCGTAGTTAACAACATGCGTAATGCGTTCAACATCCAGGCCTCTGGCCGCTACATCGGTAGCAATCAGAATATCTAATTTGCCACTTTTTAGGTTGTTAATAGACCTTTCGCGCAGCTGCTGTGACATATCGCCATTAATGGCGGCGGTTGAATGCCCTCTGGCTTCCAGTTTTTCTGCCAATTCTATAGTCGCTGTCTTGGTGCGGACGAAAATAATCATCCCATCAAATTCTTCAGCTTCCAAAATGCGGGTTAAGGCATCGAGCTTATGAGTACCGCTTACCATCCAATAGCGTTGACGGATATTTTCAGCCGTCTGGGTTTTGACCTTAATGGTAATTTGTTCAGGATTGTTAAGGTGTTTTTGAGTAATTTTACGGATAACAGTTGGCATGGTTGCAGAAAAAAGAGCGATTTGTCTTTTTTCAGGTATTTGATCGAGAATCCACTCAACATCATCAATAAAGCCCATACGCAACATTTCATCAGCTTCATCTAAAACCAGTGTTTTTAAATTGTTAAGTTTTAGTGTGCCTTTGCGCATATGATCCATTACTCGGCCAGGCGTACCGACAACAACGTGAGCGCCACGTCTGAGCTGGCGCAGCTGAATGCTATAATCCTGTCCGCCATAGATGGGCAGAACATGGAAGCCTTTGATTTTTGAAGCATAGCTTTGAAAAGCTTCGGCAACCTGAATGGCTAATTCGCGGGTAGGAGCTAAAACCAAAACTTGAGGGTCTTTTTGGCTAAGGTCTATGCGAGATAAAATAGGCAGGGCAAAAGCGGCTGTTTTTCCTGTTCCTGTCTGCGCTTGCCCGAGCACGTCTCTGCCTTCTAGCATAAAAGGGATGATCTGGGCCTGAATAGGCGAAGGTGTTTCATAGCCCGCACTTTCGACGGCCCGCATCACCGGCTCCGATAAAGCTAAATCATTAAAGGAGGGTAAAGGAGAATCATTGTCGGACATAAAATACCTGTGGGAAGCTGTTGCCGGGATGGAGGCTTATAAGTAACAGAACATTATACTATATTAATGATTTAATTGTATGTTTTAATCTGCATGGTTCGAAAATCCAGGTTTAGTAAACAACTGGAGCTGGTTTAAGGTAAAATGCCAAGCTGACTGGGGCAGGCCCCAGCGTTAATAAAATCACATAGAACTATGACAATTGAATATATTGATAGGCCAGAACAGCTCCCCGATTTATGCAAAAGAATTCAGCAGGAACCCTGGATCGCTTTAGATACTGAATTTTTAAGGGAAAAGACCTATTACCCTATCTTTTGTCTTTTGCAAATTGCTACTCCCGACTGGGTGGTTTGTGTTGATCCTATTGCTTTGCCTGATTTATCTGCATTATTTTCCGTTATCAATAAGCCTGAAATAACTAAAGTCTTGCATTCCTGTCGTCAGGATTTAGAGATTTTTTATAAGCTGACAGGAGAGGTGACCTACCCTGTATTTGATACGCAGATTGCGGCACCTTTATTGGGTTTTCAGGAAAATCCTGGCTATGCGATGCTGGTCTCTAACTTTCTTAATGTCAATTTATCAAAAGCGCATACCAGAACAGATTGGAGCGTAAGGCCGCTGAGCAAAGACCAAATACAGTATGCTGCTGATGATGTGATCTATCTGTGCAAAATTTATCAGATGATGTGCCAGCAATTAAAAGAGCTAGGGCGACTTGACTGGCTGGAAAAAGATTTTGAACTGTTGAGAAATAAAGAGCTATATCAAATATCAGCAGAAAATGCCTGGCTTAAGATTAAAGGCAGAAAAAGATTAACAGGAAAACAGCTTTCCATTGTTCAGGCACTGACTAAATGGAGAGAAAAAACTGCCCAAGTAGAAAATAGGCCTAAAAACTGGCTTATTAGGGATGATTTGCTCCTTGAACTGGCTAAGTTGCAGCCAGTTACAGTTGCTGAACTAGAAAAGATTCGAAGTATCAATGTAAGATCGGTCAAGCATTATGGCCGGAGAATTTGCCAGTTGATTGAAGAAGCAAGGAATTTGTCGCCTATCCCGATAAGCGACAAAACAAAACCGGTAAAAAAAACGGCAACGCAGGAAGCTGTTTTGGATGTGCTGACGGCAGTTGTTAGAATGAGGGCGGATGAAAATTCCTTAAACCCTGTTATTTTGGCTGCCAGGAAAGATCTGGAAAAACTGCTGTTTGATGAGGAAGATAACTCCATTCTCCTGGGCTGGCGCTATAGTATGGTTGGAAAGGAATTGCAGGGACTGCTGAAGGGGCAATATTCCTTAACTTTGAAAGAGGGCAATGTGTTGATAAAAGACAGTAATCTTTAAAATTATATGGACATGCCAGCTATTTAGACTTACTATGCAGTTTTAGCCCGTGACGGTAAACGTAGCCTGAATCTATGCCTTCAAACACCCATATTTTAATTATTGACGATGTTGTTGATAATATTCAAGTTGCAATGAATTTTCTGAAGGAGGATAACTACGAGTTTTCCTTTGCAACGGAAGGAAGAGAAGCCTTGGATTTACTTGAACAGAGCTCAGTTAAATTTGATTTGATTCTGCTTGATATTATGATGCCTGGTCTGGGCGGTTTTGATGTCTGTCAAAAGCTAAAAGAAAATCCGCTGACTAAAGATATCCCTGTTATCTTCTTAACGGCAAAAGTCGATGTAGATGCAATCAGCAAAGGTTTTTCGTTAGGTGCAGTTGATTATATTACCAAACCTTTTCATGCTGATGAGTTGCTTGCAAGGGTTCGAATGCATATCCAGCTGTATCACGCAAAAAAACTGCTTCAGGAAAACAATATTGCGCTGGAAACCAAGGTAAAATATGAACAGGTCAGACTGCTGACAGAGCTTGAAGAAAATCAGAAACAGATGATCTGGATGCTGACAGAATTAATGGAGGCAACCTCTGATGAAACAGGTAAGCATGTACGGCGGGTATCTGAGATTTCAGCATTATTGGCACAGTATCATCCAAATTTGAATGATGAGGATATCGATGCCGTTCGATTTGCATCGCCTATGCATGATATTGGCAAAATGACGGTGCCTTACCAAATCCTTCATAAACCGGGACGTTATACCGAAGAAGAATTTGAACAGATGAAAAGCCATACAACAAATGCATATAATCTATTATGCTGTTCAGACCGAAAATTGATGAAAGCTGCCACTATTATTGCGCATGAGCACCATGAAAAATGGAATGGCAAAGGGTATCCTAGGCAGTTAAAAGGGGATGAAATTCATATTTATGGAAGAATTGTTGCTCTAGCTGATGTATTTGATGCCTTGACGCATGCAAGGTGCTATAAGAAAAACTGGGCTATAGAAAAAGTTATAGACTACATTCAGGATCACCGGGGGACACAGTTTGATCCGGAACTGGTTGATATTTTCATGGAGCATATTGATGAGTTTAAAGCTATTTCTGAAATATCATAAAGTCGTTCGCAATAAATAGCCCGCTCAATCATAAAGCGTCCTATGCTTCATCGAACCTTTTTGGAGCAAGCTTCAAACAGCGGGGGGGGATTATACTGTGATTGAATTGATTGTTTTCCATATAATTCCTAGCAACATCCGGATGCTTTTTTGCAGTTTACTTTTCCTATATACAGGGCTGCTCTCGGCTACTCCAGAACAAGTCAGCATTCAGCTGAAATGGCTGCACAGTTTTCAATTTGCCGGTTATTATGCAGCAATTGAAAAAGGCTTTTACCGGGATGCAGGGCTTGATGTTACATTAAAGGAAATTGATTTTTCAAAACAATTTGTTGAACAAGTGATTGCAGGGGAATCTGAATATGGTGTTTCAGACAGTGCTTTGCTGGCATATCACCTAAAAGGTGAGCCTGTGGTATTGCTGAACCAGATTTTTCAGCACTCAGCCCTAGTTTTCTTATCTCACCGAGACTCAGGCATCATCAGTCCATACGAAATGCCGGGTAAAAAAGTTGCCTTTAATGTCACTAATTTAGGTGATGTTTCGCTGAATGCTCTGCTGTTAAACACATTGGGCGATGTATCAAAAATACAGGAAGTGCCATTTGCAACACCGTATTATAAGGATTTTATAGAAGGAAAAACGGATGTGGTTTCTGCCTATTCCACTTCTCAGCCGTATCTGTTTGAATTGCAGGGGATTAAAGTCAATATTATTAATCCTCAAAATTATGGCATAGATTATTATGGGGATAATTTTTTTACCACTCAGAACGAATTAGACTTGCACCCCAGGCGTGTTGAAAAAATGAGTGCGGCGACTAAAAAAGGCTGGAAGTATGCATTAGATAATCCTGATGAAATCATCAGACTGATCCGTAAAAAATATGCACCAATGCTCTCAGAAAAGTATCTGCAATATGAGGCGCGGACAACGCTGCAAATGATAGTGCCAGAATTGATAGAACTGGGTTCATTTGATCCAAGGCGTTACCAGCAGGCAGCAGAAGACTATAGACGCCTAGGTTTTGCTGAGTCCAGTCAGATAAAAAGCCAATTCTTTTATAAGCAGCCTAGTCAGCCCTCGGCTTTATTAGCACTGTCAGCCACGGAGAAAAGCTGGATTAATAAGAATCCTGTTATTTCTGTTGGCGGACTTTCTGATTGGGCGCCTTTTGATTTTGTAGATGACAAAGGAAAGCATGCAGGTATTGCAAATGATTATCTAAAGCTGATTTCAGATAAGACGGGCTTAAAATTTAAGGTGGCTGTTGGTCAGTGGAGTGAGATTCTGCAAAATATTCGCGATAAAAAAATTGATCTATTAGGCGATGCATATTATGCGAAAGAGCGGGAAAAATTCCTGAACTATTCAACCCCCTATTTTGAAATGCTGGATTATTTTTTTATCCGCGATGATCTGGCTGCTGAGACTTTGGAAGATTTGAATGGAAAAAGAGTTGCAATGCCCAAATCCTACCTGCTCGCGGATACATTAAGAAAACATTTCCCCAATATTAGGCTTATCATAGTTGACAGTCTAGATGACGCTATAGATGCCGTGCTGGAAAACCGTGCAGAGATACTTTACGACAATTATGCAGTTCTGTCCCATGTTCTTGCTAAGCAGGGTATCAATAGCATTATTCCATTTAAGTCGACTCGTAAAATAGGTGGCAATGCTCTTCATATTGTTTCCCGAAAAGATGCGCCTGAATTGGCATCAATCATACAGAAAGGCCTGGATGCAATTTCAGTTGACGAAAAGCGGATAATTTACAATAAATGGTTGGGTAGCAAAGCAAAAACAAATGAACCTGTTTTGAATTTAAATGGCGAAGAAGTTAAATGGCTGAAAAACCATCCGGTTATGAATGTGGGCGTGGAATCAGATTGGCCGCCTTATGAATTTATTGACCGCGCAGGACAGTTGCAAGGGCTTAGTGCTGGTGTCCTAAACCTTGTAGAACAGCGACTGGGGGTAAAGTTTAGGCTTATTTCTCAATATTCTTGGGCGGAAACACTGGAAAAAGCTAAAGAACATAAGATAGACATTCTAAGCAGTACTAGCCTGACACCGAAGCGAAAGCAGTTTTTATCTTTTACAGATCCATTTTTTACCCCGCTTATTTCAATTTACACGCGAAAAGACAGTCCTGCTTTATCCAGCCTTGATGATTTAAAAAATAAAACGGTGGCTATTGAGAATCAATTTTTTTTACATGAAGTATTGGCTGAAAAACATCCTGAAATAAAATTGCTACCTGTTGAAACAACGCTGGATGCAATAAAAATGCTCTCATTTGGCAAAGCTGATGCTTATGTTGGCAATGAGGGGGCCGCCAATTGGACTATAGAAAAAAATGCGTTAACGAACTTAAAAATAACCCCTGTTACTGAATTGGGAGGTTCTCCCCTTAGGCTAGCTGTTCGTAAGGACTGGCCGATGCTTCAGGGGATTTTGAATAAGGCATTGGCAACGATTTCGGATTTGGAAATGTCTTCTCTGCGACGAAGATGGATGGGAGTTGAGAGCCGTGCTGCAGATACTCTGATTTTGACCAGAGATGAACAGCAATGGCTTAATAATCATAAAATAATACGTTTTGCCGGCGATCCCAACTGGCTGCCATATGAAGCTTTTGATAATCAGGGAAACTATATAGGCATTGTTGCTGAACATTTGAAGCTTATTGAGCAAAAGCTAGGGATTAAAGTTGAAATTGTACCTACAGAAACTTGGACTGAGTCGGTCGCCAAAGTTAAGCAGGGTGAAATTGATGTGCTTTCAGAGACCAGCGATTCGGGTTTGAAATCACGGTTAATATTTACTCAGCCCTATCTTGAAAGTCCTGTTGTTATCGTGATGAAAAAGGATGAAGATTATGTCGAAAATATCGATCAGATAAAAAAAAGGAAAATAGCCGTAATTGAAGCATATGGCTACGTGCCAGAAATTATTGAAAAGTACCCTGAGATCGATTTTGAAATTGTTGGCAGTATACAGGAGGGGCTTACAGCAGTGTCGACTGGCAAGATTGATGCCCTGTTAGCTACATTGGCCCAGGCTAGCTATCATAAGGCTGAACTAGGAATAAACAATATCCGTATCGTCGGCAAAACAGAATTTAATACTAAATTGGCTTTTGGTATGCAAAAAGAATTTGCACCACTGGTGCCATTGTTCAATCGTGCGCTTGCCAGCATCAGCCAGAATGATAAACAAGGAATATTCAGAAAGTGGGGTAAGCATAAGTATGATTCAAGAATTAATTATGGTTTGCTGGTTAAATTGGCGACAGTATTTTTTATTATTTTAGCGATTATTATTTATTGGAACAGGAGGCTGGCTAAAGAAATTGAATTTAGGAAGGAGGTTGAGGCTCAAACTCAAGCCTTAATTGACAGCATTCCTTTGCAGATTATTGTTACAGCCAGTGATGGAGAAATTGTAACAGCGAACCCTAAAGCGCTAGCAGATTATAAAATTCACTCGAGTGATATCAATCAGTTCAATATATCCGATTTTTATTACGACAGAAATGACAGAGAAGGAGTAATAAAGGAGCTTGCCGAGAAAGGAAAGGTGGAGCAGAAAATTATACGGATTAAATATCTCAATGGAGCTGTTCGATCCATGATGATTTCTGTTATGCCTATTATATATCATCATAAAAAAGCATTGTTGACGATTTCTGTAGATATGACGGAACGAGTTGATATGGAAACTGCTTTGCAGCAGGCAAAGGACAGTGCTGAAAGTGCAACACGTGCAAAAACAGAATTCCTTTCTAATATGAGCCATGAAATTCGTACTCCGATGAACGCCATTATCGGCTTTACCGAGCTGCTAAATGAACAGATTGAAGATTCAAAACTCAAGTCCTTTGTAAAAATAATTCAGTCGGCAGGCAATAATTTGCTGGTTTTAATTAATGATGTTCTAGACTTATCCAAAATAGAAGCGGGTAAGTTAGAGATTGAAAAAACTGCCTGCAACCCGCATGAACTATTTACCGAGCTGGGTAATATTTTTATGCTTAAAATGCGTGAAAAAAATATTGATTTTATACTGGATATTGATCCTGCCATACCGAAAAGTTTACAGCTGGATTCTACTCGGTTACGTCAGGTATTATTAAATTTAATAGGCAATGCAGTTAAATTTACTGAGCAGGGTGCTGTTCGGGTGGTTGCGCGAACAAGTAATGAAGATGCAATTCGCAGCAAATTGGATTTGCTGGTTGATGTTGAAGATAGCGGAATAGGAATTGCCGAAGATCAGCAGGCTCTAATTTTTAAAGACTTTCAGCAGTCCAGTGGACAGGATGATAAAAAATATGGCGGAACAGGGCTAGGCCTGTCGATTAGTAAACGGCTAGTCAAAATGATGGGTGGAGAGCTTCTGCTGCATAGCCGGCTGGGACAAGGTTCTACCTTTACCGTAAAATTGATCGATGTTGATGTTGCGACTTGTGAAGCCGAAGCGCTAAAGAGTCCTTCAAAGAGCCTTTCGGTCAGTTTTTTGCCTGCACACCTTTTAGCTGTTGACGATGTGGACGATAATCGTGATCTGCTAACGGCATTGTTTGCTAATACTGAGCTAAAGGTTTCTGAGGCTGAAAATGGCTTAGAAGCGGTTAAACTGGCCAAAGAACAAACATTTGATCTTATTCTGATGGATATACGCATGCCGGTTATGGATGGCTATCGAGCCGCGCAGGAAATAAAATCATTTTCAGATGTTCCCATTATTGCGCTGACTGCTTCAGTAATGACTGATGATTTTGAAAGAATAAAAAGTGATAATTTTAATGGCTATTTAACAAAGCCTGTATTAAAAAAAGAACTCTTTAGCGAGTTATGCAAGTTTTTGCCTTTTGAAGAGAATATTGTTCTTGAGTCTGCTGAGCAAAAGCAGTCGCTTAGTGAAAGTGAACTCGAAAGTCTCCCCTTTGCATTGTTTGAGCTGAAGAAATTGCTGGAGCAATGCCAAACTATTTCTAAGACCAATAATATTTCAGAGATTAAACTGTTTGTTTCAGATATTATGGAAATTTCAACCCAGCATCCTATTAGAGCAATAAGTCAGTATTCCAGACGCTTAGAAGAGCAGGTTGGCAGTTTTGATATTGCCGGCATCAAATGCTCACTAAATGAATATCCGCAATTGATACAGCAGCTTGATCAGTTTGGTTTTTCGGATGGTGGCAAAAGGGCCGGATGAAATCCAAAATAGAAAGCTTGCGGCTGAATTATATAAATTATTGGCTAAAGTGTTTTTTGGAATTGAGCAGAAAATTTCTAATGATTCATCACAAACAGCAAAGTCATGATAAAAAATATTTCAAATGAGAGCAGCCGTCCCTGAATCTCAAAAATAGTTTTCTTTTCTGAAATCAGAAAACCTGACGCATGACGTTCGCAATAGATAATCCCTGCCAGTCCAATAGTCATCAAAAAAAAGGTAAAATGATAAAGTATTTCTCTATGATGAAATAGCAGGTCGGATATCAAGTGAGAAAGTATAAAGGCGAAAAATAAAGTGCTGACAAGCCACATGCTAAGCTCCATAGGGTAAAATTTTATATGGAAAACCTCTTCATTGCTTATGTGATGCAATATATTGATCCTTGATGAAGCATAAAGCACAGGCAGATAAGAGTAAAAAATAACAGCACTTAGCGGATACATGGCGACTGATATATGTTTTACAAAAGATAAGCCGAATGCGATGACGATAGCAGCAAATAAAGGAAGAGAACGCATAGTGTTTTTTTATCTAAAAATGTTGGTGGATTGTCCCTGAATGCCGGAAATATTGACTTGAATGTTTATTTTAATCATTATAGGTCATGAACAAAGAAATAGATAAGGCCTTGCCCTGTTATTTCTTGAGCTGGTTTTAGTAAGTAATTGATATTAAATAGTGAGTAATGAAAACATTGGCAACACGAATTATTTTTTTTATGGCATTGGGACTGACCTCAATAGAATCAACTTACGCTGAAAACATTCAGACAGTCAAGATCAGCTATATCACTCAGCAGCAAAAAGTCCCCCCAGCTCTGTCAAATTTGGATGCCTTTATCCAGAATAAGGGCATGATGGGGGCTAAAATTGCCATTAATGATAATAATACAACTGGGCAGTTTACCGGCCAGAAGTTTGAATTAAATACCATTATTGTTCCTGTTGATGGTGATGTTGTTCACGTGTTTAAACAGCAGGTAACCGCTGATATTTCCTTTGTTATTTCCAATTTGCCTGTACAGCAGTTAAAACAGCTGGCTGATCTTGACTTAGCTAAAGACAAGCTTTTTTTTGACGCTACTACCATTGATGATGAATTGAGAAACAGTCAATGCCGTAATAATGTTTTGCACCTGTTGCCAAGCAGAGCAATGCGGGCCGATGCACTGGCTCAATATATGATGAAGAAAAGATGGTCTAAATGGTTTTTAGTCACCGGAATGACTAGGCAAGATCAGCTCTATGGCCAAGCGCTAAAACGTGCGGCCAATCGTTTTGGAATAAAGATTGTTGCTGAAAAGCAATGGACGCACACGTATGATGCGCGCAGAACAGCCTCATCTGATGTGCCTGTATTTACCCAGGGGGTAGATTACGATGTACTTGTTGTTGCTGATGAGCAGGGTTTGTTTGGCGAATATTTTGAGTATCGTACCTGGATTCCTCGGCCAGTTATCGGTACCCAGGGATTAGTGGCTACGGCATGGCATAAAACGCATGAACAGTGGGGAGCGGTGCAAATGCAGAATAGATTCAAAATGCTGGCTGGCCGTAGAATGCAGGAGCAGGATTATGCGGCATATTTGGCTGCCAGGTCTATTGGCGAGGCCGTGGTAAGAACAAAATCAAATCAGATGCAAACGGTGAAAGATTATTTGATGGGCAATGAATTTGCACTGCAAGGCTATAAAGGCAAGCCTTTATCTTTTAGAGCCTGGAATGGCCAGTTAAGGCAGCCTGTTTTATTGGCTGCTGCCCGATCATTGGTTGCAACTGCTCCTATTGAGGGTTTTTTGCACCCAAAGACTGATTTGGACACCTTGGGCTTTGATTTTCCTGAATCGTCCTGTAATCGTAAAGGAGGAAGCGGGAACATGCCTCCACCGGTCGCTGAGAATGTAGATGCAGAGGATATTAAAGCAAAGGTTGAAAAAGTCATTCAGCAGCTTACAGATTATTACAACACACAGTGGAAGTAGCTAACATGAAACCAATTTTTTTGAGCTGTGCTTTACTGATAGAGCAGCTGAGCATAGCTGCTCAGGCTGAAACCGTTATCGTCACCTTGGAAAAGGATAATGCACTGGCCATTGTCGATCCTTCCGAGGGCAAGTTAATAAAAACGGTCGATATCGGACAGCGTCCAAGAGGCATTGCGTTAGGTCCAGAAAATAAATATCTTTATGTAGCTGTCAGTGATGATAATGAAATCAAAATTATTGATGCTGAAAGCTATAAGCTAGTGGGGCAGTTGCCTTCGGGCGAAGACCCTGAAACATTTGCTTTAAGTCCTGCAGGGGGCCGGTTATATGTTTCAAATGAAGATGACCATTTAGTGACTGTTATTGATGTTAAGGCTAAAAAGGCAATTGCTCAAATTAAGGTAGGGATTGAGCCTGAAGGCATTGCTGTCAGTAATGACAATAAATGGGTCGCCAGTGCATCTGAAACTACTAATATGGTGCACTGGATAGATATAAAGACAAATCAGATTGTTGATAATACATTGGTTGATGCGCGACCTAGAGCTGTGAGTTTTACTGCTGATAATGCGCAGCTTTGGGTAACTTCTGAAATGGCAGGAACTTTGACGATATTGGATGTTGCCACAAAGAAGCCAATTAAAAAGATCAAGCTGAATATTGCGGGGTTAAGTGCAGATAAAATACAGCCTGTGGGGGTTGTCATTGATAGGGAAAGGCGTTGGGGATATGTTGCCATAGGGCCGGCTAACCGGGTTGCTGTCATCAATGCGCAGACATTGGAAGTTGAAAAGTTTTTGCTTGTTGGGCAGAGAGTGTGGAATTTGGCTTTTTCGCCCGACCAAAAAAGGCTGTATACCACTAATGGCCGAAGCAATGATGTGTCAATTATTGACCTTGAAAATTACGAAGTCGTGAAATCTGTGGCTGTTGGGCGGTTTCCCTGGGGAATCGTTTCGAAACCATGAATAATATTAAGCAAAGAACAGCTTCTCTAGCGATTGAACGGCTAAGTTTCTCCTATAGTGGCAAAAAGGCACTGGATAGCATTGATTTTGCAATTAATTCTTCTGAATGTACTATTTTACTAGGTCCAAATGGTGCGGGGAAAAGCACCCTGTTTTCGTTGATTACCCGTCTATATGATTCGCATGATGGCAAGATCAGTCTGTGCGGCTTCGATGTGAAAACGCAAACCCTGCAGGCTTTATCAAGATTGGGTGTGGTATTTCAGCAGACCACATTAGACCTGGATTTAACAGTGATGCAAAATTTACGCTATCACACAGCACTTCATGGGATGAGCAGAAAACTTGCAAGCCAGAGGATTCAGGAGGAGCTGGAAAGGCTGCAGATGTATGATAGACGGATGGAAAAAGTACGGCAGCTTAATGGGGGCCATAAAAGGCGTGTTGAAATAGCTAGGGCGCTATTGCATAAGCCGGCTTTGCTCTTATTGGATGAGCCTACAGTAGGTCTTGATGTGCCGAGTAGACAGTCTATCGTTGAACATGTGCATCAGCTAGTCAGTGAGCAGGGATTGTCTGTCCTTTGGGCGACTCATTTGATTGATGAGATTTATCCGGATGATCAGGTAATTGTTCTGCATAAGGGGCAGATACAGACGAAAGGGTCGGTCGATGAAGTAAAACAAGCTGCAGATGCCCAGTCAATTGGTGATGCATTCAAATATTTTACTCAAGGAGAGAAAGTATGAATGCTATTCATTACTGGCGTGCAATGTGTGGAATTGTAGGGAGGGAGTTGTGGCGCTTTGTTACCCAAAGGGAGCGGTTCATTTCTGCTCTGGTTCGGCCATTGGTCTGGCTATTTATTTTTGCTGCGGGCTTTAGGGCTGCGCTAGGGTTGGCTATTACCCCGCCTTATGAAACCTACATTCTTTATGAAGTCTATATTACACCCGGCCTAATGGGAATGATTCAGCTTTTTAATGGCATGCAAAGTTCGTTATCTATGGTTTATGACAGGGAGATGGGCAGCATGCGCATTTTAATGGTTTGCCCTCTTCCCCGATGGTTTTTACTGCTTAGCAAGCTAATAGCCGGAGTAGCAGTTTCAGTGCTGCAGGTTTATGTTTTTTTAATCATTGCCTGGTTTTATGATATTAAAGCACCCTGGGAAGGCTATCTTTATGTACTGCCTGCTTTATTGCTTTCTGGTGCAATGCTAGGCGCATTAGGTTTGCTATTGTCATCATTTATCAAACAGCTGGAGAGTTTTGCAGGGGTGATGAATTTTGTTATTTTTCCTATGTTTTTTATGTCAACTGCACTGTATCCCTTATGGAAAATGAAAGAATCAAGTGTATGGCTTCATCATTTTGCTTCTGTTAATCCTTTTTCTCAAGCGGTCGAGCTTATAAGGTTTTCCTTATATGGGCGGTTTAATGAGTATGCATTTATTTATACTCTTGCTGCATTCATTATTTTTATGATTGTCGCCGTTTTAGGCTATAACCCATCTAAAGGCATGATGATGAAAAAGGGCGGAAGGTAATGCAAATTCTTTAAAATACCAGCAAACTCATTCTAATTTAGTCTAAACTTAATTCGATTTGATCAAAATTCGCAAATAGGTAGTTCGTGAAAAACTCTTTTTTTCTAGTTATTCCAGCGCAGCAAGATAATGAAAAGTTGCTTGCGCCTTATGAAAAGGAGGCTGTTAATCAATGGACGGCAGAGTTGCCTATTGCAAACCCCAGTTTATCAACGCGTTTGCTGTTTGACTTTATTGAAAATTTTAATAAAGTAGCTATGTCGGCACAGTTGCGTCTTGATACTTTAGAATTATTAAGACCTTCTTTCTTGCTTATTGAAGACTATCTGCGCTCTCGATTAATGACGGCCGGGTTCCCTAAGGGAGAAAATGAACAGAAAATATTCAATTTGCTGGTTTCAATTGAGAGGAATTTTACTATTGGCTATTGGATAGCCATTCGTGAATTAACGGGCCGTGATGCCAAATGGTTCCAAGGTAAAAACCTTGCGCTAGCCATTCAGCGGACAATGAAAGGGCTTAGTGAAATTGTTGTTAGCCATTATATGATGTTTTTGTCGGTTCCGGATTGGGTATGGATTGATTTGCATTCGCTCTACAAGCTGAGCGTAAAGAGCAAAAAAGAAACTGCAAAGGTGGTCGATACTTCAAGCCTGCCAAGTAAAGTAAATACGCCTGAAGACTGCTATAAGCAAGTTTTGCTTTTGAGCCTGACTGACCCCTCAGGGTTAATGCAAAAAGAAATTCAGCAAGTTTATAGATTTATAGGAACGGTCTGTCACTTTATCCGGATCGAAATGCAGCCTGTCAAGGCTCAAAAAATACAATATATTATTTTAATGGACGAAGATGCTGAACCCTATAAGGAGAAATCGGCTAATCAGACAGATTCATCTATGATGTATCTGAATTTGTTGAAATTATATAAAACACTTCAGGCATCAGATAAATTTAGCAGTAAAGATGAGCCTAGATTCAGTTCTATGCATGTTTTAAAAAACACCTCTGAAAAGATGTCTGTTGGTTTATTTGAATATATACAGCAATGCTGGAAAGGAGAGGAATATAAGGGAGCGTCTCTTTTTGCAGATCGGCTGGATCGATTTATTGCTGTAGGGTTAGATGCCACCCATTCCTTACAGGACACTGCAGATAAGAATAGTAATAGTTCGCTTGAAAGTTTGGCGGAATCTTTTTCTGATAGGGCGCTATCCTGTAAGTTTCAAACAGAAGGGGGGCTGTCAATAGGAAGCCTGGTTAGCTTTAGAAAGACTAAAGAGCCTGAAGCTAAGCGAGTTCTGGGTGTTGTAAGAAAAATAGTCATACCCAAGCAGGATAAAAATATTATTTTTGAGCTGTCAGCAATTGCTTCTATATCCTATGCGGTCAGTTATATTTATATTGATGCTGATATACAGAGTGACAGGCATAAAGCTTTGCTTTATGGGGTAAAAACCAATTCAGGAGAAAGAAGCTACATTATTGTAGAATCCTTTAAGCATAAAAATGAAGATGGCATGAGGCTTTTTATGAATGGAAAAGATTTTCCTATTGTTTTAGGCAACAGGAAAAATATAGGCTTAGGGTATTGGCAATTTGAATGCAGACAAATTGAAGAGAAGCAGGTGGAACAGGTAATGAATAAAAAAGGCTATGATTTTATTTAGAAAAAATATTTTTTTAGGAATAAATAAAATGATGACTTGAAAAGTTTTGTCAGCATGGTACTTTATCTGTGCAAATAACATAATAATAAAAGAAATGTGTACTTTATTGAGCTATTCTTCACATTTTTATTTTTTTAAGAGGAGACAAGTATGAGTAATGATGGAAACCAGAATGAATCAATTGATTCAGTTGAGGATGTGGTTGAGAATTTGAAGGATGCCGCAGAAAAGGTGGCTGATACAGTATCGGATGCGGCGGAAGATGTGGTTGAAGCGGTATCGGATACGATAGAAGATGCTGTTGAAACAGTCGAAGAGGGTAATGTTGTTTCCAAAATAATGGGTTTTAAAGAATCAAATCCCAAAGTTTTTTTTGGAGCCATAGGCGGTTTGCTGCTGGTCATTGTTTTTATGCTTTTTAGCGGTGGCAGCAATAACCCCATTCCATCGCGCAAAGCAGTCAATTTAGCAATTGGCAATACTTATACTTTAAAAGGTGTAAATAGCTATGGTGACAATGCAAAAATCAGATTGGTTGCGGTTCCTGGTTCAATGGCCGCCTATGATGAATCTGAGAAAGAAGGTAATGAAGGTACATGCAGGCATATGCCTTTAGGTACAAAAGTTAAATTGTTGCAAATACAGGAAGCTTTTGGCGGTGCAAAATTTGTAGAGCTTGAAATTCTTGATTCTGGTGAGTGCACAGGTCGTAAGGGGTGGGCGACAGCTAATAATTTGAACTAAATGTTGACAGGTATTAAATACCAGTTATAATAGTCGAATAAATTGATTAGCGGGAATAGCTCAGTGGTAGAGCACAACCTTGCCAAGGTTGGGGTCGCGAGTTCGAGCCTCGTTTCCCGCTCCAATGTATTCAAAAAGCCGCGTTTATCGCGGCTTTTTATTTATTGAGATTGATTCCCTTTATAGGGCTGCGTAGCAAAATGGTTATGCAGTGGCCTGCAAAGCCATCTACACCGGTTCGATTCCGGTCGCAGCCTCCATTTCTGTTAAACACTACTAGCACACCTCCTCCCCGATATTTCTTTGACATTGCTGTTTTAGACTGTTTTAACTCCTTAAGCTGATGCTAGTCCATTTTTCTTCTATTGCATGCTGGCCTAGTTTTTCATCTGGATCGACTGCAACAGGGTTATCAACAAGTTTTAAAAGAGCTAAATCGTTATACGAGTCGCTATAAAACCAGCTGTTTTCCATTGTCTCCGTAGAGCTCTCTAGCCATTGATTCAACAAATGCACTTTTCCTTCCTGAAAGCAGGGTGTACCTTCAAAATTCCCAGTATAGCGACCATCAATAAACTCGGGGGTAGTGGCGAGTAAAATATCTATTCCAAACAACTTTGCGATGGGTTCAGTTACAAAGCGGTTGGTTGCAGTGATAATCATAACGGTATCACCTCTAAAGCGATGCTTATTAACGAGTCTGATTGCCGGTTTTAATTGGATGGGTTTGATAATTTCTTCTATGAATTGCGCCCTCCATTTATACAGCTGCTCTGGATCGTTGTTAGCTAGCGGTGCCAAAGAAAAATGCAAGAATTCAACAATGTCTAGCTCACCCTGTTTATAATCTTCATAAAACTTGGCGTTTGCCTCTTCATATTGCACTTTGTCAACTATTCCCTGGTCGACAAGAAACTGCCCCCACAAATAATCACTGTCGTCTGAAATAAGGGTATTGTCTAAATCAAAAATCGCTAAGCTCACGTTTAAAACCTGTCTGGGAAAATAAAAGAAAAAGGACTATAGCGTCAGTAGTTTATTTATGGAACAATGGCCACATTGATTTTAATACTGACTTATCTTTTAATTTTAACATTTGAACAGCTGGCTATAAATAGCATAAGTTGTATATTGCATTTTAGTTAAGATGGATGAGGCTTGGATTGCGTAATTTTATTGTGATCTTGTAAGTTTTAACCGTCTTGTATAATTTTGACTTTCTTCATTAAGTACCCGCAGCCTTCTTTGGGAGGTGTGAATCTGTAGGTCAGGTGATGATATTCATAGTGTTTTTGCTGCTAGATTAACAATAGTGATTGTTTGAATATACAATTAAAATATAAGGAGGCTAATAACAGGTTTTCAGATGATAGACTGTAAAGGGTACCGGCCCAATGTTGGGATTATCCTTTGTAATGATAAAGGGCATGTGTTTTGGGCCAAACGCAAAGGGATGAACTCGTGGCAATTTCCACAGGGAGGCATAGATTGCAATGAAGATCCGCAAGTGGCAATGTACCGGGAATTGTGGGAAGAAACTGGGTTGCAGGCGGAGCATGTGGAGTTGCTTGGTCGCACTCGTTACTGGCTGAGGTATAAGCTGCCGGATAAATATATTAGAAAAAATTCAATGCCACTATGCATAGGACAAAAACAGATTTGGTATATTTTACGCTTGGTGAGTGATGAAGCTATGGTGCGTTTTGACTGTGGCGCAAAGCAGGAGTTTGATGGCTGGCGATGGGTGGATTACTGGTATCCATTGAAAGATGTGATTTATTTTAAGCGCAAAGTTTATAAAAAAGCCATGGTTGAGCTGGGAGAAATTATAGTGCCTGAGTCTGTACCTGTAGATGCTAGCGGTTTTCTGGAAAAATTAAAGAATTGATGAGGCTTAGGGGCTAGGCTGAATATTTATTTCCAGCTCCTTTAGGCGGGCCGCCAAGATGATGCATGCAACACTTTGCTTCGATCAGTTTCCGTTTAGGATGGTTTCATAGGATGTAAATAATGCAATTAGCTCATCTTCGTCAATGATGGAAATATTTAATTCCTGTGCCTTAGCTAATTTTGATCCTGCCGATTCGCCAGCTACAACGCAATCAGTTTTGCTGGATACGCTTCCTGAGACTTTAGCGCCTAAAGCCTGAAGAGATGCTTTAGCTTCATTTCTTTTCATTTTAGCTAAGGTACCAGTTAAAACATAGGTTTTGTTCTGCAAAGGAAGCGATTTCTGTTCCTTTGGACTAATTTCAGGCCATTCAATGCCTGCTTCAATTAGTGCGCTGATCACTTCAAGATTATGGGGTTGGCGGAAGAAATATGCTATATGTTTGGCTACAATTTCGCCGACATCATCTACTTCCTGTAATTCTTCTTCATCCGCCTGTTTTAAGGCATCAAGCGTTAAAAAATGTTCAGCCAGGTTCTTTGCAGTTGCTTCTCCCACTTCCCTTATTCCTAGAGCAAGCAAAAATTTTGCAAAGGTTGTCTTTTTTGGTTTTTTTAGAGCATTAATAAGGTTTTCCGCTTTTTTAGCTCCCATTCTTTCTAAGTTAACTAACTGCTCAGCTTTTAAAGAAAAAAGATCTGCAGGGGTGTTGATTAGACCTTCATCCACTAATTGCTCTGCTACTTTTTCACCTAAACCATCAATATTCATTGCTTTTCGGGAAGCAAAGTACTGGATAGCTTCTTTCCTTTGAGCGGCACAATACAGGCCGCCACTGCAGCGTGCGATTGCTTCGCCTTCAATTCTTTCAATTTCTGAGCCGCAGACCGGGCAGTGTGTAGGAAAAACAATGTCTTTAGATAGGGTGTTTTTTTTAGGCAGCGAACGGGTTATTTGAGGGATGACATCAGCCGCACGCCGGACAACTACGGTATCCCCAACTTTTATTCCTAAACGCTCAATTTCATCTCTATTATGCAGGCTGGCACGGCTAATGGTAACGCCGCCTACAAAAACAGGTTCTAAAATGGCAACCGGGGTAATGGCTCCAGTTCGGCCAACCTGGAATTCGACATTAAGCAATATAGTCTGTTCTTCCTGTGCGGGGAATTTACGAGCTATAGCCCAGCGTGGAGCGCGAGATATAAATCCCAATTTTTGTTGCAATTCGATATCGTCAATTTTATAGACAATGCCGTCAATTTCATAAGGAAGGACATCTCTGGATTCTAATAGTGTCTTATAATAATCTAGGCAGCCTTGTATACCGGAGACGGTTTTTACTTCATCAGAGAGTGGCAACCCCCATTTCTTTAGCTGCTGTAATCTTTGATAATGACTGTTAGATAAGTCCCCGCCATTTAATTGGCCAATGCCATAGCTATAGAAGGCCAGTGGACGTTTGGCGGTTATATTAGAGTCTAGCTGACGTAAGCTGCCCGCAGCCGCATTTCTGGGATTGGCAAAACCTTTTTCGCCTTTCTCTATTGCTTTTTTGTTATAGCTATTAAAAGCGAAAATAGGCATAACAACCTCGCCTCTTATTTCAATAATTTCGGGTATATTGTCGCCTTTTAATGTGAGAGGAATGTTTTGAATGGTTTTTACATTATAAGTGACATCTTCACCTACACTGCCATCGCCTCTTGTTGCTGCTCTAATTAACTGGCTGTGTTCGTAAAGCAGGCTAATGGCCAGTCCGTCAAGTTTGGGTTCCGCACAAAATACCAGTTCTTTATCTGAATCCAATCTTTTATTTAAGCGCACAACAAAATCAGACAGGTCATCGTCATTAAAAACATTATCCAGGGAAAGCATGGGAACCTGATGAGCAACTTTGCTAAAGCCATCAAGGACCGCACCTCCTACTTTTTGGGTTGGAGAATCTGGGGTAATAAGCTCTGGGTAATCTGATTCGAGCTTTTTTAACTGCTGAATTTTTCTGTCGTATTCGGCATCTGTAATGATGGGCGCATCATGCCTATAATAGTGATCGTTATAAAGGCTAATTTGCTCACGTAATGAGGCTATTTTATCTTCTGCAGAGTTTGACATTAATGCTTATAGGTGTGGGCTTGACTGGACAGGACTGAGGTTATTGTACGCAATGATTTTAACATGGTACTGCACATTTTTATTTGTAACTTTGTGTTTAACTGCTAGAATTTAACGGGATTAATCACATTATAGAGAAGTTAGCTTGGAAGATGATATCAATACGGACTTACGTGTTTTGCAAAGTCATTTGGATGGCATGCTTGACCGAGTCCAGCATAACAGTCTGACTCTAAAACGGTTTCAGGTGTTTGAGATGAGATTGCTAAATCTAAATTCATTGGCAGAAATGATTGATCATCTGCTGGAAGAGGCAAAACCATTCTTTGATTTGGATATGATCAGTTTTTGTTTAATTGATGAGAAATCTGAAATAGCAGGTTTTCTTAGTGATGATGATTATGATTATCAGAATAACGATGCATTTGTATTGCTAAAGGATAATGAACAGCTAAAAAATATCTTTGGCATACCCTCTACTCCGTTTCTAGGTGCTTATAAGCAGTCTAGCTGTGCCGGTTTTTTCCCCAAGCAGGAAAAAAAGCCCGTGTCTGTTGCCATTATTCCGCTCAGACGGCGTGGAAAATACTTGGGGTCGTTAAATTTTGGAAGCTATACGCCCAATAGATTTATCAATGACATGGCAACAGACTTTATTGAACATATGGTGTCTGTAGTCAGCATTTGCCTTGAAAATAACCTTAATTTTGAGATGATGCGAAGAACCAGTCTTATTGACACTTTAACAGGTGTCAATAACAGGCGGTTTCTTGAGCAGCGGATAGGTGAAGAGGTGGATAGGAGTCAGCGTAATGGCGAGCCGTTAAGCTGTCTGTTTTTGGATATTGATCATTTTAAACAGGTAAATGATACCTATGGCCATCAGGCTGGAGATTACGTTTTATCTTTAGTTGCAGGTGTTATCAAGCAGCAGCTAAGAAGCAATGATGTGTTGGCCCGTTATGGCGGTGAAGAGTTTGTCGCATTGCTGTCCAACATACCTGAAACAATGGCTGTGGATATTGCAGAAAGGATTAGACAGAGCATTGAACAGCTCCCTTTAGTTTATAGCGACAATAGCATTAAAATAACTATTTCAATTGGCTTATCAACCTATCAGCCTAGTAAGTCCGCTTCTGTCAGTACTGCTGATATATCCAAAAAATTAATTCATTCAGCAGATTCTGCCTTATATTCAGCTAAGAACAATGGAAGAAATAGAGCTGCCAGTGGTGAGCCTGTAGAAGATGTTGCTGCCGATAAACCCCGCCTGGCTTCATAATCTGTTTATTGAGGGTGATGCCTCAATAAGACAATATACCCCAGACCGTGATTGCAATAGCGCTTGCAGTTCATTCCAGTATATTTTTATAGAAATGCCTATCGGTAATGCCACCAAGCCATAGATGATAGGTAGTGAAGTGACAGTTTTTTTTACAGTTAAATTGCTTGTAACGATTTGGCTTTTAAATTTCTTAATAAAAACAATTACTTGATTGTCCGGTATAATTTTTGCTTCTATTGCATAAAAATCAAATGGTTGGTTTTTATAGTAAGAATTGGAAAGGTAAACCATTCTTATCTATCTATTTACATCGCAATAGGAATAATAATGAAAAAACTAATGACAGGATTATTGATTTGGTCTGCTAGTTCAGTCGCCATGGCGGTAACTTCAGCACCAGTACCCTTTACGCATGGAGCTAGAACTAATTATACGGAATACTCTTCTGGCTGTGGTATTGCGGGTTCAAATGTTTGTTCAGGACCTAGCAATTTTGTTTCAAATGGTGGTGCATGGTTTACTGATTCTTCATCAGTAAATGTCGACTCATCTGCACAGGCATACGCAACACTGGATGCGACAGATGGTACGCCTATTTTGAAAGCATATGGAAATGCACCAGCTTTCGGAGCCCGGTGGTCAGGTGCGCAAGGGGTGCAGCGTTATCAATATACTGGCAGTTTAGCCGCTACTATTACAGTTACTGCAAATTTTCACAGCAATATGAGCGGTACTGGTTCTGGCTTGCGAGGTTCTGTGGGTTTGTTTGATGTATCAGCATGGGGAGTTGAGTCTTCTTTGGAATTTGCATTTGATGACGGGAATGTTTCAGGCTATTTAGGAGAGGGTCTTCCTTACAGTTCGTATGAATCAGATTCTATTTTTAATGCAACAGGCGATCAGAACTTTTCGTTAACAACTACTCTTGATCTTAATAATGGTGATGAGTTCTTTCTGTATGGAGCAATGAGTGCATATGGAACAAATGGCGGCTTGTCAGATGGATTAAGTACAGGTACTTTTTCTTTTGATAATAATAATCTGCAGATACTTGGGAGTGTTTCAGCGGTTCCAGTACCTGCCGCACTTTATTTATTTTCTCCAGCCCTGCTAGGCTTGTTGGGTTTGAGACGTAAATCTTAAATCAAAGTATTTTTAGTGTTTCTGGCGCCGGCTATTTTAGCTAGTGTCAGAAATATTGACATTTGAGAAATATTTCTCATACTTAAATTTAATGGCATTATTTAGCTAGTGATGTTTTGGAATGATTTTGCATCTGTGTTCTAGACGGTATTCCTTGGCTATTTTCCTATTTCTCACTCTATAATTCTTCGTCACAAATTAACACGGCTTAAATAAAATATTAGATGGGCTGGGAACAGGCGCGTGTTATTGATATTATAAGCGACTTATTTACTCAAGTAAGTTTCAGACGCCCATGGATAGCTCCTTTTCAGATAGCCGATCTTTTGAAGCAACCAATTTAAGCTGTATTCGAGATGACCGAATTCTGTTTGAAGGATTGAACTTCAAGCTTAATAATCATCAAGTTCTACTGCTGGAAGGTAAAAATGGCTGTGGAAAAACCTCTTTGCTTCGTATAATCTGTGGCTTTAGAGAACAGGATGAAGGTGAAATGTTTTGGTGCGATACCGCCTTAAAGGAGAGTGAGTACTATTCTGAAATGGCTTATGTCGGTCACCTGGATGGTGTGAAGCAGGAATTGACAGTGCTGGAAAACCTTAAGATGTCTTTGGCACTTAGTCGGCCAGGGGACTATTCTATTGAACAGGTTTTAGATAAAGTACACCTGGCCGGCTATGATGACTCTTTAGTTCAATCACTTTCGGCAGGACAGAAGCGCCGACTATCCTTGGCCAGACTGCTGATCACCAAAAATAGTCTATGGATACTTGATGAGCCATTTACTTCCATAGATAAGCAAGGCATAAAATTAATTGAATCACTGATGCATGAGCATGTCAGTAATGGCGGCATGATAATTTTAACTTCGCATCATGATCTTGTTCTGCACGAAGCCGATGTACAAAAAATAGATTTATCCGCATGTCATTAGTTTCAGCTTTTTTTGCCATCATAAGGCGTGATTTGATTCTGGCATTTCGCCGGCGCGCTGAAATTGCCAATCCCATTTTTTTCTTTATCATTGTGGTTACTTTATTTCCCTTAGGCGTAGGCGCAAACCCTAAGCTCCTGCAAGCGATGGCGCCAGGCATTATCTGGGTGTCAGCCCTATTGGCAGTAATGCTTTCATTGGACAGTCTGTTTCGTTCCGATTTTGATGATGGTTCATTGGAACAAATGCTGTTAAGCTCTCATCCGTTAACTGTTTTAGTATTTGCTAAAATTATTGCTCATTGGATGGTGACAGGTTTACCCTTATTGGTGGTCGCACCTTTATTGGCGATTTTTTTAGGCCTGCCGGAACAGGCGTTGGGAACTTTGCTGCTTACTTTGGTCTTAGCTACACCTGTTTTAAGTTTGATTGGTTCAATTGGAGTTTCTTTAACGGTTGGGCTAAGACGGGGAGGGATGATTATATCGCTATTGGTATTGCCGCTTTATATCCCCGTTTTAATTTTTGCCAGCAATGCTGTTGAAATGGCTGGTAATGGTTTAGCTGTTGATGCTCAAATCAATATATTAATCGCCATTTTTTTTATGTCAGCCGTTTTAGCACCTTTACCGGCCGCTGCAGCCTTAAAAATGAGCGTTAATTAATTTAAAAAGTGAGGTTAAAGCCTAATGTTGTTAAGTTAAGCATAAAGCTTTCGGAGGAGGGATTTTATCCCTACAAATACGGAGCTAAAGCCCCGACTCCAAGCTTAATTAGCTCTATAAACCTCTTAACTTAATGACATTGGGTTAAAGCCTCTTTTCCTGTTGATATTTGTAGGGTCTACTTCTGCATTAATTTTTTATGAACTTTTAGTCTGTCTATGTCGATTATCCCAGCTCCAATTGTCCGTTTCTATCACAGAACAGCATCACCCCCGCATTTTTATAGCCTGGCTAATAAATTATTGCCCTGGTTGGTGGGCATCTTCATTTTATTGGCTGGAGCAGGGTTGTATGGAGGGCTATATTTAGCACCTACTGATTATCAGCAAGGCGATAGCTATAGAATTATTTATATTCATGTTCCTGCGGCTTGGATGTCACTGTTTATTTACGTCATTATGGCCGTTATGGGAGCTATTTCGCTAATCTGGCGGATGAAAATAGCTGATGTGGTATTAATTAGCAGTGCACCTATAGGCGCAAGTTTCACCTTTATTGCTTTGGTGACTGGCTCTTTATGGGGCAAGCCCATGTGGGGAACATGGTGGGTATGGGATGCCCGGTTAACCTCTGAATTAATCCTGCTATTCCTTTATTTGGGCGTTATCAGTCTTTATGGCGCAATAGAAGATAAGCGAACGGCATCCAGAGCTGTTGCCATTTTGGCATTGGTGGGGGTGGTCAATATTCCCATCATTCATTATTCTGTACAATGGTGGAATACATTGCATCAGGGTCCAACAGTGGCAAAAATGGATAAGCCCTCAATTCATATTGATATGCTAATTCCTTTGCTGCTGATGGCAACGGCCTTTAAGTTTTATTATGCAATTGCTATGCTGCAGGTTGCAAAGGTTGAGATATTAAAACGGGAACAAAATATGCAGTGGGTTAAAAAATTAGTGGAGACAAAAGCATGAACAGTTTTGCTGAATTTTTAGCTATGGGGGGCTATGGCTTTTATGTATGGACGGCCTATGGCATTGCCCTTGTGGTTTTATTGCTCAATGTGGTTTTACCATTGCTGCAGAGAAAACAGCTTTTACGTGAATTAGCCTTAAAACAGAAACGAGAAAAATAATGACACCAGTTAGAAGACAGAGACTTATCCTTATTTTATTGATGGTGGCAGGTATAGGGATTGCGGTCACCTTTGCTTTAAAATCTTTTAATGAAAATTTAATGTACTTTTTTTCCACCACAGAGGTGGCAGAAGGCAAAGCACCTAAAGATGCTAAATTTCGCTTAGGCGGCATGGTGGTGGAAGGCAGTGTCGAACGGCCTGATAGAGGCATTATGGTACGTTTTGGCTTGACTGATTACAATAAGCAGGTGACGGTGGAATACTCAGGCATCTTGCCTGACTTGTTTAGAGAAGGGCAGGGTATTGTGGCAAATGGCCGGTTGAACAGTAAAGGTGTTTTTATCGCAGAAGAAGTGCTGGCAAAACATGATGAAAACTACATGCCGCCTGAAGTTGCGGAAAGTCTTAAAGAACCGGTGCCAGAGGCAGAAAAACAATGATAGCTGAAATAGGTCAATTTTGCCTGATCATCGCTTTATTTATGGCAATTATACAAGGTGTACTGCCCCTCATCGGAGCACATCGTTCAATAAGTGGCTGGGTAGCTGTTGCCCGGCCATCAGCTTATGCACAGCTGCTTTTTATGCTGATTTCCTATAGCTGTTTAACCTATGCATTTTTGGTGCATGATTTTTCAGTCGCCTATGTTGCCAACAATTCTAATACAGCGCTGCCGACACTGTATTTGGTTTCTGGTGTCTGGGGCGCGCATGAAGGCTCCCTATTGCTATGGGCGTTAACCTTATCCATCTGGACAGGACTACTGGCTTTTTTCAGCAAAAGCATTCCGGAAACCACGGTTGCCCGTGTTTTAGGGGTGCTGGGGCTGGTAGCTATTGGCTTTATTCTGTTTTTATTGTTAACTTCCAATCCTTTTGAAAGACTCTTTCCTGCACCATTAGAAGGCAGAGACTTAAACCCATTGTTGCAAGACCCCGGTTTAGCGATTCATCCCCCCATGCTGTATATGGGCTATGTTGGGTTTTCTGTAGCTTTTGCCTTTTCCATTGCGGCCTTGTTAGAAGGCCGATTGGATTCAGCCTGGGCCAGATGGTCTAGGCCATGGACAAATATGGCCTGGATGTTTTTAACCTTTGGCATTGCCTTAGGCAGCTGGTGGGCCTATTACGAATTAGGCTGGGGAGGCTGGTGGTTTTGGGATCCGGTAGAAAATGCCTCTTTTATGCCTTGGCTGGTCGGCACGGCATTAATTCATTCATTAGCTGCCAGTGAAAAACGTGGAGTATTTAAAACGTGGACAGTGCTGTTAGCAATTTTCGCCTTTTCTTTAAGCTTGCTAGGTACATTTTTAGTTCGTTCAGGCGTTTTAACATCGGTACATGCCTTTGCCAGTGACCCTTCACGCGGACTCTTTATTTTGATTTTTCTGGCAGTGGTTGTAGGCGGCTCTTTATTGCTTTATGCCATTAGAGCACCTCAAGTTAAAAGCAGTGTTACATTTGAGCTGGTTTCCAGAGAATCCACTTTATTGCTGAATAACGTATTATTAGTTGTAACAGCTGCCAGTATTTTGCTGGGGACACTGTATCCGCTAGTGATTGATGCACTGGGTATGGGGAAAATATCAGTAGGCCCCCCCTATTTTAATGCCATCTTTATTCCTTTGATGGGGCCGTTAGCCTTAGCGGTAGGAATCGGTATGCTAATACGCTGGAAGCGGGATGATATAAAAGCATTAAGCTGGCGGTTGAAATGGCTGATGATGATAGCACTTGGTATTGGGTTTTTAATCCCATTGTTAATGCCTTTTTATTCATGGAGTGCTGGGCTAGGAACCAGTTTGGCCATTTGGACAACTGTCACTGTAGGGTTATCTTTTAAAGACCGTTTAGGTAAGCAAGGTTTTAGCTGGCAGCGGTTAAATACAATTCCTGCAAGTTTTTACGGGATGACGGTTGCACATTTAGGGATTGCCGTTTTTGTAATTGGCATTACTTTTACATCTATTTATAGTATAGAAAAAGATGTAAAAATGGTGCCTGGCGATACATTGAATATGGCCGGATATATTTTCGAGTTTCATGGAGTAAAGGTTACGGAAGGTCCTAATTATATAGCTAAGGAAGGACGCTTAACCGTCAGCTATGAGGGCAAGAAAGTTGCCGAATTAGACCCTCAAAAAAGGGAATACCGCGTGCAAAAAATGCCTATGACTGAAGCGGCTATTGATGCTGGGATCTTTAGAGATTTATTTGTAGCCATTGGCGAACCTTTAGATGACCAAGGAGCATGGAGTCTGAGAATTTACTATAAATCATTTATTCGCTGGATCTGGATAGGCGCTGTTTTTATGGGTGTTGGCGGTGCAATTGCGGCCAGTGACAAGCGTTACCGCAAGACTAACAGGGAGCAGGCTAATGCTTAAATATTTAATGCCTTTAGCTTTATTTATAGTGATGGCAGTATTTTTAGCTTTAGGTTTAAAGTTAAATCCAAAGGATATTCCATCCCCATTAATTGATTTGCCAGCCCCCGATTTTGCATTACCCGTATTGGATCAGCCAGAACGTACATTGACTAAGCATGCACTGATTGGTGATGTCTGGCTGTTAAGTGTCTGGGCGTCATGGTGTGGATCTTGCCGAGCAGAGCACCCCATCTTTAATCAATTAGCCAAACAGAAATTAGTGACGATTGTTGGGCTAAACTATAAAGATGAGCCTGCTGATGCTAAGCAGTGGCTTGCTCAGTTAGGAAATCCATATGATGTTAGCATTATGGATCTGGAAGGCCGGACAGGTATTGATTATGGTGTTTATGGTGTGCCAGAAACATTTGTGGTGGATAAAAAAGGCATTATTCGCTATAAGCATACTGGGCCAGTAGACGTTAGAGACATGCAGGAAATACTGATACCTCTTATCAAAAAGCTAAAGGCGGAAATAGGATGAAGACTTTAAAATTTCTAATTTTATTGATGCTTTCAATTAATGGCTATTCTGCTGTTGAATACAGAAAATTTGATACAGTTCAGCAGGAACAGGCCTATAAAATATTAACTGAGGAGCTTCGATGCCTAGTCTGTCAAAATCAGACCATTGCAGATTCCAATGCTGCATTAGCTCAAGACCTGCGCAGACAGGTTTATGAAATGCTGCGTCAAGGAAAATCTAAAGACCAAATTACTGATTATATGACTCAGCGTTATGGTGACTTTGTTTTATATAATCCACCTTTTAAGGCTAAAACGGGTCTGTTATGGATAGGGCCTATTGTTTTTTTATTGCTTGGCCTGGTAATGCTGGTTTTATTTAGCCGAAGAAAAAAACAGCTTGAAGAAGTGGATATTCCGGATGCTGAATTAAAAAAAGAGCAAGAAAAAAAGGCTAAAGTTAAGGGCTTATTGGAACAGGGAGAGCAGTCATGAATGTGACTTATTGGATTGTCGTTTCCGTTTTACTGCTGATTGCTTTTGCTATCATTCTCCCGCCTTTATGGAAAAAAACAGAAATTAAAGAGGCTGACTCAGACCAAAGAAATATCAATATTGCACGGGAAAGGGCTAAAGACCTGAAACAGCAATTGCAAGCAGGCACTTTAACTCAGCAGCAGTTTGATGAAGAGTATGGCGAGCTGGAATTAACATTGGGAGATGATTTAGATATTCAGCAGAAAGTAGACATAGCATCATCACAAGGCAAATGGGCTGTGCCTGTTATCGCACTCTGTATTCCGCTATTTTCGGTGTTGATATACTTTGCATTAGGTGAGCCTGATGCATTGATAAAAGCCGAGATAAAACAGCCCCAGCATGTTGCTGATGGGCAGGATATTAATGCAATGGTTATGCAGTTGGCAAAACGTTTAAAGAATGATCCCGGAAATGCAAAAGACTGGCGTATGCTGGGGCGTTCTTTTAAATATTTAAAGCAATATAAACTGGCGGCTAATTCGTTTAAAAAAGCCTATGAGATACTGGGTGATGAACCTGTGCTTATGTTGCAATATGCTGATTCTTTAGTGATGGCTAATGGTGGCGTATTTACGGGAAAACCGGCTGAACTGATTTTTAAGGCAGTGGAAAAGCTGCCAAATGATGAAACAGGTCTATGGCTGGCAGGCATGGCCAAAGCTGAACAGAAAGAGTTTTCTCAGGCAATTGTTTATTGGCAAAAATTAGAAGCAATATTGCCTGCCGACTCAGACTCATCTAAACAGGTACATAGCCTTATTGCAACCGTACAGCAAAAAATGACAGGTGATGCGCCAGTAGAAAAAACTGTGGCCTCTGCTAAAGAGGCAGTTCCTGCAGTAAGCATTAATGTGCAAGTGAGTATAGCGGATGATTTTAAAGGCAAAGTAAACCGGGGGGATACTGTTTTTATTTATGCAAAAGCATTGACGGGTCCCCCCATGCCACTGGCTATTGTGCGGAAAAAAGTGTCTGATTTACCATTAACTGTTACTTTGGATGATGCAATGGCAATGATGCCGACAATGAAACTTTCTAGTTTTAAAGCAGTAAAGGTTATGGCAAGAGTCTCTAAGTCAGGATCGGCAATGCAGCAAAAGGGTGATTTTGTCGGACAGCTTGAATTGTCAAAACTAAATAAAAATCAGTCTATTATAATTGTTATTAATAAAGAAATTTAACCGCTTTGCCCAAAGTTAATGGAAACGGTTGTTAAAAAAAGAATAATGGACCAGTCAATACAATTTGATCTAGATTTAATACACCGCTACGATAAGGCGGGCCCCCGCTATACCTCGTACCCAACAGCATTAGAGCTGCACGAAGGTTTTGCGGATAAGGAATATAAAGAACATATTGCTAAATCAAATATGGCGGGCGGCCCTCTATCTCTTTATTTCCATATCCCGTTTTGTGATACGGTCTGCTACTACTGCGCCTGCAATAAAATTATCACCAAAAATAGAAAACATGCTGAACCTTATCTCAATAATCTATTTAAAGAAATTGCTATGCAAGGGTCACTGTTTGACAGAAGCAGAGTGGTCAATCAATTGCACTGGGGTGGCGGGACACCTACTTTTTTAAGCTTTCAGCAAATGAAAGGCCTGATGGATACAACTAGGCAGTATTTTAATTTAAGGGATGACGATAAAGGTGAATACTCAATAGAAGTGGATCCTAGAGAAACTAATGATCAGACTATCCATCAATTGCGAGAACTTGGCTTTAACCGCATCAGCTTAGGCCTGCAGGATTTTAATCCTGCTGTGCAAAAAGCAGTTAACCGCATTCAGACCGAAGAGCAGACGTTTGCAGTTTTAGATGCGGCAAGAAAACAGGGCTTTAGATCAACCAGTATTGATTTGATCTATGGCTTACCGTTGCAGACGGCTACTACCTTTGCTGAAACGTTAGATAAAGTACTGGCAGTCTCCCCGGATCGTTTTTCAATCTTTAATTATGCTCATATGCCAGCAAGGTTTAAAACTCAGCGGCAAATTAACGATGCAGATATGCCAAGCCCCGAAGTTAAGCTGGATATTTTGCAGATGACGGGCAATAAGCTAATTGAAGCCGGCTATGTGTATATAGGAATGGATCATTTTGCCAAACCGGATGATGAATTGGCCATAGCACAGCGTGAAGGTCATTTATACAGAAATTTTCAAGGCTATTCTACTCATTCAGACTGTGATTTGGTCGGCATGGGCATTACCTCAATCGGACGGGTAGGTGATGCGTACATTCAAAATGTTAAAACGCTAAATGATTACGATGATCTGATTAACCAGGAAAAGCTGCCTGTTTTTAAAGGTGTTGATCTAACTGAAGATGATAAGTTGCGCAGAGCGGTAATCACTCAGCTGATTTGCCATTTTGAATTAGATTTTTGCACAATTGAAAGGCAGTTTGATATCGTATTTGCAGATTATTTTTCTCCTGAATTAAAGCGTTTAAAGGCAATGCAAACCGATGGTCTGTTAACAGCTGCTGAAAATAAAATTCAGGTTCAAACTGCGGGCCGTTTGCTTATTAGAAACATTTGTATGGTTTTTGATAAATATCTAGCAAAAAAAAATCAACAGTTTTCAAAGGTGATTTAACCTTGCTGTTGCCAAGCGGAGCTATGGCTTTCTTGAAATAGCACGTCAATAAGAGGGGGACCAGCTTTTAATATGCTTGGCAAGATCTTTATTGTTTCTTTTCGTTCCATATCAAGTCTTTAAATGAACGTATCCACGGTTTAATTAGTTTAAAGCGGGCGCTTTCTTTTTTAGCTCTTTGTCTTGTTGAGTAGTGGCCATAAATGACTAAGTAATGTGATCGGCGGTTTTTTTGTTGCTGATAAACTGCGTAATTGCCAGGTATGCTTTGCTGCTGGATAAAATTGATGGCAGCTTTTTTAGAACTAAAAACGCCTATCTGCTGGGTAAAATATTTTTTCGGCTGCTGATTAATCCATTTTTCATAATGGATCAGTTTTTTTTTCGTGTCAGTGGTTTTCTGTGGCTTTGCAGACTCAATAGCGATAAAACCTTTGCTTGGCGGAGTAGGAATTCTTCCTGATTTCTGACCTAGACATTCTGCTACTTTAAGTTCGTTCCCCTGTTTTACAGCCAAGTATTTTTGGTAGAAAGCCTGATCTACTTTTATGTATTGCCTGCCTGTTCGGTAGCGCGAGACTTGTGCAGGCCCTCCGTTATAGGCGGAGTATGTGGCTCGTGCCAGATTATCTATACCTCCACGCTGCTTATGTTCAGCTTTTTTGATGGCGTATCGGGTCAAGTAATTGAGCAGTATATTGCTGCCTGTCTGTACATTGTATTCAATATCCCAGCGTAGTTTATGGCGGTCTACAAACCCTCTCCAGACCTTTTCATTGACCTGCATAATACCGGTATCCCCAGTTGACGATCTTAGCGGAACGATTTTATTTTTCTTAACAATGTATTGACGCCAACAGCTTTCCTGCCAGGCTGTCGCCATAACCAGTTTTTTGAAAACATCTTGCTGAGCTGATGTCAGGTCAGACTTTATAGCAGTTTGTCGGACTGTTTTAAGTAGCAGTTTACGTATATTCAGCAGATAGTCATTTAAACCCTGTCTGTCAGGAATCCATCGGTTCAGTGGCCGGCTATTTGCCACAAAAGCTGAACTGATAGGCCATAAATTGATATTTGAATATTTTTTCTCAGTAGATATCAGATTAAATTGAAATAGTCGAAATAGTTCCGGATCTAATGCCTCATCATATTTTAGCGGATCGGAAACTTGGGTATCGTTTAGCATTCTTGCCAATCTGCGTAAACCATCAATGGAAATGTCCAGGCCAAAGGTTGGTCCCAGTTTATCCAGAGTCTGCAAGGCGTCTGAGGCAGTAATCAGTGTCATTAATGATAGCGAGGCATATTTAGGGTTTTTAATGCTGATCTGCTTTAATACAGGGATCAATTGAGACCAGCTATTGATAAACCAATGCCTGACAGGATCGTCTGACTGATCCTGTTGAAGTGCTTCCTGCAATTGGTAGCGTGCATCTAGCAATATATCAAACAGCGCTAGCCTTAGTTCCTGCAGCTCAGTTGCCCCTGCATACAATTTAATAGTGTGAGTAAGAAGAGCATCCATGCTTTGCCATTTTTCCTGCCATTGGGCCTGCTCTTTTTCAGTCAAGGCATGTTCAGGAAAATTTTTCTGATCAATCGTTTCTACTTTGAAAGCCAGATTGCTTTGAATGCCATCGGCAGTTATTTGCATATCAGCAATACGCAGCGAAGTCAGCATATCATTCACTTGTGCATGTGTATGGTGAGGCATAAATAAAGGAAGCAATGTCTTCAATTCATTGATTGTAGGTGCAAGATCCAGTTGAAACCGGTTTAGTAAAGGGTGAAAGTGTTTTTTTGCCTGTTCCCATAAAGCACCTGATGTTAGCATTTTGTTTTCCAGGCTAATTAAGTGACTGTCTATTATCTGTAGGTAAATTTGTTGTGGGCTGTTTTTTTTTATGACGGGATCACTGATAATTTGGGCATAGCCATCCCAGTTTAAAAGTAGCGTACATTTGCCGAGCATTTTGACAGCCAGTTTAGCCGTGAGTCGGGCATTAATTTTTAAATGCCGCTTAAATTCACTGAGGTGCGGATTTGACAGTACAATTTTACTGCAGCCACTGGGGTCATGCAGTAACTCGGCCGAGGCTGAGTTACCTTTGAAAAGTTGAGTTACGATTAGCTGATGCAGCAGAGGAAAATCAATTTTTAGCGGTACTATGATAGTTTCTGCCTGTAGCAGCTGCACAGGAAGGAATAATAGCAAAGCTATAGCCCAGCGGTTAAGAGAGCGTGGAATTTTTTTTAACATAACTAATGTTTACTGTTAATCGATTTCTATATGGTATTTAAGGTCTATGCGCTGGGTTTCTCCTGCCCTAGTATTAATGCTGAAGTGTTTTGACAGACGGTACCTGAGATTGGCGGCATATTTATTGGAAAAAAGTCCCATGGTGAGTCCAACATATAGGTCAGGGTTCAGGTAATGGCCCAATTGAACAGCACTGTCTTGGATTGTTTCCCCCTGTTTAAATTCAAATTCATCAATCCCTAATTGGTCGCTGAGCCAGGACAACTGGCCTGCACCATAATTAAAAGCTGCGCTGGCAACTGTACCGCTCCCGCCTTTACCCATGTTTTTAAGCGAGTTGCCTGTAACCAGATAGGCAAGTGCCTCCGACTCTGTCAGTGCAGGTTCAGTAAAAACTCGAGTCTTTGGATTTTTCAGGGGACCAGTCACGTTTAAAACCGCAGTAATATCTTCGGTATTGGCTTTGCGGATAGCTTCAATGTTTAGCCAGGGATTGTCAGCGGGGCCGTTAAAAACAAACTCCCCTTTACGGATCTTTAAGTCCTGCCCATAGGCACGATAGCTCGCATTTTTCATCTCTGCATGTCCTTGCATACGCTGTTTATCTTGCTTTGAAATATAATGCAGTTTACCTGCTAAACGGGTTTTCAGCCCAAAACCGGAAAAATGGCTGTTTTCACCAAAGTGTATGGAAATGCGGGTATTAAGGCGTGACAGGTCAATTGTTTTTTGTTTAGGCTTGTCGGATGTGATGATAGCTTCGTCCTCGCTGGGGGCAATGGCAGTTTCTGGCAGGGTTTTAATTTCAATCTGTGCTTTATCTATTTTGATGAGGCCGTCAATTTTTGTCAGGTTATCCTGTTTATCAATAGTCAGGCTGGGAGAGATAATGACCTCTGCTTCTGGAAGACGGCTTATTCGAAAGTTTTCCCCCGTTAGTGCCAGAGACAGCGGATAATTATGTTCAGCCTGTAAATCCAGGTGACCCTTAGCGATGAGCTGCCCTTCGCCTGATTCAATTTTTGCATTCAATTGCAGGCGCTTAGAATTGCTATTTTCACTATTGATACGCAGATTGAAATTATGAAAGGCAGTGCCAAGTTTTGGTATTTCGAACTGGCTATTTTGCAATTTTGCAGCCCCTGTCACAGTAGGCTGATGAGTGTCTCCTGCTATCTTCAGGTCAGCTGTAAACAATCCTTGTAGCTGGTTTATCTGGGGCAGCAGTCCATCAGCAAAAGTCATATCAGAAATATTGGATTTTAGTATGCCAGAAAGGCGGCGGGTGCCTGAATTGTCAGCCGGGCCAGTAATGATTTCTGCGGTGATGAAATCCTTTTTCCCCAGACCCAGGCGGAGTGTAGAGTTTAAATGATCCTGCTGATATTGCAGCTGCAGTACTGATTCTGTAAAAGCCTGCTTATGGATTATGTTTTCATCCTTTTTTAACAGTGCCATACCTTTAGTAATATTGACACTGGCTTTGGCTGCCAAGTCTTTTGAATGGGAAGAAAATATGGCGTTTGCCGATACTAAGCCCTGTAAAGATAATTCCTCAGGCAGCCAGTGTTTGGTGAGAGCCAAAGGCCATGATGATAAGGATAGTTTTCCATCCAGTTGTTTATTGGGGTCTCCTTGTGCAGACAGGCACAATTGAGCCTGATTCTGAACTAGGCAGCTGGTGGGTAAGTTAATATCGTAGTTCTCTTTGGTTTTGCTTAGCATTAAATTAACCGCGGTCTGTAACTGCCATTTTTTTAACTGCGGATGATCTATGGTTACATCATGAATATGTCCTAACCATTGTTTGCCATTCCATTCACCATCGACATTGATGCTGGCATTAACAATTGGCGAGAACATATTGAAACTGACATTATGGCTTTTCTGATTACCGTACCCTTTTAGGGTAATGCGCTTTATTTTGTTCTCGCCTATTTGAATGTCGGTCACTGAAAAGTCCATATTGGACTGTTTATTAGAAGTATGAGCATAATCGGCCTGTAGTGATAGGCTGTCGATCCGGTTAGTTTGATAGCTGAGTGAATGGCCCTGTATATTGCCTGAGACAATGGGCTTTAGTAAAGATCCTTTGATCTGTATGTAGCCATTCATATTTCCTGTCAGACGAGGCCAGGCTGTTTTTAAATCCGGGGCAGCTATGGTAAATTTCAGGTTAGCCAGCTGCTCTGTTAACTGGCCTGATGCCTGCAGCCGATTGCTGCCAGCGGAAAGCTGAAATTTCTGAAAATGAATCTGCTTACCGGCCAGTTTGATTTTGCCGTTGGCATTGATAGGTTGGTCATGAATTGTGCCTGCGATTTTCTTAATATCTAACGTCGCATTTATTTTTCCCTTATCAAATCTGCCTTTGCCATGTGCATTAAGATTAATTTCCCCGGGAATATCAGTTCCAAAATCTGCAGGATTGAGATTCTTTGATGTCACAGCCAGATCAAAGCCGACTCCTTGTGCCCATGATACCTGCCCCTCTAGATTGAGCAGGCCTTGTACTGGGTTGAGCTGCATACGCTCAATATCAATGCTTTGCTGATTGCCGTTTCCAATAAAAACAAAGGAAAAGTCAGTAGCATCATTGCTTGCAGCTTTTCCATTTAGGACTGCATGATAGTTTTGAGCACTACCCTGAATTTGGAAATCGCCTTTATGGCTGCTAACTTGTGCTTTGCCAGATAAAGGCCATTGCAGTTTATTCCAATGGCCGCTTAAACTGAATTCGGGCTGATTTGCAGACAGTTTAATAAAGCCCTGCTGTTCTGATACGACCGCCCCTTTAATGGTGCTGTATATATCAAATTGATCCATATTGCCAGTGACTTTGAATAGTCCTTTCAGTTTTGATGCCTCCATCATGTAAGACCAGTCAAGTTCTGCAGTTAAAGGCCAGTCCGATTGCAGCTGTATTTCACTGGCTGCATTAATCTGCAGCGGGGGCATAGCTAATTTTAGTTTAGATAGCTTTAAGATATTATGTTTCAGCTGAGCCGTTAATAGTAATTGCTGGAGTTCAGTTTTACTTCCTTCATTCAGCCAGCTCAATTGATTGATGATCAGTTGATCGATGTTCAGTGATAATGGAATTTCTGGAACTGCACTCTTATCTTCTTTATCTTGGCTGCCAGAAGGCTGACCTTTAATTTCAATGCCATCTAACTGCATTAACGTAATGTGCAGATGTCCTTTTAATAACTCTGTTGAATGCCATTTCAGTTTAAACTCTTTAATTGAAATGGAAAAATCGCTGCTCTGCTGATAATACAGCTTCTTAAGGGTTAGGCTATTGGCAATGGAGCCGTTTATTTCGGCAGTACTGATCTGTTTTATGCTGGAAAAAGCTGTCTGCAACAGCCAGCGGCTGCCCTTTTCAGTTGTGACCAGAGAAAGCAGTATAATAAATAGTATTGCAACTGTCGCCGTTAACCCTATTGTGATCAGTTTGATATGTCTGAGAAACTTCAGCATTTGAATTCTGGGAGGCTATAGTCAGGCATTACAATTGAACCCCAGCGGCAAAATGAATTTGGAATGATGATTCCGACTCCTGCAAAGGTATGGCAAAATCCAGTCGTATAGGTCCAATAGGGGACGTCCAGCGCACCCCCAGCCCAGCACCGCTTTTTATATTGATATTATCGGTATTATAGGCATTTCCCGCATCAATGAAGACTGCAACTCCCCAGGAGTCAGTGATAAATTGTTCATATTCGGCGCTGACAACCGATAGCATTTTGCCACCGATCACATTATTGTCGTTATCTTTAGGACCCAGTTCTTTATAGTCATAGCCTCGGATAGTTTCAATGCCGCCTGCAAAAAAACGATAGGAAGCGGGTAAGCGGTCAAAATCACTGACTAGTGTTGCACCGAGTTGTGCGCGGGTAATAAATCGGGCAGACCAAGGCAAGGGGCTAATTAATTTACCTGATAGGGTTGCCTGTATAAAAGTGACATCGGAAACCACTGACTCAGGTGCAGAGGCCAGTGAGAAATCTAGATGATAGCCCTTAGTCGGGCGCAAGCGATGGTTAGACTCTGTATACTGCCAGCGTCCCCCGGGCACTAGCAGCAAAGTATTCTGGTTTTCATTGCTGATAGTTGATGACTCATAGCTTAGGTCTAGAAATAAAGTCTGCTTCCAGCCATTTTTATAAAGGTGATGATAGTGAAACGATAATTTCGCTTCCTGAGATTCAAAGGTTTCGGGTTTTTCGTATTTATAGCCTGCTCCTATCGAAACATAGTCTGTCGGCGGCTCGGAGAAAGGAATGACATAGCGAGACTCAACACTGGACAATATGGGGGATATATCCATATCGAAAGAAACATGATGGCCTGCTCGGTTAATCCGGCGGTTTTTATAGCCAAAACTGCCCAATGGGCCGATATCCGTATCGAAACCAAGACCAAAACTGAAGTCGTGTTTCTTTTGCGGTATCAGAACAATATGGATGGGTACCCTATTGTTTTCAATCATTTCTAATAGTGGCTTAACTTCTACACTGCTGAAATAATTGCTGCCAATGAGTGCGTTATAGGTTTTTGCCAGTTTTTTACTGGAATAATATTCATCAGGGCTGGTAGAAATATAACGCCTGACAAAAGCTGGATTTAAAACATCCTGATCAATTGTGACCTTTCCAAAGCGATGGCGTGCCCCAGAATCCATAATCAATTCAATCTTAGCCTGTTTTTTCTCAGGATAAACCTGAAGTGTTTTGGTAATCAGCTGATGATTCAAATAGCCATATTCTAAAGAGAGGGAACGCAAATCCTGTTTTATTTTTTCATACAGGGCATGGTTGAGAATGTCCCCCTGTTTAATGGGCAGTGAGGACAGCAGTTTTGTAAAAGCAGGGTTCTGTTCAGCTTCTCCATTTATCTGCACAACCAGACTGCTGACTCTGACGGGGTCTCCTGCAGAAATATCAAAATGGGTTTGCCAGCAATTATCTGAAAATGTCAGCTGTTTGATAATTTTAGGCTGATAATGCCCAAGTGCCCGTAGAGCTTTGGCTATTTCGTTATCCGCTTTGGAAAATAGCATTTTAATGCGCCAGCTAGGTGCTGCACACTGTTCTAATGACAGTGATAAAAAAGCACGGACATTGTTTTCCTGCTGCTCCGTCAAGCCCTGAATGCTGATTTCAGACTCAGTTGCTTTAACGGCGCCAGTTGAAAAAAATAAAATCAATGCTGTGATTTTGATGATTAAATGCATATTGCCGTTTATAAAAGAAACTGTATGGCTAGATTAATAACAGATAGAACTGCTGTTTCTTATGTAAGTCAAATGCTCCTTCAGTGCTATTTTTATGGTGTTTCGTTACCCAAGGCAACTCGCAATAAATAACCCACCAATCTTGCTTGTCTTTTTATCCGTCTTCAGCGTTGCAACTTCGGTCACATAGCTTGCTATGCTCCCTTTGTTGCGCCTTGAAGACGAATAAAAATCCTGCGCAATCTGGGTAGGTTATTTAATGCGCGTTACCCAAAGTCTTTTATTGGGAATCTATGGTCTAGTAGCGGTCGATTCCCGATAAAAGACTGGGTGACGGCATATTAAATTCTAGCTCCTAAACGGCTTTATTCATGTTTATTTCCATTCTTTTAATTTCATCTGCACCATTGAGCAAAATATTTTTGTCTTCTACTAAATAGTCATCTGAAATTTTATTCGGGTAATCAACATGAGACAGAATATGTTTGATGCAATTAATTCTGGCCTTTTTCTTATCATCAGATTTTATAACTGTCCACTCTGCGTAGGGAGTATTCGTGGATAAAAGCATGGAATATTTTGCAATAGTATATTTATCCCACAGTTTTTGGGCTTCTTGGTCAACGGGAGAAATTTTATATTGCTTGAGAGGGTCGGTAATTCTTTTTTCAAAGCGCCTGGCCTGTTCTTTTTTACTTACAGAGAAATAAAATTTTATAAAGATAATGCCTGAATTAACAATCATTTTTTCAAATTCGGGGGTTTCTCTTAAAAACTCCTTATGCTCCTCTTCGGAACAAAACCCCATGACGGGCTCAACACCTGCCCGGTTATACCAGGAACGGTCAAATAGCACTATTTCGCCTGCAGAGGGAAGGTTGCTGGTATAGCGTTGAAAATACCACTGCGTTCTTTCGGTGTTAGATGGCTTTTCCAGCGCGACTACTTTTGCACCGCGGGGGTTTAAGTGTTCCGTGATTCTTTTTATGGTGCCTCCTTTTCCGGCGGCATCACGTCCTTCAAACAGCATTAATACTTTCAGGCCTTTATCTTTAACATGGTTCTGAAATTTCAGCAGTTCTACCTGAAGTCTATGCAGTTCTTTCTCATAGGCCAGAGTCTCTTTTTTTACCCAAACCTGAATTTTTCCATCTTTTTCAATACCAGGCTTTTTTTTATTTTTACGCTTATTGCTTTTTTTAGCCATATTGTCCTACCTTATCTTTCGTTTATTAATATTGGTCATTTAGATACTTGATTAAATCAGTCATGGTAACAATGCCAACAATCTGTTTCTGGGCGTCGATAACGGGGAGAGAATGGAAATTGCTCTCGGCAAGTATTTTGGATGCCTGTCTTACCGTATCAGTATTGGCAAGGGTTGTCAGTTCAGTCGTCATAACGTCTTGAATAGTAAATTGCTGATCAACAATCGAGTCAATTGTGCGTTCATCCGCTCCGCTAATCACAATGTTTAGCTTCATCAAATCAGTAAAGCTTATCAGGCCAACTAACTTTTTCCCGTCAACAACTGGGACGTGATGAACGTTAGAGTCGCAGATAATATGGCGTACCTCACTTAGTTTCTGCCCCTGATGAACTGAAATAACATTTGTAGACATAATTTTAGATATTGAGTCATTTTTTTTCATATTTTTAAATAAGATATTTTCAGTTAGTATAAAGACTATATTGTTTCATAAAAAAGACAAGTTAGAGTGAAAAAAACCGGTATTTTGTTATTGAAATTATTCGTATTTCCATTCGTTATAAACACAGCTGTCTAAATCCCAAAGAACGTTTTTTTATATGCCAATGAAGTATACTTTTAGTTTCACCGTGCTGTTTTGGGTGATCAGTAAGCTAGCATTTATCATTTTTTCACTTGCCAGTATTTAAATAGCAGCTTTGATAATAAATGGCTGGTTAGTAAATTTACTCTTAACGAATAACTATGACACAGACAGCAAATAAAGCAGATTTTCCAGCCGTAGATTTGCAAAATCTGGTCAGTCAGTTGGCGGGTATTCTTCCTCAGGACTCGATACTGCATGAACAGGAAGATTTGAGGCCCTACGAATGTGATGGGCTATCCAGTTATCGACAGCTGCCATTGGTAGCCGTATTGCCTGATTCTGTCGGACAGGTTCAAAAAATAATGCGTCTTTGCTACAGCTTAGGTTTGCCAATAGTTGCAAGAGGTGCCGGTACAGGGCTATCTGGCGGAGCCCTGCCTTATGCAAAAGGAGTGCTGCTCAGTCTGGCCAAATTCAGCAAGATAATTGAAATAGATAAGGATGTGTGCATTGCCCGTGTGCAGCCGGGTGTGCGCAATCTGGCAATTTCACAGGCCGTTGATCATCTTGGTCTATATTATGCGCCTGATCCTTCCTCTCAAATCGCCTGTACCATAGGGGGTAATGTCGCAGAAAATTCGGGTGGTGTGCATTGTCTAAAATACGGGCTAACGGTGCACAATATTCAGCAGATTAAAATTGTTACTATTGAAGGTGACCTTATTACTGTTGGCGGAGGAGGGCTGGATTCTCCAGGGTATGATTTATTGGCGTTGATGACTGGTTCCGAGGGAATGCTGGCTGTAATAGTTGAAGTGACTGTGAAACTGCTGCCTAAACCTCAAAGAGTGCAGGCGTTGCTGGCTGCCTTTGATGATGTGATGAATGCAGGCAAAGCCGTAGGCAATATTATTTCAGCAGGCATTATTCCGGCGGGGCTAGAAATGATGGACCGGCTGGCTATCAAGGCCGCGGAAGATTTTGTTCATGCGGGCTATCCGGCAGATGCCGAAGCTATTTTAATCTGTGAATTGGATGGGGCCGAAACTGAAGTTACAGAACAGACGGATGCAGTACGTGATATTTTAAACAACAGTGGCGCAACGGAAGTGCGTGTAGCAAAAGATGAGCAGGAGAGAGTCAACTTTTGGAAAGGGCGCAAAAATGCCTTTCCTGCTGTAGGACGAATTTCTCCTGATTATTACTGTATGGACGGAACTATTCCACGTAAAAGCCTGCCTTTGGTTTTACAGTCTATGGCTGATATGTCTGTAAAATATGGTCTGGCTGTAGCCAATGTTTTTCACGCTGGCGATGGCAATTTGCATCCTTTAATTCTGTTTGATGCCAGTATAGCTGGAGAGTTAGAAAAAGCTGAAGAATTTGGCGGTAAAATATTGGAACTATGCATTAGGGTAGGCGGTACCATTACAGGCGAGCATGGGGTGGGCACGGAAAAGCTTAACCAGATGTGTGTGCAGTATAAATCGACTGAACTTAGCCAGTTTCATGCGGTGAAAGCAGCCTTTGATCACAAAGGTCTGTTGAACCCGGGCAAAGCCGTACCGACATTGCACCGGTGTGCTGAGTTTGGGGCAATGCATGTACATAATGGTGAACTGCCATATCCTGAACTGGAACGCTTTTAATGGGTCTGAAAAATGATATAAGCGAGCAGCTGCAAAATAGAGTCAGGCTGGCGATAGAAAAGGGTGAGGCACTAAGGATTATAGCTGGCGGTTCTAAAGGTTTTTATGGACGCGATGTTTCTGGCAGTGAATTAAGCGTTACTCAGCACCAGGGCATTATCAGCTATCAGCCAAGTGAACTAGTGATAACGGCGAGGGCAGGAACGCCGATAAAAGTTATCGAAAATGCATTGTCAGAAAATGCTCAGATGCTTGCATTTGAGCCCCCGGCCTTTGGCGAACGTGCAACAATAGGCGGCACTGTTGCCTGTAATTTTTCTGGGCCGCGCAGAGCGTACAGCGGAGCAGCCAGAGACTATGTATTGGGAACTAAAATCATCAATGGCAAAGCCGAGATATTAACTTTTGGCGGCGAGGTAATGAAAAATGTTGCAGGCTATGACGTGTCGCGTCTAATGGCTGGTGCAATGGGTACATTAGGTGTTTTATTGGAAATTTCTTTAAAAATTGTGCCGAAACCAGAAGCAGAAACCACTGTTATGTTAAATCTTGGCAGTGAAGAGGCTTTGTTAAAACTTCAGCAATGGGCTAGTCAGCCATTACCCGTTAGCGGCAGCTGCTTTTATCAAAACACTCTTTATGTTCGCTTATCTGGCGCAGAAAAGGCAGTTCGGGAAATGCGACAATTTATTGGTGGCGAACTATTGAAGAACGCTGATTATTTCTGGCATTCAGTGAAAGAGCAAAGACACGATTTTTTTAAAAATGATCAGGCTCTATGGCGAATTTCATTAGCTTCAAATACTCCCATTTTATCTTTGGATGGCAACACTTTATATGAATGGGGCGGCGCATTGCGATGGCTAAAAACTGATCTGCCTGCACAGCCGCTTCGTAAGTTTAGTGAATCCATAAATGGACATGCCACTCTGTTTCGCACTTCAGGCAAGCGGGATGAAATTTTTCAGCCTTTGCCAAAACATTTATTGCAATTGCATCGTAAACTAAAACAAGCCTTTGACCCACATGGAATTTTCAATATCGGTCGCATGTATCAAGAATATTAACTCTAAATATGCAAATTCATACATCTGAACATTTCTTAAATACAGATCAAGGGCAGGAGGCAGATGCCATTGTCCGTTCCTGCGTTCATTGCGGCTTTTGCAATGCGACCTGTCCCACTTATCAATTATTGGGTGATGAGTTAGACGGTCCACGAGGCCGCATCTATTTAATGAAGCAGCTGTTAGAAGGCCAAACAGTTACCAGAAAAACGCAAATGCATCTGGACCGCTGTCTCAGTTGCTGTTCCTGTGAAACCACCTGCCCATCGGGTGTGCAATATGGCCGTCTTATTGATATAGGCCGTGAGCTAGTGGATAGACAAGTAGCACGGTCAATAGCTGACCGAATCAAGCGTTTTATCTTGCGAAAAATACTTCCTTTTCCAGCCCGGTTTTCAGTTTTACTTAAAACAGCGCAAAGGCTTAAACCATTTTTGCCTGCTTCAATAAAACAGCTAATACCTGACAGACAAAGAACTGCATCTTGGCCTAACAGAAATAAACTGCGAAAAATGCTGGTGCTAGCTGGCTGTGCACAATCGGTTGCAACTCCTAACACGAATAAAGCAGCTGCAAACATTTTACAAAAACTCGGCATAGAACTTATCGTGGCGAATGATGCAGGTTGCTGCGGTGCAGTCAGCTATCATTTGTCAGCCCACGAAGAAGCCTTGAATTTCATGCGTCGCAATATTGATGCATGGTGGCCAATAGTTGCAAAAGAAGCAGAGGCAATTGTTATTACAGCCAGTGGCTGTGGTGTGCTGATCAAAGATTATGCCGAATTATTAAAGCATGATCCAGACTATGCAGAAAAAGCTAAAATAATTAGTGAATGTGCAAAAGATATTAGTGAAATCTTAAAGAAAGAAAACTTAGCTATTGACCGTATTAAGTCGTCCACAATCAAAATTGCATTCCAAAGTCCCTGTACATTGCAGCATGGCCAGAAGCTGGATGGTGCGGTTGAGTCTTTACTTAAAGGCTATGGGTTTACTCTCACATCTGTAGACGATGCGCACTTGTGCTGCGGGTCAGCAGGCACTTACTCACTATTGCAAAAGGATTTGTCGCAGCAGCTGTTAGATAATAAATTGACTGCTTTGCAAAAAACAGCACCGGAGCTAATTGTTACAGCTAATATAGGCTGTCAATTGCATTTGCAGACCCAGGCAGATGTCCCTGTTAAGCATTGGATAGAACTTCTGGATGAGAGCTTTGTTTAGGAATATGTCCGGAAAAATACGGGCAATATAAGTTTTCCCCATGTCTCAAAATTATATTTTACTTTGGTACTTATTATTCAGGAAGACATATTTTCTTGTTACAAATTGCCTGAATGGTTTTAATAATTAATAAAAGTACTACTAAGGTCAGGGTTGCCAGCAATCCCAAAGCAATTAGCTTTATGCCAAACACATTTGTTTTTTCAAACATAATGCAGCTGGCAACTGTGATGGCCGCCAGCGGAAATGAATAGGCCCAGCAGGAGAGAAAAAATGGAATGCGAATATAACGTGTTATTTGTGTAAATAAAAACAAAGTAAAAAATACTGCTATGTAATAAAGCACATGAGCAAAGGCATCAACGCTTCCTGTTAATTTTACATAGGAAATAAAACCGGCTGCTGGCGGTGCAATCAGAATAAATAGCGTAGGCAATAGTTTATCTGGCAACGGATGGTAAAATAGCATCCGGTAAAATATAATTGTAAATAGAATTAACCAGAAAATTATGCCAATACTGAAAAAGAACCATGAAATTTGAATATGGCCCAAACTAGTGCCAGCAATAGGAACCAGCACATTTCCTACAGCAGGAATAAACCAGGCTGGGTTTAAATGCTGAACTTCAAAATGTTCATGGTGTATCCATATATTCAGTATATAAAGCATAAATGTCAGATGCAAAGCTGATCCGACAATCCATAAGCCATGAGCCAATGGTTCAAAGATGTGCAATACTGTAACTGAAAGCAGAATCAGGCTAATCGATATGGCCGGAAAAAAATTTAACTTAACAGGATGGTTCAGTTCTGCAATCACAGCACTTCGGTACTGTATGATTTTTGTTAGATAGGCACCGGCAAGGATAAGGAAAATAAAGCCGGTAACGGTCGCCAACAAATAATTAACTGGCATGCTGAATCCTAGCATAGCAAGAGATTTATCCCAGGCAATAGTCAGTCCAGCCAGGCCCATCACGACGGAAAAAAACGAGACAGGGAAATTCTTTAGCTTTGAGTTTTCTTGCATAGTAATCTTCCTCTGGGTTGCATGGCTATTTGGGTCAGATTGAAATATAACTGACCTATCATCTCAAATAAATCAGCATGAACACGGATTTTTCACAAAACGTGTGAAACAAAAAACTTGTTTGGCAAATTACAGCTGAACTTAGCTGTCAACTAATTTTTTTATGATCACAGGTTTACAGTGCGAAATCGCAATTGGACAAAATGAGTTGTAGCAATTTAGGCGAGTTAACTAGCTTGTTTATTTTCTCAAGCTTGAGTGACGACAGGCCTATGCTTTCCATAGCCGCGTTCATTTTTTTACCTTGTTGTTAGTCAGGTTTGAGTGTAGGCTAGCATTTTGAAATTTAATGACACAAGCATAGCCAATTTATGAAAACACGTATTTATACTATTTTATTTCTCTTATTAATGAGTGTCGCCAGTTTTTTGCCATTTCCAACTACCACTTTGCTTTGCCTGTTTGCCGCTATTTTTCGGCCTCTTTGGTTTAAAAGAGTCGTCGATGAAGTGTATAAAAGTAAAAAAATCGAGTAAGAGGGGGGCAGAAATAGATAATCACCCAATCTTGCTAGTCTTTTTGACCACCTTAAGTCCTTTGGCAGTAGTTGCGTAGGTTATGGTTAATAAAATGAATGATTCTGATAGGCGCTGGCAATTTTGGGTTGATAGAGGTGGTACATTTACTGATGTTGTTGCCTGTAGACCGGACGGGCGGCTGATTAGCTGCAAACTGCTCTCTGAAAATCCGGAACAGTACCAGGATGCTGCGCTGGAAGCGATGCGAACAATGCTTGGGGGTGAGCTTGATGGCGAAAAAATATCGGCCGTTAAAATGGGAACAACGGTTGGAACTAATGCACTGTTAGAACGCAAGGGAGAGCCTGTGGCACTATTGATCACCACAGGGTTTAAAGACTGTCTGAAAATTGGCTATCAGAATCGCCCCGACATTTTTGCCTTAAATATTCGGCCGCCTGAATTGCTTTATAAGGAAGTGCAGGAAATTCAAGAACGAGTCAATGTAAACGGGAAAATTCTTACTCCTTTAAATATTCAGCAGGCTCGGGTTTCATTGCAGAGACTTTATGACAAGGGCTTTCGTGCCATTGCTATTGTATTGATGCATGCCTGGCGGTATCCCAGACATGAGTTGAAGTTGGCTGAATTGGCAAATAAAATCGGTTTTGAACAGATTTCAGTTTCACATCAGGTGAGTCCTTTTATGAAAATCGTCAGCCGGGGTGATACCACTGTGGTTGATGCCTATTTGTCGCCGCTGTTGCGACGGTATGTCTTACAGGTCTCAGAAGGGTTGGCTTCTAAAAAACTGCCACGTTTAATGTTTATGCAATCGAATGGCGGATTGGCTGATGCCTATAGTTTTCAAGGCAAAGACAGTATTCTATCAGGACCGGCAGGCGGCATTGTCGGAGCAATAGCAACAGCTGAGCGGGCTGGTTTTGGTAAGATTATCGCCTTTGATATGGGCGGAACATCTACAGATGTTGCTCATTATTGCGGTGAATTAGAACGCAGTTTTGAAACTGAAGTAGCCGGAGTGCGAATGCGCGTCCCGATGATGAATATTCATACGGTGGCAGCAGGCGGCGGTTCACTGCTATTTTTTGATGGCAGCCGCTATCGGGTTGGGCCTGAATCGGCAGGTGCAAATCCTGGCCCGGCGGCTTATCGGCGTGGTGGCCGTTTAACAGTTACCGATGCTAATCTTATGTTGGGAAAACTGCCGTTATTCCCTAAAGTGTTTGGTGAAAACGGAGATTTATCTTTAGACCGTGACTGCGTTAAACAGCTGTTCAAAGAGCTTGCCGATGAGATAAAACAGCAGACAGATAGCCAGCCTAGCCTTGAACAGGTTGCAGAAGGTTTTTTAACGATTGCAGTTGAAAACATGGTGACGGCAATTAAAAGGATTTCAGTACAGAAAGGCTATAACGTCTCAGAATATACGCTTTGCTGCTATGGGGCGGCTGGCGGGCAGCATGCCTGTAAAGTGGCAGATAGACTGGGTATGCACACAATAATGATACATCCGTTTGCGGGTGTCTTATCTGCTTATGGCATGGGTTTGGCTGATTTCCGTCTATTAAAAGATAAAGTTCTGGAACAGCTTTGGGGAGATGTGACAGCGGAAAGCTTAGCTGAAAGTTTCGCTGCGTTAAAAAAGCAGGCGGAAACAGAAATTTGCCAGCAGGCTGAAGATTCACAGTCTATCAGTTTTATTTGCAGAGTATATTGCCGTTATTTGGGCACCGATACTGCGTTAGCCGTTTTATATGCGGATAAAGAATCTATGCTCACGGAGTTTGAAAGCCTGTATCAACTGCAGTTTGGTTTTAGATGTCGCGATACAGCTTTAATTGTCGAATCTTTATTGGTTGAGGTAATTGCAAAAAATCATAGTGCTGAACCGGTAATGCCAGAAAGTCCTTTGCAATATGGGGTACCTTTAAAAAATCTGCCGATGTTCAGTAATGGCTGTTTTCACAGCACTCCGATTTACCAGCGATCAGATTTAGCGAGCGGACAAATCATCCGTGGCGCAGCAATTATTATTGAACCTACCTCAACAATTATTATTGAGCCTGAATGGCAGGCAGACGTGAACCCAGAACAAGATTTAATTCTCACTCGCATTAAGCCATTAACACAGGAAAATGCAATTGGGACAAAGGTCGACCCAGTTATGCTGGAAATTTTCAATAAACTTTTTATGTCGATTGCGGAACAAATGGGTTTTGTACTGCAAAAGACTGCCTATTCGGTCAATATAAAAGAACGGCTGGACTTTTCCTGTGCCCTATTCGATCAGCAAGGTGAGTTAATTGCGAATGCGCCGCATATTCCTGTGCATTTAGGTTCAATGGGGGAGGCTGTAAAGGCTTTATTAAAGGCTGAAACCATCAGGCAGGGTGAAGTCTATTTACTAAATTCGCCCTATCAAGGCGGTACACATTTGCCAGATATAACGGTTGTGAGTGCTGTTTTTTCGGAAGACAATAAATGTCTGTTTTATGTTGCTTCACGGGGTCATCACGCGGATATAGGTGGCATTACCGCAGCTTCAATGCCCGCATATAGCCGGCATATCAGTGAAGAAGGTCTATTAAGTGCGGGCTTGAGAATTGTGCTGGATGATGTTTTTCAAGAACAGGCGGTATGTGAATGGCTGCAATCTTCTGAGCACCCAGCACGAAATATTGAACAAAATATTGCGGATTTACAGGCACAAATCGCAGCCAATAACAAAGGCATATCAGAGCTGAAAAAAATGATCGAGCAGTATTCGTTAGCTACTGTACAAAGCTATATGCAGCATGTACAAAATAACGCCGCCGAATCTATACGTAGGTTGCTGTCCACTTTATCAGGCGGATACTTTGAGTATATCTTAGATAATGATGCAAAAATTGCCGTTAAAATAACTATCCATTCTGAACTGCAAAGCGCGACTGTTGATTTTACGGGTACCAGTCCACAGCTGGATAATAATTTCAATGCACCGGCCGCTGTGTGTAAAGCTGCGGTACTTTATGTGTTTAGAACATTGGTTAATGATGATATCCCTTTGAATGCCGGTTGCTTACAGCCTCTGAAAGTTATCATTCCGGATGGGTCTATGCTAAATCCAAAATATCCTGCAGCGGTTGTTGCAGGCAATGTCGAAACCTCGCAGTATATTGTCGATGCTTTATATGGCGCATTAGGTGTTTTGGCGGGTTCTCAGGGAACGATGAATAATCTGACCTTCGGCAATGATGAGTATCAATATTATGAAACCATATGCGGTGGTGCCGGTGCGGGTGCTGATTTTAACGGTTGCGATGCCGTGCATACTCATATGACCAATTCGCGCATTACTGATCCTGAAGTTTTAGAGTGGCGCTTTCCTGTTTTATTGGAAGAATTTTCTATTCGTCAAAATAGCGGTGGTGGAGGTAAGTTTCATGGTGGCAATGGTGTGATCAGAAAGATTAAATTCTTTACCCCAATGACTGTCAGTATACTTTCCAGCCATCGAGTTAAACCGCCTTTTGGTTTGCATGGCGGCTGTGCAGGTGCAATGGGTGAAAATCAGCTTATTCGCTATCACGGCGAAGCAGTTAAACTGGAAGGCTGCGCACAAGTTAATGTGTTGCAGGGTGATTCCCTGGAAATTAAAACGCCGGCAGGTGGGGGCTATGGATGACTTTCTAGGTTAATCAGCAGGCATAAAAAAGCCCGCAGATGCGGGCCTCGCGTTTATTTATTATTGTTATTATTATGTTGCATACGCCTAAGTCTCTAAGACAAAGTTTATCAAGCAGTTACTAATATTATTATTGTTGTTATATTAGCCTTATAGGCCGCTTCCCTCCACGTAAGGATAACTTGTTGCCAAGTCATCTTTAAGCTGGGGGTAGTTTATATCAATAAAAAGTGTGGTGTCCATCAAAAAAATTGATTCAGATCAAAAAAAGCAGGCGAGGTTAAAATAAACTTTAAATACAAAAGCTTATATTTTTTTGGTAAATTTAGGCATTGTTTTTTATGGCGCTGGCAGACTTTTTGCTAATAAAATATCAGTTTAACTGTTATTGGTTCAGTTTACGTTCATTTTCTTCATTGACAAAAAATGCTAAACGCTCATTAAGAATGGCTTGCAGATAAAAATTTATATCTTTGGATTTTTTAGCTAATTTGATTTGTAAAATGGCAAAGGGGGTCTGGCCTATTGCATAATAATATTCAGCTATATAGCGATGCGATTCAGCTTCCTGCTTCAAGTCTGCATAAGCTTGAGCGAGCAATTCAAAATATAGGGGCTGCGTTTTTGTTTGGTAGTCCAATGTTTCTAAAATGGCTTTGGCCTGTGCCGGTTTCTTATCTTTAAGCAAAGTAGAGATGTATTCTATTTTTATTGCATTATTCGTTGGAAATTGAATAAGAGCAGTTTTAAATAGCGACAGCGCCTTATCATAATGCAGGGCTTGCAATGCTGTTTTTGCCAGTGCATAGGCATACTGAGGCTGTTCGGGATATTGCCTGGCTAATTGCCGGAACTGTTTTTCCGCTTCTGAATAGTTTTGGTTTTCAAGGTGAATCAATGCGATGCCATATCTGGCAACAGCCTGTTGCTTAGCTGTGCCCAAGTGCAGCTTAGACCGAAAATGACTAAGGACATCGTTCAGTTTAGAAGATGTCATCACTCTAAGTTTTGCCTGGGTTAGCAGATAGCTTTGCGAATCGGGGTACTGTTTATAAGGGTATTTATTTGATCGCCCCCGAGTATCAGAAATACGGGAAACAGAAACAGGGTGGGTTCGTAAAAATTCTGGAATATTTTGACCATAATAGCGACTGGATTGCTGTAAACGTTCAAAGAAAGTTGGCATGGCTCTAGGGTCATAATTCGATTTGGCCAAGGTCTGCATGCCCTCACGATCAGCTTCTTTTTCATTATCGCGGGTAAAGTCAATTTGAAACTGTATGCTGCCTGCCTGTATTGCAACTAAAGCGGCCTGTGCCAAAGCTGGAGATTGAGTTCCTATTAATATAGCAGCTAAAGTTGCCGCTGCGGTAGGGATAGATAGCCGGCTGGCGGCCTCAAATGCACGGTATAAATGGCGCTGTGTTACGTGGGCGATTTCGTGCGCCATAACTGATGCCAGTTCACTTTCTGATTCGGTTAATATTAGCAGGCCTGAATTTATGCCGATATAGCCGCCAGGGCCGGCAAAGGCATTGATTTGTTTGTCTAATACTACAAAAAAATGGAATGGGTTGGAGGGGGTGTCGCTATTGGCCGCTAATTGCCTGCCAATTGACTGAATGTATTGCTGCACTTCGGCATCCTGGCTAATTTTTACTCTGCTGTGCAAACTGCGAAAAAAAGCATCGCCTAATTCCTTTTCCTGTGCAGGCGAGATTAACGTGCCTGTCGAGTCCCCCATATCAGGCAACTGTATCTTTTCTATCTCAGTGGCTTGAGGCTGAACGCAGAAGGACGACAGAGCCAGAGCAAGAATAAATTTTTTAGGGGTAAATGGCATATTGGCTAGACAGGAAAAGAAATGCTTGGTTCAACAGATACTTGCATTATAGAATAAAAAACGACAAACTAATGATGATTTAAAAATGAAATATGCCATACAGATTAATGCCAGCCCAAATAGCACAAACTCAGGCTATTGCGCATATCAGTTTATTAAAGCGGCATTAAAGATGAATCACCAGGTTTTAAGAGTGTTTTTTTATCAGGAAGGCATTTATCATGCATTGAAATATTCAATCCTGCCAGATGATGAACTGCAAATGACTAAAAAGTGGTCTAAACTGGCTAAAGAGCAGCAGATTGATTTAGTGGTCTGCATTTCAGCCGCTCAAAGGCGTGGTCTGCTATTTGATGACGAGGCTAAAAGACAGGGCAAGCTAGATCAGGATTTAGCCGAGGGCTTCAGAATTTCAGGCTTAGGGCAGTTATTGGAGGCTACATTGCTTGCTGATCGTTTTATCGAATTTGGATGATAATGAAGAAATTCTTGTTTATTATGGATAAGCCGCCGCATAAAGGCATTGAGCTGCAGGAAAAGTTAGATGTTATTCTCACCGCAGCCGCTTTTGATCAAAAGGTTGCTTTACTGTTTTTAGATGATGGTGTGTTTCAGTTGAAAAAGGGACAGCAGCCAGAAAAGCAGGGCTTAAAAGAGACCGCTTCCATTTTTAATGCATTGAATATTTATGATGTAAATGACTTGTATATAGAAGTGGATTCGCTGCAGGAACGAGGTTTAAGACCCGGTGATTTAAGCTTGCCTGTGAAAGAGTTTTATAGGAAAGATGTAAATGTTTTAATGGCAGGGTATGACATAATTATTTAAAGGCTCAGTGTTTAATTGACGTTTACGACCTGGCCAGAACTTAATCCTTATATGAATTATCTGATTATTTGTCTCTTTGGGTGCGGTTATTGACACAGCTGTTCAGCTGCTAGAAAAGCGTAGCCGATGGCACGTATAGAGACATAGTCAAAGAGTGTAGGCCTCTGTTTGTTTTTGAAAACCTTTATGGGTAGGCCTAGAAATAGATAAAGTTTACACTTACCCGGTTTTTTTGGACTAGAATTGTAAAAGGATTCAGCTGTTCAAGTTATTTCGTGTGCATTTCTTAAGTTCTTCTTGCTTAACTTTAGTGAGAAAAGTGGGCATGCTATTGTAATAATAATGCATTTTATTTCTAATGCCCTAAATTCCTTTTACAGTTTAATTTGGTTCTGGTCTAAATCAAACCGATTTCAATATCAAAGAGAAAGAGTATTGCCAATGAAAAATAGATTTCAAACTACTGCCGAAAATATTCTCGATCATGCGCGCTGGGCACCCAGTGGTGACAATATGCAAACCTGGCGATTTGAAATTGTAGACACGCATTGTTTTATTGTGCATGGCTATGATACACGAGATCATTGTGTGTATGACCTAGAGGGTCATGCCAGTCAGCTGGCGATAGGTGCCTTGCTTGAAAGTATAGCTATCGCAGCCAGTGCCTTTAAGTGCAGAGCAGAATTTCAGTTGGATGAGAATGCCCTGGAAACAAAACCAACTATTAATGTGCAATTGATCGAAGACAAAAATATTGAACAGGATCCTTTATTTTTATATTTGCCTAAACGCAGTGTGCAGCGTCGAATGTTAAAAACAACTCCACTCAGCCTCAAAGACAAAAGCAAACTGGAGCAGAGTGTCGGAAATTTTTACAATATAAAATGGATTGAAGGCTGGCGGGCAAGATTGCAGGCAGCTTTTTTAATGTATAAGAATGGTAGATTGCGTCTCATTTTACCAGAGGCTTTTCCTACTCATAGTACAATTATTGAGTGGAATAGCCGTTTTAGTGATGACAAAATACCTGACCAGGCGGTTGGGCTGGATATGGTGGCTATGCGAATGATGCGATGGGCTATGAAAAGCTGGAAGCGTGTCAGCTTTCTTAACACTTTTTTGGCGGGAACGCTGTTGCCGAGAATAGAATTGGATTTATTGCCTGGAATTGCTTGTGCCGCCCATTTTTCTCTAGTGGCTGAGAAAGAACCAAGAACGATGGAAGACTATCTTAATGCTGGGAGAGCAGTACAGCGCTTTTGGTTAACATCCACCATGCTTGGTTTGCAATTACAGCCAGAAATGACTCCGTTAATTTTCTCAGGGTATATCAAAAACAAAGTAGAATTTACTAAAACTCAAAAAATACATGACTATGCTGTTGATTTGTCAAAAGTTTTCAAGCGACTGATGGGGGGTGAAGCAGTTATTGATAAGGCTGTATTTGTAGGCAGAATAGGTTATGGAAAACCTGCAAAGGCACGATCTTTAAGGCTCTCCTTGGAGCAGCTGGAATATAAACGATAGAATCAGTTGATCTATCAATATTGGGTTGAAGGGGATGATTTTTAAACCCCCGTCATTCTCGATAAGAGGCTTCGGGAATGACGGGCTAGTGTTTTGCTCATGAAACCAGGTTTGACAGAGCGCTAGAATAGTTCTTAAAAGATGGGTTATTGATTGCTCAGTCATTTTTTCATCATTAAATTTTCGAGTGGCTTTATAGTTAAGGTATTTTCTAGAATTAAAGACTGCTTTTGGAGGAGGGAGCGGGAAAAGGATAGATAAGGTGTCAGTTTTTTTTACAAGCCAGGTTTTTTTGAAAGTTTCTTTGTTTGTAGGTTAGGATGTTATTGTTTTATTATCAATGTGTTATGTTATTTATTTTATTTTTGGCACAGATGGTGCTTTAATAATCGTGACTCTTAATCAAACTAAATGAGGTTTATATCATGAACAAATTATCAACAATTATCGGTGCAACGGCACTATTGGCATCGGGAAGCGCATCTGCAATCGTAGTTGACGGAGTAGATTTTGGAGCTGCTGGACAGCTCGGTCATCTTGAAACTACTACGCTTGCTTCTACGTTTATTAATGGTGCTTTTAATGGCGATGGTAGTGCTCAGCAATTATTTGGCTATGGTCAAGTAAATACGGTTAATGGCAATAGTAATTACGCTAGTGGAAATAGATTGTATTTTACTTTTCAATATGATGTTACTAGCTTTTCAAATACTGCTGTTGGTTTTTCTAATGGACAAGCTAACTTTTATCTAGGCAGTTTAAGCAATCTTCTTAATTCTGATTCAGCTACTAATGTTTCAAACATTCAAGGCCTATCCTCATGGGCGAACTTTGCTGGGGTTGCAGATGCTTCAGGAAATGATCTTAATGCTTCAGGTACCTTTGCAGGTGCTTCATTGAGTTTTGCTTCAACTGGGTTGCTTGAGGTTGTTGGTGGGTCTGCTGCAGTTGTTAATTTTCTTGATTCAAATGGAATAGCTACTGGAACAGGCGGTTTTGCAGATGCTGCTATAGCAACATCTGGTAATAACTTTTTGCTAAATGTTAATGATGACACAACTGGCTGTACAACTGGTCAAGCAACTGTTGGACAATGGTGTTTAGCTGGTTCTGCTGATATTCGTGGTTTAACCAGTGTTTCAGTTCCAGAACCAAGTAGTGTTGCCTTACTAGGCATGGGGCTTATTGGTTTCGGTGCTTCATCGCTGCGTAAAAAAAAATCTGCATAAATACTTAAGTAGTATTTTATAGATTTAAAAAAAACCTCGCATGTTAGTTATGCGAGGTTTTTTTATATTTGAAATTCCTGTTGTATCAGACTAGGTGTCTTCAGTTCAGTAAGTATAACCTTTGGTGGCCATTTTATTTCTATATGGGATTAAAACACCCCCATCTTAAATGGGGTGAAATTTAACTGTAGGCGTACCACCAACAAAAAGAACTGGGGGCTGTCAAGTTTTTTTATACAATATGATAGGAGTTCATGGGCAATCAGGCACTTTTTTTGTCAATTTAATTTTTTTAATAGTCTAAAAGCGGCTTCTTTTTCAGAATAGTTTTCCTGAATGCTAGTAATTTTTCTTAAAATCTTAATTGCTTGCTGTTTGTGCCCATTTATCGAATTGGCTTCTGCAAGATGATACTGAATATCATATACTTTAGGCAGGGATTCTGCGGCTTTTTCAAGGATGGCTAATCCCTCTTTTTTCTTTCCCTGTTTAATCAAAATATAACCATAAGTATCAGCTATAGCAGCTGCCTTTCCTGAGCTTTCGTAAGCTTTTTTTGCAGTTGGAATTGCTTTTGGGTTATTCTGGGTCAAGTAAAGCCAGGCCAAGTTATTTAAAGCATTTATATTGCTAGGCTGTTCTGCCAGTATGAGCTCATAGTACTTTTGAGCTAAATCAATATCGTTTTGCTGTTGATATATCAGAGCCAGTTTAAAAAGGACATCTAAATTTCTATTGTTTTTTTCTAGCTCTTTCTTGAGAAAGTTAATGGCAGAAGTCTGCTTACCCTGGTTTATCATTAGTCCTATTAGGCTGGATAATAATTTTTTGCTAGGCTCTATTTGATAAGCTTTCTGATAGGCATCTTGTGCTTCGGTAAGTTTTTTTTCTGCGATGTAAATATTACCTTTCAGCTGATTTCCAATGGCTAGAGTGGGTGCTAGTGTATTAATATGATTAGCAGTCGCCATTGCTTTTTTATATTGTTCCGCTTTTATAAAGTAGCTGGTTTTAAAAGTTAATGCGTGCAGGTTATTTGGTTCAATATTAAGGGTTTCATCTATTAAGCGAAGCACTTCTTTACTCTTATTTGGGCGTTCGCCGAGCAATTTAGCTAGAACCAGTCTATGTTTAGTGTCTTGAGTGTATGTAGAAACAATTTCCCTTAGAGTTTTTTCTGCTGATGAGATGTCATTATTTGCAAATTGAGCACTTACAAGAGTTGATAGTGCTTCTACCTTGTTTGGGTAGCGTTTGGCAAAATCTTGAGCTTTGGAGAGGAATTTTTTTGGCCGTTCTTGGTTTACGTAAAATCTTCCTAGCGTAGTCAATAATTGTGTTTCAGCAGCTATATTGCCTTTCACAATTGTAAATGCTGATAGTAGGATTTTTTCCACTTCATTGTTGTTGTTTTGTTTTGAAGCGATTTCTGCAAGTAAAAGGTAGGCGAAAATAGGTTGCTTATTGATGCTTAGTGCTTTATTTACGTAGTCTTTAGATTGGCTTAGCTCACCTTCCAAGAAATATATTTTCGCTAAACTCAGGTAGGCATCAATGTTATTTCTGTTAAGGCTGATCGCTTTTTGATAACTGTGCTTTGCGGCTGTGGTATTGTTCTGTCGGGTTTCTAGTAAAGCTTGCAAATTATAAAGTTGTGCATCATCTGGGGTGTCGCTTAAAAGTAAGGCTAGTTTGTTTTTTGCTATTAATAGTTGGTTTTCTTTTATTAATTTAAAAATAAAAATATAGTTCTTGTCAGTATTTTTCTTTATCGCCTCATTTTTTGTTATGTACTTGAAATTTGATGGAAAACCATTTATTTCTTCGAGGGCTTTACCATTTTTATCTATAATGAAACTTTTATTGTCATCAAATATGTCATAGCTTGCTGCTGAAACTGTATAGTTTAGAGACAGTTGAGATAAAACAATTATTGTAAACGGGTATTTAATTATTTGTTTGTAAATATTCATATTATCGAGAGATTGAATGGCAGTTAAAATGGGCAGAAAGGTGGAGATATGAGGATAAGTTTATTATGTTTATGAAATATTTTTGGTTTTAGCAAGTGGTATATTAACGTCTTTTTTGAGAAAGACCTAAATTCTGAATCCAAATGACATGCTTGTCTAGTCTTTAAAGTCGGCATTATGTGTAACAGTAGATTGTTTATTTGTTTTTCAAAAGAATTTTGCATGCAATATAAAAGGCTAGCTTTTGTATTGGGTTATTATTGCCCCAGGGTCGCCAAGTTTTTTTAAATTTGTTTCTATAGGCATCAAATTGGTAGCCCCAGGGAGCACATTGTAGCTTGCCTCGCTTTAATATGATTTTCAAAGCTTCTGTTGCTGTCACGCCGGCACAGAGTTCGCAGGCCATTGGAGTTGATGGACCCTTTTTGTTAAAAAAGCTGACAGTGCTTTTGTCTAGGTAGCTATTATGAAGGAAAGATGGAGTTAAACCGATAATAAATAGAACTTGCTGGTGGATAGGAGATGCTCCTTCAAATCTAAAATACTGTTCAAAACTCATTTTTCCGGGCATAAAGGTTAACAATGCAGTGCCCATACCCATTGGAGCCGCAGTAATGGCAGGAATACCAAGTTGATAGCATTTTTCAAAGACTTTTTGGCGCATATCTAATACAAAAAAATCAAGCCCATCTATATATAAGTCAACGTCTTTTAGAAAATCATCAAGATTTTCTTCGGTGACACCTTGATCAAAGCGTTTAATATCAAGTTCTGGATTTATATCATGAGCCATGTTTGCCATGGTTTCCGATTTATCCATATCAATGTGAGAAATGGAGGCTCCAGCCTGGCGGTTAAAGTTAGCTAATTCAAATTTATCAAAATCTGCGATATTAAAGTTTCCGATGCCTAGTCTGGATAGAGTAAGCAGGTGACTGCCACCAACACCGCCCATGCCTGCAATTGCAATACGCTTACTTCGTAATATTTGCTGTTCTTCTTCGGTAACCCAGCCTATATTTCTGGAAAATGCGGTATTGTAATCAAATGTAAATTTTTTTGACATAGTGTAGGCCTTGATAAGCTATTGAGATTGTTTTTTTTGAGGTGCTAATTGAACATTAATCCAGGAATATTCTGTGAACAAGTTGTTTTTCAAGGTTGGTCATCTAATTTAGATTCCTGTAAGTACCGGTCAGAGTAATATTCATCAATATCGTTAGGTTTATGTTCGTAAGATATGAATTCATCACGCCATTTTTTAGCTTTTTCGCAATGAGGATGACATTGGTTTTGAATTGGGCAATATCTTCGTTCTATCTCGTTAGTTATGGCTAAAGCCCACTGTAATGAGCCATTAGCCCATTCGCAGTACTCACACCAGATTTTGTCCACTAGACGAAGGTGAGGGAGGTTATGACGATCAAAATTAAAGTATGGCTTAGGGTCGATGGGTTTTTGCTTACGGATCCAAAAATAGAGTTTATTGAATACAACAAGAAAAATAAATAAAGGTAACAGAGCAAAAGCAAATAAAATAATCATTATCATGCCAATCGGTGGCCCAAATGCCCCTAGTCGCTGTTTATGGATTTTATTTAATTTTCTAATGCATAGATCGATGTTGATTTTTTCATGGTTTTTTTTATTGGTCATAAGGCTACCTATCATTAAGATGTTTGGCAATAGAATACGCAGTTAAAATGGTTTAATTGATCTATGTAAAATTAGAAGTTTAATACACCCAGGTAAGAAAACGTCAAATTTCTAGCTTGGTTTAAGGTTAATCCATAAGTAAGGTTCTTTTCAGAACAATACCTTAAAGATTTTAATTATAGTGAAAAAAAACAAGCTAGGGGATTTAGGGTTAAAAAAAATGAAAAGTATTTTTATATTAGTGGGGGGCTTTAATGGTTTTTGCTGGGTATGCAGTCTTTAAAAATGATGGAAACTAGGTGAATACCATTGGTAATGTCAGGGCATTAACAGAGTTTTTAAAGCCTCGGTTCCTGCTGATGCCGGTCTTGCAAGTTGTCGAGTTTTTGATGTACATAGAAGATCGTTATGAGTTAGCAGGTACTGTTAATCCCTTTTGTTATAGCCTAGTATGAATTTTTATCTATTTTTTTGTTCTATACTATAAATTAGTTTCATCTCGCAAAGCTAGCGGAGTATTAATGCAAGAGAAAAAATTCATAACAAAATTGAGCTTTTTTGTAACCAGTTACCCTTGGTGGGTTATTGTTTTCTCAATTCTAGTCGTGGCGGGGTTGGCTGTTGGTGCTAAAAATCTCGAGTTCAAAAGTGATTACCGCGTATATTTCAGTCAGGACAACCCCCAGTTACTCGCTTTTGAGGCGATTCAGGATACCTATAGTAAAAGTGATAATGTGCTATTTGTTGTGGAACCTGCAGGTGAAAATATTTTTACAGGTGAAGTATTGCAGGCGATATCGGAACTTACCGAGAAAGCTTGGAAAATCCCCTATTCTAGCCGAGTAGATTCTATAACTAACTTTCAGCATACTGTTGCGGAAGGTGATGATCTTATTGTGTCTGACTTGGTACCTGAAGATGCGGATGTATCAAAGAAAAGCCTGGAAAGAATCAAGCAGATTGCCATTAATGAGCCTTTATTGCTCAATCGGCTGATTTCAAAAAGAGGTCATGTTTCCGGGGTTAATGTGACGATTCAGCTGCCGGGCAAAGATAGCCTGGAATCATTGGAAGTTGCTGCCAAGGCACGGGAAATTGCCAGAGAAATTGAAGCGAAATATCCAGATTTGACCTTGCATTTAACGGGCGTAGTTATGATGGGAAATGCGTTTGTCGAAGCCTCTCTGAATGACAATGAAACTTTAGTTCCCATTATGTATGGTCTGGTGGTTTTTGTACTGCTGCTGTGCCTTCGTTCTATTATTGCCACCCTCGCCGTTGTTTTGTTAATTATGCTGTCTACTATTGCCAGTATGGGGGCGATGGGTTGGATGGGGCTTTTTTTAACTCCTACTTCTGCGACCGCTCCCATTATAATTTTGACTCTGATTGTGGCTGACTGTGTACATTTATTGGTCACCATTCTGCACAATATGCGGGCTGGGGAAGAAAAAATAGAGGCGATGCGGGAAAGCATTAGGATTAATTTTCAGCCTATCTTTTTAACTAGCGTTACCACAGCGATTGGCTTTTTAAGCATGAATTTTAGCGATGCACCCCCATTTAGAGATTTGGGCAATGTGGTGGCCATTGGGGCAATACTGGCTTTGGTATTAACCGTTACTTTTTTACCTGCCCTATTAAGTGTGTTGCCACTAAAGGTTCGTGCAAGTTCAGAAAAAAAGGGAAAATCCCGTGTATTTGGTTCGTTAAAAGAATTATCTTTAGGAAAATATAAGTTCTTATTTTTATGTAACGTGGTGATTTCATCTTCAGGACAAAAGGAAAAACCTAGATTTATTGCCTCTTTGGCAAAATTTGTTGTACGGCGCTATAAGGGCCTGTTGCTGTTTAATGCTATCGTATCAGTAGTATTCATTAGTTTCTTACCGCTAAATGAACTGAATGATGAGTTTGTAAAATATTTTGACAGTACCATTCCGTTTAGACAGGCAACAGATTTTTTAAGTGAAAATATGGGAGGAATCTATTCTATTGAGTATTCGGTTGCGACGAATAAGGAAGGAGCTGTCAATGAACCGGAGTTTTTACAAAAAATTGATCAGTTTTCTTTTTGGCTAAAGGAACAGCCTGAAGTTATTCATGTCAACACGGTGAGCGATACATATAAAAGGCTTAATAAAAGTATGCATGGCGATGATCAGGCATGGTACAAATTACCTGAAAAGCGTGATTTAGCAGCACAATACTTATTGATGTATGAAATGTCATTGCCTTATGGGTTGGACTTAAATGATCAAATCAATCTGGATAAATCTGGAGTCAGGATGATTGTAACCATAAAAAGTTTGAGTTCAAATGAAGTGCTGGCTTTAGAAGAAAGGCTAAGTGCAGAATTGAAACGGCAAATGCCGAATGTTACCTTTGCTTCGGCAAGTACGGATTTAATGTTTGCAAATATTGGCAAGCGTAATATTGTAAGAATGATAGAAGGAACAGGGATGGCTCTTATTTTAATTTCCTTAATCCTGGTCTTTGCCTTTAAATCCGTTAGACTTGGATTAATAAGCTTAATCCCTAATTTAGTGCCCGCCGCCGTAGCTTTTGGAATTTGGGGATTGATAGATGGCAACATCGGATTAGCATTATCAGTTGTGACAGGGATTACTTTAGGTATTGTGGTTGATGATACAGTACATTTTATGAGTAAATACCAGAGGGCCAGGGTTGAAAAAAAGCTAGATAAAGCACAGGCGGTAGAGTATGCTTTTTCTACAGTTGGGGTTGCGTTATGGATAACCTCCGCTGTATTGGTCAGTGGATTTATAGTTTTGGGCTTTTCACATTTTACAATGAATGCAGAGATGGGAATCATGACAGCAATGACTATTGCCATAGCGCTGTTTCTGGATTTATTATTTCTGCCTCCGCTGCTGATATTTCTGGATAAAAAATAAAGCTGAAATTTTACTGCAGGATTGGGTGAAAGGATAAGCAGGTTTTGCCTGCACTGCTATACTGGAGATTAACATATTATTAAGCTAACAGTTTCAATTTTAAAATTAGGCAGGAGTGGCTTTAGCCACGACCATAGGTGATTTAATCGTGGCTAAAGCCACTCCTACAGAAAATGAAATTAAATATGCTCAGACACCTAGAGGCATTAGAAAGATAAGGCTATCTATGCTGTCCGATAGAGTTTTTTTGAAAATTAATTAATGCGAACAAAAATGAATAGATTATTTTTATTAATTTTACTGAATGTCTTCTGTGGGCAGGCAATTGCCCTAACCGCTGAAGAGCAAGGCTTGCAAATTGTTCAGGAGGTCGATCTCCGGGATACAGGCTTTGGCGATAGCAAATCAGATTTAAAGATGATTTTGCGTAATAGAAATGGCGATGAAAGTGTGCGCGTTTTAACCATGAAAACATTGGAAGTGAAAGGTGACGGAGATAAAAGTTTAAGTGTTTTTAGTAAACCTCGAGATATTAAAGGTACCGCTTTTTTAAGCTATACTCATGCACTGGTGCCCGATGAACAGTGGCTTTATTTACCCGCTTTAAAGCGAGTGAAGCGAATCTCTTCCAGTAACAAATCAGGCCCTTATTTAGGCAGTGAATTTGCTTTTGAAGATTTAACTTCATTTGAGGTGAAAAAGTATAAGTATAAGTATTTAAGAGATGAGGTGTTAAAGGATAAAGAATGCTTTGTGGTTGAGTTCTATCCGCAATATAAGCATTCTGGATATACCCGACAAATTGTTTGGATAGATAAAGAACGGTATATTCCTATAAAAACAGATTATTATGACCGTAAAGATTCGCTGTTAAAAACCTTGGAACAAAATAACTATAGGCAGTATTTGAAAAAATATTGGCGCCCAGATGAAATGCTGATGGTTAACCATCAAAATGGCAAGAGTACCGTTTTAGTATGGGAAAATTATGTCTTTAGAAATGGTTTTTCAAAGCGAAACTTTGATAAAGCTACATTGAAGCGAGCAAGGTAGAGCTATATTATAAATGGCTGTCCGTGCAGAAAAATCTGTTCTCAACAATATTTTATTTTCAGGGGTTGAGGATGAAACTTTTTTAAAAGAAATTGAGCGAAAATTAGAAAAAAAAACGGTTAAGGCATCAGAAACGCTTTTTAAGCAGGGTGATGATGTTAAAGGTTTATATTTGGTTCTTTCGGGCCAAGTTCAGGTTTATACAAATAGAGATGGCGAATGCTATATCTTATCCCATGCAGAATCGAACCATTTAGTTGGTGAGTTTTTGCCTGAGGGTGGCAGTGTTCGATCTGTCGGTGCACAAGTTACTGAAGATACCACGCTTTATTTTTTATCATGTGCTGAGTTTCGCGAGCTTGGCAAGCAGTTTCCAGAGCAGAGCCAGTTATTGGCTTTAAAAATAATTAACCGCCTATTCTGGAACCGGACAATACTGGCACTGCATCTGAGCCATTTATTTGAAGGTTTGAGCGAAAAAATAGTGCGTCGTCTGATTAGCGAGATGGAGATTCTTTCTATTCCGTCCAATACATTGCTGATAAAGCAAGAAGATATTTCTGATGAGCTATATATTATCATTGCGGGGCAGTTCCAAGTTTACCGCTCTTCTGCAGGGTCAAATTTTGAAGATTTGCGAATCGCAGGCCGTGGAGAACCTATTGGCGAAATAGGTGTTATTTGCCAGTCTTCCCGTCTTGCTAATGCTTTATCTATCCGGGATTCTACTGTTGCTAAGTTAAGCCGAGCATCTTATGAAAAGGTGTTAAAGATCTATCCTATTGAAATAAGTCAGACGTTTGTTAAGAGTTCGGTTAACTATATATTGGAGACTAATAAATCTCCTCTGAAACCTGCAGATACTTTTGTTTTTGCCGATTTGTCTCAGACAAAAAAGCCAGAGGTCATTCAGCAGCTCACTGTCGCATTAAGTGAATTTGGTCAGACCATCTTTTTAACTAGTGATAGAGTTGATGCCGCTTTTAGCCATAAAGGGATTGCGCAGTCGGCATTTAACAGTGAATATAATCATTCTCTATTGCATTGGCTGGCTGAGCAGGAAATCACACACCGTTATGTTGTTTATGTAACTGATGATTCAATGACGCATTGGACACTTAGATGTCTGAGGCAGGCTGACCATGTTTTATTTTTGGCCAATAGGAAAGCAAGGCCGGAGAAAAGCGATTTAGAGAAAAACATTTTAAATGAGTTGGGACAAAAGCGCGTAAAAAAAACGCTGCTGCTTAATCACCCCAGTTCAAATTCAGTTCCAGAACAATCATCGAGTTGGCTGAAAGGACGTACATTAAATGCACATTATCATATTAGAGACGAAAATAGGGCTGACTATAGCCGTGTAGCAAGGTTTTTAACGGGAAATTCAATCGGCATAGTTTTAGGTGGCGGCGGAGCAAAAGGTTTTGCTCATATTGGTGTTATTCGTGCCTTAAACGAGCTGAATATTCCTGTAGACCTTATCGGCGGAAATAGCATAGGAGCCGTGATTGCTGCCCAATATGCAATGCAATGGACGCATGTTGAGATGATTGAACGGACTCTTCGGCTATGTTTGCATGGAGACCGGTTTACTCTGCCAATCCGTTCACTTTTTTCGGGTAAAAGAATGACCAAAGCATTGCTTGATATGTTTGGTGATAGGGAGATTGAGGATCTTTGGCTGCGTTTTTTTTCGGTTTCATGCAATATCAGCCGTGCAACGGTGATGACTCATAGCAGCGGATCCTTGCTTGCTGCCGTTTTAAATAGCAATGTGCCGCCAGGCTTGTTTCCTCCTCAGGTTGTAGGCGGTGATTTGCTGGTTGATGGTGCTTTACTAAATAATGTACCCGTTGATGTAATGGCGGAGATGAACGATGGCGGAACCATTATTGCTGTTGATGTGAATGCATGTGAAGATTTAATGAACAATGATGACCACCGCGGCGGAGTTAGCGGGTGGCAATTGCTGCTGAATAAAATAAACCCTATGGCAGAGGATAATAGCAGTCTCGGTATGATAGAAATATTAACCCGAGCCAGTATGATTGGCGGGTTGGCGCAAAGAAAAAAAGGGATGGATGGGGTTGCTGATCTGTACTTACAGCCTCCGGTAAATGAATTTTCATTAATGGCATATAAAGATGCAAAAAAGATAGAAGAAGCCGGCTATCGATATGCTATGAAAGAGCTTCAGAAATGGTTGGGAAAGAAAAAGAGCTTGGGTTAAAAAACTATCTTGTGCTCACCCACTCAACAATATACGCCCTATTTAAGATACGACCCTAATTTGTTTTGTATTTTCATGAACTGTTCAAATTCATCAAGTGACAGGGGTTTGCTGAAATGATTTCCCTGAGCATAGCGGCATTGCTGATCTAACTGGCCCAATAGTTCTAACTGTTCCTGGTTTTCAACTCCTGTGGCAATGATTCTGATGTTTAGTTTGTTTGCCAGAATGATAATGGTTTCTACCAGAATGGCATCAGTAGGGTTGCTAGTCATACTGTGAATATATGAACGGTCAATTTTTATAGCATCAAAGGGGAATTTCTTTAGATAGCTTAAGGAAGAGTAGCCTGTGCCAAAACTATCAAGGGAAATTTGAATGCCTTCCTGTTTGAGTTTTTTAATGCTTTTAAGGTGACTGCTTTTTTTTTCGATAAAAATATTTTCAGGTATCTCAAAAGTAATGCATCCTGGAGGAACTTGGTTTTTTTTTAAAATAGCTAGCCATTCATGATGGCAATCGGGCTGATTATACTGAGTAGAAGATTGATTAATTGAAATATGAATGGGAGGCAGTCCTAAAGTTGACCAGTGGTGCATGTTGCAGGCAACTTCATTGATGACCCAATTTCCAATCTCACGGATGAGTCCGCTTTCTTCTGCGATTGGAATGAAATCATTTAATGGAATATAGCCTGCCGTCGGGTGATTCCAGCGCAATAGGGCTTCAGCACCGACAACTTTGTTATTTTGCAGGTCTATAGTGGGCTGATAATATATTGTAAACTCCTGCCTGACGATTGCTGAGCGCATATCAGTAATCAGGTTTAAACGCTTTTCAGTCTCTTGCTGCAATGCCTGAGTATAGTAATAGAAGCTATTGTCATCATGGTTTTTTGCTATATACATGGCGCTATCTGCATTTTTTTGCAACGTCACCAGATTGCTGCCATCATCGGGGAAAATGGCAATACCTATGCTTCCTGAGATAAAAATTTCCTGATGATCAATAACTATTGGCTTTTCGAATGAGTTAAAAATTTTCCTGGCAATTAATTCGGCATCGGTTATTTTTTCCAGTTCAGGGACTATGATGCAAAATTCATCACCGCCTAGACGAGCTACAGTATCTGAACTTCTGATTGCGGACAGTAATTTTTTTGTAGTTTCCTGTAGCAGACAATCACCAACATGGTGTCCATAGGTGTCATTTATCCATTTGAATTTGTTAAGGTCTAACAGCATTAGAGCTAGTTTTTTCTCGTTGCGCTGACATTGTTTTATGGCATTGGCTAATCTATCTCTAAATAAGGTACGGTTTGGCAAGTGAGTCAGAGGATCGTAGTTTGCCTGAAATTTTATAGATTCTTCAACCTCTTTTTGCTGGCTGATATCTCTTAATATAGAGATAGTCTGAAAAATTTTTCCTGCTTTATCTTTTAAAATATAAATAGACTGCCAGGCAGGAATTGAATGGCCGTTTAGGTGCCGAATTGAAACTTCACCTTGCCAATAGTGGTTTTTTTTTAAAGTCTTGCCAACGTTGTTAAAAAAATCACTATCAAATTGTTCTGTATTAAGAATGCTGCAGTCTTTTGTTAAAGCATCCTGTTCAGATAAACCGCTAATGGTTGTAAATGCATTATTGATAGAAATAATTTTTTTTTGCGCATCAGTAATAAAAATGGCATCTTTGGTATGTTCAAAAAAAGAAAGCTTGAGCTGCAGGTTTTGGTCTGCCTGCTGTTGTGCCGAATCAGTCTGTAGACGACCATATAAACGGTTTACAACTCCGTTGCTATCAACATCAGGCTTTATGAAGGCATGAAAGGTGGTTATTTCATTATCAGATAAATAGCGAAAACTATAGTTGACTGGAATGTGGGCATATAGGCAAGTGTTGTGTTTTGTTTTGACCAGAGCGACATCATCAGCATGAATCCTTGATATATATTTATCATAAGAGAGCGTCTTTTTTGCTGAACCTTGAGCAGGAAACCATTGCACTATTTTTTTAGAAAGCGAATACTCCCAAGTTGTACCTGATGTATCTGCTTCAGAGGATACGGTTTTTGTATGGCCTGGTTTTTTAGCCAACTGTTCTGGCACGTGTTTTTTGTTTTTAGACAGAGTTCTGTTCAGTTGCAGTTTTGCAATTGATTGAAAAATGCTAAAACTGAGCTGTTCAGTAAAGTTTTGGATTAATGGATCTTTTACAACATAATCCATGCATCCTAGGTGCATTGCTTCGGCAATCAGCTTGGGGTCTTTTTCTGCATTGACAATGATTGTCGGAGGAGAAAAGTTTTGCAGTTTTAAATCTTCCAATAAAGAAAAAGCATTAGGACTGGGGGTTAAGTAATCTACAATTAATAGGTCATAAGGCAATAATTGTTGAGCTATGTTTGTTAAGAGCTCTTGCTCTGAACCTGCCGAAATAACGTGGTAGCCCTTCCATTCAAGACGCATTTTGACTTGACTGGCAATAAAGTTATCGCTGTCTAGGTAAAGAATATGGAAGTTACTCATTTATATATGGCAAGTTGGGCAAAGAGAGTATGTGACAAATTTTACATAGATTGATATTGACTGGTTAGATATTCAAGAGTTCATAAAGCTCTTCTTGGTATAATTTTGGCCATTCTACCATTAAAAATGAGTTTTTAACTGAGAAGGTAATTTTTTAAGGAGACTATTGGCTAACTATATCCACTAAGGTGCATTAATTACAGTTTGGGAAAGGGGATCAGTAAAGGTGGGGGGGGGAGATTGTTATTTGAATTATATATGTAAGAATTTGAATTTTAATGATATTTTAATTGATGGGTAAGGTGGAATTAAGCTGTTTGTTTCTGGTTTTTATGCTGGCTTAATTTTTGCTTGTAAGTAAGGGTTAATGAGTTTGCATAATAATTTTTTGCATGCCTTTTTGACTTTCTATTTTATTAAATAATTATTGGAGTTTGAATGGAAACTGTTTTATTCTTAATAGTGGGCTTAGCATTAGCCTATGTCATTGTATATACACCTGTAAGTAAGGCCTTAACTGGGTCTCAGTCACCTTCTGATCAGGAAAGGGTGGGAAATAAATTAGCCATCCCAGAAGATGCTACGCTAAAACGTCATTTTTTTAGTACCCTTCAGGCTGAAGTTGAATCGGAACTTTCTCCGCGACCTACATGTTCAATGCTCAAACGGCATCATGATGCTTTAGTTTCAGCTGAAATGGAAAAGCGTTTGCTTGTAAATGCTATTTAACAGTATTTGTCTGCTTTGTAATGGTGCTTGATGCACCATTTTAATTAATTGAGCATGTTAGGCAACTCGCAATAAATAACCCACCAATCTTGCTTGTCTTTTTATCCGTCTTCAGCGTTGCAACTTCGGTCACATAGCTTGCTATGCTCCCTTCGTTGCGCCTTGAAGATGAATAAAAACCCTGCGCAATCTGGGTAGGTTATTTAATGCGCGTTACCTTAGACTTAGCCTCCGGTCATTTTTTTAGATTATTACGTGCCGGTTTGAGTTTTCTAAAAAGCCGGAGAATAAAATAGTCAAAAAACTGATGCATGATTAGTGCAGAGAGTATTAAAGCTGTACCTGCCAATATTTTGACAGTAAGAGGTTCGTGGTTGATGGTGTGTCCTAAATAGAGTGCCAGAACGGGAGATATCATTGGGATAAACCCAACGGTAGTTGCAGGCAGATGGATAAGCAAATAATAGTAGAGTACAAAGCCGATGGTCGTTGCAATTACACCTAAATAAACGATGGAAGCTATGTTCATCATGCTTAAATTGCTCGGCCATAAGGCGTTATCAAATACTCCCCAGGTCAGCAGGTAGACAGGAAGAGCAAAAACCAGCCCACCTGTAACCTGTATGGAAGCCGGCAGTTTGGCATGGATGCGCTTTACCCAGACGGCACTGGCAGTTTGCAATGAAACAGCTGTTAAAATAGCGATAATGCCATAGACGGCCTGAATATTTAGCTGCAATGCCGAGCTAAACATAATGCTTAAGCCAGAAACGCCTAAAAAATAAGAGCAGATCTTTCCAAAAGTTAGGCTTCGTTCTTTTAGCCAGATAGCCGCAAAAAAGGCGGTTAAAAAGGGCGACAGCCCAAAAATAACTGAGATCCAGCCAGAAGGAACATATTGAGCTCCCCAGTAAACTGAAAGCATTGCACCATATATCTGTATGGCAACCGCAAAATAAGTCATTTTAGCTTTACGGTGCAATGGCAGGCGTTGGCGTCGGATGATTAATAATGAAAGCATGCAGATGGCACCTATTGCCATGCGTGAGCCAGCACCAAAGATAAAGCCAGGACCTTCCCCGCTCCATTTTATGGCAAGGGGGGTTGTTGCCCATAATAGGATAACGCTAATGAAAGCAAGTGCTATACGCATGGCTGGTAAAAGGTTTAGGAAATTTCAGATAACAGGGAATCAATCATATTTTGTGCCTGCTGCTGATAGCTGGCTCCAAATAAATTTAAGTGATTAAGAATATGGTAAAGGTTGTACAGTGTTTTACGAATTGAATAGTCTGAGGACAGCGGGTAGGATTCGTTATAACTGGCATAAAAATTAGCACTAAAGCCTCCAAACAGTTCAGTCATGGCAATATCGGTTTCTCTATCGCCATAATAGCAGGCTGGATCATAAATGATCGGTTCGCCAAGGCTGGTCATTGATGCATTTCCTGACCATAGATCGCCATGAAGCATTGAAGGGTGCGGGGTGTGACTTTCGAAAAATTTGTGCAAAGAACTGGACAGTTTTTCACCTGACTGGATTAGTTTTCCAGTAAAACCATTTTTTTCAGCAAGTGATAGCTGGAAACCTAAGCGGTTATCTCGCCAAAAGTGAGGCCAGTTATCAGTAGAAGTGTTTACCTGCTCAGTTGAGCCAATGGTGTTGTTTAAATGCCAGCCAAAAAATGGCTTCTTGAGATGATGCAAGCCTGCTAATTGTTGACCTAGTTTTTCGTCTGATTGCCGGTCGCCAGGTTTAAGAGCGAAGGATTCTAAAACTAAAAAGGCATTATTGGCAAATACTCCAGAAAGAATAGGGCGGGGGGCTTTTATAGTATTGCTCTGTGCCATTTCCTCCAGACCAGAGTACTCTGCTTCAAACATGGCAATTAAATTTGCCTGGTTGAGTTTTATAAAGTAACTGCTGTTTTTGCTTTGCAGCAGATAGGCAGAGTTAATACAGCCGCCAGAAACAGGCTGAATGTCAGCAATAATAAAAGGTTGGTCAATAGCTTGTTCGATCTGTTTGGCGATATGTTGCCACTCTGCATTATTAACCATTAATAAATCATCTAAAATAAACTGATGATTATAACGTATAGGAGTACTTTCCTTTAGCAGTGAAAGAATTTTAAGAAAAGTCCTTTACATCCTTGTAATGGGTATTATTTTTTTAAACTAATTGGACAGCTGATTCAGTTTGAACCTGATTTCTGCCTTTTTCTTTAGCATAATACATCGCTTTATCAGCCCGGTTGGTTAAAGATTCGGGGGTATCATCTTTTCTTAAGGTACTGATGCCAAGACTTGCCGTTAATTTTAATGTGGCCATGCCATAGGCAATCGTATGGTTTTCAATTTTTGCGCGAATCCTTTCTGAAATTATTTTTGCTCCGGCAAGATCGGTGTCGCTTAAAAGGATGACAAATTCTTCTCCGCCATAACGGAAAACAATATCGCTGCCTCGGAGAGACTCTTTAATGCAGTTGGCAGCAGAAGCCAATACCATATCACCACATTCATGTCCATACGTATCATTAACCTGTTTAAAATGATCAATATCAAAAAAAACAAGTGATAAATCACGAGAATTCCTTTGTGATAAGTTGATCTCTCTTTGCAGAGAGTCACTAAAAGAAGTTCTGTTATTGGTTTTCGTTAAAGGGTCTGTAAAAGCCATTTTCAAAGCCTGGTTATACAGAGTGGCATTTTTTAATGGATAGATTAATGAACAAAGCAGTGTTTCTAACAGTTTTATTTCTTCATCTGCAAATTGCTGTCTACGCATAATTTTTAAACTGCCAAGCGACATGTCTTCAACCTTTAATTCATAAGAACAGGAGTTTTTTGTCTTAATGCCTTGGCTTATATTTAAACCAAATGCTTCATTTTCATAAACAAAGCCATTATGCGGAATCAGGCCTTTTATTTGATTGCTGAAAATAGTGATTAATTCATTAAATTCTAGCGTTGTTTGCAAGGCGCTGCTAATATCATAATGATGCAGGTTTACAGCTTTTGATGCTTCAAAAGTGTTATTGCTTACAACGGCTAGGTTAGCTGATTTTTTTTTCATGATTCAATCCCGTTATGTCTTGAATGTAATATTACCTAACTGAATAGCTTGTTTTGTGCCATAAATTTTATTTATATTTAATTCAATGGTTTGTGGGTTTTTTTAAGGCGTGTGTCAAATTTTTGTCTTGATAGAGGCAAGTTGTTGCCAAACTATTTATAAGGTGGATATTCACTCTAGGTTAAGCATTTAAAAGGGATTATATGTTCTGCCTTTTTATAAAAAATAGGTGTTTTTCAATAATACGGATGCTAGTGGCATCATAGTGTTTTATAATTAGAATCTTGGTTTTTAAACTCCATTAATTAGGATGTAATATGAAGAAAATTTCGCTATTTATTTCGTTGGTTTTATTCTTATTTTCCGCTGTTGCTACTGCGCACGGACCCGTTAGAGGAAAATTGACATTGACGATTACAATTGACGCACCTGCAGATAAAGTGTGGGATGTGATCAAAAACTTTGACGATATGTCATGGCATCCGGGGATTGCAAATACTACAGCTGACAAAGGTAATGAAAAAGGTTCTGTTCGTGTCTTAACTCTTGAAGGAGGAGGAACAATTACCGAAGAGCTAAAAGCCTACAAAGCAGATAAAATGTCATATAAGTATAAAATCACTGATATGAGTACAGTTAAGACCATTCAGCATGCTGGTCAGGATGAAGATATCCCCGTGTTACCGGTAGAAAATTATCAGGCAACACTGACTGTAAAAGCTAAAGGCAATAAATCAGTAGTTACTTGGGTCGCAACTTATTACCGTGGATATGTTAATAACAACCCGCCTGAAGAGCTGAATGAAGAAGCGGCTGATAAGGCAGTAACGGCTGTTTTGACAGAGGGGCTAGTTGCTCTGGGTCAGAAGTTTGATTCGGGTGCTAACTCTTCAGAAGTTAAAGTGACAATGAAAAGATAGTCTCTGTCACTCATTGATAGCAAAAAAAGGGGTTGTTTTTAAAGTAAAAACAACCCCTTTTTTATATTATTTTATTCAGCCTATAAAATTAACCTGAGGTGACAGCTTGAAAGATTCTCTTAAGCTAAAAATGAAAAGTGTTATTTTACTTGCTATTACAGTACTGTTTAACGCTTCAGCAATGGCAAAGTCCTATGCCTTTATAACAAACCAACTGGATAACTCCGTCTCTGTTATTGATACCCAAAGCAATATAATTATCAGTACCATAGCCGTCACTGGCAAGCCAGCAGGTGTAGCTGTTAACAATAACAGGGCGCAAGTTTATATCAGTACCCCAAGTGGCGGCGGATTTGCGGTTTTAGATATTAAAACAAAAAGGCGGATACGGTTTGTAAAAGTAGCCGGTGCTTCACTTGGAATTGCTGTAGATGTAACCGGAGAGCGTGTTTTTGTAGCTGACTGGTATGAAAATACGGTATCGGTTTTTGATACCCAGGCATTTAAATTAATAAAAGTTATTCAGGTAGGGAAATCTCCTTCAGGGATGATGGTGAGTGAAGATAATCGCTGGCTTTATGTGGCTAATCGAGTGGATAATACGATTTCGCAAATTGATTTATCAACATTGAAAATTAGAAGTACAGCTAAAGTAGGCTCCCACCCTTTTGGCTTGTCTGTCAATAAGGCTGGGGAACGCATTTACACCGCAAATGTGGAAAGTGATGATGTAACCGTTCTGCAAGTACCTGATTTAAAAAAAATGACAACCATAAAGGTAGGTGCCAGACCCTATGCAACTGCATTAGCATTGAATGATAGCTTGCTTTTTGTAACTAATCAGGACGACAGCACAGTTTCAGTTATTGATACTGCAACATCAAAAGTTATTTCAGTGATTGAGGTGGGGGAAAAACCTGAAGGAATCAGTACTCATCCTGATGGTCAGCATGTATATGTCGCAAACTGGTTTGATAGCACTGTTTCGGTGATTGATGCAAAAACATTAAAAGTGACCGATACCATTGAAACGGGGGAAGGGTGCAGAGCATTCGGCTTATTTATTTCTGAGTAATCTGACGATTGTTGTGCTAGACTTCGGAAAAATTAATTTAAAATGAGATGGAAATGGCTGAAACAGTAGAAGAGTTAACGGTTGCTTATGAAGATGGCGGTATTGAAACAGTTAAAGAACTCGATAAAAAAATTCTGAGTAAAGGCGCATGGGCAACTGTTATTTATCGCTATCAGGATTGGAACCGTACTAAAGAAGAATATGGTCCTGATAAGTTCACTATTCGGCGCTATCGAAAACTGAATGGAGAATATTCCCAAAAATCAAAATTTAATATTTCCAGTGAAAAACAGGCTAGAGAGATTATAGCGGCACTGACTGACTGGGTCGGTGAAGAGTAAAGCAACTTCAGAATAATTGATTAAAGGCTCACTTCTTTACAGGGGTGGGCCTTTTTTTTACCCTCCCATATTTCATGCTGTAAAACCCTTCACAAAGCTTTGATCAAAGCAAGAAAAAATAAAGCGGATTGACTAAAAGTTTTTTTCTATAGTCTATACTTCAAAACAAATGAGGAATTAACAGCCTTGTTAGTTTATAGAATGTTTAGGAGAAAACCGTGGCAAGCATACTTGCAGTAGATGATTCAGCATCCATGAGACAAATGGTCTCATTCACATTAAAAGGGGCCGGCTACACAGTAGTTGAAGCGGTTGATGGTGTAGATGCTTTAAATAAGGCAAAAACACAAAAATTTGACTGTGTGGTGACTGATGTAAATATGCCGAATAAAGATGGCATTACCTTAATAAAGGACTTGCGGGCACTGCCTGACTTTAAGTTTATTCCTATGCTGATGTTAACTACAGAATCAGGAATGGATAAAAAACAGGCAGGTAAAGCGGCAGGTGCAACAGGCTGGATCGTAAAGCCTTTTAACCCTGATCAATTGTTAAAAACAATAAAGAAAGTTTTAGGTTAAGAGCCGTTAACAATGCTAAATAACTACATTAATGAGTAGGAAAGTCTATGTCAATCGATATGGCACAGTTCCACCAGGTCTTTTTTGAAGAGAGTTTTGAAGGTCTGGACATAATGGAAACAGGGTTGTTAAACCTTGATATGGGAGATGTTGATGCTGAAGATATTAATACTATTTTTAGAGCGGCTCACTCCATAAAAGGAGGCAGTGGAACCTTTGGTTTTACTGCAGTTTCTGATTTTACTCATGTTATGGAAACCCTGCTTGATGAAATGCGGGATGGGCGCAGGCAAGTAACTCAGCCTGCCGTTGACGTGCTTTTAGGGTCAGTCGATTGTTTAAGAGAAATGTTGACCGCTATTCAGGATGAGCAGGAGATAGATGTTCCTAGTGTAACTGAGTATAAAAAAGCATTGGAAATTGAACTAAACGGCAATCAAGTTAATGAAGCTTCACCGGAAAATAATTCTGTAGCCCCCCCTGGAGAACCAGTTTTAGAACTAGGCTCTGAGAAAGAAAGTGAAGGCGGGTGGCGAATTGCATTTAGTCCCCATACCAATTTACTTAAAACAGGCAATGATCCTGTCAGAATGTTCAGAGAACTTGCTTCATTAGGTGAGTTGGCAGTAACAGTCGATTTTCAAGGCGTTCCTGATTTTTATGACCTGGATCCAGAGGAATGTCATTTATCATGGAATTTAGATATTGCCGGTGATATTCCCATTTCTGAAATCAATGATATTTTTGACTGGGTTGAAGATGATTGTGATTTGGCTATTCAGCCATTGGATGAGCGAAGTCAAAATGATAACGGCATTGCACCGATTGAAGAGTCCTCCGTTAAAGAAAATGCCAATCAGCAATCCTCAGAACCTAAAACTAAAACAGAGGTAGTCAATAAGCCGGTTAAACCCGCAGCAAGTAAAAAACAGCCAGCAAAACCAGCAGCTAAAGGTTCAAGTTCTATTAGGGTGGATACCAGTAAGATTGATACTTTGATTAATATGGTTGGTGAGCTTGTTATCACCCAGTCCATGTTAGGCCTAGTAGGTGAAAACTTTGAATTAAATAAGCTGGACCAGCTTAAAAATGGCTTGTCACAATTAGAGCGTCACACCAGAGAATTGCAGGAAAGTGTGATGAATATCCGCATGCTGCCAATTAGTTTTGTTTTTAGCCGTTTTCCACGATTAGTGCACGACTTGAGCACTAAGTTAGATAAAAAAATCGAATTGGTGATGGTTGGCGAGCACACGGAAGTTGATAAAACGGTTGTCGAATTATTAAGTGACCCCTTGGTTCATTTAGTCAGAAATAGCTTAGACCATGGCATTGAAATGCCCGCTGACCGTGTGGCGGCGGGCAAGCCGGAAACAGGCACAATTACGCTGGAAGCCTATCATAGAGGAGGCAATATCGTCATTGAAGTAAGGGATGACGGTAAAGGACTTAACAAAGACATGTTAAGGGCTAAGGCAATAGAAAAAGGTCTGATTGACGAAGATTCCATACTGACTGACAAACAGACATATGAACTGATTTTCATGGCTGGATTTTCTACAGCAGAAAAGCTGACAGATGTTTCAGGGCGTGGTGTAGGGATGGATGTAGTCAGAAGAAATATCCAATCGCTAGGCGGCAATATAGAAATCATTTCGGAGCTGGGAAAAGGCTCGACCATAGCCATTCATTTGCCTCTCACATTGGCAATTATGGATGGACAATCAATTGCAGTAGGCGATGAACGCTTTATAGTGCCATTAGGTGCAATTATAGAATCTATTAATGTTAATGAAACCATGGTTAATCGTGTGGCAGGCAAGGGGGAGACTTTTCGCCTGCGGAATGAATATTTACCCATAGTCAGAATGCATGAGATTTTTGATGTAAAAACTGTACAGGCGACAAAATTGACAGAAGGCCTGGTTGTAGTGGTTGATGGACAGGGGATGCGCTGTGGATTATTTATCGATGACCTGCTAGGGCAGCAGCAAGTTGTCATTAAGTCATTAGAAGCAAATTATAGAAAAGTAGAAGGTGTTTCTGGTGCAACCATTCTAGGTGATGGTTCTGTTGCTCTGATTCTGGATATTCCCGGTTTAGTAAGATTATCAAATCAATAAAAAATTATGGCAGAACAAGCTGAACAAGTTGAAACTGAAGAAAAGAAACTGGAAAACCTGGTTCAGTTTTTAAGCTTTACTTTGGGTGATGAGGAATATGGCGTAGATATTCTTAGAGTACAGGAAATTCGAAGTTGGGAGCCAGTTTCTCGAATACCTAATGTACCAAGCTATGAGAAAGGAGTGGTTAACCTGAGAGGAGCCATTGTGCCTATCATTGACTTGCGGGAGCGGTTTGGTTTGGGGCATTTGGAATATTCGCCATTAACAGTGGTTGTGGTATTGCAAATGCAGACTGCAGAAGGTAAAACGCGAGTTATGGGGGTGGTGGTTGATTCGGTGTCGGATGTAGTGGATGTTGATAAAAAAACCATACAGGATGCCCCCAATTTTGGAACTAAAGTTAGTACAGAATTCATCAATGGTTTAGCGTCGGTAGATGGCCGGATGGTGATGCTGCTTGATGTTGAAAAATTATTGAAATTAGATGGCTTAGATGATGACGATGAAAATTAATAAAAACCTAATATGCACCTTGATGGGTAGAGGAGATAAATAATGAAAATTAATATGCCGGTCACTGATCATGAAGTGACTATGAAAAAAGGTGATATTCTGGTTACCCGAACAAATTTAAAGGGGGTTATTACCTATGCTAATCAGGCGTTTATAGATATCAGTGGCTTTAGTAAAGAGGAGCTGGTTGGCAAAAGCCATAATGTGGTTCGCCATCCTGATATGCCATCGGCTGCTTTTGAAGACTTATGGAACTGCTGTAAAGCTGGCAATCCCTGGACGGCACCTGTTAAAAATAGAACTAAAACAGGTGACTATTATTGGGTAGAGGCCAACGTAACGCCTGTGTACAAAAATGGCCGAGTGGATGAACTGCTGTCAGTACGATATGCACCGAGCCGCCAGCAAATTAGTGCAGCAGAAGACCTGTATCAGCAGCTTAATGCCAATAAAGCAGAAATACGACCCAAAGGCATGGCATTAATACTGAAAAATATGAAAGAAATGAGCCTAGGGTTAAAAGCAGGCATTGTCTTAGCTGGTCTGTTGATTCCTAGCCTATACTTCATGTTTCTGCTATATCAGCAAGGCAATATGCCTATGCTGGCAGGTGTTGCAGTACTTACCGGAATAGCCTCTATGATAGGCATTAAAATGGTACAGGATTATAGGGCTGCATTGGAAAAAGTGATAGGAATATCCTACCAGCTAGCAAATGGACAATACAGGAATACCATTGATGTGGATAGAAGCGATCAAATTGGCGATATGTATAAAGCCATTTATGGCATGCAGGTTAAGCTGAATGCAGATCTTTCGGAAGTGCAGGAACTGGCGGCCGGTTCAATGCGGATCAAACAGGCACTGGATAACGTAAGCTCTAGTGTGATGGTTGCAGATAATAATTTAGATATTATCTATATGAATAGTACGGTTCAGGAACTGTTTAATAATGCGGAGTCCGATATACGAAAAGATTTGCCAGAGTTTAGGTCAAATGAGTTGCTCGGTGCCAATATAGACCAGTTTCATAAAAAACCTGAACATCAGAGAGGGATGCTGGCAAAATTAAATAGTACTGTAAAAGCCAGCTTGATAATTGGCGGCAGGCATATGGACTTTGTAGCAAATCCAGTGAACGATGAAAATGGCGATCGTATTGGCATAGTAGTTGAGTGGCTGGACCGGACTAAAGAAGTAAAAATCGAGAAAGAAATTGAAACTATAGTTGAAGATATAAAAGCAGGGAACTTGCGCTCACGCATTGAAATGGCAGACAAAGAAGGTTTTTTTGAAAAGCTCAGTGAGGGTATTAATGAACTGACGGAAAATATAGAAAATGTTTTTTCAGATGTCAGCAGTTCTATGCAAAACATGGCAAATGGCGACTTAAGCAAGCGAATTACCAGCGATTATCAAGGTACTTATTTAGAATGTAAAAATAGCATTAATGCCTCAATGGACAAAATAGCTGAAATTGTTGGGCAAGTGAATGATTCAGCAGAGTTTATAAACAGTTCGGCACAGGAAATTGCCAGTGGCAATAACAATTTGTCTAATCGAGTCGAACAGCAGGCCGCCAACCTGGAGGAAACGGCATCCAGTATGGAAGAATTAACCAGTACAGTTAAAAATAATGCCGATAATGCTCAGCAGGCCAATCAAGTAGCGACTTCTGCTAGACAGTTAGCAGAAAAGGGAGGGGAAGTCGTTACTTCTGCAGTTTCGGCTATGCAGGAAATAAATGTCAGCAGCAATAAAATTGCTGAAATTATTGGTGTAATTGATGAAATTGCTTTTCAGACCAATTTGCTGGCTCTCAATGCTTCAGTAGAAGCTGCCCGAGCAGGTGAACAGGGTAGAGGTTTTTCGGTGGTAGCAACAGAAGTCAGAAACCTGGCACAGCGAAGTGCGACGGCAGCTAAAGAAAGTAAGGATTTGATCCAAACAAGTCTGCAAAAAGTCAGGTCGGGCACTGAATTTGTTAATCAAACAGGAACTTCATTGAATGAGATTGTTACAGGGGTTAAGAAAGTAGGTGATATCGTTGCAGAAATTGCCGCGGCCAGTGTTGAACAGTCTCAAGGAATAGAGCAAGTGAATCAGGCTGTATCGCAGATGGATGAAATCACACAGCAAAATGCCGCTTTGGCAGAAGAAGCTTCTGCTTCGAGTGTTGCCATGAGTGACCAGTCTACTTCAATGGCGCAGTTATTATCTTTTTTTAAAATAGGTGCAGGGGGAGCAGGAACTTCAGTGCATCAACATACACATGCATCTGCATCTGGCATCGGATCAAATTCTTTGGATTTTGCTTTGGCAAAAAGCAAGCACCTGGCCTGGAAGGGTCGGTTAAGAGGTTTTCTTGATGGTTCAGAAGCATTAACAATGGATCAGGCTGCGTCTCATAGAGACTGTGATTTAGGAAAATGGCTGTATTCTACCGGGTTGGCTGAACACGGCCACTTGCCAGCAATGAAGGAGTTGGAAAAACTGCATGTTGATATGCATAAGAACGTGCAATCGTGTATCTCTCATAAGGATCAGCATAATGACCAGGCGGCATCACAAGATTACAATACAGTTTCATCCCTGTCAGATCGAATTGTCAAGTTATTGGGTGAGGTAGAACAGAGTATATCGGGTAATAATGGATCGGCCTCAGCTCAGCCAATAGCTGCACCCGCTCCGCAAAAGTCAGTTTCCCAGCCTTCTTTTTCGGCTAGCAGTTCAGGGGCAGATGATGAATGGGAGGACTTCTAATGACTTTAAACGGTAAACAGAAGAGTCAGCGTTATGGCAACTGAAGCATTGGTAGACCAAAAGGTGGAACAGTTTTTAACTTTTGAGCTTGCGGGTGAAGCTTATGGTATAGAAATTCTTAAGGTTCAGGAAATCAGAGGATGGGAGCCAGTAAGAGAAATACCCAATACACCAGACTATATTAAAGGTGCGTTAAATTTACGTGGAGAAATTGTTCCTATCGTTGATTTACGTGAACGGTTTGGCATGGAGAAAATGGAATATTCACCTGTTACGGTAGTTATTGTACTTTGTGTTGAAGGTTCGCAGGGATCAAATGTAGTGGGAATTGTTGCAGATGGGGTGTCGGATGTATTGGACATTACTATTGCAGAAATCAAGGACAGTCCAAAACTGGGTTCTAAAATAGATACCCGGTATATGAGAGGCATGCATGTAGGTAAAAATCATATGGTAATGCTATTGGATACAGACAAATTATTGGACTCAGAAGAGTTTGAGGGAATTGCCGGCTAATGGCTGAACGGGTAGTTGCAATTATTAATCAAAAAGGCGGCGTTGGCAAAACAACAACGACGACTAATTTGACTCATGCACTGGCAAAGTCAGGTAAGAAAATAACGGTTATTGATCTAGATCCTCAAGGGCATCTTGCTCTTTCATTTGGAGTGGTTAACCCTAATAGACCGGGGCTTGATGAGGTTCTGCTAGGTGAAGCTGATATCGTTAAGAATTTGATTCCAGTGAGAGATAATTTGCAATTAGTTGTTGCTGGTCCAAAGCTGCATGAAATTGAACAGTTGTCTGAAGGCGGAGCAAATAGAGGCGATTTGCTGCGAAAAGCACTGCATGAAAATCTGAATGATCAAGACTTTGTGTTTATTGATTGTCCGCCGTCATCAGGTGTTTTAGTTGCTAATGCACTATTTGCAGCCGATGAAGTTTTAATCCCAATGGCAGGTGATTTTTTATCATTGCAGGGCTTGTCACATATGATGGGGACAATAAAACGCTTCGAACAGGTATTAAAGAAAAAATACAAGCTATCTTTAGTTATGTCCAGATATGCGACGACCCGAAGAATTTCTAAAGATGTATTGGGGAAAATGCTGAAGTATTTCCCTAATCAAGTGTTAAACACGGTGATTAGGGAAACGGCGTTATTGGCAGAATGTCCTAGTTTTGGAAAAACTATACTTGAATATCGCCCAGGAAGTCGCTCTGCAAGAGACTTTAGAAACTTGGCCGATGACTTTTTAGAGGGGAGGGTTATGTAATGGCAGAAAAAGATATGATTGGTTTTGATCCGCTGGCATGGATGAATAATGATGATGGAAATAGCCAAACTACGGAGTCGTCTGAAGTGGAGCAAGCCAGTGAGTCAGCAGTTGATGTTAAGGCTGGGCAGTCAGTGAATGAGTCAGCTGAACCCACAGTGCCTGCAGAAGTCGTGCAGGAGTTGACGGCTGAGTCACAGGCCGTTGAGGAAATGGCTGATGCCTCAGTTAGTGAAAACGGTGCTGGACAAGCAGATGAGTTCAAAATTATTTTAGATGCAACGCTCAATATACAAAAGGTAGGCATACTATATGAACATTTGCTAGTGCTGCTGGAAGGTCAGGATAAAATTGAAGTTGATGCATCGGAAGTAACTTCGATAGATACAGCTACCTTGCAGTTATTGATTGTGCTGAAACAGGCTGCGATTAAGTTGCATAAAGAAGTTATTTTTGATTTTCCTTCAGATAAATTTATTGAATCAGCTGAAGTTTTGGGTTTAGCAGAAATGTTAGAGATTGATCAGGCCGCCGCCGGCTTCTTTTAGGTCACTTTTATTCCATAGGCTTATGAACATGATATTTTTTAATTATTACCCCAGCAGCCCAAGAGGATAATAGTGTCAGATAAACAGCGTGAGTTTCTATATACCAGGAAAGATTTTGATTTTTTAAGAAAAATATCTAATGAACATTCAGGAATTCTAGTTCCAGATGATAAATTTGATATGTTTTATTCCAGGTTATCAAAAAGGCTGAGAATGCACGGTCTGGCAAATTTTAAGGAATATTGCCAGTACCTCAAAAATAATCCTGAAAAAGAATTTACAGAATTTATTAATGCAGTCACTACTAATCTGACCTCTTTTTTTAGAGAAAAACACCATTTTGATTATTTAAGAGACACCATTATTCCCGAAGTTCTAAAAAGAAATAATACAAAAAAGACAATAAGAGTTTGGTCGGCAGGCTGCTCCACGGGTGAAGAGCCCTATTCTATAGCTATGACATTATTAGAAAATGTCCCCAATGGCTGGGAAATAAAAATTTTGGCGACAGATTTGGATACCAATGTTTTACAGACTGCAGCAACGGGCATTTATAACAGTGATAGGGTAGACGGTTTGCCTGAAGCAACAATAAAGCGCTGGTTTAAGAAAGGAAAAGCCAATAATGCCGTTAAAGTAAAGACTCACCCAGACTTGCGGGCTTTGATTCAATTTAAGCAGCTTAATTTGATGAAAGAATGGCCTATGAAGAATAAATTCGACTTTATTTTTTGCAGAAACGTTCTCATTTATTTTGATAGGGATACAAAAGAGCGCTTGGCGCAAAGATATGGTGAATTGCTTGCGATAGGTTCTCATTTATTGATTGGGCATTCAGAATCGTTAAATCAGCTTGATACCTGTTTTGACTTGATTGGGAATACGATATATAAAAAAATAAAGTAATACTTGTTTAACCTAAATAAATCAGTTGAGTTTAGCGAGCAACAAATTTTTTTAGGTTTAAGCTTCCTATAGGTAAAAAATAGGGATAGGAGGCAATGTCGTTAAGGTGTGAATAAAACATTCGGAGGTAGGGCTTTAGTCCCTACAAATACGGGGCTAAAGCCCCATCCCCAGACTTAATTTGCTCTATAAACCTCTTAACTTAATGATATTGGGATAGGAGGGAGCAGCATCTATAAGAAATTAAAATTTAAAGGATACATGATAGTCATATGAGCCAGACAAAAAAAATCACACCGCCATCAATATCTGAATTCAGCAATATTAAACGATATTGGGATAAGGAAAGTAACATGGTGTGTGCCAGAATTTTACCTGGTGAATATTATGTAACAACTGAAAATGAATGCATGACCACTGTTCTGGGTTCTTGTATATCCGCATGTATCAGAGATTCCGTCTCTGGAGTCGGTGGCATGAATCATTTTATGCTTCCTGAAACAAACAAACAGAAATTAAGTGCAGGGGCTGAATCCGTAGTAGGTAACGCAACGCGTTACGGAAACTATGCAATGGAACATTTGATAAATATGATTTTGGCCAATGGCGGTAAGCGAAAAAACCTGGAAGTAAAAGTGTTTGGCGGAGGAAAGATTATTCCTACTATGGGTGATGTTGGTTTCAGGAATATTGAATTTGTTCTTGATTATATTGATGCGGAGGGTTTAATGCTTACCTCTCAGGATTTAGGCGATATTTATCCGCGAAAACTGATTTATTTTCCAAAGACAGGCAAAGTAAGGATGAAAAAAGTCAAAGATTTGCATAATGAGACAATTGTGTCCCGTGAAAAACAGTATCAAACATCAATTAAAGATGAGCCTGTGGTCAGTGATGTTGAATTATTTTAGGAACTGATGGATGAGTAAAAAAATACGATTATTGATTATTGATGATTCAGCTCTAATTAGACAGATGCTGACTAAAATATTCAATTCATCTGATGACATTGAGGTAGTTGGTTCAGCCGTTGATCCACTGGTTGCAAGAGAGAAAATTAAAAAACTCAATCCAGATGTATTGACCCTGGATGTTGAAATGCCTCGTATGGATGGGTTGACCTTTTTACGCAATTTAATGCGCTTAAGACCAATGCCGGTGGTAATGATTTCAACGCTGACTGAAAAGGGTGCTGCAGTTACATTAGAGGCATTAGAGCTGGGTGCGGTTGATTTTGTTGCCAAGCCAAAAGTTGATGTATCGAATTCACTGAATGAATATGCCGAAGATATTATTGCTAAAGTTAGAATGGCTGCTAAGGCACGAGTTCGTTCTTCTGACGTTGCCATGGGTGTAAAAAAGGCAGCTCCTTCAGCTCAGATAAAGCATTCTGCCAGCTCTGTTATTCAGGCAGCCCCAGCAAAACAGCATTTTAAAACCACTGATAGAATCATTGCATTAGGCTCATCTACAGGGGGAACTGAAGCTGTTAAAGATGTTGTTGCCGGCTTGCCAATGACTACGCCTGCCATTGTTATTTCTCAGCATTTGCCCGCGGCCTTTAGTGCATCATTTGCCAAGCATGTAAATGAAGTGACGGAGATGTCTGTATGCATTGCACAAAATGGCCAGCAAATTTTGCCAGGCAATATTTATATTGCTCCTGGCGACCAGCATTTATTGGTGATTAGGGATGGTGCCCGATATATTTGTCAATTAAATGATGGGCCACCGGTTAATCGGCACAAACCTTCGGTTGAGGTAATGTTTCGCTCAGTTGCACAAAATGTAGGCAGTAATGCTATCGGTGTCATGCTGACAGGCATGGGAGCAGATGGAGCAAAAGCGATGAAAGAAATGAAAGATGCGGGGTCGGTTAATATTGTTCAGGATGAGGCAAGCAGTGTGGTTTGGGGTATGCCGGGGGAGGCGTTTAAGTTAGGGGCTGCTGATCATGTGATGCCGCTGGATAAAATTGCCACGCAGATTTTGGCTTTAGCAAGATAAAGGAGGAAGATATGATTTTTATAAAAAAAATCTGGTTCCTTCTGGTTTTGTTTTTGACAGCAATGCTGCTGCCCGTTTTTGTTTCAATAGAGATTCTCTATTGGATAGCATTGCCCATTATTTTTATTGTGGGAATTTTCTACCTCTATCGTGCCCAAAATTATCACCAGGCCACTGACATACAGGATGCGACAGATGATCAGGTTCTCAATAAAGCAATTGATCAATATGTTTCTGGGATAGAGTCTTGCATTGAGCAAGAAGTTGTTTCATTCCATTCTGAATTGGCGCAGCTAAAAAGTGTTGTAGCAAATGCTGTGGCGACCATGTTGGGCAGTTTTAATAATTTGCATGGTTTAACATCTGGTCAGTCAGCTGTTGTCCGTTCCTTAATGAATAATTTAGGAGAAGAATCTGATTCAGCAGATGAAGGTTTAAATTTTACAAAATTTTCTAAAGAAACGGATGAAGTTCTAAACTATTTTATTGATAACACATTGCAAATCAGCAAACAGAGCATGGAAATGGTGGGTGTAATTTATGACCTGGGCGAACATATGGCTAAGGTAGAAAAGCTGTTGACTGATGTGCAGGGAATTGCTGAACAAACTAACTTATTGGCATTAAATGCCGCCATTGAAGCGGCTAGGGCTGGGGAGGCAGGCAGAGGGTTTGCCGTGGTCGCGGATGAAGTACGTAATTTATCTAAAAATTCTGATAAATTTAGTGAAGAGATTAGAGTTGTGGTTAATGCATCAAAGAAAAATATTGCCGTGGCTTATGAGATGGTTGAGAAAATGGCATCAAAAGACATGAATGTTGCCATTACCTCTAAATCCAATGTTGATGCAATGCTGGTTGGCATTGCCCGGATGAATGATGATATAGCCATTAAAATATCTGAAGTTTCCGGTATGACTGACCAGATTGAATCCAGTGTTGGAGATGCTGTGAGAGGGCTGCAGTTTGAAGACTTGGCCAGGCAAATGATTGAGTTTTTAGAATTAAATACCCAGCATTTTCAAGCCATGAGTGATGAGGTCAGGATTGGTCTTGGTACTTTTAAAACAGGGACTGGGCCTGTTTGGGCTAGTGAGTTAGAACAAGGCGTTACCCGTTTAAATGATATGAAAAAACAATGGAATGCAAAAGAGAAAAAAGCAGTTTCTCAATCCTCTGTAGAAGAAGGTGACATTGAATTATTTTAATAAGGTACTAAACTTTAGGTATATTTTAGATTAAGGGAATTTGATTATGGCAATAGAGACACGGTTAGATGCAAGTACAAAAACATTGACCATTAATATTTCAGGGCGTTTTGATTTTGGAATTCATCAGGATTTTCGTAAAGCAACCGAACAGGCAGAAAGCGGAGTCAGTACCATTATTGTGGATATGGGGCGGGTAGATTACCTTGATAGTTCTGCGCTCGGCATGTTATTGGTGTTGCGCGATAAAGTGGGTGAAAGCAAAAGTGCTGTACGGTTAAAGGGTGCAAAGCCAGATGTTAAGAAAATTTTGGCAATAGCCAATTTTGATAAATTATTTACGGTGGATTAAACTTTCAGGTAATGCTGAGGTTGTGCTAGAGCTTCACCCCAGCCTACTTTATTTTCTTTAATATTTCAAAGCACAAATTCAGCAGAACTGCCCTTAGACGTTTTTCTAACGACTAGCTGAGCATCGATGCGTTCTTTAAGTTCGCTCACATGACTGATAACGGCAACAAGTCGGCCATTGCCGCTAAGCGCTGTCAATACATTAATTGCCTGTTCCAAAGCTTCATCATTTAATGATCCAAAACCTTCATCTATAAATAGAGTATCCAGATGAATGCCGCCCGCATTATTTTGGACCACCTCGCTTAAACCCAAGGCAAGTGATAATGATGCAAGAAAACCTTCACCGCCTGAAAAAGTGTTAACGGGTCTTTTTTGTCCAGTATAAGCATCAATTAATTCTATATCCAATCCAAAGGCTGACTGTTTATTGGATTGGTCTAACTTGCGGAGTAACTGATAGCGTCCCTCGCTCATCATTTCTAGACGGCCGGAGGCCGCTTGTAAAATTTCATCTAATAAACGGCCTAACAGAAAACGGCTAAAGCTCAATTTACTGCCCTGATAGCCGGTGCCATTAGCAATTTTAGATAAATGACTGGTTTGCTGATAATCCTCTACCGCTTTCTTTAAATTATCGGCTTCTGTCGCCACTTTTTTAATCAGGCTATCTAAAACCGTATAGCGCTGATCTAACTGGCCTTTCTGTTTTAACAGCTCGTTTTTTTTGCTTTGTGCCTGCTGGTACTGATTTTCTATAGGTGTTAATGCTAATTGGGTTTTGTTGGCTAGCTGAGGCGCTAATTTATTAAGCTGGGTTTCAATTTTCAAGGTTTCATTTTGGTAGTTTTCCCACTGTTCGGTTCGGCTTAAAAATTCCTGCTCCGGCAGCCGGGCTGATTTTAGGGCAGATAAATCGGCAAAACAGGAGAGCTTAATGGCGCGATCGACAAATTCTTTTTTCTGATTAAAATCATCAGATGATTTCTGTAGCTGTGCTTCAGTACTGCTTAACGTGCCTAAAGCGGTATTAAACAGCTGCTGAGCGGTCTGATTCTCCAGTGATACAGATTTAAATTGCTGCTCAAATTTTGAAATATCATGGTCTAACTGGCCGATTTCCTGGTTCAGGTTGAGTTTATCCTGATATTGACTAGGAATGGTTTTAAGCTGGTTTTGTATTTGTCCTTCCAGAGTATTTACTTGGGTACGATGGTCTATAGCTTGCGGACGCAAAGCGGAAAGTTCAGCTTTAATCCCTTTTAAAAACTGTTTAAGTTTAACTTGTTCTAGCTGCAGCTCCTTTTTTTTCTTAACTTGCTGGTCGATTGATTTAATTAATCGTTCAAGCTCAGAAATTTCTTGACTACAGGTTTCTATATTATTCTTATCGGCGGGTAATGAATCTTTCAGCTCAGCCAGTACACTGGCAATACCTGCTAACTGGTTTTGCTGTTTATCTGATTGCTGCTGGAGTATTAGCAGTCTCTCTTTCTCACTTTTCAATTGCTGCTTTGCTTCATTTATTTGCCTGTCAGATGGAACATGGGAAGGTGGAGTGGCAGGCATCGGATGATCATAACTGCCGCAAACGGTACAGGCAGTTCCAAGTTTCAGTTGCTTAGCCAGGTGAGATGCCAGGTCTTGGAGTCGGGCAGACTCTAGCAGTTGCAATGACTCTTCCAGTGACTGGCTAGTCAAATTTTGCTGAGTTAACTGTTTTTTCATATCAGAGGCGGCTATTTCAGTCTGATGCTGTTTTTTTTCCGTTTCTTCAATACGTTTCAGCTGTTTTAACTGATCTTTCTTCCGCGCTAACTGATGCTGAGTGCTGATTAATACGGTGTCACAGGAGCCAAGATCGCTGATTGCGGTTTCATTGGATTCAAACTGGTGACTGTATTCGTCGGCATTGTTTTCACATAGCGATAATTTGTGCTCAGAACTTTTTAGCAGACTAGTTGCTTGTTGAAACATTTTTTTATTAACAGCCAATGAAGACAGGGCTTCATTGGTCTGCCTTAGAGCATGTAATTCTAATTTTCTCTGTTCCTGAGCCTGTTTGCCTGACTCAAGGCTATTCAGTTCATGCGAAGCAGTTTTGGCGAGCTGCTTAAATTTTTGCTTATTTTTTTCTGCCTCAGTCAAGGCAATATTGAGTAGAGCCTGTTTTTTTTCAGCGTCTTCAAATAGCCGATAATCAGGCCAAATTTTTTCTGCGATAACATGTGTTTTTAATGATAAGGCCAAAGCTTCAATTGTTTCTTTTTGTTCAGCCAGATCTTTTTTCGCAATGAGTAGATCTTTTTGCTGATCAAAAAGCTTATTGATGGCAATGGCCTGATTCAAATCAGTTTCGGCCTTTAGCCGAATGGTCTCGGCAAGGCAAATCTGTTCTTCTGATTTGGCGCATAATTGTTTTACATGATTCAGCTGAGGCAAAAGACTGTCAGCTGAATCAACATTCTCACTTTTTAATAGCCCTTTGATCTGTGATTCCAGATCAGTCACTTTTTGCTTGAGTTCACTTTCCAGAGTTTTAAGCTTTCGTTCAAAGCTAGATAAAAACTCAGTATCAACCAAGGTTTTTAAAATATCTTCCCTGTCAGCAGAGTTGGCCGTTAATAATTCCCTAAATTTCCCCTGTGCCAGCATCACAACCTGACGAAACTGATTAACGTTAAAACCAATTAGAGCTTCTATCTCCGGTTTGGTTTTACTGATGCTTTCGCATAGTAAGGTCGTTTCTTCAATTGTCTGCCCAACAAAATCTATTTGGTACAAAGCCGATTGCACCGTCTGCTCGGTAAAACCTTCACCTCTTTTTTTTGGGGTTTTCTGTTTAGGCGAAAACCAGGCTCGATACAATGCCCCCTGAATGGAAAAGTCTAAGGTTATTTCCGTCCGGGTATCAGCTAAAGCATGATGCGAACGCATATCTTCAACCGTTCTTTCGCCGCCTGAGGATTCACCATATAAAGCACAGCAGATAGCATCGAAAACAGTGGTTTTTCCTGCACCAATATCGCCTGTGATTAAAAACAGGTTGCGTTCGCCTAATAGCTGAAAATCTAAACTCAGATGTTCGGCATACGGCCCAAAAGCGCTTATGCTTAAATGCAGAGGTCTCATTCTTTATCCTCTTCAAGCCGTTCAACCAGTGTTTTAACAAAAAACTGCTGTCGTTTGTTTAATGGCTGACTGCAGACATGCTGGTAAAATTCGTCAAATAGCTGAGCAGTATTTTGCTTATGCAGATCTTTAAAGCTTTTGTCCTGGTCAATCTTTTGACTGCCAGGTTTATTGGGCCGTCTTATTTCCAAAGTGTTTGGATAGACCTCCTGTAAGCGACGCATGGGATCATAAAGTTCACCATTGTCTAACAGTTCTGCACAAAGATAATCATCCGTCTGGGTATCCATGCCTGCCTGCAGCAAAATATCATCCAGCGTACCAGAAATAATGCGCATATCACGCAAAGGCTTTAACGCGATATGTTGACAGTCTGCAAAGCCTTTGGCATCCAGGCTTATTTCTGTCACTCCTTTATTGTGATTCACTTCGCTGAAACTGTATTTTAATAATGAGCCAGAATAGCGGATATGTTCATGGCCGGTCGCTTGTGGGCGGTGCAGGTGTCCCATGGCAACGTAATCAAAATGTTCAATAATGCCTGATTCGATATAAGAAGTGCCTCCGACGCTAAGTTGTCGCTCTGAATCACTCTCTTCGGCACCGATGACAAACTCATGCATAATCAATACACAGCGCTTATTTTTTGGATGTTCATGAGTAATGCAGGCTACTTGCCGTTTAATTACGTCTTGATGAGATTTTATCTCAGAATCTTTATATAGAGAACGGGCTGCTAGAGGCGATAAGTAGGGCAGGGGGTAAAAAAATACCTCGCCAAACTTATCATTTAATACAATAGGTAGGGTATCAAGGGTCGGCTTGCCATTAATAAAGACATTAGATTTTTTCAGGATGGATGAGGCAAAGCTCAAGCGGGCACCGCTGTCATGGTTGCCGCTAATGATAATAACCGGTACCGCTAGATGTCCTGCAACCCGATTAATAAAGTTTTCTAATAAATTAACAGCACCTTCGGAGGGAATTGCCTTGTCATAGACATCACCTGCGATAATAATGGCATCGGGTTTTTCTTGCTCAATCGTGCTGATGAGCTTATTGAGTATATACTTTTGATCATCAAGCAGTGAGACGTTGTGAAAAATACGTCCCAAGTGCCAGTCAGCGGTGTGTATAAAACGCATAGTGTTTTTGTATTAAAGCAGTGTATTTATCTTCCTCTTTTTCTAAGAGGATTGGGGTGATGTGTAAAGGTGAATAAATATACATGTATCATTTTGGAGCGAGGATTTAATAACTTCCGAAAGTTTGGCCAAGAATTTTGACTGCTAATAAAATGGGCGCATAGCAGACTACACAACGATTTTGTTAGTGTTTCTTTGGAGAAAAAAGGCAAGCCAAAATTCGGAAATCATTAATTCCTCGCTCCTTAGGAAAAAATATTTACATCAACAGTTCATTCCCGATGGCAATAAACTGATCAGACGAATTGATTAGGCTAGGTGCAGTTAAAGCGGTTACACCATAAACAATACTTTTTGTTTTGTAAGCCTGGCGGGCTTTGTGCAGCAGCAGATCAAAATCTCCATCTCCTGACAATAAAATAATAGTGTCTACGGTAGCAGCCAGTTCAAATGCATCTAAAGTGATGCCCACATCCCAATCTCCTTTAGCCGAGCCGTCTTTACGCTGAATATAAGGTTTTAGCTTGACCTGAAAGCCAATGTTTCTAAGGATGTTTTGAAAACTCTGCTGCTTAGCATCGCCTTTGTCTATAGCATAGGCAAAGGCACCAGAAACTTCTTTATTAGCCGTTGCTTTAGCCCAAAATGCTTTGTAATTAAACTGCTGTCGATAATGTTGGCGTGTAGTGTAATAAATATTTTGCACATCAACAAAAATAGCAATTTTTTCCATAGTGATTATTTAATGAATGAACAGCAGTAATCAGTGGGCGACTGAACTTTTACCGTAAATTTAGCATTGGCAGGAACATTAAAGGATTCACCTCCTGTTACCGTTTGCCAGTTACTGCTTTTGGGCAGCAGTACCTGAAGATTGCCGTCAATAATTTCCATCAATTCTTTATCAGCAGTATTGAAGGTATATTCGCCAGGCAACATAAAGCCAAGCGTTTTGCTTGACCCATCAGGAAATTTTACCGTACGGCTACTGACGTTACCATCAAAATAGACGTTGGCTTTTTTGATGATTGTGACGTTATTAAATTCTGACATTTTTTTAGACTCCTTTTGAGCGGGCAGTATACCAGTTTAGGCTGTTTGAAATTAATATACTTGGCGAGTGATCAGCTATTGATAATTATCAGGTGGCAAAGGCCGCAGAAAGTGTTTCTGCTACTTGTTTTCTAGCTGTTTAAAATACTTAAGATATTCACCATAGCCTGCATTTTGAAGTTCTTTGACGGGAATAAAACGCAGAGAAGCTGAGTTAATGCAATACCTAAGTCCTGTCGGTTTCGGTCCATCTTTAAATACATGCCCTAGATGTGAATCTGCATATTTACTGCGAACCTCAGTTCTAGGGTAAAGTAAAAAATAATCAGTTTTTTCGATGATGTGTTCAGCTGTTAAAGGTTTAGTAAAACTTGGCCAGCCAGTTCCCGATTTAAATTTATCTATTGATGAAAATAGCGGTTCGCCACTAACAATATCGACATAAATCCCCAACCTTTTTTCATCCCAATAGCTGTTTTTAAATGCCTGTTCAGTCCCATCCTGTTGGGTGACCTTATATTGTAAAGGACTAAGTTTTTTACGAATTATTTTGTCGGAAGGCTTAACAAATTGATGTGCACTGGATGGGGTGAGTTTTAAATCATCGCCCCAGGTTTTAGTTAAATATTGATCTCTACCCGAGTTGTAACGATAGTATTTATAACGGATTGGGTTTTTCTTGTAATAATCCTGATGATAGTCTTCTGCACTATAAAAAGTTTTAAATTGAGTGATTTCAGTAGTTATAGGCTTATTGAAGCGACCGGATGCCTGTAGGTTTTGTTTTGATAGTTCGGCTATCGTCTGCTGTTTTTTGTCATGATAAAAAATGACAGGACGATAATGTTTTCCACGGTCGACAAATTGACCTTTGTTATCCGTTGGATTAATTTGTCTCCAGAATGCTTGCAGTAGATCATCGTAAGATATGATGCTGGGGTCATAATAAACTTGCACTGCTTCTACATATCCAGTACCACCAGCAGAAACTTGCTTATAACTGGGGTTGGGAATATCCCCCCCGCTGAAGCCAGAAATAGCCTGATGTACGCCTGGAACCTTTTCAAAATCTGATTCTACACACCAAAAGCAGCCGCCAGCGAAAGTGGCAATTGATAATTCTGATTTAGTTAATGCTTGAGTCGGCTGTTTTGATTCGACACAGGCTGAAATAAGTAGAATGCTAATTAGCATGATGAGTGTTGAAAGTTTAATTTTCATATTTAAGTGACTGATTTATTAAATAGTATTGTTGAGTGTTATAGGTGAGATTAAAAGTGAAGTAATTTATCACCATGCTGAATTTATCAAATTTTAACTGGCAGGCTGAATGAAAACGTCGTTTTTTTATTTGGGATACTATTTACTTCAATAAAGCTGTTATGAAGTTCCAGAATTCTTTTCACAATAGCAAGACCTAAACCGCTATTAACATTTTCTACATCACGGCTTTTGTCCAATTGATAAAACCGGTCGAAAATTAAAGGCACTTCCGTTTCTGGGATGCCAATTCCGTTATCACTAACTTGAATTTGTATGTGTTGCTTAAGTTCAACCAAAGTAACAGTGATTTTCCCTTCTTTAGCTACAAAACGAAATGAATTTTCCAGCAAATTGACTAAGACCCGCTCAATTAAGCTGATGTCAGCATAAACGAATAATGCAGTGGAATTATATTCAGCTGTTAATTCTATGTGTTTTTGTTCGCCGGATAATAAGAATTTCTGAATAATATCTTCAACCAGTTCTGCTAAATTGAAAACTTCTTGTTGAGGTCTGGTTTCGTGGGCATCCAGTCTTGCAAGTTCAAATAGCTCGGAGACTAATTTGTTAAGCCTGGCGCAATGTTTTATTGCTGTTTGCAAGTAACTGCGACGATCTTTTTCAGTGAGGGTTGATTCCTTAATGAGTAGCGTTTCTATATAGCCTTGCAATGTTGCTAATGGGGTTCGTAAATCATGGGAAACATTGGCAACTAACTCTCTGCGTAAATTATCTGTTGTTTTTAAGTTATCAAGTTGATGATGAATTTTTAATGCCATGCTTTGAAAAGCGGCAGTTAAGTGGTCAATTTCGTCTCCCTGTTTCCGAAAGGCAGGAAAGCTTGGTGTTCGTTGAGAGTTGTTTTCAAAGCTGTTAACGGCAATAGACAACTTTTTTAGACGCCGGGTTAAGCTGGCAAACAGCAAAAGACCAAAGAAAAAAACAACAATGAGCCCCAAAACAGTGGCTAGTAAACTGCTTCTTAAAATATAACTGTCATTAATTTTTTCAACAATAGTGTCATATTCCTCACCGCCAAGAATTACATAAAGATAGCCGTCGGGTTTGTTTTTAAAGGGAACAGGAGTGGCAGAAAAAACTTTAGATTGTTCAAGATTTCTAGGGTCGTCACCTCGTAGAGGAAGAATGGTTTTACCAGATAAAAAGCGTTTAATAGGCTTAACATCGACTGAAAACCTGACGACTTTCCAGGGTGGGGCGGAATACTCTAATATTTCACCTTTATGATCTATTAAATAAATCTCTAAATTAGGGTTTAATACCATAAGAGAGCTAAATAATTGCTGCAATGCTGAGTGATTGATTTGCCCCTCCTGCAAAATATTTGATTCTTTAACGATATGGCTGGCAATTTTGCCATTAAGTTTTTGCATAACCTCTTGCTGGTAATAGTCGGTGGCAAAAAAGGTCACAGAAATAGTCAATAAACTGAGCAAAATAAACAGTAAAAGTAGAGTTAATGTAAGTTTGGCAAATAGGGATTTAAACATCATAATTACTGTTCTAAAAATTTATAGCCAACACCCCAGACAGTTTGGATATAAACAGGATGTTTTGAGTCGACTTCAATTTTAATTCTCAACCTATTGATATGAGAGTTTACTGTATGTTCATAGCCATCATGAGAATACCCCCAAATTTGATCCAGCAATTCATTGCGGGAATACACACGGCCTGGGTGTCGGGCAAAAAACAGCAGTAACTCAAACTCTTTTGCTGTTAGATCAATTGCTCGATTTGCAATATTAACGCTGTGTTTCTCAAGATTGATAGTTATCTGGCCTCGATTAATTATCTGTGATAAATCATCTCCATTACTTGAATTGATTGCATCTGATCGGCGAAAAATAGCTTTAATGCGTGCGAGCACTTCAGTAATGCTGAAAGGTTTAGTGACATAATCATCTGCCCCTGTTTCTAGCCCCCTTACTCGGTCTAATTCAGAGTCTTTAGCGGTTAGCATCAATATGGGGGTGTAGTAATGATTCTTTCGGATTGCCCTGCAGATTGTTAAACCATCTTTCCCTGGCAGCATTAAGTCTAGAATAATTAAATCATATTGATAATTTTCTGCCTGTTTTAAGCCAGAGTCACCATCAAAACACAATTCGACACTGTGCTGGAGATCTCGTAGGTGAAGAGCCAGCAATTGAGCCATATCTTCATTGTCTTCAATCAATAATATTTTTTTGGCCGACATAACAGTAAATAATGCAATTTGAAGTGATGATTATAAACTCTAAATATCACAGAATTATGTTGCTGGTCTATGGCAATGTGATAGTTATGTGATAATTACGTGATTGTTACGCAACTTTTTTATTTTAGTCTAAACAGCACGGTATTTTCCGTGTCAATTATGGAGTTTTTAAAATGAATAAAGTGAAAATTTTATCTGCGATTAGTTTGTTAGGGCTTGTTTCTATAGCTAATGTTGAAGCAGTTCAAGTTAAAGTTACGATCACAAATAATGCAAGTGCTGGTGGTGTTGCTCTTACACCTGTCTGGGTGGGGTTTCACAATGGAAGTTATGATAGCTATAATTCTGGTGTAGTCGCCAGCAGTCAATTGCAGTCATTAGCAGAAGATGGGAATTCAGCATCTTTGGCGGCAAATTTTGCAGCTAATGGTAGTTTAATTGCAACATCAACAGTTGCATCGGGAAATCGTGTTCAGGGATCTATCGGTTCAGCGCCAATTGCTGCAGGCAGTACAGTATCCGCTGTTTTTGATTTATCTGGTACGCTTGATAATCAATATCTTTCATATGCAAGTATGGTGCTGCCAAGCAGTGATTACTTTATTGCTAATGAAAACCCGTTCGCCCATAGTTTAGAAGATCTATTTAGCAATGGCCATTCGGTTTCTTTTAATATTGGTGTCAATGGCACGATTAATGACGCGGGTACTGAGGTTAATGATTTTTCAAGCTCGGCAGGCAATGGGCTATTTGCAGGGCTGCCTCCTATGCAGGCAGGGCCAAATATTGGTGCAGATGAAAATGGTGTTGTGCATACTGTTGATAGCGCTTATGGTGATTTTTTAAACACCCCCTCCAATTTTGATTTGTCCTCGTTTGACTTTAACTCTAACACTCTTTACCCAAAAGGTTTAGCAACAGTGACTATCAGTGCCGTTCCCGTACCTGCAACAGCTTGGTTTATGATGAGTGGGCTGCTTGGTTTGGTTTCTTTTTCTCGTAAATCTGAAAAATCATAATTGCTGTTTTTTTATACAGGGTCAGTTTGATTTTTAAAATGAAACTGACTCTGAATGTTTTTAGCTGATTGCACTTGTTTTTTCTTTGGCTTTTATATATGCTTATACGTATATTCAAAAAAGGTAGGTTTATGTCACCCGCTCAATTTTTTAAATGTTTATCCGATGATACGCGGTTGCGCTGTATTACCTTGTTGCAAAAGGAAGGAAAGCTTTGTGTGTGTGAATTAACTACTGCCCTGGCTTTATCACAGCCTAAAATATCCCGGCATTTAGCTTCTTTAAGGCAATGTGGCCTATTGATAGATAGTCGAGAAGGTCAATGGGTTTATTACCAGATTAACCCAGCGCTAGCTGACTGGATTTTTCCTCTCATTGATGAAGCGCTGACAGCTGTTGAGCTAACAGATTCGTTTACCAGCGATTTAAAGCGATTGCATCAGATGGATAATAGGCCAGAGCTAACGATGTGCTGTTAACTATTACTAACTAAATAGGAATACTGATGAAAAGATTACATGTCCACCTTGCTGTAGAAAATCTACAAAAGAACATTGAATTTTATAGCACGATGTTTGGTGCTAAACCCACAGTGCAGCATGAAGACTATGCTAAATGGATGCTGGATGATCCACGGGTAAATTTTGCCATTTCAAATCGCAGTGATCAAATCGGGTTGGATCATTTAGGTATTCAGGCGGAAAGTGACCAGGAATTAAAGGATATTAAACAGTGCCTTGATCAAACACAGGCCTCAATTGAAACTCAGCAGGGTACGGCCTGTTGCTATTCTGAGTCGGATAAGCATTGGGTTATGGATCCGCAGGGCATTGCTTGGGAATCATTTCATTCTTTAAAGAGTATCCCTACATTTAATACTGAGAAAGCTGTTGCAGATAGTGATAGTTCATCATCTTGCTGTACCCCTGAACCCAAAAAAACATCCTGCTGCGGGTGATTGGGTTGACCCCATTTTTTAAGGTATGGGGAAGGGTTTTGACGTTTCTGCGTCTTTGTACGCATTGCCGCTATAACTTAATAAAGAAAAGTTAAATTGTGGGGGTGGGGTGAAGCTATCGTTCCATTCCAGCCTGCATTTAATTTATTTAAGAAAGTGGTGGCCATGCTCTGTGTGGATAATATTTAAGGAATCATATGTTAACTGTTTTTATTATTTGTACCGGCAACTCCTGTCGAAGCTTGCTGGGAGAAGCTTTATTCAATCATTTAGGGCAGGGGCGGATTAAAGCCTTTTCCGCAGGCAGTCATCCGCTCGGCAGGCTAAATAAAGGTGCAGTAGCTACGTTAAAACGCCACGGATTATCAGTTGAAGGCTATAAAAGCCAATCCTGGGACGAGTTTGAGCATCAGTCCATGGACATTGTTATTACAGTTTGCGATAACGCTGCAGGCGAAACTTGCCCTGTCTATTTAAATAAAGCGGCTAAAGTGCATTGGGGATTGGTTGATCCAGGGCATATAAAAGGTACTGATGAAGAGATTACTGCCGCTTTTGAAAAGACCTATGGGATATTGGAACGTCGCATCAATAAAATGCTGGCTTTACCATTAGAAACCATGACAGCAGAAGAGATAGCTGTAAAACTGAATGCCATGGCTGATGAGGACTGAACATGACTGAAAAACAGCATAACATGGGAATGTTTGAACGCTACCTGACCCTTTGGGTAGGCCTGTGTATCATTATTGGCATTTCACTTGGTGCATATGCGCCAAGTTTTGCTAAAGCATTGGACAGTATGAGCATTGATGTCAACGGTGCACCTGTAGTATCCATACCCATAGCTATTTGTCTGTTTTTTATGATGTACCCCATCATGGTAAAAATAGATTTTGGCGAAGTAGTAAAGGCGGGGAAAAGTATCAAGCCGGTAACATTAACGCTATTTGTCAATTGGGCTATCAAGCCTTTTACCATGTATGCCATCGCCTATTTTTTTCTGGGGCTGGTTTTTCAGCAGATGATTGGCATGGATGCTGTTGACCTGGTCAAAATGCCTTTTGGCCTGGATTTAGCTGTCGGAAGTCACTATGGTTCGGGCGTGGTAGTAATAGAAGAAGGCGTTAAAATGCTGGAAGTACCATTATGGCGAAGCTATCTGGCAGGCTGCATTTTGCTTGGTGTGGCACCCTGTACAGCGATGGTATTGGTCTGGGGCTATCTGGCCCATGGCAATGCAGGACATACTCTGGTGATGGTTGCCATTAATTCGCTGATTATGCTGTTACTGTTTGGTGTGATTGGCGGATTTTTGCTGGGTGTTGGGCAATTGCCCGTGCCTTGGCAGGCTTTACTGCTTTCTATCAGCATTTACGTCGCTCTGCCTTTATTTGCCGGATATTTTTCACGAAAATGGATAGTTGCCCATAAAGGGCTGGAATGGTTTGAGCAGAAGTTTTTGCATATATTAACCCCAATCACCATTATCGCTTTACTGCTGACGCTGGTTTTACTGTTCTCCTTTAAAGGCGCGGTGATTATTGAAAACCCATTAACTATCTTATGGATTGCTATTCCGCTGGCAATACAAACCGTTTTAATATTTGCAATTACCTATTTAATGGCAAAGTACTGGGGGTTTTCTTATGAAAATGCCGCGCCCTCTGCTTTAATAGGAGCATCTAATCATTTTGAAGTAGCTATTGCTACTGCGGTTATGCTGTTTGGCTTATCATCAGGTGCAGCCTTGGCAACTGTTGTCGGAGTGCTAATTGAAGTGCCATTAATGCTGGCATTAGTTGGTTTTTGTAAGCGTACAAAAAGCTGGTTTCCAAGCTAAGGAATGGGAAATAAATAAGTTGAACATATGTGATATGTTTTCCCACTCTAAATGCAGGGTTTTAATTTTTATGCAGTATAGATAAGATAGCCTAATAAAACATCTAATAGAGGGCGTTAAAAATGGTTATTGGATCAATAGCAGGCATTTTTGTTTTAGTGTGGTTTTATAATACAGCGAATGGTAGAAACCCTGTGCATTGGGCTTTCGCAGGGTTCTTGGTCTATTTTGTAGTTTCATTGCTATGGACTGTTGGTGTAAACCCTGCCATTAAAGATGCGGCCATGCATAGTCGCAACACTCTGTTAATGTGGACTTCTCGATATGCCTATATCGCTGTTGCTTTAGCCTGCGCAGTTATTTTTAACTTGAAGGTAGGGAATGAAAAGCCAGATGAATAGTGAGTTTTTTATCCAGCCGCCAATTTAGTGAAAAACTGGTTTGTTTATATTATCCATTGTACAGATGATACCCTCTACACTGGGATAACGACAGATATAGAAAGGCGTTATGCTCAGCATGCTTTACAGCAGGGCGCTAAGTATTTCAGGGGGCGAAAACCTCGGAAACTGGTTTATTTGGAAGGTGGGCATGACCGGAGTACAGCGACTAAACGGGAAATTGAAATTAAAAAACTCTCACGGGAAAATAAGTTTCAGCTTATTGCATCTGAAGAAAACTAGCCTATCATTATGCTGAGTAACTATCAGGGCAGGTCCTTAGATACAGTATCAGCATTTATAAACCCAAAATAATGGCAGACAGTAGCAAAATCTTATTTGCAGGCGACCCCCATGGAGATTTTGAGCCATTAATTTCTGCTGTAAAAAAACACCAGCCAGAGGCTGCTGTTTTATTGGGCGATTATGAGTTAAAAAAACCGCTGCAAGATTATATTCAAGAAATTATTGGGGAAACTAAAATCTGGTGGATACCTGGCAACCATGATTTTGATCCTCCAGAACACTATCACAATCTTTTTTCTTCTCAGCTTGCAGAGCAAAGCCTGCATTTAAAAGTAGTGGATATTGCCGGCGTTAAAGTTGCCGGACTGGGGGGGATTTTTTTAGGCCGAGTCTGGTACCCGCCTCATAGCCCAAAATGGAAGAGCAAACGGCATTACTTAAATTCATTGCCTGTATCTGTAGAATCTACGGAGATTTCCTTAAAATACCAATCGGCAATCTGGCAAGATGAATGGGCTGAACTGAAAAAGCTAAAAGCCGATATATTAGTTACTCACGAAGGGCCTAGGAGCCATAGGCATGGTTTTATTGCGATAGATCAGTTAGCGGAAGCAATGGGTGTGAAAAAGGTATTCCATGGTCATTTGCACGAGCATTACTCTGCTAGAATTCGAAATGGAATTCAGGTGTTTGGGGTAAGAAATGCCAAAGTGGTTGATTTGTTAGGGAATGAGCTTTAATTCAGGAAGCATAAAAAAGTCCGATAGTTTTCTACCGGACTTTTTTGTATAGCCATGGTTCTAAGCAGGGGTGATTAGAATTTAGCTTTCAGGTCAAGTTGAAATGTGTCTCTATCTATATGCTGACCACCAGACTGAGTGTAGTCTTGAGCAGCTAAATATGCCCCCCCAATAGAGAAGTTCTTGCTGATGCCATAAGAAAGTTTAACTTTATGGCCTCTGGCACCGGTACCGCCACGATTGAAGTCAGAGTCATTAAATGTATCTGTTACAGCATTCTTTTGGGTGTCGCGGTAGTTATAGTCCAGTTTAAAGTGATTCCATTTTGTGCCAACACCGACTAGCCATGCTGTATCTTCGTGATCTTTAATATCACTGGCTGCATTAACTGCATAGTTGCCATAAATTTTAATTGGTACAATACCCGTTTTGATATCGACTTTAGCAGCGCCTTCGTATATTTTAAAATCCGCATCAAGGTCGCCATTAGTATGGTCGCCCGCCATTCTATTAACACCAACCGGATTATTAGCATTAAAAATAAATGCATTAAAGCCAAGTGAAGCTTTAACTGCATTATTAAATTTCATTGCACCGCTTAATCCGGCATGATACATATTAAGGTCTTCACTGAAAGTGTGTCCTTCGTCGCCATTATCACTTAAAATGTAGTAACCGCCAACGGCAGTCAATTTTACAGGGCCGACCTTGCTAGTATAGCCAAGAGCTAAACCTTCAGGGTTGACGTCACTATCCCAAATATTATCTGTGACTCTGAACCAAGGCATTTTGAATTTACCGACAGTCAAACTTGCACCATTTGCAAACTCAGGTGTCCAGTTGATATAGGCACGGTCAAAATAAATGCCATCGCCGTGGAACCCGTCGTCGTTTTTACCAAGAGAGGAGTTAGTTGAGGTTCTGCCACCTGAAGTAACTATGCGAAAACCAGCCTTTACTTCATCGTTAACCTTTGCCTCTATCCCAAGGCGCGCACGAATACGTTGACGATTTTTTTTGATTTTTGCTTCATTATCAACGCTTTCAAATCTGGCACGCATGTCGCCAGAAATTTTAATGCGGGAAGCCCAATCTAAAGATTTTGCCATTTCTGGACTTAAGCTAGCCGTTGCTTGTTTTTCATCAGCTTTTTTAGATAGGTTCTCATATTGCGCTTTATTTAAAACGCCGTTTTGATACAGGGTTTCTAATAATTCTTTATCGGAAGCTGAAACAGTAGTTGCTGTTAAAGCGACACCTGCCAATATGGCAGATTTAATGGCTACGCTAAGTTTTGTCATTTTTAGTTTCCTAAAGTTATTGTGTTGTGTTTTTGCAACCAGTTGTCCGGCACTACAAAACTAATAATTAGACAGCTGTTGTTTTTTTACAACCTGTCGCAAAAGTCAGACAGATAATACAAAAGGAATGTTACAAAAGTGTGACAATGAAAATATTGTGTGAATTATTTTGGATTTTGTTTTCCGGCTATTGAATGCAGGGGCTGCCTTTTGTTTACTGGTTAAGTTTTATTTATCAAAAGCTGTTTCATGGCGCCTCTCTATGTGATAATAAGCAGTTATTTTTAGACCTTGTTAAGCAATGCGGGCTGGCAGGGCTGATAAACAAATTTAAATGAAACCACGGGCATAAAATGGACGACAATAAAAAGAAAGCGCTAGGCGCTGCGCTAATGCAGATTGAAAAGCAGTTTGGCAAAGGCTCTGTCATGCGTATGGGTGATGTGTCTTCGGCAAAGGGAATCGAAGTGGTTTCGACGGGCTCATTGTCTCTTGACATTGCACTGGGTGCAGGCGGTTTGCCAAAGGGACGTGTTATAGAAATATATGGCCCGGAATCGTCAGGTAAAACCACTATGACGCTGGAAACTATTGCTCAAATGCAAAAACAGGGCGGTACTGCCGCCTTTATTGATGCAGAGCATGCTTTAGACCCTGTGTATGCTGAGAAAATTGGAATTAATATAGATGATTTATTAATTTCCCAGCCAGATACTGGCGAGCAGGCATTGGAAATTACCGATATGCTGGTGCGATCCGGTGCTGTCGATATGATTGTGATTGATTCGGTTGCCGCTTTAACGCCTAAAGCAGAAATTGAAGGCGATATGGGAGACTCTCATATGGGATTGCAGGCAAGGCTGATGTCACAGGCATTGAGAAAGCTAACGGCTAATATTAAGCGTTCAAATACCTTGGTTATTTTTATTAATCAGTTGCGGATGAAGATCGGGGTAATGTTTGGCAATCCTGAAACAACCACGGGCGGTAATGCGCTAAAGTTTTATGCTTCAGTGCGTTTAGATATTCGCCGTATTGGTGCGATTAAAAAAGGTGATGAAGTTATCGGCAACGAAACTCGAGTTAAAGTGGTTAAAAATAAAGTTGCACCGCCTTTTAAACAGGCTGAATTTGAAATTATTTACGGGGAAGGGGTCTCTTTTCTTGGTGAACTGGTCGATTTGGGTGTTAAGTATGGCTTTATTAATAAAGCAGGCTCCTGGTATAGCTATGGCGATCAAAAGATAGGCCAGGGTAAGGAGAATGTTAAAGCATTCTTGAGTGATAATCCGGATATAGCTAAAGAAATAGAAACTAAAATCCGTGCAGAGGCTTTAGGTGTTGTGATTGTGGCTACTGACGATAGTGATGAAGAGAAAAAAGAATCTAAATAGTTATAGTGCCTGTTGAGATTGAGTTTGCGAAAGAAATTAGAGAAATTTGTATACGTCTCCTAACCAGGCGGGAACATAGTCAGCGAGAATTGTTGGATAAACTGGCAATAAAAGGATACGACCATGCTGCAGTACAGGCCGTTTTAGATAAGCTGGTAAGTGAAGGCTGGCAAAGTGATGATCGCTTTGCCGAGTCTTATGCCAGATATCGAATAAAAAAAGGATTTGGGCCGGTAAAAATTACTTATGAATTAGGGCTGCGAGGGGTTTCAGGGTTTGATTTGGAACCTGTTATATTGGATTTAGCGGAAAGCTGGTCCGATTTAATGGAACAGGTTTATCGCAAAAAATATGCTGATGAAGGTAGGTTGCCACAAAAAGAATGGCTAAAACGTAGGCGGTTTTTACAGCAGCGCGGTTTTAGCAGTGAGATGGTAAATAAGTTTTTAAAGTGAGTGTCGGGTAATTCTCAAGCCTTTGAAGCAGGGTATGGGAATGATGATTTTAGTTGAGTAAGTTAGATAACATGAAAAAAATGACCAGTGCAGAGTTGCGTGCTGCCTTCCTAGAATTCTTTAAACAGCGGGGGCACTCGGTTCAGCCTTCCAGCTCTCTTGTGCCTGGAAATGATCCGACCTTGCTGTTTACAAATGCGGGCATGGTGCCGTTCAAAGACGTATTTTTAGGGCGGGAAAAACGAAATTATACGCGTGCGACAACATCGCAGCGCTGTGTGCGGGCTGGCGGTAAGCATAATGACCTGGAAAATGTCGGCTATACAGCTAGACACCATACTTTTTTTGAAATGCTGGGGAATTTTAGTTTTGGCGATTATTTTAAAAAAGATGCCATTCATTTTGCCTGGGATTTTTTAACTGAAGAATTGGAAATCCCTGCTGAAAAATTATGGATAACAGTTTTTGATGAAGATCAGGAGGCTGAAGAAATCTGGCTAGAAGAGATAAAAATTGATCCTGCACGTTTATCAAGAATAGGCGCGAAAGATAACTTTTGGTCTATGGGAGATATAGGGCCTTGCGGACCATGCACTGAAATATTCTATGATCATGGGGAAGAGATCGCAGGAGGGCCGCCGGGAACACCAGAGGAAGACGGAGATCGTTATATTGAAATATGGAACTTGGTATTCATGCAATATGACCGTGATAAGGCGGGTGAATTGCATACTTTGCCTGCGCCTTCTGTTGATACGGGGATGGGCTTAGAACGAATAGCGGCGGTTTTGCAAGGTGTGCATAACAATTACGAAATTGATCTATTTCAAAGTCTGTTAAAAGTTGCTGCCAAACTGGCCGGAACTGCTGATCTGACAAACAGCTCATTACGGGTGATTGCTGATCATATAAGATCATGCGCCTTTATGGTGACAGATGGCGTATTGCCATCTAATGAAGGGCGCGGCTATGTATTAAGACGGATTATCCGTCGTGCCATCCGGCATGGCTATCGATTAGGTGTGAACGATATTTTCTTTTATAAGTTAGTTGCACCATTAGTTTCAGAAATGGGTGAGGCTTTTCCTGAACTAAAACAGGCACAGGAACAGGTGGAACGAGTTTTAAAGAAAGAGGAGCAGAGATTTTCTGAAACTTTAGAGCAGGGCATGAAAATCTTGGAGGCCAGTGTCGCTAAAATTGAAGGTAATGTCATACCTGGTGATGTGGTATTTCTTCTGTATGATACTTACGGTTTTCCGGTCGATTTAACGGCTGATTTTGCCAGAGAGCAGAACTTAACAGTAGATCATGCTGGTTTTGAACTTGAAATGACTGCTCAGCGTAATAGAGCGAGAGCTGGCGGTAAGTTTGATGCGGATTATGATCAGGATATTAGGCACAATAGTCAAACTGATTTTACTGGATATTACAGTCTGAATGATTCATCACAGATAGTTGGCCTGTTTTCTAAAGGTCAGGCTGTTGAGTCCCTTCAAAACGGGGAAGAAGGGGTTGTGGTTTTAGAGCAGACCCCTTTTTATGCGGAATCGGGCGGACAGGTTGGCGACAACGGAACGATAACGGTAGGAGGTTCTATCTTTAAGGTGCTTGATACCCAGAAACAGGGTGGCACATTGTTTTTGCATAAAGGAAAAGTTGTTCAGGGCAGTATCGAAAACGGACAAGTCTGTGAGCTGAGCGTTAATGGTAAAGATAGAAAAGCTACTGAGCTCAATCATTCAGCAACACACTTATTGCATGCCGCATTGCGTCAAATATTGGGTGAACATGTAACCCAGAAAGGGTCATTGGTTAACCCTGAAAGGTTGCGCTTTGATTTTTCCCATTTTGAACCGATGACGGAAGAAGAAATCGCTAGCATTGAAATGATTGTAAATGAGCAGATACGGATGAACACCCCTGTTTCTGCTGAAATCATGTCTAAAGATGATGCAGTTAAAGCGGGCGCAATGGCATTATTTGGTGAGAAATATGGTGATGAGGTTCGTGTGCTAAAAATGGGTGGGTTTTCAACGGAGCTATGTGGCGGTACCCACGTTGAACGTTCCGGTGATATTGGCTGTTTTAAAATTATTAGCGAAACAGGTGTGGCTTCAGGAGTACGCCGACTGGAAGCTGTTACAGGCAAGGCCTGTTTAGATTGGATTTTAGGTCGGGATAAAGTATTGGCTGATATTGCCGGGTTAGTAAAAAGTTCAGCAGATAAAGCGTCTGATAAAGTAAAGCTGTTAGTAGAAAAAAACAAATCTTTAGAAAAAGAGTTGGAGCGCTTAAAGTCAAAACTGGCTAGCTCTGCAGGTGGAGAATTGAGTTCTCAGGCAGTAGATATTAATGGCATCAAAGTGCTGGCCGTTAAGTTAGATGATGTTGACCCAAAGTCTTTGCGGGATATGGTTGATCAGCTGAAAAATAAGCTAGGCAGTGCTGCAATAGTCTTGGCAACGGTTCAGGGCGATAAAGTCAGTCTTATTGCGGGCGTATCAAAAGATCAGATAGGGCATTTAAAAGCAGGGGATTTAGTTAATTCTGTTGCAACAAAAGTGGGTGGCAAAGGTGGTGGTCGGCCAGATATGGCTCAGGCGGGTGGCAATGACCCTGCTGGCTTGGAAGAAGCTTTAAAGCAGGTGCCTGCCTGGGTGCAAGAAAAGTTAAAGGGATAAAGTAGGTTGGGTTGGCAATAGCGTAATCCGATAAGTTTGAAGCGGTAAGGGGATGTTAAGTTTAGCGATTCTCCACTTGGATATATTGTAAGTTAAAAAATGGCATTATTTGTATATAAATTTGGTGGTACTTCAGTTGGCTCAGTTGAGCGGATAAAAGCTGTTGCAGGAAAAATCAAAAAAGCTAAGGAGCGAGGTGACGATATTGTCGCCGTTGTGTCTGCAATGAGTGGTGAAACAAATCGCCTGACATCGTTGGCTGAACAGATGCAGGATGAACCTACTAGCAGAGAAATGGATGTATTGCTTTCGACTGGAGAGCAGGTCACTATGTCGTTGCTCTCTATGGCTTTGCATGATTTAGACTGTCCTGCATGTTCTTATACAGGAGGGCAGGTGAAAATATTGACTGACAGTATGCATAGCAAAGCAAGGGTTAGAGAAATTGATGATAGCAATATCAAAAAAGATCTCGAGCAAGGATTGGTTGTCGTCGTTGCCGGCTTTCAGGGAGTTGATGAAAATGGAAATATTACCACCTTGGGAAGAGGTGGGTCTGATACCACAGCTGTAGCATTAGCCACTGCATTAAAAGCAAAAGAGTGTCATATTTATACGGATGTTGATGGGGTCTATACAACAGATCCAAGAGTGGAGCCAAAGGCCAGGAGACTGGATAAGATAACTTTTGAAGAAATGCTGGAAATGGCCAGCTTGGGTTCAAAAGTATTGCAGATCCGCTCAGTTGAGTTTGCTGGAAAATATAACGTTGCACTTAGGGTGCTGTCAACATTTAAAGAAGGTAATGGGACCTTAATTACCTATGAGGAATCAGAAATGGAAAGAGCTTTAATTTCAGGCATTGCATTTAACCGTGATGAAGCCAAATTGACAATAACGGGCGTGCCTGACGTACCTGGTGTGGCATCTAAGATTTTATGTCCAGTGGCGGATGAAAATATCGAAGTTGATATGATTATTCAAAATATAGCGGCTGATGCAACGACTGACTTTACCTTCACGGTACATAGAAATGATTATCAAAAAACAAAAGCCGTCTTAGAGGAAATCTGTAAAAACTTGAGCGCAAAGCAGGTAACGGGGGATGACAGTATTGTCAAAATTTCTATTGTTGGTGTCGGAATGCGTTCTCATGCAGGTATTGCAAGTACAATGTTTAGGGTTTTGGCTGATGAAGGCATAAATATAAGAATGATTTCAACCTCTGAAATTAAGATCTCGGTGGTTGTTGATGAGAAATATCTGGAGCTCGCAGTACGGGCTTTGCATAAGGCGTTTGATTTAGATAAAGAAGATCAGTAATTTTTCTTTATTTTTTAATTAAAATAGCTATAATAGAGAGATTGGTTGGCTGATGAGAAAACGGCTGAATAAAATGGAAATGTAGGGAGAGTGTTATGCTTATCTTAACTCGAAGAGTAGGAGAAACCTTGATGATAGGTGATGATGTTACTGTCACTGTTTTAGGGGTAAAAGGCAATCAGGTTCGAATTGGTATTAATGCACCTAAAGAAACGTCCGTGCATAGGGAAGAGATCTACGAAAGGATCAAGAAGGAGCAATCAGAATCAGCTGGCTTAACCGATTCTGAAGATTAAAAAGTTTTAGGAGAGTTGGCCGAGAGGCCGAAGGCGCTCCCCTGCTAAGGGAGTATGGGCTTTAACTCCCATCGAGGGTTCGAATCCCTCACTCTCCGCCATTTATTTTTTTATAAAAAGTTGACATAAGTAGAGAAAAGAACCATAATAAAGAGCTTAACAAGGCGCCCGTAGCTCAGCTGGATAGAGTACTCGGCTACGAACCGAGCGGTCGGGAGTTCGAATCTCTCCGGGCGCGCCATGTTAGCTTAAAGATTATTCCCCTGTAGCTCAGTTGGTAGAGCGGGTGACTGTTAATCACTAGGTCGGCGGTTCGAGCCCGTCCGGGGGAGCCAAATAAATAAAGGCCTGTAGCGTTTTCGTTACAGGCCTTTTTTATGCGTAGTGCCTTTTAATTGATTCTCTTGTATTCGTTGCGATCATCCTAAAAAATCAGTTGAGTTTATCCCTGCCAAATAAATTCAGCATAAATTTGACAAACGATTTGTAACTGTTGCCAGATTTTTACTCCCAAATCAAATTATCAGGCGGCCTTAAAATCGCCCCCTGCAAATATTTTTCATCGCCTCATTCAAAATCTGGCACCAGCATTGCCCAGGACTCAACTGCGGAGCAATTGACTTTAAATGATTGAAAACCACCGGTTTTGATCAATGCAGTTCACTCTATCTATTATCCTAAATAAATCAGTTGAACGCTTAGTTTAGCTGTAACTTATTAAATAAACTGTTTAATCCAGTTTTTCACTATTCACCAGATGGGTGAGTGTATTTCGCTTCACGGTTTTGTGAAAAATCTGGACAAAAAATTCTGCAGAATATAGCTCTCGATAAGAACTACGGCCATTATCTTCAAGCTATTCTTTGCCTTTTTTGCCCAGATTTCCCACAAGATGCGTGCTCAACTGATTTTTTTAGGATAATTCTAAAATTGTTTTTTATATTTTGCCGAGCTATTACTGGGGTTAAAGTTTAAATGAAAGCAGTAATGCAGATATTGTATTTTAATTTGAAAGAGGGGGGGGGGCACACATAATATTAATGTTAGGTTAATGTCTTCTCAGTATAATATTGCATGCAAGATTAAAAGGACTTGAGGATTATTCTTTATAACATTTGATAATAGGTAATGAATATGAAAAAAATTACTATAATTTTTGTAATGTGTAGCATCACAAATGTTAATGCAGGCATGTATAAATGTGTTTCGGGGGATAAAGTATCATATCAATCCAGTCCGTGTCCAAATGAAGAAGATGAAAATGAGTTTTCGCTTAAATATGAAATAAGTAAAGAGCAGATACAGGCTGCGAGGGATAAAAAAGCGGCTGAGTTGGCAGCTAAAAATGAGAAAAAAAGGCTGGATAAACTGGCATATGACAGGGAACGCATGATCCGTGCTGAAGAGGAAAAAGCGCGAGAAGCCGCATTGCAGACTGATGCGTTGATTGAACGCAATGATATAGAACGTGAAAAGCGCATTAATGAAGAGCGAATGATTCGAGCGGAGGAGTATAAAGTTAGGGATGCAATATTTCGAACAGATGCAATGATTGAACGCAATCACATTGAGCGTGACAAGCGTAATGTTTTAGAACGGATTGAATCTAAAATGGTAAATAGACCCAGAATAGATGCTGTGACTGATGGTAAAGTGAAGCAGTCAGACCAAAAGTCGAGAGTATTTGGCCGCAGTATGTCCGACTAATATGCTGTTTGCAGTTACATTGGGCAGGAAAAATATCACAAAAAGAAGAGCTGCTATTAAAAATATCAGACTGCATAATGCGGGGACTAGACTGCATTATAATCCCTGAGTGGCTTAAATACTATGCTCGCCTAAACAGATGTTGTATC
>JALSLW010000036.1 GCA_026988155.1 Methylomonas sp. | reverse complement strand
TTTAAAGCTACGGGGAAACCAAACCCAAGACATTGGCCCTGCAATATATAATTTTGATCAACAGAAGAAATTTTACCTATTTTCGACCTGCAGGGTCTATTGAATGCGGAATTATAGAAAGCGATAGAAAGCAAAGGAATCTCACGCCAAACATGTTTACGCGACTTTGGAAAAATATGACAAATAGAGCTACCCCCCCGCAAATACTTTATATGCGGGATTATCTGTCTCTTCTTTATACTCAAAGCCCACTGCCTCTAGGCGCTTCTGAAACTCTTTACGCTCTGATTTAGGCATTTGTATGCCCATTAACACTTTGCCAAAGGCAGACCCATGATTGCGGTAGTGAAACATGCTGATATTCCAGCGCCTGCCTAATGAAGATAAAAATTTTAATAATGCTCCCGGTCTTTCCGGGAACTGAATGCTATAGACAATCTCTCCCAGTTTTTGCTGTGCATGCCCGCCTACCATATAGCGTATATGATCTTTAGCCAATTCATTCAGTGTCATATCTATCACTGAAAAGCCTTTACTTTCAAGACAGGCTATCAAATCATCCCTGTCGGCCTGTTTGCCCGTGCAAGACATTCCAACAAACACCTGAGCCATTTTGCTATCAAAATAGCGATGATTAAACTCTGTAATATTACGCTTCCCCAAGGCTTTACAGAATCTTAGAAAACTGCCAGGTATTTCCGGCACGGTCACTGCCAACAGTATTTCTTTATGCTCCCCTACCATTGCACGTTCTGCGACATAACGCAGACGGTCAAAATTAACATTTGCCCCGCTTTCTATGGCAATTAATGTCTGGCCTTTAATCTCATTTTGTTCAACATATTTTTTTAAGCCTGCAATAGCCAATGCACCTGCCGGCTCTGCTACCGAGCGGGTATCGTCAAAAATATCTTTGATTCCGGCACAAATCTCATCCGTACTGACTGTTACCGCCTCATCAACAAATTTCTGAGCCAATGTAAACGGTTCTCGGCCTACCTGTTTAACGGCAACGCCATCAGCAAAAAGACCAACCTGTTTAATAGACACTCGTTTACCCATTTTTAAGGCATGATTGAGTGAATCAGCATCATCTGGCTCTACACCTATTATTTTTGTTTCTGGGCGTACAAACTTTACATAGGCAGCAATTCCGGCGATTAAGCCTCCGCCGCCTACAGGCACAAAAATAGCATCAATTCTATCTGTGTGCCGCCTAAGAATTTCCATACCCACGGTTCCCTGACCGGCAATAACGTCCGGATCATCATAGGGATGAACAAAGGTCATCTCTTTTTCTTGAGCTATTTCATTGGCATGGGTGCAGGCATCATCATAGGAGTCCCCAAACAGGATGATCTTTGCGCCCCAGGCTTTAACTGCTTTAACTTTTATCTCAGGGGTGGTTTTAGGCATTACAATTAATGCCTTAATGCCTAGTTTTTGAGCTGATAAAGCAACGCCCTGGGCATGATTGCCTGCCGAGGCTGCGATAACGCCTTTTTTGCGTTCATCGTCTGTTAAAGAGGCTATTTTGTTATACGCGCCTCTTAATTTAAAGGAGAAAACAGGCTGTAAGTCTTCTCTTTTTAAATAAACCTTATTATCTAAGCGCAATGACAGTGAGCGAGCCAAGTCTAGCGGTGTTTCTATTGCGACATCGTAGACTTTTGCTCTTAATATGCGTTCTATGTATTGCTGAATCACTGGTATAGATAACTATTTTATTCTGGGGATATTTCTGTGTTTTCTTTGCAAATGTCCAGTAGCTTCTAGGGGCTGGTATACTCTATCCATATCTTCTTCATAGATGCCTGATAATTTACGCTGAAACTCATTGGTAATTAAACGTGCATCTTGGCGACTTTTCACCACCCGCGGCGTAATTAGAACAACTAGTTCAGTTTTTATATTTTTCTTTGTTGTCGTTCCAAAAAGTGGGCCGATTAATGGAAGCTTATGCAGAAAAGGAATTCCAGTTTTATTATAGGTATCATCATTTTTAATCAATCCTCCTAGCACTATTGTCTCACCATTCTGTACAGCTACCGTACTATTGATTTCTCGTGTAGAGATAGTTGGTGAGTCAATATCACTACCAGACGCAGTTTTTGCTGCAACATTTTCTACACTTTGTTCGATTTCCATAATGACCAGTCCATTTGCATTTACCCTTGGTTTGACCTTTAATTTTACCCCTGTTTTTCTTTGTTCAATCGAACTAGTTTGAATAGGGTTTGTGCTATCGCTATTTGTATTTGTAGACTCAGTAGTCCTTATAGGAACCTCATCCCCAACCTGTATATAGGCTTCCTGATTATTTAAAACCATCAAAGATGGGGAAGATATAACGTTAAGGTTGCCATCAACGGCTGAAGCGTTCAAAACTGCACCAATATCTCCTGAACTACTAAGAAAAGCATATCCAAACCCTCCAGTAGCAGCTCCTGCCGCTAATTTTGTAGCTAAAGCGGCTACATCGGTTTCTGATTCGTTCCCCGCTTTATCTTTAGTCGTCTTCGTTATTGTTGGCCCAAATCCATTTGAAGATGCTACATTCTGGTCATCATTATGACTCAAAAACCATTTAATTCCGTATTCCAAATTATCTGTTAATGATACTTCGACTATAGTTGCATCAATCAACACCTGCAACGGCATAACATCCAGCTGCTTAATCACTTGCTGCACTACTGTATAGTCTTGTGCACTCGCCACTATAATCAAGGCATTGTTCACCTCATCTGCAATAATGCTGACCTCGCCTATATCAGATAAAGTAGCCGTGCCTGATTTTTTTCTGAAACTCGTTTTTTTTGCCGTATTTGTTTTTTTCTTTTTATTGGTAACCTGAACCGTTTTTTTACCTGCAGCCACTGAAGCCGCCCTGTCTTTTTTACCACTTCCATTAAATATTTCATTCAAAGTAGTAGATAGCTCTAGAGCATCAACATGCTGTACTCTGTAGACATTAACACCACCGCCACCCGCGGTATTCGCTCTATCCAGCTTTATAATCCAGCGCTCCATATCTTTAAGATATTTGGCTTGATGCGTAATGGCCAATACAGCATTTAATCGCTCTATGGCTATAAATTTAAAAAAGCCAAATTCTGAGTTTGATGATTTCTTGTTAAAGATCTGCTCCAGCTCTTCAGATATTTTTACTGCATCCACATTTTGCAGTGGGAATAAAGCAAAAGAGCGCCCTTTCATCATATCCACATCAAAGGTATTCACCATATCCATTGCACGGTCAAGCTCAGCTTCTGTTCCTGCTATCAGCATAATGTTACGGCTGCTATCAACATGCAAAATGCTTTTCTGCTGCATCAAAGGCTTGATTATTTCGGCTATTTCTTCAACAGCAACATTTTTGACGGGTATTACTTTAACTTGGTAGCCGGCAGGCACTTGCTTGCGATATTTATTGTATGTGGAAAATGCACTGCTTTGAACAGCCGCCGCCTTATTCTTAATCTGATAAACGCCATCCTGATAAACCATGGCTGCATTATTAATATCCAGCAGCATATCCAGAGTCGGCAGCAATTCTGACCGGCTAAGCGGCTTAGATGTCTGCAAGGTGACTTTACCAGCAACTTTTGGACCTAAAATATAATTTTCACCTAAAATATCGCTTAAAATAACTTTAGCCACTTCACCTAAATCGGCCTCGTCAAAGTTTAAGCTGTATTCTCCTTTCCCTGCCGGTTTGCTCTTTTTAGCCCTCGGCATTTGATTAATAGACTGTCCCGTTCCCGGAAATATCTCTATTTTCATATCTTGAGCATTACTGTCCCCCGCGCCATTATTGCTTAATTCCGGAAAAACTTTATCAGGCTTGTTTGATAGATCCTCCTGCGTAACGGGTTCTAAAGGCAATTTTTTATGCAATTCTGGTCCAAGCAATTCACAGCCTGAAACTGAGAGGCTTAATGCCAAAATATAGGAGATATTTAGTTTATGATTAATCATGCTGTTTTTCTGGGTTTAATTTTGGTCTTTTTACTTGGAGTTCGCGGGATTCGTCTAGGCTTGCTAAGCGATTTTGGTTTAGGTTTCCGCAGCATTATGGTCTGCTCCTTGCCCCGCTGCTCCATGACTACCCGGTCGGTTTCTATTTTTTTTAGCAGCCAGCCGGCTACATCTTCACCCTCTGACTTTTTTAAAAATGTTCGAGGACGTTTACCTAGCTTTCTTCTGCCTGTTTCCATTTTTTTGAACAAAGCACTTGTCTTGCCTTTAATTGAATAAATCCCCAGCAAAATTAAATCCTCTATTTCGCCAATCTCTTCAGTAGATGCCTGTTCGTCTGTTTCATCGTCTAAAGGTTTTCTGCCCTTTATAAACAGAGGCCTTTCCACCATTTGAGAATACGTTTCTATGGCCTGTTTTGCCATTTTCAGCTTGGGCAATTCCGTTAATGCAGTCTGGCTGTTTTCTGTAGCTACTGAAGGTACCAGCACCTGTTCAGGCGACTTTGTCATCAGCCATTCAATTATCAGAACTAGCAGCAGCAATAAACATAGCCCTAGCAATCCTTTGATAACATTGCTATTCATTGTTCTTCCTCATAAAACCAGCCACTTGGAAATTAACATTCATTTTGCTGTTAGGTTCAACTTGTCGAGTTTTGCGGTTTCGCCTGCCTCTAACAGGGCGGATATCCATCTGATCAACAATCATTATTTGACCTGATGATTCAATTTCATGCAGGATACTGCGCAATGCTTCTATATCACATGACATTCTTACTTTAACTGTAACTCGGTTAAAGCCATTATCAGTTGTTCGGGGCAGTACCTGTGTACTGGTTAATTGTCCGCCTGCCTGTGAAATGGCCGATTTTATAAATTTCTGAAAGTCGGCTGAAGCCAGTGCCTCTGTGTCACGGGTGCTAAAATAATTCTGAGCCTGATATTGCTTTTTAATACGTTCGATGTTTTCTTTGACACTGTCTTTTTTAGCAACAATTTGTCTGGACCTTTGCAATCTAAATGCCAGCTCTTGCTTTTGTTCATGATAATCCATTCCCATGGATACCAGCGGCACAATTACTAAAAATATGATTAATGCGACAACCAGTCCTAATAGACCTAAAGCTAACCAGCGCTGATGAGATGCTTCATTCATCCTAAGAGTCTCCTTTTATGCTGTTTAGATCCATACGAATTTGAAAACGCTCCATCCCTGTTCTTTTATCCTGAGTTAATGGCGAAACAAACCGTGCATTACTAAATAGTGGGGAGGCCTCCAATATACTAATCAATACTGAAGCGCTAGGCGACTGCCCTTGAATTTGCAGGTGATCCTTATTGTATTTAAAATGAGTCAGCCAGGTGTCATCCGGCATTAGCTTGCTTAATGCATTAATCAATTCTGTTAATGCGGGCGCTCTGTTTTTAATCTCAATTAAACGTTTTGTTTCATCAACTATCCCATCAATTTCTAATTGCTGAGATTGAACAAGCTGGGTTTCGCTTTCCAACTGTTTTAACTGATCTCTTAATTCTTCCACTTCCTGCCCTTGCTGCCAAACTGGGAAAACCAGCACCCCAATAGCTAACGCTATAGCTATAAGGCTTAAGCTCCAAGCTGCCATTTGAGTTGCTTTATCTTTTACTGGCAGATCACCTTCAGGAAGTAAATTATAAGGCGTTAAATCATTTTCAAAATCATTAGCCGCTTCAGCATAATCGACTATAGCCGGATATATTTGCGCACTTTTCAATTGCTGCAAAATCGTATCCAGAACATCCCTGGGAGTAAGGACTAATAATACTTTGATTTTGCCATTCTCTTCCTTTCCTATTATTTTAACGGCGAAATAAACCTGTTCTGCGCTAAAAGGAGTGACTCGAGCCAGCTCGAATGCAATGACTTGCTGAATATTTTCTTTGGCGGCAGCCGGCAAATACAGTATCTTTTTTATTGCCTGTCCTCCAGTTAACCTTAGAACATATTGTGCTTTTTCCAGCGCTTCATTTTCGGCTATTATTTTTTTATAGCCTTCTAGACTAGTCTCATTTAGTGCCAAAGAGCTTTTTTTATGAGGCTGACCATCTATCTGCTGATCAATCAGCAACTTTTCATCTGCAACTGACAGAAAGACATAGCCTGATTTGTCGCTCAATTTTTGTCTGAAATTTTCCGGCAGGCAGTGCGAAAGCTCTCTCCCCCACCAATGGAAAAATTTCTTTATATCAAAATCAATGTCTGTTTTCAGGTTCATCTTCAGTTATTAATAATTGTGTCATATCATCATCAAACAATGAATGTTTCTGGTCTATTTGCTGCCAGCTCAATATCTCAAAAGGGTTATTTCCACCATTTTTCGCTGACTTTTTTAGTGTAACTTTTATTCCTGAAGCCAGCTCTCCAAAAAGCTGCGCCTGAGATATAATAGTATAGACGGCATTTTTACCTGTAGGGTTTTTCTTGCTGTTCTTCCCTACTGCCGGGTATTCGGGGACCGGCAGCTGAGCCTTTGCGTTCTCAACCCGCTGTACTATATATTCATCAAGAGTCTCAGGTTCAAGCCCTCCTATCGCCTGAATAACTTCTTTTGAAGCAACCTGCAAATTCACTTTAGCCTGCTTTGAATAAACGGTAATTAATGGTTTTAATTGCTGATAAATATCACTGCTCATGCCTAAAACCATCTGCAACTCATCTATCAGCTGAAAGTCTTTGTTTGCAGGCTGATAGCTTAAGTCTGCATCTTCATACTGTTCTTTTTCTGCACCATTGACACGCATTTGGTCATCTTTATCTCGCCAGTCCAGAATAGCGCTGACTATTGCCTGCTGCTGTTCCGGCTCAATGTCTATTGATGCCATCATAGCTGTCAACAATGCTTCGTCCGCCTTATTTATATCTATTTTCCCCTGCTCCGACAGCAACCTGACACGAATATCAGCATCTTGGTATTTTAAATGATAAAGACTGCCGTCTGCACGCCAACGCTTATTTTTATCCTTTAAAAAAAGCATTTGCTGTGCAAAACCTATCCCTGTTTCAGCTATTGCCAATGCCACTGCATTATCTTTAACAGCACTAATGACAGTTGTTTCTCTGCGCATGGTCAACGCAAAACTGCCAGCCATGATAGTAAGCAGACTTAATACCCAAATTACAATTACCATGGCCATTCCTGCCTGTTTTGAGTCGGCCATTACCTTCCTTCCTGTATAAATATAGGGTCAGCTCCTGATGCTGCCAATTTCAGGGCAAAAATCATCTCAGGCCAAAAGCTCCGGTTTTTAAGCTCAATGTCAATTTTTACCAGTGCTGGCAAACTCTCTTTTTCTATCCACTGATCAAGCCACTCTCCGCCACTATCATCTTTAAAATTATCACCGCCGTCCTTGCCAAAATAGCTTATCTGAAATTTCTCAACATGCTCCAGCAAGACAACCTCTTCTTCCGCCCATTGCTGCTCTTCTATTGCCGGATAGAAGGGGTTTAGCATTACTTTTACCTGGCCATCATTCGCCTTATCAAATGCAATTTCAAAAACCTGCAGTCCTTTGCGGCCAGAACTCGCTGGAAATATGGAGACAAACTGCAACTTATCTGCCTCGCCCTGAAAAGAAAATTTACGGTCATCACCGGAAAAATCATCCCACAGGGGACGTACTGAAGGTAAATGCCGCTTTAAGAACTGATACACTACGGCTTTTTCATTAACCTCTGCTATTTTAACTTCACCTCTATTCCAGCTTTCTGCACAAATCTTTAAACTGCCAAATAGCAGTGTCACCATAATGCTCAGCAATGTCATTGCCAGCATAACTTCAATCAAAGTAAAGCCGGCAAGCCCATGTTTATTTGTCATCTTTACTATGACTGACCTTAACCGTATTTAACTCAACAGTTCTGGCATTTTGTTCATCGCCCCATTTTACTGTTACCTGTACTGTCATAAGCTCAATTTCTGCATCTTCCTCAGACTCGGGGTTCGTATAATTTTCCACCTTAACCAGCCATTGATATTTATCGTTATCAGTCCCTGAACTTTGTCCAACAGCAAGCGGTTCCTCTACGCCAGTCTTTGCCATTAATGATTCTGCTATCTGCGTTGCTATAATATAGTCTTCTGAAATGACGGCAGTATTAACACCCGATGAAAATATTTTTAGCACAATCCCCAGGGAAATAGCCATAATGGTAAATGCTACCAATATTTCTAGCAGGGAAAAGCCTTTATTTTTATTCATCACGTATTTCAACTTTTCCGCTCAGCCAGTTAACATCAACTTTGGTAACCAGACTCCCCCATTCCAGAGTGATCCGGCCTCCGCTAGACGAGCCATCAGCATAAAAACGTAACTGCCCTGTATCCTCATCCTTAAATTCATCCTGTGCAATAACTAAGGTCACATCAATCTCATCAGAAAAATGATAGACCTTATCTCGATTGGATACCTGATACGTGTTTTCTGCCAGGTTAATGGCAACAGAAACTTCTCCATGAGAAATTAAAGCCTGTCCTCTGGCATAGCGTAGTGCTGAAGCGAGATCTCTCGCTGTCGCTTTTAACTGAGAAGACCGGTTTCCAGATGAAATATTAGTACCAATCGCCGAAAAGCCCAGTACCATAATCAACAGCACGACAGTGAGTTCTATTAAGGTAAAACCCTGAGCCTGTTTCAGCATTTTATTCCCAGCTGTTTATGTCCTGATCTTCGCCTTCGCCACCTTCTTTGCCATCAGCTCCAAAACTATATAAATCAAATTTACCATGCTGTCCGGGAGAGGCGTAATGATAAGCCTGTACCCATGGATCTTGCGGTACTTTAACCTTGCGCAAATAAGGACCATTCCAGCGACTGATATCAGCCGGCTTTTCAACCAGGGCCGATAGTCCCTGTTCTGATGTAGGGTATTTGCCCACATCTAGCTTATACATATCCAGTGCCGCTGACAAATCTTCCACCTGCACTTTAGCTGCCTTGGTTTTTGATGCTCCCATATGCTTCATCACCTGTGGTCCGACAATACCAGCCAACATGGCAATAATACCCAGTACAACTAATAACTCTAATAGGGTAAAGCCCTTTTCTTTCTGTTTGTACGTAATTCTCACTGATAAATCTCCTTAAAACTTAAAAACTAAATTCTTTTTTTAAAATGCTAAATCATTAACACTTAAAATAGCCAATAATATCGAAACAATGATGCCGGCAATCATCAACCCTAAGGTAATAATTAATGCAGGCTCTAATAATGCCAGCATTCGCGAAATGGATGTACGCAGCTGTTTGTCATAAATAGTAGCAACACGCAGCAGCATTTCTTCTAGACGTCCTGTTTCTTCCCCCATTTTAATCATTTGTATAGCCAGCCTGGGGAAGCAGTTGCTATCTGCCAAAGCATCTGACATGGTTCGCCCCCGTTTTAGCTCCTGCTCCGCATCATCTAACAGCTCAACCATCACTAAATTTCCAGCAGTTTCTCTTACAATCCCCAATGCCTTTAAAATAGAAACGCCATTGCCCAATAAAGTACCCATTGTTCGCGTTAAATTTGCGGTCTCCATATGCAAAAGAATATCGCCAAAAAGCGGCATGGTGAGAAAACGTGCATCCCAAATTTTCTTTGTAACCGGGTTGGCTAACTGTGCCTTCATATAGCTGCTGACAATAACGGCAATTAGCAGCAAGGCCCACCAATACGACTGCAGAAAATCAGCTATGGCAACGACGACTTGCGTAGGAACGGGCAAAGCTTTTCCTGCATTATCGAACATTTCAGTGAATTGCGGTACCACAAAAGTTAGCATGACCAACAGTGATGCAACGGACATGACCAGCAATATCGCAGGATAAATAAGTGCGGTTGCCACTGTGTCCTTCAATTCCTGTGAGCGCTCTAGATATTCAGCCAATCGTGTTAAGACATCGCCTAAGTTTCCGCCCATTTCCCCTGCACGAATCATATTCAGATAAAATCTGGAAAACACGCCGGCCTGGCTTTCCAGTGCATCAGCCAGCGATGAGCCGCCTTTAATCTTTTCCAGCACTTGTGCAATCAGTGTACTAAGTTTGTCATTATCTTCAGTTAATTGAATCAATACGCGCAATGACCGGTCAAGGGGCAGCCCCGAGTCCAACAATGTTGCCAGCTCTCCAGTAAACAGCAGAACCTCTTTTTGAGAAAGACTAACTGTACTGCGACCCAGCTTTATTCCCAAAAAGGTTTTATCCTGGGCTAATTCAACTCGGATAGGGATAAATCCCTGATCTTGCAAATCATTAAGAAGTGTTTGCTGGTCAGGCGCATTTTTTATGCCTTCTTCAGTTTCACCCAGACTGTTGACTGCTTTGTATGAGTACAGGGCCATATCAGGATTCCGTTGTCACGCGCAAGACCTCTTCTATCGTTGTTATTCCATTGACGGCTTTAAGAAGACCATCTTCATACATTGTCAGCATGCCTTCTTTAATAGCCTGTTTCTGTATTTCTCCTGATTCCTTTCGTTCCATAATCTGTTTCTGGATCTTCTCTGACATTGGCAAAAACTCAATAATTGCCTGTCGCCCCTTATAGCCTATATCCCCACAGGCAACACAGCCGACCGCTTTATACAACTGAATGTCAGCTGTTTCAGTAAACTTTCTCAGATGCATGTCTTCAATTACTGCATCTGATGCAGAGTAAGGTTCTTTACAGTCTGGGCACAGTGTTCTGACCAGTCTCTGAGCTAAAATGCCGTTAACTGTCGAACTCAACAGATATTCTTCCAGTCCCATATCCAATAGCCGGGTAATGCCTCCGGCGGCATCATTGGTATGCAGGGTTGAGAGCACTAAGTGACCAGTTAATGCTGACTGCACGGCAATTTTAGCTGTCTCTAAATCCCTCATTTCACCTATCATGATAACATCGGGGTCTTGTCTGACAATTGACCGCAGAGCTGTGGCAAAGGTCAGCCCAATCTGAGGTTTTGCCTGTATCTGATTAACGCCTTCCAACTGATATTCTATCGGATCTTCAATAGTGATAATTTTTCGTTCTGCGGTGTTCAACTGTTTTAGTGCAGTATACAGAGTTGTAGATTTACCGCTTCCAGTAGGCCCGGTAATTAATAAAATGCCATGAGGTTTTGCCAAAACATCAATAAACTGCTGTGAATTTTTTCCCGTCAGTCCCAATGCCTCAAAATCCAGCACTATATTTTCTTTGTCCAGCAAACGCATGACCACACTTTCACCGTACATAGTGGGGATTGTAGATACCCTAAGGTCAAGTTCTTTCCCAAGCATTTGCAATTTAATTCGGCCATCTTGGGGTAGCCGGCGCTCAGCAATATTGAGCTTAGCCATTATTTTAATTCTGGACAAAACTGCCGCTGTTGATGTCACTGGAGGCGCATCAATATCTTGCAGTACGCCATCAACTCTTAAGCGGACTTTTAAATTCTGCTCAAAGGGTTCTATATGTACATCTGATGCTTTCATTTCTATGGCTTTTTGCAAAAACAAATTTACCATTTTAATGACTGGCGCTTCACTGGCTAAGTCTTTTAAATGCTCAAGATCTTCGTCATCAATATCCTCTGATTCAAATCCATCTACTAACAGATCCATTTTAGACTTGCCATCACCATATTGAGCATCCAGTGCCGCATCAATTTCTGAAAGCAGACCTATTTTTACTTCAACCTTCTTCCCGGTAGCGAGTGTTAATGCCTGTATGATGTATTCATCTTTTGGATCCATAACGGCAACAGAGATTGAATCTTCATCTGCCTGCAGACCAACAACATGACTATGCTTAAGAAATTTGAGAGAAATATCATCTGAAAAAGGGCTTTCTAGGGGATAGTCATTTGCTGCCACTCGATCTATTTGACAGTTCTGTACAAAACTGTCTGCAATATCAGCATCCGAACATAATCCCAGTTTAATTAGCAACTGCGGTATCATCTCACTGACAGCTGACTTTTGCATACGTCGCGCTTTGTTTAAGTCATTATCAGATAACTTATTTTTTTGCTGCAAAATTTGCAAAAATCCTGCATACCTGTCTTCCTGTTCAGTTACTGCTTCCATTAATACCTGCCTGATATATGGTTGTGTTTGAGCATTGATTGAGCTAATGCAATTATTTCGTTTTCCCCGATCTCATTTATGGAAAAATCATTTTTATCTAATTTAAAAGGGTTGACTGCCGATGGTGACTTTAATGCTTTATTGAAATCAGTCTGATAAATCCGGCTAACTGGCGTAGGTCCAAATAAAGTAATTGACGGGGTATTAACTCCCCACGCCATGTGAGTTGGTCCTGTATCATTGCCAATAACCAGAGTTGCTTTCGCCAAAACGGCTTTAAGCTGATTAAAATTCATTCTCGGCAACACCTCTGCTTTGCTGGTCTTGCCTGCAATCCAATCTGCAGCCTTTTTTTCCTCGTCGTTCCCCCAAATAATTAAACTGTTGGCATTTAAACCTTGAACTACCTTTAGATACTTTTCCTTGGGATAGTTCCTGCTAGGCCAAGTCGATCCAATAACGAAAATAATGTTCGCTTTGTCTTTTATAAAATACTGCGCTAAAGAGCCCAGCCCACCAACATAGAAAAGAAAGGGCGATTTATTGATAATTTGCTGTTCAGTTATTTCGATCCCTAAGGGCTGTCCAATAACAGCTACATTCCTATCAATGCTATTTGCATCATATGGATAAGCCACCTGTTTTCTATATAGCCAAGCTCCAGGTTTTTCTCTAATTGATTGCCTGTCAAATCCAGCGACGTTAGCAGATATAAGCTTAGACACGATAGCTGATTTAATCAACCCTTGCGCATCAATAACCAAATCATAATTATTTTTAGCATATTGCCTTATTTTTTTAATCTCTGGAAAGAGCTCAGCTTTATCCTGCTTCAGAGATTTTAAATCAACCGTTAAAATCTGGCCAATATCTGGGTTTTCCCGTAATACACCTGAAAACCTCTCTTCAACAAGCCAGTCAATGCAGATATTAGGATAAGCTTGTCTGACAAACTGCAGAGCAACCATTGCATGAACAATATCGCCTAGTGCAGAAAGTTTAACAATGGCTATTTTCATGGCTCTATTTATAAATTTCAGCCAGCACCTGGTCTGGAGAAATTTCAGTTAGACAGTGAGTATGTCCCAAAGGACATTCTCTTTTAAAGCAGGGTGAACAGTCCAGCTTCAAATCAATAACTGTTGCCGAGGCATTTAGCGGAGGAGTAAATCCAGGGTCAGAAGAGCCATAAATGGCGATGACTTTTTTATCCAGAGCGGCGGCGATATGCATAAGTCCAGAATCATTTGTTACCACAATTTCAGCTAAAGACATTAAATCAACTGCTTCCGCGAGAGATGTTTTGCCACTAAAATCCTGACATGCATTTCCTGTCAAACCATTAATCTGCTCAGCAACAGACTTATCTTTTTCTGAACCGAATAAAAAAACAGTCCAGCCCTGTGCCATTATATGTTTTGCAAGTTTTGCATAATGCTCCGCAGGCCAACGTTTAGCAGGGCCGTATTCAGCCCCGGGACATAGTGCCAATATTTTTTTAGACAATTCGACCTGAAATTTTTCTGTAATGGCTTGCTGATTGTGCCGATCAATGTTCAGCATAGGAATGGGGTAGCCCAAAGTTTGTTCTACGCTTTTTGGACCCCCTAAGGCAATAAAGCGCTGAACGGTCATAGTCAAGTGCTGTTTATCTAGCATACGAACATCATTTAACAGCCCCCAGCGGACTTCGCCAATATACCCTGTTCTTAATGGGATTTTAGCAAAAAAAGGAATAAGCGCGGACTTCCAGGAATTAGGCAAAACAATTGCCTGATCATATTTAGCCTGCTGTAAATCCTTACCTAGCCGCCTCCGTTTAGAAAATCCAAACTCGCCATGCATTAACGGCATGGCAATTCCTTTTGAAACTTCTGGCATTCTATCCAGTAAAGGAAAAGACCACTTCGGAGCCAACACATCAATATGACACTCGGGGTCACTTTCTTTTAAGGTTATAAACAGGCTTTGTGCCATAACCATATCGCCAACCCAAGAAGGACCGACAATCAATATTTTTTTGCTGTTAACGGTCACTTATGAAACGTAACTTAACCACTGGCTGTGATCAGCCCTACGCCCATGCACATAGTCAAAATAAAGCGTCTGCAATTTTTCAGTAATGTCCCCTCTTGCTCCCGAGCCAATCACACGACCGTCATACTCCCTAATGGGAGTAACTTCAGCAGCCGATCCAGTAAAAAAGGCTTCATCAGCAACATAAACTTCATCACGTGTCATACGCTTTTCAATAACTTCAAAACCATTCTCCTGCGCTATTGTAATCAGTGTATCTCGGGTGATACCTTCTAATGCGGAGGTTGTTTCAGGGGTATAAATTTTTCCATTGCGTACTATAAACAGATTTTCTCCGCTGCCTTCTGCTACAAAACCTTCATGATCTAACAATAGGGCTTCATCATACCCTGTTGACAATGCTTCCTGCAGGGCAAGTATCGAGTTGATGTAGTTGCCATTAGCTTTAGCTTTACACATAGTACTGTTAACATGGTTTCTAGTGTAAGATGATGTTCTGATCCGAATACCTTTCTCCATACTTTCTGATCCTAGGTATGCCCCCCATTCCCAGGCGGCAATCATCACATGAACTTTTAGATTGTCTGCTCTTAGGCCCATTCCTTCAGATCCATAAAAACACATGCTGCGAATGTAGGCACTATCTAAACTGTTCTTGGCTACTGCTTCCTTATGAGCCTGGTTGATTTGATCTTTATCAAACGGAATCCGCATATTCAAAATATGCGCAGAACGATATAGCCTATCAGTATGTTCTTGCAGCTTAAAAATAGCCGTACCTTTTTCAGCATGATATGCTCTTAACCCTTCAAATACTCCAGCACCATAGTGCAAGGTATGAGTTAGTACATGTACTTTCGCCTCACGCCACTCCACCCACTCACCATCCATCCAGATTACACCGTCTCTATCATCCATCGTCATCATATTTCTTGCCTGTGTGTTGTCGCTGACATGTATTCATGCCAAATTTTTTCAACTTGAGATCGTATTTCTACAAAATCATCCTTTCCTGCCATCGCACACTCTCCCTGTAAAACCCGATGATGTCCATAATCACGATACTCACAATATGCCCGCTTAAGTATTTCAGCTTGCATATTTGGTATCAAACCATGCCGGTTTAATACATCCAGCAATGTTATGTTATCAGTATAGAGGGTTAGATCTTTATTGTCTGAAGCATGCGCCAATATATGAAATTGTACTATAAACTCAATATCGACAATACCTCCAATGCTCTGTTTTAAATCAAATGTATCACTTTCTTTTTTGGTTAATGCTCTTCGCATTTTTTCTCGCATTTCACGTATGTCAGATTTTAGCGCTTCTACATTGCGTTTAAGACTTAAAATTCGATAGCGTATCGCTTCAAATTGTTTCTTTAAAGACCTATCACCCGCGACAAACCTCCCTCTAACCAATGCCTGATGTTCCCATGTCCATGCATTATTTTTCAAATAATCTTCATAGCTTTTCACATGTGTTACCAGCAAACCGGAATTACCGCTAGGCCTAAGACGCATGTCCACTTCATATAGCAGGCCAGACAGCATTTTTGTGTCAAGAATATGACGAATTTTTTGGCCGATACGGCCATAAAATTGCGCACAGCTAATTTGCTTATCACCATCGGTTAATGCATTGCCATTGATACAGTCATACAAAAATACCATATCTAAATCTGAACTATAGCCTAATTCCTGCCCACCTAACTTACCAAAACCCAATATGGCAAACCCTTTTTTACCATCCTGGGCATTAGGGGGCAGACCATGCTTTAAAGTTAGTATTTGCCATACTTTGTCAACGACATATTCTAAAATCACTTCTGCTACATAGGTTAAATAATCACTTACCACCATCACTGGGATAGCCCCCATAATATCAGCAGCAGCAATACGCAATATGTTAACCTGCTTAAATTGTCGCAGCCTTATCATTATCTGTTCTATATCATTAGAAGCAATACTGTCCAGACATACATTAAGCCGGGTTGCTAATTGTTCCTTATTTAACGGTTCATATAATGAACGCGTATCAAGCAACTCATCAAACAGCATAGGGTATTCCGTCAAATAGTGGCAAATCCATGAGCTTGCCGATGATAATTTAAGCAGCTGCGTTAATGCATCAGGATTTTCGGCCAGCAATGATAAATAAACATTTCTCCCAGCAACTGCTTCAATCAAATCTAGCACTCTTTTTAAAGTAATATCCTGATTATCTACAATCTTTATTGCATCAATAAGCTGAGGCATCAACCTGTCAATCACTTTCCGGCCTTTAGCTGATAATCGATTAATTGCCCGTGATTTTTTAAAGTCATTTAAAACCTTCAACGAGGCATTAACCTGCTCAAAACCATTTGCCGCCAAATAATCAAGTGAAGCACCATTATTATCGCCAGACCATACAATCTGAGCCCCCTCTTTGATATCTTGTTGATAAGACAAGGAGAACACCTGATCAAATACTCTATGCACTGCCGTTCTTGCTTCATCAAGTTTTTCCTTAAAACTCTCCCAATCGGCAAAGTCCATAGAAAATGCTAAAATCAGCTGCACCTCTGGATCAGCAGGTAAATCGTGCGTTTGCTTATCTTGATATTGCTGAATATGGTTTTCAACCCTGCGTAAAAAACAATAGGATGTTTGCAATTGCTCAGTATCTTCAGGTAAAAGCAACTTCATTTCTCCTAGAATCTTTAAAACTTTTAGGATGCTTCGCTCCTGCAATTTAGGCACCTTTCCGCCTCTAATCAACTGAAAGGCCTGTCCTATAAATTCTATTTCACGAATCCCCCCGGGACCAAGCTTAATATTATCCATACGGTCTTTTCGCATCAGTTCCTGAGTAATCTGAAACTTTAACGACCGTAGCTCTTCAAATGCACCATAATCCAGATATCTCCGATAGACAAAAGGTTTAATCATTGCCATTAATTGCCGTCCACTGCAAAAGTCTCCAGCAACCTGGCGTGCTTTAATCATGGCATAGCGCTCCCATTCCCGAGCCTGAGTTAAGTAATAATTTTCCAATCCATCAAAGGTCATTATTATTGGGCCACTATCTCCAAAAGGCCTTAATCGAATATCCGTCCTAAAAACAAAACCATCGACTGTTATGGCATCCAGTACCTTTACTAAATTTCTACAAATACGGCTAAAAAACTCTCCATAACTAGTCGCTTTTCTATCATTCAGCACACCATCTTCAGCATAAGCAAAAATCAGGTCAATATCAGAAGAATAATTTAGCTCCCAGGCACCTAGTTTCCCCATCCCTAAAACAACAATATTGATCGGTCTACCATCATCTGTCTTTGGCACACCTTTACTTTCACATGCTTTCTGATAAAGATAGTTCAATGAAAATTGAATGCATATTTCTGCTAATTCTGTTAAATCACTTAAGGTTTCATCTAAACAAGACCAGCCAGCTAGATCCCTCCATGCAATACGAATCATTTCTCTACGTCTAAATTGACGCAGGATAAACATCAAATTACTTTCTGACTCAATTAGCTCGGTTTTCAAATATTCTGAGTAATTTTGTCTTCTTTTTTCTAAAAAAAGATCTCCACTTTCTATAAGATCATTTAATACTAGAGGAAACCGGACACAATTTTCCATTATAAATAAACTACATGCCCATACCTTTGGCAAAGAAACGATGAATGCTGCATTTTCTGGTATTTCTGTTCCAAGCCTAACCGTGCTTTCTTCATAAGCCGTAATTTTATTAATTACCCGCCTCTGCATTTCCTCAGGTAATTTTTTTAATTCTAGCTTGAGTTTTTCAATTGCTGCCATTGCTAAGTCCAGATTTCACAAAATAGAAAAAATCAATAATACAGGAATCCGGCGATTGATATGAACGGTTTTAGGTTTCGTTCTGAAACGGGTAGATCTTCTATGAATAAAGAATGATCAGTTGAATGCAGAATTATGATACAAGCCATTGTTTTTTCTGATATTTCAAAAAAAAACCATCTTTATCTCCATGTAAGTACTTTCTGGAAGTGCTGTGGAATCAATAGGTTATAAAAGAAAGAAAAGAGGTGGCATAATTTTACAATTTTAGGCAACAACTATATTAAAAACCACCGGACACCACCATCGATACAGGACATCGCCTCATGCATCCGCAGGCAAAAAAAAACCCGGACTCATTGCTGAGTCCGGGTTTTCCGTTTAAAAGCCTGGCAATTCCCTACTTTCGCATGGCAACCTGCCACACTATCATCGGCGCTA
>JALSLW010000035.1 GCA_026988155.1 Methylomonas sp. | reverse complement strand
ATAAGCTCATATACTATTAGGGCTGTTCAAAATGCAATAATGACCGGAAAGTCGCTGAGTAACTTTATCAATGCGCTTGTTGCCAAGTTAGTTCCGAGGGTGCATCAGATAGGGGAACACTGATGATGCAGATAGCAATCAGTTTTTGATAAAGCATAAGCAATATCTTCAATGATCCGCACCATGTCTTCTTCTGATTCAAAGATATCCTGATGATTATTGCCACGGTGCATGATGTGCAGCGGTTGATTGGGGATAACTATTCTGGGTAATCGAGCCATGAAAGAACTATACGCTGGCTAATTTAGAAAATCAAGTTGGCTGACCCCTTGATTTCCAATAGACAAAAATAGTAGGCTGTCGCTCAGCAATTTGCCTCAACCATTTTGTTGCTTTCCGTTGACGCCCTCTTAGCTTTTTATATTTGCAGGTTGCCCAACGGACTAAACGCCTATTGATATGATTAAGAATGCCAAACAGTGCAGAAGGATTAAACCGCCCATAATAATGAATCCAGCCTAGAATGATAGGATTACATTCTCGTGCTAAATCTTCAAGCGTGTCACCTGGCCGTAATTGCCAGCTCCAGCTCCGCACTTTCTGTCTGATTGCTTTTGCTGCCTTGTTACTTATTGCCGGTGTGAAGCTTTCAAAAAATCGCCCTCTACGAGTTCTTGTTAATCGGGGTCTAAATGTATAGCCCAGAAAATCAAATTTCATAACAGGATAATCTTCCTTACGATCTTCACCTTTGCAATAAACAATCTTTGTCTTTTCAGGATGTAGCTCCAATCCACATTCTCTGAACCTTGCTTCCCAAATCCGCTTATACTTGTTTGGGTTCAGGTTCGAAAATGGCAAACTGCATTATCTGCATATTTCTCAAAAGGAACATCGGAATGATTCCGCTGCACCCAATGATCAAATGCATAATACAGAAACACGTTTGCCATCGAATTATATTTCAGTGTCTTATTTCTGCCTCTGTGAAGCATTGCAACTATTATTGCAGACACACCATACCCAGACAGAGATTTTTTATGCTTATTGCTTACTAAAAAAAGCATTTCTAAGGAGAAATAACGGGGCATTCAAATCTCCGCTAAATTGCCTTTTGTTTCCAGCCATCGCTTTCTATCTTGTGAACGTTTTTTTGCCAGCAGTAAATCTAGCTGTTCGCTGGTATCATCACCCTCTTCAACGGTTAATTGCACTAGCCTTCGGGTATCGGGGTTCATGGTGGTTTCCCTTAACTGACCTGGATTCATTTCACCTAATCCTTTAAAACGCTGTACATTAATTTTCCCTTTTAGCTTTTCTGTTTCAATTCTTGCCAGTACACCCTGCCGTTCTGATTCATCCAAGGCATAAAATACTCTTTTGCCAATATCTATGCGATATAAGGGAGGCATGGCAATAAACACATGCCCTGCTTTAACAAGAGCGGAAAAGTGCCTATAAAATAAAGCGCAAATCAGAGTGGCAATGTGATTTCCATCCGAGTCGGCATCTGCCAGAATACAGATTTTTCCGTAGCGCAAATTGCTGATATCCTCAGAATCTGGGTCTATTCCCAAGGCAACCGCAATATCATGAACTTCCTGAGAAGCCATCACCTGTGCCGAATCGACTTCCCAGGTGTTAAGAATTTTTCCTCTCAGCGGCATAATGGCCTGAAATTCTCTGTCTCTTGCCTGCTTGGCAGAACCGCCTGCAGAATCTCCTTCCACTAGAAACAGTTCGGTTCGGCTGAGATCCTGTGACGAACAGTCAGCCAATTTTCCAGGCAATGCAGGGCCGGATGTAAGTTTTTTTCTGACCACTTTTTTGCTGGATTTAAGACGTTTCTGTGCACTGGCCAGAATTATTTCAGCTACCTTTTCACCTTCCTGAGGATGCTGGTTTAGCCATAGACTGAAACTGTCTTTTGCAATGCCCGAAACAAAAGGTACACATTCCCGTGAACTCAGGCGCTCTTTGGTTTGGCCGGAAAACTGCGGATCTTCTAATTTTACAGATAATACAAAGTGGCAATTTTCCCAGACATCTTCAGGGGCAATCTTTACACCGCGTGGCAATAGATTTCTAAATTCACAAAACTCACGCATGGCTTCTGTTAATCCAGCTCTCAGTCCATTAACATGTGTTCCGCCTTGGGCTGTGGGTACCAGATTTACATAGCTTTCAGCAATAACTTCAGAAAAACTCTCTATTGTCCAGACAATCCCCCACTCTACTGCCTCAGTTGTTGCTACTGATTCAGCCATAAAAGGAATCTCGGGACAAATGTCTGCATCCCCCACCCTGTCAAGCAGATATTCTTTTAAGCCATTCTGATAGCACCATTCCCATTGTTCATCTGTCTGCTCAGACTTCAGTGATAATTTCAGCCCTGGACATAATACCGCTTTTGCACGCAGCACATGTTTAAGCTTGATTACCGAGACTTTATTGGAATCAAAATATTTCTCATCAGGCCAAAAGGTTATGCTCGTGCCTGTATTTGCTTTGCCTACTGTACCGATTTCCGTTAGATCAGTTTGCTTATCGCCATTGGCAAAGCCCATATTATATATTTTGCCATAGCGCTTGACTTCAACCTCTAGCTTGGTAGTTAAAGCATTAACAACAGAAACTCCAACGCCATGCAAGCCACCGGAAAACTGATAATTTTTATTTGAAAATTTTCCGCCCGCATGAAGCTGGGTCAAAATTACTTCAATACCTGGAATGCCCTGCTCAGGATGTATATCTACAGGCATTCCTCTGCCGTTATCGGTTACTGATACCGAGCCGTCCCTGTATAAAACAACTTCTATGCTATCAGCATGCCCAGCCATAGCTTCATCAACACTGTTGTCAACAACTTCCTGAACTAAATGATTAGGCCTGGTAGTGTCTGTGTACATCCCTGGACGTTTCCGAACCGGATCCAGTCCGCTTAAAACTTCAATTGCCGCTGCGTTATATTCGCTACTCATACTTACTGATATTTAAGATATAATGGAAAGTTAAATTATTATCGTACCATGTAAAGTATAGAGCAACACACTAAACCGTATGGCCAGAAAAAAAAGCACCACTTTATTTGAAGACTCTCTTGAAGAGCTGGAACATTTAGTTGAACAGATGGAACAGGGAGACCTGTCATTGGAAGAATCATTAAAATCATTTGAACGAGGGGTTAAATTAACAGGTACCTGTCAAAAGGCATTGCAAGATGCGGAGCAAAAAATTCAAATTTTATTAGAAAAAAACGGTAAACAAACCCTGGAGTCCTTTAACGATGAGTAATGCTTTAAAACAATATCTTGTGTCAGCCCAAAGCCGAGTTGAACACGCTTTAGATGCCCGTTTGCCATCTGCAGGCATTTTGCCAAAAAAACTACATGATGCTATGCGCTACAGCACCCTAGATGGTGGCAAGCGTATGCGTCCTATGCTGACCTATGCTACTGGAAAGGCTTTAGGCTTATCAGAAGAAATCTTAGATGCTCCTGCCTGTGCAGTTGAAATGATTCATGTCTATTCACTAATCCATGACGACCTTCCTGCCATGGACGATGATGATTTAAGACGCGGCAAGCCGACTTCTCATATTGCCTACGATGAAGCTACTGCCATTTTAACCGGCGATGCATTGCAGGCTTTAGCCTTTGAAGTGTTAGCAAATGATCCATCAATCAAAGTTAACCCTGAAAGTCGCTTGAAAATGATTACTACATTAACTAAAGCCAGCGGGTCTCAAGGAATGGTGGGTGGGCAGGCCATTGATTTGGAGTCAGTCGGTACAACGCTAACTTTACCTGAGCTTGAAAACATGCATATTCATAAAACAGGGGCCTTAATTCGTGCCAGTGTCAATATGGCTGCTCTGGCTAAACCTGACTTAGACTCTGTCATTGCTAAAAAGCTGGATCATTATGCAAAATGCATCGGCCTTTCATTTCAGGTTAAAGACGATATTCTTGATGAAGAAAGTGATACGGCTACGCTGGGCAAAACACAGGGTAAAGACCAGAACAATAATAAACCTACCTACCCTGCTTTGCTGGGCCTGAATGGTGCAAAGCAAAAAGCCCAGGAATTACATGAACAGGCCATAGCCAGCCTTAGCAGTTTTGGTTCTGAAGCTGATTTATTGCGCGACATTTCTCTTTATATTATACAGCGCGACCACTAGGTACTCCATCAACGTTCAACAAATTTCATAATAGCAATGGACAGATTAAGAAATAAAATAAGAGATATTCATGACTTCCCAAAACCAGGCATAATTTTTAAGGATATAACACCTCTGGTCAAAGATCCAGCAGCATTACGATTGGCTGTTCACCAGCTAATTCATCCCTTTCTAGGCAGAGAAATAACCTCTGTAGCAGGCATGGAAGCCAGAGGGTTTATTTTTGGCTCACTGGTCGCCTGGGAACTGGGCATTCCTTTTATCCCTCTGAGAAAGCCAGGTAAACTGCCTTACGATGTTCAAAGTGTTTCTTATGACCTGGAATATGGCTCAGCCACATTAGAAGCGCATATAGATTCCTTTGATGAGAATGAAAAAGTTTTGCTCATCGATGATCTTTTGGCAACAGGCGGAACAGCTAAAGCTAGCTGTGAATTGGTGGAAAATTTAGGAGCTACAGTAGAAGCCTGTGCTTTTGTAGTAGAACTGGATTTTTTACAGGGAAGAGAAAAGCTAGAGAAATATGAAGTTCACTCACTACTGCATTATTAACTAAGTTGTGAAGGTTTTTTTGGATTCTGATTAGACCATCTCAAAAGGCCAATAACTGCCACATAACGATTGAGCTAGTTTAATCAGGAGCAAAAAGGCAGGCAAGGTTGATTTTTCACATCATCAGAGCGCCGATTACAGTTCTGCCGGCTTAAGCTCGTGTTTGTCAGCGGTGATTTTACTGGGTTCTGTCGCTCGCTGTATCAATTGATTCAACAACTTCATCTAATGAATCCTGCTGACGACGCTGTACTTTATTTTCAATAGCTTCAGTTTCAGGAGCAATATTCGCTTTGACATCGTCTTCACTAGTATCCAGGCCATCCTCATCAAAATCATCTAAATCCAGAAGGTCATCAGCATCGTCTAACTTGCCATCTGCTATTAAATTTTTTCGATATTGCAAAAAAGATTCTCTGGTGAACAGATAGGTATCTAAGGCAGCCTCATCAATAAAATTCAGTTCATCATCTACATTTGCTCTTGTATTAACTACTTGCAGAATTTGCAGAAACTGAATAGGCATCCCTACATAGGTAGCGGGATTTGCGACAGCATCAAAAATACCGCCGGGTATTCCTCTGGTAGTTAGTGGCCCAAGCACTGGCAACACCAGATACGGCCCTTGAGGAACTCCCCAAACAGCTAACGTCTGCGCAAAATCTTCTTCATGCTTCTCTAACCCTATATCTGTTGCAACATCAAACAGACCAAACATACCAAAGGTTGAATTAATAAGAAAACGTCCTGTGTCTTCAGCACCCTGCTTACCCTTTCCTTGCATAAAAGCATTTATAAAAACATTAATGCCGTTAAGGTTGCTGAAAAAATTTGAAACCCCTGTCTGTACAAATTGAGGAGTAATCCATAAATATGCATCTGAGATTGGGTCTCCTACATAAGTATCAAGCACATCATTAAAAACAAACATTTTTCGGTTAAACCCCTCATACGGGTCTATCTCCGAAATCTCAACACTCTCGGCATCAGTTTCTAAAGTTTTATTATTTGCACAGCCTGAAAGAAACAGAATGAGCATAATAAAAACAATGGAAAATAATGAAGAAAAGCTTTTCTCTTGAAACAATATACGCATACTAAATAAATATAACCTCAATCTCTATTTAGCGTAATTATCAATTTTTTTGCTAATAATTGCAATCAAACTATTAAATCCATCTTCTTTTGCAAGAATTCTTCGATACTCTGATCTTCTTGTAGCCAAGTCGCTAACCCCATCAGCGGCAATATTATAAATTTTCCAGTTATCAGCACTTTTTTTCAGCGCATAGTCAAAAGTCACCTTTTTTCTTTTACTTTCAGGAATTTCAAAAATACTACGAATAATCACATTTCCTTTTTTTGTAGTATGCTCTGAAACAAAAACAAAAGATTCATTTGCAAACTCATTAAAGTTCGCAGCATAGGTAGAAACTATAAATTTTGTAAAGACTTTACTTAGCTTAGCCCTCTGTTCTTCAGTAAAGCCTTTCCACTGTTTGCTGCCGACAATTGTTCTCAGGCTTTTTATCACATCATGGCTTTTTAAAATAGCAGCTTCCAACTGTTTGCTACGCGCCTGGAAGCTAAGAGACTCCCCTTGTTTCATAGCATCCAGAAGAGCATTTTGAAAGTCGATAACAACCTTTTTAGGTGCACTTATCTGTTCTGTCGCAGATGCTGTGCTTTCCGCCTTAATCTTCGTTTCTGCTAAAGCAATTGAATTGCCAAAGCTTAAAAAAAAGATTAAAAAGCAGGTATAAAATTTATTACTCAGTATTTTCAAGTTAAACTCCTAAGTACTGATATTGCATTCAAGATTCGACCTTCACAGGAATATCAGAAATAGACTTTATTTCATCTGGCTCAACAAACTCAGGTGCAGGCACTTCAACCATATCCCCTGTTGTTTTTGGCCCTCTTAATGAAACCATCATGCCTTTTAAAGGATGGGCCAGCATATCTTCAACAGCAGTTGCCTCATACCCGCAATGAGCCATACAGTTAGCACACTTAGGATTGTGTACGCTGCCGTACTTTTCCCAAGGCGTTGTGTCTAGCAATTCCTGAAAAGTATCGACATAGCCTTCGTCCGCCAATAGATAGCAAGGTTTTTGCCAGCCAAATACACTCAGTGTAGGGTTTCCCCAAGGCGTACATTCATAAGCCTGATTGCCTGCAAGAAAATCCAGATATAAAGATGAATGGTTCAGTTTCCATTTTTTATTTTTTCCTATGGAAAAAATACCTCTAAACAAGTCCTTAACATCCTTGCCTTTAATAAAGACATCCTGCTTAGGAGCATGCTCATAACTAAAGCCAGGGGCTATTGTTACCCCCTCCACACCCAGTTCAGTCACATAATCCAAGAATTCAGCTACTTCCTCAGCATTTTCACCTTGAAATAAAGTACAGTTAATATTGACTCTAAAGCCTTTGCCCAATGCAAGTTTAATCGCTTCGACCGCGATATCAAAAACACCATCCTGACAGACCGAATTATCATGTCTCTCTTTAACACCATCTAAATGGATAGAAAAGGTCAAATAGGGAGAGGGGGTATAATCATCAATTTTCTTTTTTAGCAATAAAGCATTTGTACATAAATACACAAACTTCTTTTTTGCGACAATGCCTGCGACAATCTGAGGCATTTCTTTATGTATTAATGGTTCGCCGCCTGGTATAGAAACCATAGGTGCGCCACATTCATCTACAGCATCCAGGCACTCTTTAACTGAAAGCCGTTTGTCTAATATTTCTTTCGGATGCTCAATCTTGCCACATCCTGCACAAGCTAAATTACAGCGATACAGAGGCTCCAGCATAAGAACCAAAGGATACTTTTTAATGCCTTTTAACTTCTGTTTAATTAAATAACTTCCAACTGCCATCTGCTGACGTAAAGGAACACCCATAATTAGCTTCTCCAAAAATCACAAAATAAAACCATCATGCTTAAAGCAATGACCGTTCATAATTCTTTAGTAGAATACTATCTTTTTAAAATAGAAACCAGTAACTCAGTACAAAAAAACAACACTACGATGTTTTTATGCCAAAAATTGCATGATATTTTTATACACTCCATTAAGCACCAACCGACTTCCAACAATAATAAAAATCTTGTTAACTAACTAATAAGCAAATAAAGTTTTAATAAAAAGTGCATATCAAAAAACTCACAATCAACATCCAGACTGTAAATAAACCGTCATTGCACTAAAAACAACATTATTTTGCAAAATGCCAACAAACCGTCTATTATGGTGCCCATACTTTTTATCGCGTCTTTTGCTATAAACATGAACGGATCTCAAATTTCCATAAATGACCCAAAATCTCTGACCAGTCTAGACGACACAGAGCTGCAAGCCATTTTGCTTGAAGGTGTTTCGCGCACTTTTGCACTAACTATTCCACAGCTTCCCGGAAGCCTGCACCCTGCAGTTGCCAATGCCTATTTACTTTGTCGCATAGTAGATACCATTGAAGATGAAGTTTCACTGAATGCTGATCAGAAAAAATACTTTTGCACTGCCTTTATAGATGTCGTTAAAACTGGGAACAAGGCGAAACCTTTCGCTGAAGAACTTGCACCTCTACTGTCAAAACAAACTATTCCGGCTGAACATACTTTAATTCACTTAGTCCCTAGAGTTATTGAAATCACCCACAACTTTGACCCTGCTCAAATTGAAGCTCTCTCCAGCTGCGTGGAGACCATGGCCAAAGGTATGCCTATCTTTCAGGCGTTAGACTTAAATGCTGGCCTTAAAACCATGTCTGACATGGATAGCTACTGCTACTATGTTGCCGGCTGCGTAGGTGAAATGCTGGCCAAGCTATTTTGTCACTATTCTGCAGAGATAAAACAGCATGAAGAAGAGTTACTGAAACTTTCCATCTCTTTTGGACAAGGCCTGCAAATGACTAATATTCTAAAAGACATTTGGGATGATGCGAAACGTGATGTCTGCTGGCTTCCGCAGGATATATTTACAGAAACAGGCTTTGATCTTAAAACGCTGACGCCTGACACCGACGACGAGAACTTTCGTAAAGGCCTGGAACATTTGATTAGCATTGCCCAAATACACTTGCACAAAGGCCTTAAATATACTCAGCTTCTACCGGCTAATGAAACAGGGATTCGTAACTTTTGCCTTTGGGCTATAGGCATGGCAGTGCTGACACTTAAAAAAATCAAAAACAACCTTACTTTTAACGACTCAGACCAAGTGAAAATTACCCGCAAAGACGTTAAAAAGACTATTTTTGTCTGTAAAGCTACAGCCCGCAGCAATATATTGCTATCTCTGATATTTAACATGACCAGTCGCTCACTAAAATCACCTGACTGGAGTTATGTCGAACCAACAGCAAAAGACAAAGGACAATCCGATGTTTAATGAAACAGCTCAATATACTGACAGCCATGCATCACTTAGCAGCTCAACACCCATCACAAAAAAACTGAGCACACTCGATGAGGCAATAGACAAAGCCCAGGAAAAGCTTTTAAGTCTGCAGGATAAAGATGGATTTTGGGTATTTGAACTGGAGGCAGACTGTACTATACCGGCCGAATACATCATGATGATGCATTATATTGATGATATTGACGAAGAACTGCAGGCTAAACTAGCCGTGTATTTAAGATCAAGGCAATCTGATGAAGGCTATTATCCATTATTTACCGGTGGCGAAGGTGACATAAGCTGTAGCGCAAAAGTCTATTATGCACTAAAAATGGCCGGTGACTCCATTGATGCCCCACACATGGTTAAATTGCGCAATTATGTTTTAAGTCAAGGCGGTGCCGCTAAAGCAAATGTTTTTACCCGCATTGCACTTGCTACTTTTGAACAGTTGCCATGGCGTGGTGTACCTTACATTCCTGTAGAAATCATGCTTTTCCCTAAATGGTTCCCATTCCATCTAGATAAAGTATCTTATTGGTCACGTACCGTCATGGTACCTTTATTTATTCTTTGCACCTTAAAAGCAACTGCGAAAAACCCGCACAACATTAATGTGCAGGAGCTGTTTGTTGTCGATCCGAACAAAGAAAAACATTATTTTCCTGAACGCACTTTGCTGAACAAATTTTTTCTGGGTCTGGATAAGCTTGGACGTCTGACGCGTCCTCTTATCCCTAAAAAAATTCATCAAATGGCGATAGACAAAGCAGTCACGTGGTTTACTGAACGTTTAAATGGAGAAGACGGCTTAGGCGGCATTTTTCCTGCCATGGTTAATGCTTATGAGGCCATGTTGCTGCTTGGATACCCTAAAGATCATGAACAAGTTGTTACAGCTCGCAAAGCCATAGATAAACTGCTAGTAATAAACGAAAATGATGCATACTGCCAACCATGCCTCTCTCCCGTTTGGGACACAGGGTTAGCTGTATTGGCTTTACAGGAAGCAGACAAAACGGGTAATAAAGAAAACTTAACCCGCGCTTATGATTGGCTAAAAAGCAAACAGCTTTTAGATGAACCTGGTGACTGGCGCATAGATAGGCCCAATAGCAAAGGAGGCGGCTGGGCTTTTCAATTTGAAAACCCACATTACCCAGACGTTGACGATACCGCTGTTGTAGCATTTGCAATGGCAGATTCTGATTATGCTGAATTGGACCTATCCATACATACAGCAACCCGCTGGATAGTCGAAATGCAATCAAAAAATGGCGGTTACGGTGCATTTGATATCGATAATACAAAATATTATCTAAACGAAATTCCATTTGCTGACCATGGTGCCCTGCTTGACCCTCCAACGGCTGATGTCAGCGCTCGCTGTGCTATGTTGATGGCTAAGGTTGCACAAGATCATAATGAATACCTGCCAGCTCTAAAGCGTACCATTGAATATATTCGCAGCGAACAGGAAGATGATGGCTCATGGTTCGGTCGCTGGGGAACCAACTATATTTATGGCACCTGGTCTGTATTGCTGGGTTTAGAGCAGACAGACATACCTAAGGATGACCCGCTTTATACTAAAGCGGTCTGTTATTTAAAAAGCGTACAGCGTGAAGATGGCGGCTGGGGTGAAGACAACCTTAGCTACTATGAAAGTGAAAAATACAGTGGCAAATATCACTTCAGTACCTCATTCCAGACTGCCTGGGCAGTGCTGGGGCTTATGGCAGCCGGTGAAGCTAGCAGCCCTGAAGTTAAAGCTGGCATTGATTTCATTTTAAACAAACAGCTGGATAACGGCGTTTGGGATGATAAATGCTTTACTGCACCCGGTTTCCCTAAAGTATTTTTCCTTAAATATCATGGCTATGATAAGTTCTTTCCACTTTGGGCTCTGGCCCGCTATCGTAACGAGCAAGCGAAAAAGTGATTACAGGAATTGTCATTGCTTTACCTGATGAAATCAATAGTCTCACAGATAAAAAGATCAGCAAAGGCAGCATTGTTTTTATTAACAGAAACACACTGGTTATGTGCTCTGGAGCGGGGCCAGAAAATGCTGCCACAGCAAGCAAACTGCTTATTGACAAAGGAGCAGAACAGCTTATCAGCTGGGGCTGCGCAGCAGCATTAAGCCCTGATTTAAATCCTGGCGACCTAGTTATGCCACAGCAGCTGCTAACAGAAAGCAAAGAACTGATTTCTATAGCCTCACCCTGGCTAAATCATGTTACTGAACAGCTATCATCTTTATGCCCTATCACAGGCCTGCTAGCAGAAAGCACAGTAATTATTGCTGAAAGTAGTGCAAAAAAGCTACTCAACAGTCAATCTAAAGCCATAGCGCTTGATATGGAAAGTATTGCCATTGTGCAAACAGCCAAACAGCATAACCTGCCTGCTATTGTTATTCGATGCATTGCTGACCCTGCCGGTATGAGTCTGCCAAAATCGATTAGCCATTCATTAAATAGGCAAGGCGAAGTTGAGCTGCTAAAACTGTTCAGGTTTTTATTGACACATCCAGCCGAACTGCCAGGCTTAATAAAACTGGGCTTGCATTTTCATGCGGCAAAAAACAAATTAAAATCGGCTGCAAAGCATCTTGATATAATAGCCGGTTTTAAACAGCAGACCGCCAACTGATGAGTGACAATTTTTCCTCAATATTCAACAAGTTTTTATGCTGGTGGGGCGATAAAATACTTCGTTTCCCCTGGCTGTTAATTCTGCTGACTATTGCCTTGAGTGCTGGCAGCTTATATTACACACTCAATAACTTGGGAATCAATACAAATACATCAGAAATGCTGTCACAGGATCTGCCTTTCCAAAAAAACCGTTTGCGCATCGAAGCTGAATTCCCTCAGGATGCAGGGGTTATCATTCTGGTAGTTGATGCCCAGACCCCAGAAGAAACCTCTCAGGCGGCCATTCTGCTTGAGCAAAGGCTGAAAAGGCAGCCTGAAAGCTTTTCATCAGTATATATTCCAACTGAGAATGAGTTTTTCAGCCGACAGGCACTGCTTTTCCTGGATCAGCCGGAACTAAATAAACTTTCTGAAAAGCTAATTGATGCTCAACCCTTTATAGGCTACTTATCTAATCACTACAGTTTAGACGGCCTATTTGAAATAATCAGCGAAGCATTAAAGCAAACAGACCAAACATTGCCCATGAACCTTAACCCTCTATTGCTTGCGGTTAACGATTCTATTACACATCAGCTTAATGATCAGCCGTACCATATTTCCTGGCAAAACTTGCTGGCAGCAAATAAGTTAAACACAGAAAGCAATCGTACACTTGTCCTTGCCAAGCCTAAATTAAATTTTAATGAAATCATGCCAGCAAAGCAGGCATTGACAGAAGCAAGACAAATTGCAAACACAATAATGCAAGACAATCCCAGTGTCAGGATCCGCATAACGGGTGAAATAGCATTGGAGCACGAAGAACTGGAGAGTGTCGGTGAAGGGTCGATCATTGCAGGTATTGTTTCACTATTTCTTGTCTGCTTCTCGCTCTGGATAGGACTGCGTTCTTTCAAACTGCTTTTCGCCACCTTTATTGTATTAATCTTGGGGTTAATACTGACAGCCGGTTTTGCAACCATCGCAATCGGCCATCTAAACCTAATATCCATCGCTTTTGCTGTACTATATATTGGCTTAGGAGTCGATTTTGCCATTCATATTTGCCTGCATTATAGAGAATGCCGAGTTCAAGGCATGGAAAACCGTCTAGCAATCAGCGATAGCATACACACTGTTGGCTTTTCCCTCTTCTTATGCGCAATTACTACCTCTATTGGTTTTTTAGCTTTTATCCCTACTGATTATTCCGGCGTGTCAGAACTGGGAATTATTGCTACTGGCGGCATGATTATCAGCTTAATTATTTCACTCACTATTTTACCTGCACTCTTAACTGTCTTTCGCATTAGAGACGTTAAGCCTATGCGTTCTAATTTAGCACTTAACAATTTAGCCAAACTGCCTTTTCGTTATGCATTGCAGATTCGTGTATTTACCATTATTTTCGCCTTACTTTCGGCGGGACTATTATCTCAACTGGTATTTGACTCCAACCCCATTAACCTTAGAGACCCCAGCAGCGAATCTGTTTCTACCATAAAAGAACTGCTTGCATCTCAGACTGACTCGCCTTTTGCTCTCTCTGCCCTGGCCCCTTCTTTTGAAGACGCTAAAAAAACTGCCCATAAGCTGGAGCAATTGCCCTCAGTTCACAACACAATTTTTCTTGATGACCTTGTCGCAAAAAATCAGGATGAAAAATTAGAAATTATTGAGGAGCTTAACCTTATTTTAGGAAACCAACTCAATAGCTTTAATAAGGAATTAACTGATACCCACCCGTATCAGGCAATTATTTCGTTAAATTCTGCCATTACAGAATCTTTAAAGAAACAGATAACTAATGCTCCCAGAGAAACCCTTGAGCAATTACAAAGCAGCTTGAACCTATTTTTAGAAACCTATAAAGAAACAGCTGAATCTTCATCTAAAACGCTGGAAAAAAGCATATTAGACCTGCTTCCTTACACGATGAACCGCCTTCAGACCAGTTTATCTGCCGAACCCTATCAAATAGCTGACTTACCTGATTACATCCGCCAGAATTGGCTGAGTAAAAATGGCCAATACAAAATATTAATTACTCCTGAATTTGACCAAAATAAAATAGAAAATCTAAAACAGTTTGTTTCTGAAGCACAAGCAGCAGCACCTGAATCTTCTGGGCTTCCCGTTGCGGACCAAGCATCTGGCGTTGCGGTAGTTAAAGCATTTATTGAGGCTTTTTCCGGGGCTATTATCGCAATTGTAATAGTGCTGTTCATTATACTAAGAAAAATTAAAAGTACTTTATTAGTGGTTGGTCCATTATTACTGGCAGGTCTATTAACTGGCGCAACTAATGTATTGCTCAGCAATAGCTTTAATTTTGCCAACATTATTGCCCTCCCCTTACTGATGGGAATGGGTGTAGATAGCAGTATCCATATTTTTCACCGTCTGGAGTCAGGACTTTGCAATCCTAAAGAAATACTGCAAAGCAGTACTGCCCGCGGTGTGTTTTTCAGCTCATTAACAACGATGTGCAGTTTTTCCAGCCTGGCATTTACCCCTCATGTCGGCACTGCCAGTATGGGCTTGTTATTAGCGGTTGGTATTTTCTTTACCTTAGTCTGTACGCTTATTGTACTTCCCGCTTTTTACGGAACCAAATCAAACAGTATTTAACCGAGGTATTTTATGTCTTTCAACATCGCCAATCTTATTGCTCAGAATTTCGACCATAAATTCGAACTACACGAACAGCATTTAAATAATCAAATGGTTAGAGTATTAAGAACTATTGGTTATGACAGAAATTATAAGAAGGCAATGGGGCAATATTTATATGACCAAGATAATAATGAATATCTTGACCTTCTTAGCGGTTTTGGAGTATTTGCTGTCGGACGCAACCACCCAACTGTTATTAGTGCATTGCAGGAAACATTGACACTTGAACTGCCTAATTTGGTACAAATGGATGTGTCTTTATTAAGTGGCCTGTTAGCTGAAAAAATTCTGGCAACAACCCCAGAAAATACCAATAAAATTTTCTTTAGCAACTCGGGAACAGAAGCAGTGGAAGCGGCCATTAAATTTGCCCGTTACACCACTAAACGTGAGCGAATTGTTCACTGTGAACACAGTTTTCATGGATTAACGTTAGGTTCCCTTTCTTTAAATGGTGAGGAGATATTCAGGGAAGGCTTTGGCCCCCTGCTGCCAAACTGCAATGCCGTCCCCTTTAATGACTTAGATGCACTGGAAAAAGCATTGAGCAGTAAAGATGTTGCTGCATTTATTGTTGAACCGATTCAAGGCAAAGGTGTCAATGTTCCTGAAGATAACTACCTGCCTGAAGTAGAGCGTCTATGTAAAAAATACGGCACGCTATTTGTTGCCGATGAAATCCAGACAGGTTTAGGCCGTACCGGAAAGTTCTGGGCGATAGATCACTGGGGCGTTAAACCTGACATGATTCTAATGGCTAAGGCCTTGTCCGGCGGTTTCATTCCTGTCGGTGCAGTCGCAATGACCCAAAAAATCATGGATACAGTATTTAACCGTATGGACAGAGCCGTTGTTCATGGCTCAACTTTCTCTAAAAACAATATGGCAATGGCCGCAGGACTGGCCACATTGCAAGTAATGGAAGATGAAAAACTGGTAGAAAACAGTGCCAAAGTGGGTGAGAACATTATCAGCAGCATTAATGCAATGGCAAAACAATATGAATTTCTAAAAGAAGCCCGTGGCCGCGGCTTAATGATTGCTGTCGAGTTCAACATGCCAAAAAGCTTAAAGTTAAAGGCTGCCTGGACCATGCTGGAAGCTGCCAACAAAGGGCTTTTTTGTCAAATGGTGACGATTCCGCTGTTCAAAGAACATCGCGTATTGACCCAAGTGGCTGGACATGGCATGAACGTCGTTAAGTTACTGCCGCCACTCAACCTAAGCGAAAAAGACCGAGACTGGATTGTTAATTCTTTTGACCAGACAATCGCCGAGACTCATAAAATACCCGGTTCAATTTGGGACTTGGGTAAAAATTTAGCGAGTCATGCAATTAAAAATAAAAACAAATAATTAGACTGTTATGAAATTATCAAATGATTATCCATTGCTAAAAGGCATTGACTCCCCTAATGATGTACGAAAATTAGATAAAGAGCAATTAACAGATCTATCAAAAGAGCTGCGCGAATATCTTACGCACACAGTCAGCCTGTCAGGCGGACACTTTTCTGCGGGATTAGGTACTGTAGAGCTGACCGTAGCTTTGCATTATGTTTTCAACACACCTGAAGACCAGCTGGTTTGGGATGTTGGTCATCAAGCCTATCCGCATAAAATTTTGACTGGTCGCAAAGAACAGATGCCGACCATTCGTACAAAAGGCGGAGTCTGCGCTTTCCCTAACCGTGCAGAAAGCGAATATGATGCTTTTGGCGTGGGTCATTCCAGCACCTCCATTTCTGCAGCTTTGGGGATGGCCATTGCCTCTCAACTACGTGGCGAAGACAAGCGCATGGTTGCGATTATCGGAGATGGCAGCATAACAGGCGGCATGGCCTTTGAAGCAATGAACCATGCAGGTGCGCTAGACGCTAACCTGCTGGTCATTTTAAATGATAATGATATGTCAATTTCTCCGCCTGTAGGTGCGATGAATAATTATTTTACCCGAGTCATTTCCAGTAAGTTCTATTCCTCAATTCGTGAAGAGAGCAAAAAGGTATTCAGCAAAATGCCATCAGTCTGGGAATTGGCAAAAAAAACTGAAGAACATGTAAAAGGCATGATTGTGCCGGGAACACTGTTTGAAGAACTTGGCTTTAATTATATCGGCCCCATTGATGGGCATGATGTTGATATGCTGGTCGAAACCTTGCAAAATATCAAAGATATATCAGGCCCCGTTTTTTTCCATATTGTGACTAAAAAAGGCAAAGGCTACGCACCTGCCGAGAAGGATCCTCTGGCCTATCATGGCGTTCCTGCATTTGACCCGACTAAAGACTCTTTGCCTAAGTCTGCGCCCTCTCCCCATCCGACCTATACACAGGTGTTTGGCAGCTGGCTATGTGATATGGCTGAAAAGGATTCACGTTTATTGGGAATCACCCCTGCCATGCGTGAAGGCTCTGGCCTGGTCGAATTTTCTGAAAAGTTTCCAAACCGTTATTTTGATGTAGCTATTGCCGAGCAGCATGCCGTCACGTTAGCGGCTGGCCAGGCCTGTCAGGGTGCAAAACCCGTTGTAGCTATTTATTCTACTTTTTTGCAGCGTGCCTACGACCAATTAGTGCACGATGTTGCCATTCAAAACCTGGATGTGCTGTTTGCTTTGGATAGAGCAGGATTAGTAGGTCCCGATGGCCCTACTCACGCCGGCTGTTATGATTACAGCTTTTTGCGCTGCATCCCCAACATGCTGATTATGGCTCCCGCCGATGAGAATGAATGCAGGCAAATGCTAACAACAGGCTATTACCATAAAGGTCCTGCTGCTGTTCGCTATCCTCGCGGTAAAGGGCCGGGTTCGGCCGTTTCTGATGAATTAACTGAATTAGAAATTGGAAAATCTGAAATCCGTCATAAAGGCGGACGCATTGCCATTCTAGCTTGGGGCAGCATGGTAACTCCAGGCATTGAAGCAGGTAAACAATTGGGTGCCACAGTAATTAATATGCGCTTTATCAAACCGATTGATGAGGCAATGATTTTAGACATGGCTAAAACACATGATGTATTGGTCACGATAGAAGAAAATGTAATCGCCGGCGGTGCTGGCAGTGCAGTTAATGACTATCTGCAAGCCCAGCAAATATTGATGCCTGTATTAAACCTGGGATTGCCTGATGCTTTTATTGAGCAGGGAACTCGAGAAGAACTGCTAACTGAGTGCGGATTAGATACACAAGGGATTCTCAATCGCATTGAGGCTTTTGCCGCATAATTAGCTATGTAAAGCCTGGAAAAGTTTAAAAATAATACAGTTCATCTTGATAGTATGAGAGATTCCATGCTTTGCAGCTGAGTAAGACTTCTCTCTCTGATTCAAGATGAACTGTAATAGCTATTGATTAGATAATACCTGTTCTATTTGCTTTTCTCTGCCTTCCATCATTTTCTTTACTTGCTTAGTATCGTTAATCAGCCGAGGAATACTTTGCAGAGGTATAGTTGTTAATCCAATAGAAACATCTGAATCTTCCGGTTTTTCTGGAACTTTTGACTTATGCGTAGGCACTATATTAAGCGGCTGTATTTCAGTTAGTTTGCTTTTGTAATGAGGATCACTTTGGTCGGAGTAGTGCGTTATCCCTTTTTCATCAACCCATTTATATACTTGTAAATTTGGCTGAATACCATCCCAGCCAAAAAACCGCCGGCTTTTATTTTTTATCTCCGTCCATAAAGGTAAGCGAGGAAAATGTATTTTTTCAATATTCAGCAAAGCCTTTCCATCCGGACCTTTTAGAAAAAAAGGCCCGATACAGGCAATAAGTGTTATCAAGATTAACAATTTAATAAAAACTTTCATAGTTGCAGTATTAAGATTAATGCCCCCCAAGTATAGTAGAAATAGCGTACACTCCACATAAACCTATAAAATATTTTTACCGCTAAGTTCAGCGGTAAACTGTAAAATAATATGCTTAAGCATCCTTTTCTACTATCACCTGGTTAGTGAGAATATTTCACTACACGTTTTATGAGAAATCCATGCTCATCAACTGCTTTGCTTAGGATAATCTTAAAAAATCTCCAGTTCTATTAATTTGGATTCAGACATGCTAGAAATCATCCAATTGCCCGTGCTAACTGATAATTACATTTATCTGCTCCATGAACCCATTTCAGGCGAAACAGCTGCAGTTGACCCTGCAATTGCACAACCAGTTCTGGCACTTTTAAAACAAAAAAAATGGTCGCTAAATTACATCTTAAATACCCATCATCCTAAAAAAATCAGTTGAATATAGAGTTATAATCCCAAGTACCTAAATCACCTGAGCCGAGCCATGGTATTACCTCCAAAAACCACTCACCCAGAGGGTGACAAAGAAATCACCTTTCCCAAGCG
>JALSLW010000034.1 GCA_026988155.1 Methylomonas sp. | reverse complement strand
AACAGTTATTGATAGTGATCAATATTTGTTAACTTGTATGCGGTACATTGAACTTAATCCTGTTCGTGCGGATATGGTGAAAAAGCCAAATGAGTATCCCTGGTCAAGTTATGCAGTTAATGCAGAAGGAAAGACCAGTAAAATGGTCAAATCACATGATGTTTATAGGAAGTTGGGTGTGAGTGAGGAAGAAAGGAAATCCGCTTACCGACAGCTTTTTCGATTAACAATTGATAAAGCAGATCTTGATGCTTTACGCGATGCGACAAACAAAGGCTGGGTACTGGGTGGGGATCGGTTTCGTGCAGAAATTGAACGATTATCTGGGCGACGTTCCGTCGCAAAGCCCAGGGGAAGGCCAAAGAAAGGGGAATATTAAATCGAGTCTGCCCGAATGTCATTTAGTTAAGAGGCTTATAAAGCTAATTCATTTGGAGCAGTGGCTTTAGCTCCTTATTTAGAGGGACTAAAGTCCCTGCTCCATATGTTTTATGTTAACTTAACGATATTGGAGTCTGTTCATAAGAGCTCTTACTTATAACGTACCGGTGAATTAAGTTGAAGGACTCTTTCCGCGAAAATAATGATAAAACTCGAATTTACCCCAAACAAAAGGGCGTTGATAGATATTCTCTTGATTTTCAGACAGCTGCTTCTAAAGATTATCAGCCAGTAGAGGTTGGTACAGTCCTCAATAATCGTTTTGTATTGGAAGAATTTATTGCTTCCGGAGGAATGGGTGTGGTTTTCAAGGCAAAGGATTTGCTCAAAGTGGAGGCTATGGATCGTAATCCATTTATTGCAATTAAAGTCCTGAATGAAGATTTTAAGGAACATCCTGAATCATGGATTGCGTTGCAAAGGGAAGCCAGAAAATCTCAGCATCTTTCTCACCCAAATATTATTACTGTCTTTGATTTCACAGTTGATCGTGATAAAGCCATTTATTTTATGACCATGGAGCTGCTTGAAGGCGAATCTTTGAAAGCGCTGATTGGGCGTGTTTCTAAAGATGGTCTGTGTTTAAACTGTGAGAAAGTGGTCGAAATACTTGAAGGAATGGCTAATGCACTTTCTTATGCTCACAAAAAAGGTATTGTTCATTCTGATTTAAAGCCTAGCAATGTTTTTATTACTCATGACGGTACAGTTAAAGTTCTGGACTTTGGTATTGCCCGAGCTGTAAAAAAAATAGATCAAAGTGAAGATGAAACTATCTTTGACCCTGCAAAACTAGGTGCACTCACGCCTGCCTACGCAAGTTGTGAAATGATAGAAGGAGTTTCCCCAGATCCGCGAGATGATATTTATGCGCTGGCCTGTATTGTTTACGAGCTGCTTACAGGAAAACATCCATTTAATAGACGAACAGCCCTGGAAGCTGCTGCAAACTCTCTTAAGCCAAAATGTATTGAAAGGCTCAGTAAGGAGCAATGGAAAGGATTATGTAAAGGCTTAGAGCTGCGACGACAGAATCGCACGTTAACTGCTGCTGCATTTTTAATGCAATTTAGGAAACCTAAGAGAGCAGGCTGGTCTGTCAGTAAAATATTGCTGATAATAGGCTTGATTCTTTTGATACCTATTTGCTTTTATGGCTATTTGTTTTATGAGTCGCATTCACTGGAAAATCAAATAGCTAAAGTGGAATCTCTTTTAGATGCCGAAGAGCTTTCTTATTCTCAGGTAGGGGAAGCTAAGCAAAAATTAAAGGAGCTTATTGCTTCAAACCCTGATGATACACGGTTGAGTGCGATGAGTGACAATGTTGCAATTGCTTATTTAAATTTAGCGAAGGAAGCTGAAAGTAGACATAGCTTAGATGCGGCAATAAAATTTCTTAGAGAGGGGCTTAAAGAAACTGAAAATGAGGAAATTATTGATACTCTTAATTCCTCTCTTGGTAAACTGGAAAATCGGCGTAAAATTATTGCCTCTCTAGAGCAAAGCTTTCGGCGAGGGTTGGAAGAAAGCCCTATCACTGCTAACAGTTTAAGTTTCGTTTGGTCTGTACTTGATCAGCTATCCCAGATAGATCCCAGCCATCCAGTATTAACGAGTGGCCGTCAGCGTATCGAACAGGAAGTTATTGCTACTGCCAGACGCAAGGTGCAAAAAGGGGCGTGGCAACAGGCATTGCAGTTGATACAAGATAGCAAAGTAAAACTGCCGGAATCAATGGCTCTGTTAGATGTTTATAAAGAGCTTCAGGAAGGCTATCAGGTACAGTTAAAAAGGGAAAAGGAAGCAAAATATAAACGATTGAGCAAAATCCGGGCGCGCAAGGCTCAAGTGGAACAAAGCTCCGACAGTGGTTTATCCACAGACATAAAGAAAAATACTGAGCCGGTACCAAAAATAAAATGGGTAATATTACCAAAGGGTGCTGAGAAAATTGATTAAGGAATGTGCAAGGAGTAATATTGAAGAAAGGTTGATGCGGTTGTGCAATCAGTATGCGATAGATTCTTAACTCAATTTAATAGGTTTTCAATGCTTACATTTTCTCGCCAATTTGTTATTTCTGTTTTGTGTCTTTCTCTTTTTTCTGGCTGCGCTACACAGAGTGATTACCAGGAATTGGCAGGTGGCGGTATTGGGGCTGTGCTCGGTGCCGGAGTTGCCGCCCTGGCAGGAGGCGATGTCAAAACGATTGTTGCAGCCGGAGTTGGGGGAGCTATCGCTGGCTGGGGCGTCGCTAAGGTTATTGATTATCGATCGAATAAAACTCGGTCGGTAAATAGAGATAATGAGATTTATGGTTTGTCAGAATCAGCTAAGACTTCTCTGGTTAAAATTCGGCGAGGCAGTTCATTTCCTGAAATGGTAAGGCCGGGTGAATTTGTTAACATTGTTACAGACTATTCAGTTATTGCTCCTGAAGGTGCAAAAAGTGTCAATGTAGAAGAAAGTTGGCTGCTAAAGAAAGATGGAGTGGTGCTGGCTGCATTAGACCCTAAAAATCACCAGCGATCTCCCGGCGGATGGACGAGCAAAGCTCAGATCCAAATTCCCCAGGGAGCAGGCAGTGGAACTTACTTAATCGAACATAAGGTTCAGTCGGGAACAAGCTATGATGTTGACCAGTCTGTTTTTGTTGTTCGGTAAGTCAATTGGCTCCGCTTTTGATTTGTTAATTATAGGAAACATAGGTGTGTAGCTGAACAAGCCGCAAAGAGCTGATTATGGCAAAAGGTTTTCTACTTTTCTTGATGCTGTTGATTCATGCAAATGGTTTAGCCCAGGATTTTACAGTTTGTGACGATGAGCGTTATTTGACGCGTAGAAAAATTGCAGAAATTATTAAGAAGTGGCCCTTAAGGCGTAGTGATTCGGTAACTGGCTTTGTCCGCGATTTAGGCGCCTCTCTCACCAAACAGGCAGATGTTAGCCACAAAGTTCGATGGTATTTTAATGTCATTAAAGATTATTCTCCAAATGCCTATGCTATGGGAAATGGCTATATTTATATTACTGAAGGCGCTATCAGGCTGTGTAATAATGAGGGGGAGTTAGCTGCTATATTGGCTCATGAGATCGGGCATCAAGCCGCAAATCATTTTTGTGGAGAAGATCAGAAGAAACAGAGCACAGGGGTATATGGCAGGATTAAGCAAAAAATTGGCAATATTACTCAAATTATTAATATTGAAAAAGAGGCTGAAGCTGACTTTTTTGCAATTCAGCTGTTAGAAACAGCAGGGTATGACCCGCATGCAATGCTTGCTGTTGCTGAGCGTCTTCCAGCAACGTCGGGTAGCTTTTCTCACTGGGGAAATCAGCAAAGGGTTTCTCTTTTGACGGATATGCTTAAAGAGATTCCTAGAAAAGCTCATAAATATTCTAAAAAATTTAAACAGATAAAGAAGCTTCTTCATTAGATGTTGTAAAACCAATCGAATGTACTGTTTTACTCCCATCCTGCAACAATTTTTAAAACTTTCTAACTGGAAAAATGATGGATTATAAATAATGCCAAACTCTGCTTTTTTCCTTATCATTGCAATTGTTTACATAGTCTTTATTGCCCGTGATTATTATAAAAATAACAGGCAGTGGTCGTTAAAGGCTAAAATCTGGTTAATTATAGTTTTTGTTTTTTTATTGGTCAGTTTGTTGCTATAGCAATTAGCATTCATAGTAAATTACAACTGCACGAAGTATATTTTAAGTGAAACTCTATGGAGCAGAGCATGTTTAATCCAGCTAAAGCAGTGATTCCACATATTATTGACCAGCATGCTGAAGAGGCTTCTTTTCTTTGGCTGCTAAGAAATAATGCTGTAATTGCTCCTCATTATGACTTGGATGATTTGGCAAAGTTAGATGAGCGTGTTGAAGCTCATCTTGATGGCTTAAGGATTGCCGGAGAGTATGGCTGGCAAGTGTGCAGTGAAAACTTGCAGATAAAAGAGGCCGGTGAGGTTTTTACGGCAGCAGTTCTAGCTCTGGAAGGACGGTCAGTTGAACGAATCAATCAAGTGTATGACTGCGTTGAACAGAAGCCTGATACAGTTAATGGTCTTATCTCTGCTTTTGGCTGGGTTGAAAAGAATAATCTACAGGGCAAGGTTAACGGGCTGTTGGTTTCATCAAAGCCTTTATGGCGACTGGTTGGCATTTCCGCCTGTGCAATACATCGAGTTGATCCCGGCAAGTATCTTGAGCAGGCTATTTTGGATGAGAATGTCCCGTTAAGGGTTAGGTCTCTTAAAGTTGCCGGGGAGCTAGGCAGAGTGGATTTAAAAACGGCTTTGATCGAACAGCTAGATCATAAAAACAATCAGGTAGGCTTTTGGGCGGCATGGTCGGCTGTATTGCTAGGTGACAGGGGCAAAGCTTTGAATAGATTGCGGAGACAGATCGAAGAATGCTCAGCATTTTGCATTCCGGCCATGCAGGTGGCTTTGCCTGTTCTTGATGCTCATGCAGTTAAGAAAGCACTGAAGGTGCTGGCGGATAATCAGGATACATTGCGGCTGGCTGTTATTGGTGCAGGTCTTTCAGGCCAGCCCAGCTATATTCCGTGGATAATTCAGCAAATGCAAGTAGCTGGTCTTGCCCGGGTTGCGGGGGAGGCGTTTAGTCGCCTTTGTGGTGTTGATTTGGCTTACCAGGATATGGTGGGTGAACTTCCTGACGACGGGGGCGGGGGAGGGCCTACTGAAAATGCGGAGGAAGAGTCGGTGGAAATGGATGAAGATGAGGATTTGCCTTATCCAGACTTTATTTTGGTGCATCAGTGGTGGCTAGATAATAGAGGATATTTTAAACCGGACGTACGCTATTTGTATGGAAAACCTGCAAGTAATAAGCAGTGCAGATGGGCATTAAAAAAGGGTGGGCAAAGGTTGCGCTATGTCGCCGCAATTCTTTTAGCATTGGCAGAGCCTAAGCGAACCTTGTTTGAAGTACGTGAGGTTGGCAAGAGGCAGTTGCTTGAGTGCTGTAATGTTTGAATTGTTGTGCTATTACGCCGATTAAATATATAAGACGCAATGAGTCGAGGTTATTAAATTACCTGATGGTGACGTGATTTCTGAATGTTCCATTGAAAGCCATAAAGGTGTATAAGTAGATGATGTGGTGTGGGGCATCTAATGAATTTATTAAGGAATTTGCATACAAAATACCTTATCATAAAGCATCTAAGAGATGCGTTGAAATTGTTTCCTCATCTGCTTCGTTATCGAAATTGCTGCTGATTTAAAACGTCAAAAATAGGGGTGGCCTGTTTTAAATTTCCCACTTCTCCCGACATTATATACAATTCATTACTATCTAAACTTTTAGCGACCTGCCATGATTTTACTGCGGGTGGTTTGTCGCTGGTATTGGCACTGGTAGAGACTAAAGGCCCATCATTTTCTTCGCATAATAAACGTGCAGCGGGATGGCTGGTTACTCTGACAGCAAGAGATGAGTGCTTGCCTGTAAGCCAATGTGGAACCCAGGGCTGAGCAGGAATTATCCAGGTTATTGGACCGGGCCAGGTTGTCTGAATGCGGGAAATAATTTCATTATTTAATTGCAGGTAAGGTTCTAGCTGAGCCAGTGAGGATGCAATTAAGATAAGTCCTTTATCAATAGAGCGTTTCTTTAACTCAAGTAGTCTTAAAACGGCTTCCTCATCAAGAGGGTTGCACCCTAGGCCATAAATGGCTTCTGTGGGGTAGGCAATAACACCTCCTTCATTGATTTTTTTTATTGCAAGGCGAATTTTAAAGAGTGACGGTTTTGCTGGCATAAGGATAGAAATATTGAAGCGGTGTTTTATAAAACCCTCCTTTTTAATGGGGTAGCTAAGAGGGCTGTTTTTTTTTGTAACTACTCAGCCTGTTTTATAAAAGTAATTGATTTTCTGTCATTTCGGCCAGCGAGAGAAATCTTATGATATTGAGAGGATGCTCCAGTCCGCAATATTCCTCCCGCTGGCCGGAATGACAAAACACGCTGAGTAGTTACTTGTTTTTTAGGCTTTAGCTGGCTCTTGCGGCCCATTAACATCTTCAGGATCACCTTCATAAGGCGTTGCATATTTACACTCTTTTTGAGGGCAAACTTTTTCAGGTCCACGCCTTTTTGTGGTCTTTAAGGTTAAAATAGGCCAGTTACAATCAGGGCAGCTTTCTTTTATCGGTACGTTCCATAGAGCATAGTCACATTTAGGGTAGCCTGCGCAGGAATAAAATATCTTCCCGTAACGAGATTTACGCTTAAGAATATTATCTTTATTGCACTGCGGGCATTCGACCCCCGTATCTAATGGCTTTTCTAAAGGCTCTATATGTTTACATTTGGGATAGGCGCTACAGCCAATAAATTTCCCATAGCGACCGGTTTTAATGACTAATGGAGAGTCGCATTTTGGACAGTTTCTGCCTTCAACAATTTCAGGTGCGGCTGCTTCTGTACCGTCATCATTTAGATTGCGTGTGTATGAGCATTCTGGATAGTCGGTGCAGCCAATAAAACGGCCGTTGCGTCCAAGCCTAATAGAGAGTTGCTTGCCACATTCTGGACATTTTTCGTCCATTGCCTCTTGAGTGACATCTTTACGCTGAACGGTTTCTTCTTTTTCATTGATCAGTTTGGTGAAAGGTTTCCAGAAATCTTGCATTAATGGAATCCAATCTTTTTCCCCACGTGCAACGGCATCAAGATCATCTTCTAAATTAGCTGTGAAATCGTAATCTACATATTTGGTAAAATGGTCTGTAAGAAATTTATTAACGATTCGGCCAACATCAGTTGGGTGGAAACGTTTGCTTTCTAATGTTACATATTCTCTGTTTTGTAAGGTAGAGATAATTGTTGCATAGGTTGATGGTCTGCCAATACCATGTTCTTCAAGTGATTTTACTAAACTGGCCTCGCCATAACGCGGAGGCGGTTCGGTAAAATGCTGGGTGGCCAGAATATCATTAAGGGGAACTGGGCGGCCTTCTTCCATAGGGGGGAGAAAGCTCTCTTTATCATCACCTTCTTTACCGTCGTCTTTGCCTTCCAAATAAACAGCCATAAAGCCTGGTTTATGGATGCTTGACCCTGTCGCTCTAAAAATATTTTCTTTACTGCCACAGCTTAAATCTACAGAGACTTGATTTAAGGTTGCATGTATCATTTGGCAGGCAACTGTTCGTTTCCAGATTAAGTTATAAAGTTTGAACTGGTCAGGCGTTAAATTATTTTTTATTTTTTCAGGTAAATTAAATGCAGAAGTCGGGCGAATAGCTTCATGTGCTTCCTGTGCATTTTTCGATTTAGTTTTAAATGAACGTGGCTCTTTGGGTACGTTCTCTTTACCATATTTTTCTGCGATAAGTTCCCGCAACTGCACAAGCGCATCTTCAGATAAATTAACTGAATCGGTACGCATATAGGTGATTAAACCTGCTGTTTCTCCGCCTACCTCAATGCCTTCATAAAGCTGCTGTGCAACCATCATTGTTTTCTTTGTGGTAAACCCCAGTTTTCTAGCGGCTTCCTGTTGCAGTGTTGACGTGGTAAAAGGGGCGGTTGGGTTTCTTTTACGTTGCTTTTTTTCCAGTTTTTCAACAAGTAGCTGACCATCGGCTAAAGATAATAAAGTCTTTTGGACTTTTTCAGCATGATCTTTGTCGGTGATACTGAATTGTTTCAGCTTTTCGCCTGCAAAATGAGTCAGTTTGGCTTTAAAGGCTTGGTTCTCTGCTTTTAGTTCAGCGGTATGTGACCAGTATTCCTTTTTTTCAAAGGCCTCAATTTCCAGTTCGCGCTCAACAATCATTCGCAGTGCAGGGCTTTGAACTCGTCCGGCTGACAGGCCCCGACGAATTTTTTTCCATAGCAGAGGCGATAAGTTAAAACCAACTAAATAATCTAATGCACGTCTGGCTTGCTGTGCATTAACCATGTTAATGGATAGTTCGGTAGGGCTGGCGATGGCTGCGGTAACAGCCTTTTTAGTGATTTCATGGAAAACTACGCGCTTTACTTCTTTATTTTTTAGAGCCTTTTTTTCTTTTAAATGTTCAAATACGTGCCATGAAATAGCCTCTCCCTCTCTATCAGGGTCAGTTGCAAGGTATAAAGTATCTGCTTTTTTGACTGCTTTGGCTATCTCCTGCAGATGGCGCTGGTTGCGTTCAATGATTTGGTATTTCATTGCAAAATCGTGCTCGGTATCCACCGCACCATTTTTAGGAATCAAATCTCTAACATGTCCATAGGATGCTAGTACCTGAAAATCTTTTCCCAGATACTTTTCAATGGTCTTACATTTTGCAGGGGACTCTACAATGACAAGATTTTTACTCATATTCAGATAGCAATTTAATGTAAAAGGGCTGGCGTTAAGTCGTACACAATATCTTCCATTCGGGAATAGGCGAGATCATCATCAGATTGACTTAATAAAACCATCAATACAGTCCATTTTAGTTCATCCAGAGAAATTGTTTCATTGTCAACTGCCATTATTCTGTCAATCACGATTTCTCGCGTAGTAGGGGTTAAGATGTTGCTATGCTCAAGAAATAATAAAAGGCTGCGACATTCTAGATCAAGTTTGATTTCCTCCTGAGGACAGAAAATTCGGAATGCTGAAGAGATGCTGGGTTTAATGCTGCTTTTTTCGGTCAATGTTTCGAGCCAGTCAAATGCATTTCTGACTTCAGTAGCCTCAAATCCTGCCTGAAGCAATTCTGTTTTTATATCGTCGCTGTCAGGATGCAGTTCTATAGCATCATCTAAATAATTCTCAAAAAGATAGATTAACACGTCAAAAATATTTTCTTTCATAATACCTGTTTATTTTATGCGAATATAGCCTCCAGGCGTAGTAGCGATAGAACCTTGCAATTCCAGCAACAGAAGCATTGATGAAATTACTTCAACTGAAAAATCGGATTGTTCTACCAGCCAGTCTACCGATGTGGGGCTAAACATAATGAGATTCAATAGATTTTGCTGCTCCAGGTCAAGTGCTGATTTTAGTGTTTCTTGCTCGGCTACTTCAGGTTGTTGATTATGCTCACCTAATTCCTCCAAAATATCCTGAGTATTTTCAACAAGCTTGGCGCCTTCTTTGATAAGGGCATTGCAGCCCCGGGCCAAAGGGTTGTGAATAGAGCCTGGGATGGCGAAAACTTCACGATTTGCTTCTAAAGCCATCCGGGCAGTAATCAGAGAGCCACTTTTTTTAGCGGCTTCAACCACTAACAAGCCAATGCAAAGGCCACTGATAATACGATTTCTTCTAGGAAAATGATTGGCTTTTGCCGTGGTGCCTGGCGGAAATTCAGAAATCAGCAGACCGGAATTGGCTATTTTTGTTGCCAGTTCTTTGTTGCGTGCCGGATATACTCTATCCAGCCCAGTACCTGTAACTGCAATAGTATGGCCCTTTACGTTCAACGCCCCTTGATGGCCCGCAGCATCAATTCCCAAAGCTAAGCCACTGGTAATGGTAAAGCCATATTGAGCTAGCGACTGAGCGAAATCTATGGCTGTTTGCTGTCCTAAAGGTGATGGATTTCGGCTGCCTACAATTGATATTTGCGGCTGAGCTAGCAGTTTAATGTTTCCTCGGGTAAAAAGTAGAGGTGGAGGGCTATCTATCTCTTTTAATTGCGTAGGATAGAGTGGATCAAAGAGGGTGATCACTGCATTTTCAGGCTGGTTTGCCCAGCAAAGGTCATTTTCAACCTGTTCCCAGTCAGGCGATTTGATAAAATCAATGCTTTTCTGTTTTAGGCCTAAGGCAGAAAGAGCTGCTTGCGATTGGGAAAACAACCGTTCAGGCGGGTGTGAAGCGAGAATCTTTATAAATGTTTTGCTGCCTACGCCGGGAGTTCTCAATAGGGCAAGCCAAAACTTCAATAGTTCTGGGGTAGGTGGGGGTATGGTCACGTTGTGATGCTATGCCGGTGTGTTTTCACATCCTTGTGAAGCGACTATTCGGCTGCTTAAGGCGTTGCAACTTTATCAAGCACATGGATAGCCTGATTGGCTTCAATAACCAAAGCATAACTGACTCGCTGAAATGAACGAAATACCATAAGCAGTCCTGCAATTTCATCCGGCAGTCTTACCGTAGCATTTTTTTGAGCTGCGAAGGGGTCTGTAACCAAACGTCCTCGATGGTAAATATCCAGTGTGTGGCCTACTTCTAGACCGTCAGAAAGCCCTTTATCTAGAACAACAATATTATGCTGGCCTATTTGGGATACGCCATTGAGAACGCTGATAATATTGCCACTGATTGGCTGTTCTGGTGGGCGAGGGAAAAAATTGAGTGCCAACTGGTTTTCATTGCTGCCCATCAAGCGGTCACCTCGGCTGATATTGCTTGCAGACTTGGTAATAATAAGAGTGGCGGGATCTCCAGATCTTTCTATGGTGGCATCTGCAATGTATTTTGCTTCATAGCCTAAAACTTCTTTGGTTTCAGGGCTGATATAAGTTTCTCCTTTGCGGTAAATGGTATAGCCGAGACTTTTAGGCTGCATAATTGAGCGAACATAGACTCGATCTCCTGCACCAGCAATTAAATGCTCACCCGCTATCTCAATGACATAGGGTGATAATTCAAGTTCCGTGGCATTAACGACTTTTGGTGATGTTAAGAATTGAGAAATCGCATCAGTCGGAATAAGCTTGATTGCCTTGTCCAGAGATGACTCTCTAATGCGGGGCTTAAGTGTCGCATCCTTTGAAAAACTTAACCGGGGTCTGCCGTCAACAATAGAGAAATAAAGCGTATTTCCCGGGTAAATCAAGTGGGGATTTTTAATTTGAGGATTGTTATCCCATAGCCTAGGCCATTGCCATGGGTTTTCAAGGAATTTTCCAGAAATATCCCATAAGGTGTCGCCTTTTACCACAACATATTGTTCTGGGTGGTTTGGATTGATTTTAAGGCTGTCAGCCCAGATATTTGCGCTGAATATCAGAGGGATAAAAAACCCCAAAGTTTTTCGAAAAGTCATATTTATGTTGCCCTAACTGAATTTGAAGACTGTCTTAGCTACAAGTTTAGATGAATTTAGATGGAAATCCAGTAATTATCTATTTTTTATAAAAGAGAGCTGTCTGGACATTCTAGCTGATCTTCAGTTTGCCGAGAGCTGAGTTGCGTGGCAATTTAATGACGGAAGCAGTCAATATGGTTATGTCATTAAAATGATAATTGGCTTTTTTTATTTTAAGTGATTGAAAAAAATAAGTTATAAATAACTGGCCTGAGTTTTGTATGTGTAGAGGGAGCCGGTAATGATAGTCAAAATTGTTTTGAAAGAGCATTTTATAAATGAGTATTAATGCAGGTTTTTTTCACTGGAAGTATCCACATTTATCTGTTGATGCTTTTCTACACTTAAAGATTTAAGGAGAACCTTAATAATGAAACAAGTTACAACGTATATTATGACCGCCCTGCTAATGATTGTGGCAGTAAATGCTAAGGCCGTTGTTATATCAGTTAGTCCTTCTATTCAAACAGTACCCGTTAACAGCGAAGTTCTTTTGGATGTTTTTTATGATACTGAAGGCATCAACACGGTTGGTGGTGTGTTTTCTGTTAATTTTGATAATAATGCTTTCGATTTTGTGAACGTAGAATTTGATAGCAATTTGTCTGATGATTCTGCTTTTCGTGTGTTTCCTACTGGAGCGGTGAATGGCAATGCTTTCAATTTAGGATTTGCCAGCTTTTCGGGGTTTGATGGGGCTGCAAAGGTAGGGACTCTGACATTTCTTGCTCAGCAAGAAGGTATTTTTAATTTTTTTCTAGATAATCCTTTGCCCGGGCATGATGCTTTTCCCGAAGGTGCCAGCTATATAGGCGCACAGGTTCAGGTTAATGCCGTCCCACTTCCTGCCGCATCTTGGCTGTTGCTGAGCAGCTTTGTTAGCCTTGTCGCGGTAGGACGACGCAGACATATTGGCTGAAATATTATTTATCTTAAAGAGTTATAAACAATTATGAAAATTTATATTAAAACTGTTTTGCTTGTGTCGTTATTTATAATGACGCAAAAAGCGGCAAATAGTACAGAGTATTACCTTAGTCCCAGTGATGACTGGTTTTCCGTTATATCTGGCAGCAATTTACAGCCTGGAGATGAGGTCATTCTATCCGGGGGAACCTACAGTGACGGACGAAGGCTTTCTATTTCTCATCAGGGTACGGCAGCCTCTCCAATTGTAATTCGCTCGGAACAGGGGAGTATGGCTGTTATCACCAGGCCTAATGCAAATCAAAATGTTATTAATATTGAAGGAGCAGAATATCTCGTATTTCAAGGGGTTGAAGTTACTGGTGGATCTATTGGCATTAGAATTGGCGGGAAAAATATTGCTGGCGTAAGTAGGCAATCTAAATTCATTACCATTAAGGATTCACTCATTCACCATGTGGGCGGAGCTGCTGTAACTGCAAATTTTTATGGTGATACTAATGTTGGGCACCAATTTCTGAATAATGAAATTCATCATACTAGCGGTTCAGGTGAAGGCTTTTATCTTGGTAGCAATAACGATGGGGCTGGAAATACTACGAGTGTTTTTAGGGACGGGCTAATTGAAGGGAACTATATTCATGATCTTAACGGATCTAATTTATCGCAAGGAGATGGCATAGAGATAAAAGATGGCAGTTATAATAACATTGTAAGGAATAATGTTATTCATGATACTAAATATCCAGGAATACTCGTATACGGGACAGATGGCAATGCGCCAAATATTATTGAAGGGAATGTTATTTGGTCATCTGGTGATAACGGAATACAGGCCTCTGCGGATGCAGTTATCACCAATAATATTATATTTGACTCTAATGGGGCAGGTGTCAGCAGTCAAAGTCATCAAAGTTCAGTCCCCGGCAACCTGACAATTGCACATAATACTGTTCTCAGTAATGGTGGGCGTGTTGCCCTCCGTGTAAACTACCCTGTAGGAGGGGTATTATCCGGACCGATTGTTATTGCCAATAATGCTTTGTATGCGATGGATTCAGGCTTGGCTTTGCGGTTGCAAAATATACCCGGTTTTACAGTCAGCGGAAATGTAGGTGTAGGGGGGGCTCAGCCAACCCAGAATATTGCTGCCTGGAATCCCAGTGGCAATCCTGATCTTGATTTTAATGACTGGACAAATAAAGATGTTTCTATAGCTGAAAATTCGCTGCTTATAGGAAATGCAGATGCTAATTATTTAGTTAGTCAGGACTTCAATCAGACTGATAGACAGAATAGTTTAGATGTTGGAGCCTATTTGTTTAACGCCAATGGCAACCCCGGCTGGCAAATTCAAGCCGGATTTAAAAGTGTGTTTCTGGATACAGATCAAGATGGCGTTCAGGATTCTCAGGATAATTGTGTGAATGTTGCAAATCCGCTTCAGCGAGATACTGATGGGGATGGCTACGGGAACTTTTGTGATGGCGACCTCAATAACGATGGAAATGTAAGTGTTGGAGATCTACAGATATTCAGAACCCGTTTCGGTACCAATAATCAAGATGCTGACTTTGACGGTAATGGTTGGGTAAGCATTGGAGATCTTAATATTTTTCGTATGCTGTTTGGCCATTCCCCAGGATAAAGACGGAAGAGCTGGTACAGTGTTTATTTTACAATTCTAGTTACTTAGCCCCAAAGTTTTTGGTTGGGGCTTTTTTACTACAGCGATTTATTGACTTTTATCAAATCAATAGGCTACCCTAGGGTTCAGGTTTAGTTTTAACATTTTTCCTTACCTAAATAAATCAATTGATTATGAAGACTTATTTTTTAGCACTTATCAATATTATCACCATCATTTTAACGGGCTGTGCATCATCAGGGTCTGGCCTTAAGATAGCTGACGGTTATTGCCCAAAATCTTACAGTTCTGAAACTGCTTTATGGCTAGGAGGACTGGCAAACCTGGCTTATGAAGAGGACAGGGATGCTGTAAGGTCAAAATTGAAAGAGCAAAATTTGACGCTGGATGAATATGATTTTCGAAATAAAAAATACAGTGTTGAAGGATTCATAGCTTATGATAAAGATAAGGCAGTTCTGGCATTTGCAGGCACAGATGATATAAAAGATTTAAAAAACAATGCCAAAACCTGGTCGGAACCTGTTGATGATCAAGCCTGTGGCAAACAGTTGAGATTTCATAGCGGTTTTCATAAAGCGGCCATGGAAGTAATAAATGATGATAACGGGGCACTGATAGCACATTTGTCAGAATTGCAGGGGCAAGGCAAAAAAGTATATATAACAGGTCACTCCTTAGGCGGTGCTTTGGCAGTAATTACTGCCTATTATGCAAAAACTGGGACAAAACCGATTGATCTTGCGGGTGTCTACACTTTTGGACAGCCTTTTACCGGCGATGATGATTTTCAGAGCTGTTATGACGAAAAATTGAAAGATCGTACATTTCGTTTTGTTTCCGACAAAGATGTTATACCCAAAACAAGACTGGATAACAGTTATCGGCATGTCGGCCTATTTTTATTCTTTAACGAAATCGGTGACTTGCAAAACTCTAAACCTTCCGATTACGCTGGTGATTTTATGAGTTTTGCAAAAAGCAATTTGCTGAATGCCCATTCCATGTCAAGCTATTATTCTTTGCTGAAGAAAAATAGTGGGGTTAATCCTTTTGCTTGTAATTAGGTAGCTTGCGAAAATAATTTACCCATCTTGTTTGTCTTCAGGGCTATAGAAAGCAGTATAGTGTGGTATGCGGCTATATTTTCAGGCGTTAGCCTAACTCATTCATGTGTTAGTTGAAGACAAAAAACATCTGTCCAATATGAGTGGGTTATCTACTTTCAGTTGCTTAGCAGCTAGATAGACGATCCATTTTCTTAAGTATACTTAGCCTTATTAAATCATCTGCATTGTAAATAAAGTACCGCCTTTTATATCAGTTTGACTTAAAGGTAAGTTAATGACGCAATAATGACAATATTGTTTAGATTTTATCCGCAATCAGATAGAATCCCCGTCATTATGTATTTTAAAGCGGAGAGTTAGTTGAGCATTCTAACCATTCTTGAGTTTCCTGATAGGCGGTTGCGAACCAAAGCAAGGGATGTCACTGTTTTTGATAGGTCGGTGACTGACCTAGTTGAGGATATGATTGAAACAATGTATGACTATAAAGGGGTGGGGTTGGCTGCAACGCAGGTTAATATTCATCAGCGAGTCATTGTGATTGATACCAGCGAAGAAAAAAATTCGCCTTTATGTCTAATAAATCCAGAAATTCTTGAAAAAGACGGGGTTGAAGAGTCCGAGGAAGGCTGTCTATCTGTTCCGGGCTTTTTTGAACTGGTCACACGGGCAGAACATATTAAGTTAAAGGCGCGGGATAAACATGGCAAGCCTTTTGAAATGGAAGCGGGTGAGCTATTAGCTGTCTGTATTCAGCATGAAATTGATCACCTAGATGGAAAACTGTTTGTGGATTACCTATCGCCTTTAAAAAGGCGGCGAATAAAATCAAAGCTGGAAAAAATCCATAAGCAGCAGGGCAAGAAAAAATGAAAATTATCTTTTCAGGAACGCCTGATTTTGCTATTCCAGCTTTGCAAATGCTAATTGATTCTGAACATGAACTGTGTGCTGTTTATACACAGCCTGACCGACCTTCTGGACGGGGACGAAAATTAACCCCTAGCCCAATTAAAAAACTCGCATTAGAGGCGGGTATTCCCGTATTTCAGCCAGAAACCCTGAAAACGGAAGAAGATATAGAGCAGCTAACATCTTTAAATGCAGATCTGATGATTGTTGTTGCCTACGGTCTTCTTTTGCCTCAGGCGGTATTGCATGCACCAAAGTACGGCTGCATAAATATTCATGGCTCTCTATTGCCAAGATGGCGAGGTGCTGCACCCATTCATCGGGCAATTATGGCTGGTGATGAAAAGACTGGCGTTACCATTATGCAAGTGATAAAAAAATTGGATGCCGGTGATATGCTGCACAAAGAAGAGTGTCCGATTAAAGGCACTAATACAAGCAGTGACTTGCATGACAAGCTTGCTGAGTTAGGCGCGATTGGCTTGCAGAAGGTGCTGGCACAGATGGAGCTGGGAGCTTTGAATGCTGAGAAGCAAGATGAGTCCTTAGTAACTTATGCCTCTAAAGTAGAAAAAAATGAGGCTTTGCTAGACTGGAACCTATCTGCTGCAGAGCTGGATCGAAAAATCAGGGGGCTTAATGGCTGGCCTGTTGCACAGACATTTTTTCACGGGAAGATTTTACGTATCTGGCGGGCCGCGATTAGTAAGAGTGAAGATAGGTTGGCAGTTGGAACCGTTAGGCAGCAAGACAAGAGAATGAGCGTAGGAACGGGCGATGGAATTATTGATTTATTAGAAATACAGTTGCCAGGTAGAAAAAGAATTGATATTCAGGCTTTTTTGAACTCCCATGATGTTGATGGCATTAGACTAGGATGAGTTTAAGAAAGTCGGCTGCCACTGTGCTGTCAAAGGTTGTTAAGGATGGGCAGTCTTTGACCGTGGCTTTAGACGGTATTCTTGAGTCGATTGAAAATAGCAGGGACAGGGCATTTATCCAAGCCTTATGTTATGGCGTGGTGCGCCATTATCATCGGCTGGATTTTATCTTGCGGCAACTGCTTAGCAAACCGCTGAGAAAAAAAGACACGGATATAACAATGCTACTGCTGATAGGGCTTTATCAGTTGCAATATATGCGGGTTAAATCGCATGCCGCTGTGTCAGAAACTGTGTCTGCAGCTAATAAGAAGAGCTGGGCCAAATCTTTGATTAACGGTGTGCTTAGACAATATATGCGTGAACAGCAGAGTTTTGAGCAAAAGGCGGACAAAGACGATGTAGCTGGAAATTCTCACCCGGAATGGCTAATCAATATAATAAAAAATGACTGGCCAGAACAGACGCAATGCCTGCTGTCAGAGAATAATAAGCAACCCCCAATGACGCTACGGGTTAATTTAAGGCAAAGCAATCAGCAGGATTATGTTGATTTGCTGGCTAAGCATTCAATTTCTGCCAAAACGATTTCTTTTTGTGCGTCAGCACTTGTTTTAGATCAGCCTGTAGCGGTTGAAAAACTTCCTGGCTTTAATGATGGAATGGTTTCTGTACAAGATACTGCTGCTCAATTGGCAGCGGAATTGCTTGATGTACAGGCTGGTCAATCGGTGCTTGATCTCTGTGCTGCGCCAGGTGGCAAAACGGCGGCGATTCTCGAAAGGCAAACCAAGTCTATTTCTATGCTGGCGGTTGATATTGATGAAGATCGGTTAGGCCGGGTAAGAGAAAATATGCAGAGGCTTAAGCTTAAGGCGAATATAATGGCTGGTGATGCCACAAAACCGGGCGAATGGGTGCAGGAACAAATGTTTGACCGGATTCTGGTTGATGCGCCCTGCTCTGCGTTGGGGGTAATTAGGCGGCATCCTGATATAAAAATATTACGCAGAGAGGCTGATATTGAAGAGCTGCAAGCCATTCAGCAGAAAATTTTAACATTAGCTTGGGATCTGTTAATGCCAGAAGGAGTCTTGCTGTATGCTACCTGTTCCATTTTAAAACAGGAAAATGAACAGCAAATTGAATGTTTTTTAAATAGCCATGCTAATGCGGAAGAAGTTGTTATCAATGCTGGCTGGGGGGTGAAAAGACATTTTGGACGGCAAATCTTGACAGGTGATCAGGGGATGGATGGCTTTTATTATGCTAAATTGATTAAACGGTGAAACTTGCCCTTTATCTTTTTTTTTATTGTTTTATTGCTGAATCTGTTTGGGCCAGTGAGTTTTCAGCTGTTGTTAGAAATGTTAAGACCGAGTTAGTTGCTGATGGCTATGAATTAAATGCTGATATAGACTTTAAACTAAGTCCAGTAGCCAGAGAGGCTTTGCAAAAAGGAATTTCTTTAGCCTGGAGGGTGGTAATAAAGGTTGAGAGGGAAGGTGTTTTATGGAATAGTACGTTGCAGGAGATATCATTGGGCTATCAGATTCAGAATCATGCCTTATTAAATTTATATAGCGTTAAAAGTTTAAACAATGGAGAAAAAAACATATTTTCTACCTTGGCCGGCGCGCTGGACTATATTTCTAAAATTCGCAGACTATCAATTATAGAAAAGCATTTTATAAAGTCTGATCAGCATTGTTTTGTTGCTATAAAAGTAATATTTCAGCATGAGGCATTGCCTGTTCCAATCCGCCCATTCTCATATTTTGATTCGCAATGGGCGCTGTCAGGTCGCTGGGCAGTATGGCCGTTAGCAAAGTAAAATTCCCGGTAAGTCTGTCCATTGTTATCTTGTTTGGATTGATTCTTCTGTCGTTACAGCTGATGAGTACGGCAACTACCCAGGAGTCATCAGAACTAAGTGACATCTACTCTTGGCTGTTAATTGGCAATAGTCTGGGGTCTGTTGTTTTATTCGTTTTGATCGGGATTAATGTCTATTCTCTGGCTAAGGCGTTAAAAAAGGGAGAAGCTGGTTCCAGGCTAACAACCCGAATGGTTTCGCTGTTTGTATTGCTTTCGATTGCTCCGGCCGCCATTGTGTTTTATTTTTCTGTGCAGTTTTTAAATCAGGGGATAGATAGCTGGTTTAATGTGGAAATAGATAAAGCAATGGAAGATGCTCTGGAACTGGGGGCTGAATCTTTGGACCAGAGAAAGCGGTTGCATTTAAAGCAGGCGCGAAAATTGGCTAAACAAGTGACGGGAAAGTCTCAGACCTTGATAGCACTGGAAATGGACGAACTTCGAGAAAGTACAGGCGCAACTGAAATAGCGCTTTTTTCTCGTCAGGGCCGAGTAATAGCATCAAACAGTTCAGACCCAAAAGATATATTGCCTCTGTTGCCGAGAGAGCATGTTTGGCTGCATGTAAGACGAAATCAGGAGTATGTCGCCTTTAAGCAAATGGATGAAGGTGAGTTGCTGATTCAGATTATTGTTCCTGTACATGATGACGAGCCTCGTTATCTGCAAGTTTTATTTCCTGTCCCTGTCCGTATTGCAGATTTAACTGATTCAATTGATTTTGCTTTTGTGCGCTATCAGGAAATGACCTTTTTAAGAAATTCGTTAAAAAGCAGTTTTCTATTAATGCTGTCACTCGTTTTATTGTTAAGTCTGCTGGCTGCCATCTGGGTTGCTTTTGTCAGTATTCGGCATATTGTTTCACCAGTAAAGGAATTGGTTAGAGGGACTCAAGCGGTTGCCAGTGGGAATTATCAGCGACAATTGCCAGTTATTAGGCAAGATGATTTAGGTTTTTTGGTTGAGTCCTTCAATAATATGACCCAGCGTATAGCACGGTCACAGGATGAAATAAAAGCAGCCAGTATAGAAGTTGAAAATCAGCGGGCCTATCTGGAAACGGTGCTGTCTAATTTAACTGCAGGTGTTATTAGCTTTGGCGCATCTTATAAAATAAGAACGGCCAATCAGGCGGCCTATAGAATATTGCATATACCCGTGAGCCACTTTGTTGGCCAGACTTTACTGGATGTCATTGTCTTGCATCCTGAATTAACCCAGCTGTGGGAGTCTATTCAGAAACTGCTGGAGCAGGCAGAGGATATATGGCAGCAGCGTTTTACCTTTTTAGGGCCTAATGGCAGGCAGGAGCTACTTTGTCGCGGAACGCCTCTGTTTTCGCCATCAGGCGAACGGGTAGGGACGATTGTAGTTTTTGATGATGTTACGGATTTAATGCAGGCACAAAAAGACGCTGCCTGGGGGGAAGTGGCTAAACGATTGGCGCATGAGATAAAAAACCCTTTGACCCCCATTCAATTGTCGGCCGAAAGATTGCAGCATAAATTGGCTTCAGAGCTGTCTGAAGCATCAGCCAGAATTTTGCAGCGTTCTACTCAAACAATTGTGCAGCAGGTAGAAGCAATGAAATCAATGGTGGATGATTTTTCAGAATATGCCCGGCCCAGCAAAAGACAGGTGGAACTGATTAACCTAAATCTATTGATCAATGAGGTTTTAGCTTTATATATATTGCAGACAGAAATAAGAATAATTACAGTATTTAATGCTGAAAATATTGTAATAGAAGCTGATCCTGTTAGTATTCGTCAAGTGTTGCATAATTTAATTAAAAATGCGCAGGAGGCAATGGATGGCAAAGGACAGATTGAAATAAAGCTGAATAAGGTTAAGCGAAATAATGCTGAGTATGCCGAATTTGCTATTTACGATAATGGCTGCGGTCTTAATGAGAGCCAGCTGGAAACCGTGTTTGAGCCATATGTGACAACAAAAGTAAAAGGGACGGGATTAGGGCTGCCCATCGTAAAGAAAATTATTGAAGAACATGGTGGCGTAATTTGGGTAGATACAGCATATAATGAAGGAGCTGGTTTTATTATCCAGCTGCCCACTGCAACTTAATTTAAATACTTTAGGAAAAAGCATTGAAGACAGAATTACCTTATATATTAGTTGTTGATGATGAGCCTGATATTAGGCGGTTAGTGTCAGAAATTCTTGAGGATGAAGGCTATCAGGTTGAAATGGCAGAAGACGCCGCTTCAGCAAGAAATAAAAAGAAGCGGCGTAAACCGCAACTGATTTTATTGGATATCTGGATGCCGGATACTGATGGGATTACTTTGCTTAAGGAGTGGGTGGCAGAAGACGAAGCACTTTGTCCTGTTATTATGATGTCAGGGCATGGGTCGGTAGAATCAGCGGTGGAAGCAACAAGGCTGGGTGCTTATGACTTTTTAGAAAAGCCGCTGTCGCTGGCAAAATTATTGCTGACTGTTGAGCGGGCACTGGAAACCAGTCAATTGCAACAGGAAAATGCAGGGCTTAAGCAGCAGTTAATGTTTGATGTGGAACCGGTCGGTAAGAGTGCAGTGATAGAGCGTACAAAAGAACAGTTAAAGCGCTTGGCTCAGCATAATGCAAAGCTGTTGCTTGTCGGTGAGGCGGGGGTAGGCAAGGAATTATTTGCGCGCTACTTCCATGACCATATGGTCCGGCGGGAAGGGCCATTTGTCGATGTGGCGGTAGGCAGTATTTCTCCAGAGAATTCATCGGTAGAGTTTTTTGGCAAAGAGGAAGATGGAAAAATCTATCTGGGTCTGTTGGAACAGGCTCATGGCGGTACTCTATTCTTAGGTGAAATTGCTGGAATGGACCTGGAAACTCAGGCAAGGCTGCTGAGTGCCCTGGAGTCGAGTTCTTTCTTAAGAGTGGGTGGCAGCGAATCGGTCCGTGTAGATGTTCAAGTTGTTGCTTCAACGAGAATTGCCTTGGATGAAGAGGTTAACTCAGGACGCTTTCGACAGGATTTATATTTTTTATTGAATGAAGTGGCGCTTGATATCAGCTCGCTGAGAGAGCATGGAGAAGATGTTCCTGGTTTGCTAAGCTATTATGTGGACTATTTTGTCAATATAGAAAAGCTGCCTTTTAGAAAGTTTTCCATGGCATCGCAAAATTATTTACGTAATTATAGCTGGCCAGGCAACGTCAGAGAGTTAAGAAGTCTGGTGCAGAGATTAATGATCTTAGGTGCAGGCGAAGATATCGAGCTAGATGAAGTGAAATCGGCATTGGGCTCTATTGCCGATGATCCCATATTTAATTCGTCTATCCCAGAGTTCTTTAATTTGCCGTTAAAGGAGGCAAGAGAACATTTTGAGAAATGCTATTTGGAATATCATTTTGAAAAGAATGGGGGCAGTGTGGCCAAGTTGGCGGCAGCAATCGGCATGGAAAGAACTCATTTGTACCGAAAATTACATGCTTTAAATATAAAGCTATAAATAAACTTGAAAAATGGTGGGGTTTCGAGTAGAATTCTCGCTCTTATATACAAGCCTTAACGAATTACTAAGTAAAAGATGAAAACATTTAGTGCAAAGCCAGCAGAAGTTAAGCGCGATTGGTACGTCATTGATGCAGAAGGACAGACATTAGGTCGCCTTGCTACTGAAATTGCACGACGTCTTCGCGGTAAACATAAACCAGAATATACGCCACATGTTGATACTGGCGACTATATTATTGTAGTTAACGCAGAAAAAATCGGTGTGACAGGCAATAAAGAAAATGACAAGATATACCACCACCATACAGGGTATGTGGGTAGCTTGAAGTCTGTTAGCTTGGGTAAGCTAAGAAAGACTTTCCCTGATCGTATTATTAATAAGGCGGTTGAAGGCATGTTGCCTAAAAACCCATTGGGCCGAGCAATGTTCAAGAAATTGAAAGTCTATGCAGGACCAACTCACGATCATCAAGCACAACAGCCTAAAGCTTTGGAATTATAGGATAGATTATGGCAGCTCAATATTATGGAACAGGTCGTCGTAAAAGTGCAATAGCACGCGTTTACGCAGTCACTGGTACTGGAAAATTTACCATCAATAGTAAAACGATAGAAGAGTACTTTGGTCGCAGAACAGACCAAATGGTGGCAAAACAGCCATTAGAGCTTCTGGAAAAAGTAGAAGATTTCGATTTTAATGTCATTGTTAAAGGCGGTGGACCATCTGGTCAGGCCGGAGCGATTCGCCATGGTGTAACAAGAGCATTAATGGATTTTGATGAGGAGTTGCGTCCTTCGCTAAGAGTTGCAGGTTATGTCACTCGTGATGCACGAGTTGTAGAGCGTAAAAAAGTCGGTTTGCACAAGGCGAGAAAACGTCCTCAGTACTCAAAACGTTAATTGCTATTCGGAATGGCTTTTTAAAGCTGTTCCTGATAAGAAGGGTTCGTTGTCAGCAGACAGCGAACCCTTTTTTGTTTGGGTTTTATCGAATTTTTACAACTGTCCCAAGTAAAGCAACACCGGCCACTATATTCCCCGCTCCACATTGAAAAGTAGTACTGCTATTGGTTACTTTGCGGTTGTAATTGGATTTGATTTTGATAACGGCATTTCCACCTTCTTTTAAAGTACGTTTTTTAAGTGTAATCAGCGCAGATAGAAACGCTCGGGTACAGGCTTCCTGGTCGGACTTTAAAAATGCATTTGTTTTTTTATTGGTGCTGACTTCTCCCCAGCTTTTCAATATTTTTCCGTGTCTTTGATTGCCAAAATAAAAGCGAACATCATTTCCCAAAGCTTCTTTAGCCTGTTCCTGAGACATAACATCTGCAATAGAAAAATCAGATACATCATTGCGAGCTAAAACTGAACTGCTGGCAAAGCTAAAAAGTAGTGTAAAGAATAGTGCGGATTTTTTTTTCATTATAATATTCCTTAATATGTAAGTTATTCAAGAGTTATAGTTTTTAAAGCCGTATAGGCTTAAACCTAAAAAGGTCAGTTGAACTCAGAATTACAGAGCAAGCTATTGGTTTTAAAGTACTATAAAGCTAATAGATTGTGCCAGAAGCCGTGAACAAATGACTTTTTCAGGACAAGCCTAAAAAAATCAGTTGAGTCAGGTTTCACGACGTTATGCCATGATTTTTTAAAAGATCAGCTCGAAACATATCAGGTGATTTTATAAAAATATCCGGATTCATTCTATACCAATATTCGACAGCTTCAAAGGGCGTTCTAACCTTGCGTCTCTTTTTAAGCTACCATGCCTTCGATTAAGGTTGTAATACACCAAGAGCTTATTTAAATCAGCTTTGTGTCGGCCTTGTCTTTATACATTAAGACCTTAATTGAGGCATCTTTTATTGTTCCGTTAACATGCTCAACCATTCCATTGGTTTTCGGTGTGGCAGGCGCTGTTCTGTAGTCGCGAAATAAGGGATTGGGATGAGATCAGGGAAGTGAGATTAAATCCAGATAATGGAAAAAACAAAAAGGAAAGAAAAGAGGCTGCATAATTTTAAAGCTTTAGGCGATAACTATATTGAAAACCACCGCAGGCTGGCATTGACTCTGTCTGTCATCAGGCTGATAATATGGGCATAGCGTGTGTGCCCTGACAGAATCGACAGCAGGAATGAGCCTAATACGTCAACTTTCCCGGGGACATTGTTGCTGGTGTAGTGCAAGGGGCATCCGTCAACCCACTGCTGGAATAGGTGCCCCATTTTTAAAAACTGAATGATAAAGGGAAGCTGTCCCAGCGGGGTCACCTGAGCCTGGGGGGCGCTCAATATGAATTTTTCCATCAAATGTACGGCAACCAGTACGCTAATTTATCGCTTGGGAAAGGCGATTTCTTTGTCACCCACCGGGTGCGTGGTTTTTGGAGGTAATACCATGGCTCGGCTCAGGTGATAGGTGTTTGGGATTATAGCTCTATATTCAGCTGATTTTTTTAGGATAATGGGCTATGGAAAGGTTTTGTGGTGCAGAAATGGCGTCCCGAGAGGGAGTCGAACCCCCGGCCTGCCCCTTAGGAGGGGGCCGCTCTATCCAGCTGAGCTATCGGGACAGCTGGCTTTTCATTCTATCATATTGTGACGGCTTTATTCTCTCCGATTTCTGATTTCTTCTCGCTCTAATGTGGCAACAAAGCGTTCAAGTTTATTCCTGCTTTTTGAGGAGAGGTTTTCAAAATATCCGCCAATTATTGTTCTTGCAGTACTTATGTTTGAGGTTTTTACAAATCGGACGGAAAGATCAAAGCTTATCATCTGGCCTTCAAAGGAGATGCGACAATTTTTTAATGTGTCTCCGCGCTGCAGTCGGGCAATATTGTTAGTGAGAGAAATGCCTAGGCTTAGACCTTTTCTTGATATGTCAAAAATAGATCCTCCCACGGTTGCTTTTGTTCTTTCGGAAATGCCAGAAAAAGGAATGTGGAGTACTGTTATTTGAATGCGGGGCGATGATCTGCGCTGAGGATAATATATTCTGTTGGGTATGGCCACTTTATAATAGACAATTTCACGGGAACGTCCCGTTTCAATATTATTAACCTTGAAGGCTAAATGAATGCCATTGTAGATAGTTGAAAGCTTGAATGCCTTTTTGCTGATTACAAGTTCATTGCCATGTGATGGAGACAGTTCATCAAGGATAATTTGATTGTTTTCTAGCTGAACATCTAGGATTGATGTGCTGAATGAGTCATTTGTTCCCTCAATAGTAATAGTGCAGATAGGCGCGGCTTCCTCAATATTTTTAAGAAGGCATCTGATTTTTTTTGGATCTGTCAAAAAATTGGGGTTTGAACTGGGTTTTGGCTCATAAGTTTCAGAATCTGAGGCTGTTATGTTTTCTTTTTTGCCGAAAAAACCTTTTAACGTCCCTAGCATGCGTGGTGTTCTCTTTAATATAATCACTGCTGTCAAGGGTGACTTGAGTGAGTTAAGAAAATTATTGGCAGTAGTTTACACCGAAACTAGAGTGTTAGAAAGCCGGTCGCTATAAGTTGAGCCATCACGCCCGTATGTTGTGGCCTGTTGGGATTTGCCTTTGAGAAGCTGTAATGAGCGGTGGGTGTGCTGAGCTAATAAGTTAATGCTAGCGCCATTTTTCTCGTTAAGCAGTTTACACTGTTTGGAAACAGAGATTATTTCTTGCCATAGGCTGGTTGATCTGGAAGTATTTAGATTGACTGTTTCAGCTTTTTTAAAGTATTCGTCAATGCCGCTAGGGGACATTTCTAGCTTTTCGGTCGCGAGCACTTGCGTCATCTGCCTTGAAAACTGATCTAGCTGAGAGACCGTTTCTTTCTTGCTGGATGCAATGTCCGAAATGGTTTTCGAGTCAGCATGTTGCCTTAAGCTCTCTGCTTCTGAAGTTAGCAAATTAAGCAGTTTTTGGCTTAGGTCTAGACCATTTGTAAGAAGCTTTTCTGTAATGGGGTGTGTTTTATTGATCATAATGTTATCTGCTATTGTTAAATTGTTCCTGTTCCATCTGAATCATTTTTGAAGCAATTTTTTCAGCATCAATAGGGTAGTTTCCATCTGCTAATGCTTTTTTTACTGCCTGAACACGCTCCTCATTAATCCCGGGCGTGGCTGTTGATGATTCAAACGCTTTGGTTATTTCTTTCGCAACAGAGGTAATCGCAACACTGTCTGAGGTTTTTTCGGCAATCTTAGGCTCTGTGCTATTTACCTTGCCAGTAGGTGCTGACTTTGAAGGTAAAACAGGAGCATTGGTTTTGCCAGATAATGATTGAATAGCCATGATTGTTTCCTATTTATATTAATCTAAAACTGTTATCGGCAGTTTTGCTGATTACTTTAATATTTTTTTAGGTTTATTTTATAGCTATTAAAAGCTGACTACAACTTGGCCTTGTTTTGCCACTGTTGCCTGTACAATCTGTTTTGATTTAATGTTTTTCACTCTAATATTTTGATTTTTTATACCATCCATCATAGCAATGCCTGCAACACTTATCTCAAGGTTTGGGCTGCTTATTTTAATGGATACCTTTTCTCCTCGTTTAACTAATTTCGGTTCTTTGACATTCAGTAGAGTAACTACTGCACCAAGGTTTAAATTTCGGGAAGCTTGCTTGTTAATAATTTTTTGGGGGTCAGTGAAAAAACCCGAGCGCAATTTAGATACCTCTTTTTTTTGCAGTTGCAAGATGTCTTTGGTATATATTTCTCCGCGTTTGATGGGCTGAGATAAAACAATGACTTCTTTAAAAATATCTATAATGACTGAAGTGTAAATTGTCCATTTTTTTTGACTTTTACATTTTACGCCAATGGAATTTCGCCCAGCCTTAAGTACGTCTTTTGAGCTGTATATTTCGAGAGGAATACCGCAAAGCGGAAGTTTCAGTCGGCTATCAATCTTTCCGAGGGTCAAATTATAATCTGTGGAAGCGGGTAGGCTAGACGCTATGAATTCTCGTGTTGCCTCCTGAATTGAATCGATGGTCTGAAATTGTGAGGCATTAACTGGCGATATATAGCTAGTTAACAGTAATAGCCAGCAGCAAATAAAAGTAATTTTTTTCATAATATACCGTCAAAGTTATGTCGCGTTTAAAGCTTTATTTGTTTACATACATAAAGTGTGCCAGTAGGTGTAAAAATAAGAGGGTAATGTTTTAAGTAAAGTTTTAGAAAGTTACTATACTTAAAAAATAACTATATTTAAGAGGATAATGATGGCCAGTATTTTAGAGGGGGTTGACCAGAGAACTAAGTTGGCCGGGCATAATAGGTTTGAACTTTTATTGTTTAAATTGGCTGGGCGACAGCGGTTTGGCATTAATGTTTTTAAAGTTCAGGAGGTTATCCAATGCCCTTCTTTAACTCAGATTCCCAAAGCACATTCAGTAATATGTGGTGTGGCTCATTTGCGTGGCAAAACAATTCCTGTTTTGGATCTTTCCATGGCAATTGGTATGCGTGCATTGGACAGAGGGTTAGAAAGTTACGTGATCGTCACTGAATATAACCGGACAATACAGGGTTTTTTAGTGGGTGCCGTAGATAGGATTATCAATATAGGCTGGGATCAAGTGAATGCACCGCCGAGTGGCGCGGGAAAAGAAAGCTATTTGACGGCAGTCACAGAATTTGACAAAGAACTAATTGAAGTGATTGATGTTGAAAAGGTGATGAAGGAGGTGATAGGGGGGCAAGAATCGGCCTCTGAAGAAATGATCGACCAAGACGTTTCTGGCTCAGGCGACCGTGTTTTGATTGTAGATGATTCCAGTGTCGCCAGAAACCAGGTTAAGCGTGTTTGCACTCAGGTTGGCATTGAATGTATGACTTTAAAAGATGGTTTGGAAGCCTGGGAGCATTTGTCTCAATTGGCTGATGAGGGCATTAATATTGCTAAACATTATTCTATGATTATTTCTGATGTAGAAATGCCCAGAATGGATGGCTATACCTTGGCAACTAAAATTAAAAGCCATGCTGAAATGAAAGATGTTTTTCTGATCCTTCATACCTCCTTGAGTGGCGTTTTCAATACCAGCATGGTGGAAAAGGTCGGTGCAAATAAATTTTTGGCAAAATTTGATCCGGATACTTTAGTCAAGACTATTCAGGAACAGTTGAAGGAGTTTCATCAGAAAAATGATGTCTAACATAATAATTTCTAATTGATCAATAGTTTTTGATGACGACAAGCGACTTTAAAATAATTCAGAACTTTTTGAGTCAGCATTGTGGCATAGTGCTGGGAGATAATAAGCAGTATCTGGTTAAAAATAGACTGGCGGGCTTGCTATCTATATTTGATTTTTCTTCATTTTCTGAATTGGTAAATAATATACAGATGACCGGGCCTATGAGTTTGAGGCTGAAGACTGCAGTTGTTGATGCAATGACGACTAACGAAACCTTTTGGTTTCGTGACGATATGCAGTTTCATGAGTTAAAGGAAAAAATATTTCCGGAGATTTTTGAAAGAAAAGCTGGGACTGTTAAAGTCTGGTCAGCTGCATGTTCTTCTGGACAGGAGCCTTATACTATTAGTATGTGCGCAGAAGATGCGAACAAAAAAATAGGGAAGACGCGCAATGTGCAAATTATTGGTACTGATATTTCTGAAACAGTTTTAGCAGAAGCTAAAGCCGCTGTTTATTCGGAACTTGCCCTATCCCGCGGCCTGGATGCGCAGACTAAAAGCCGTTTTTTTCAGAAAATCCATGAGGGTTACAAACTTAATCCAACAATAGCTGGTAAGGTAAGGTTTCAGCCCTTTAATCTGCTTAAACCTTTTTCTGTACTTGGACATTTTGATATCATTTTTTGCCGAAATGTTTTAATTTATTTTTCTGATGATGTTAAAAGAGACATTCTTTCTAGAATGGTTAATTCATTAGAGCCGGGGGGGTACATATTTCTTAGCAGTACTGAAGCCATGCCTGTTGCTATTAAGGGACTGGAGCCTGTTCGTAGCGGAGGAGTCCGATATTTCAAGAAGGTTTCTTAAGCCGGAAAAACGTTATCTCTCCGCATTCAATTTTTTCATTTTATATAAATCAGAAATTCCTTCATCCTGCTATTCTGCTTTCTGTCAGTTTATTGACGATCCCTTCCTTTAATTTTTTAATGTACGGCTAATTATTGCCACCTATCATTTAATCTTAAAACTACTGTTTTTTTACGGCTGTTAAGTAGTTTATAAATAATTTAAGTATAAACAGGTGGTTATGTGTTTTTTAGGGCATTTTATCAATCCTTCTTTCTACAGGATGATGGTCTGTTCTCTATGATTGCTTGAGACTCGGTTTATTTGGAAGCAGTTGCAAGAATGTTAAAAAAAATATTTTTATATCATTATGATTTTAAATGTTTTATTGCCTATGGCATAAGCTGTGCTACTTGTTTTGTAACAAGAAATGAGGTGGCAATTATGGCGATTAATTTTAACAGTGCATTAGGCATTCATCCCCAAGCTTTGGCTTTGCGTGAAAAGCGCAGTGAAGTACTTGCATCTAATATGGCTAATGCGGATACACCGGGGTATAAGGCGCGAGATTTGGATTTTCAGGCAGTGCTAAAAAAATCAATGGTTAATAATAGTTCTTTGGAACGTACACAAGGTGGACATCTTTCACCCAATGACCATTTGTTGGGGGCTACAATGATGTTTCGGAACCCAAATCAGGCTTCATTAGATGGCAATACGGTTGAATCTCATATTGAACAGGCTAAATATTCTGAAAATGCTGTGCAATACCAGGCCAGTTTGCGTTTTATTAATGGTCGCTTTTCCGGACTGATGTCCGCAATTAGAGGGGAATAATTATGCCATCCATGAATATTTTTGATATTGCCGGCAGTGGGATGAATGCACAGTCGCTAAGATTGAATCTGGTTGCCAGCAATATATCCAATGCTAACAGCGTCAGCAGCAGTATCGATGAAGTTTATAAATCTAGACAGCCTGTGTTTCGGGCAGAGCTTAATAACCTGATGGATAGGCAGAATGCTGCTAGTAAAGTAAATGTTGCAGGCGTAGTGGAAAGTCAGGCACCTGCGATAATGGAGTATGCACCGCATCACCCAATGGCGGATGCTAATGGCTATATCTTTAAGCCAAATGTAAATACGGTTGAAGAAATGGCCAATATGATGTCCGCATCACGCTCATACCAAAATAATGTAGAAGTTTTAAATACCGCCAAACAATTGATGTTACAGACATTAAAAATGGGGCAATAGGAGATAAGCAATGGCTATTAGTGCAATTGAATCCTTTCAGAACCTTGGTCTTTCGACCACAGCGGATAAGAAAGAAGTAAAAAAACAGGAATTGGGTCAGGAGCAGTTTTTAAAATTGATGACTACGCAATTAACTCATCAAGATCCAAATAAGCCAATGGAAAATGGTGATTTTCTGGCGCAAATGGCCCAGTTCAGTACGGTTGAAGGGATTGGTGATTTGAATAAATCTTTTGCTGATTTTTCAACATCGGTAAGTTCTGGGCAGGCACTGCAGGCAGCCTCCTTAGTGGGCAAGTCTGTTATGGTGCCAGCTGAAGAGGGAATTATGTCTTTGACTAAACCTTTATCAGGAGAGGCAGTGCTAACCGATGGTACAGATAATTTAAAAGTGAGTTTTCTTGATTCTAGTGGAACAAAAGTGAAAACACTGGAGTTAGGCAGGCAAGATGCCGGAAATGTAAGTTTCAATTGGGATGGTTTATTAGATGATGGAACCTATGTTGACCCAGGTGTATATAAAATTACGGCTGAAGCCAAAATTGATGGAAAAAATACTGCATTGCAGACTTATGTGAGTGCAGATGTTGAAAGTGTCTCATTAGGTAAAAAAAATGAGGAGATAACCCTGGCGTTATCAGGACTGGGACAGGTTAGCCTTAACGATGTTAAGAAAATATTTTAAGTTTTTAGGAGAATAATTATGGGCTTTTCAACAGCATTAAGCGGTCTAAATGCCGCCTCAAAAGATTTGGCGGTAACGGGCAATAATATTGCCAATGCGAATACGACAGGGTTTAAAGAGTCGAGAACTGAATTTGCCGATGTTTATGCTGCCAGTGTGACGGGAGTATCAAAAACTCAGGCGGGTGCTGGTGTTAGGGTAACCAATGTTGCACAGCAATTTTCTCAGGGCAATTTGAATTTTACTGATAATAACCTGGATCTGGCAATCAGTGGGCAGGGCTTTTTCTCTATGTCTACAGATCCTGCAGCAAGTTCGCCTTCACTTTATACGCGTGCAGGTGAGTTTAAGCTAGATAAAGATGGCTTTGTAACAAATAATCAAGGTAACTTTTTAATGGCCTTTTCGCCCAATGGAACGACGGTAGAGGAAGGTTTTAGCGAGGGGGTTTTTAAGCCACTGAAAATAAATGCCGCTCAGGGGGCTCCTGTTGCAACCTCAAAAATTGAAACGGCAGTTAATCTTGATGCAACAGAGATTAAACCGCCCAACTATACTGCACAAGTACCAGGTGATACCACTGTTCCTGTTGATCCTACCGACTCAAGAACATATAACCATACTTCTTCCGTTTCTATTTTTGATTCACAGGGAAATTCACATATAGCATCCATGTATTATGTGACGGATGATGCCGCTTCAAACCAATGGCTATCTTACTTTTTTATTGATGGAGTTCCTTTTAATGAGAATGGAACAAAAGCTGATGCGGGTGCGACAAGACATGACCCTATCACTCTAAATTTTGATAGTGCAGGAAAATTAACTACAGATCCCGCAAAAAAGAATTTTAATGGTATTAATTTAGCCAATGTGGATCCTTCTCTTAATGTTGCTAATTTAGATTTTACCTTTGATTTTGGCGGAACCACGCAATTTAGTACTAACTTTTCTGTACAGGATTTATCACAGGATGGCTTGCCAGCAGGAAATCTTATTGGTATAGATATTGATGATAAAGGGGTTGTTTCCTCTAGGTTCAGCAATGGCGGATCAGAAATTTTAGGCAAGGTGGCATTGACACGGTTTGCGAATCCTCAAGGATTGACTAAAAAGGGAGATACCACCTGGGGCGAAAGTAATGCATCGGGTCAATCTGTGCCCGGGCAGCCAGGTACAGGAAGTTTTGGAGTCATTCAGTCAGGTGCTTTAGAAAGCTCTAATGTCGATATATCGACACAGCTTGTACATTTGATTATTGCCCAGCAAGCCTACCAGGCAAATGCACAAACTATTACCACTGAAAAAACCATTATTCAAACTATTCTGAACGCATAATATTTTACCGGAAGTGGGACTTTAGCTACGCTGGTATAAACTAGGCAAGGTGGGTGGGTTTTTATTTCCAATTGCCTAAGAGCTTACTTTCTAAAAATAGGAAACTACTATGGACCGCAGTTTATTTATCGCAATGAGTGGTGCCAAGCAAACATTGCTGGCTCAAGCCTCAAATGCCAATAATTTGGCGAATGCCCAGACTACGGGGTTTAAATCAGATTTAGAGCAATTTAGATCTATGCCTGTCTTTGGGCCAGGGTACCCTACGCGTGTTTATGCTATGGCAGAAAGGCCTGGTTCAGATATGAGTATGGGGTCAATCCAGACCACAGGCAATGAACTGGATGTTGCTATTAAAGGCGAGGGCTGGTTTGTTGTTGAAGGAGAAAATGGCAATGAGGCTTATACACGGGCGGGCAATTTAAAAATAACACCTGAAGGAAGGCTGTTAACTGGTAGCGACAGTGCTATTTATGGCAATGACGGCCCCATTACCTTGCCGCCAGCAGAAAAAATAACTATTGGGTCGGATGGTACGATTAGCATTGTGCCTATCGGTGGCAATGCCAGTGACTCAGTTGTTGTAGATAGAATTAAAATGGTAAAGCCTGAGTTGAAAAATTTAGAAAAGCTGGGCGATGGTCTTATGCATACTAAAGATGGCAGTGTGCCAGGAGCCGATGCCAATATCAGCATGGTTCAAGGTGCGCTAGAAGGATCTAATGTCAATGCAGTTTCAGCGATGGTTGAAATGATTGAATTGGCTCGAAACTTTGAACTGCAGACCAAAGTAATGAAAAACGCCGATGATAATTCAGGTGTCAGCGCTAAACTGATGCAAATGGCATAGTTAATGCTTTATCTCTTGGTGAGGCAATAAATTGTCACTAGGAGAATAACATGACAGAACGTGCACTATGGGTTGCTAAAACAGGTTTAGACGCCCAACAGACAAGAATGGCGGTTATTGCCAATAACTTGGCAAACGTCAATACTACAGGGTATAAAAAATCCAGAGCGATTTTTGAAGACCTTATTTATCAGAATGTTCGACAGGCAGGCGCCCAGTCGACTCAAAATACCGAATTGCCTACAGGTTTACAGCTGGGCACCGGTGTCAGAACCGTTGCTACAGAAAAACTGCATACACAGGGCAATATGCAGCAAACAGATAATTCATTGGATGTCGCCGTCAATGGACGAGGTTTTTTTCAAATTCTGATGCCAAATGGCGATATTAATTATACCCGCGACGGCTCCTTTAAGGTTGATTCAACAGGACAAATGGTTACCTCTGGAGGTATGCTGTTAGAACCTAATGTCACTATTCCCAATGATGCTTTAAGTGTTTCAATTGGCCGTGATGGCACAGTCTCTGTTCAGCAGCCTGGCAGTGCGGCTTCTGTTCAGGTTGGCCAATTGCAATTAGCGGATTTTATTAATCCTGCAGGGTTAAACCCTGTAGGAGAAAACTTGTTTACAGAAACTGTGGCCAGTGGTGCACCTGTTATTGGAACACCTGGAGAGGATGAGTTTGGGGCAGTATTTCAAGGCTCATTGGAAACTTCAAATGTTAACGTGGTTGAAGAATTGGTTAGCATGATTGAAACGCAGCGTGCCTATGAAATGAATTCAAAAGCCATTTCAACTACGGATGAAATGCTGTCTTTTGTGACTCAGCAGCTATAGTTGCGGTGACTTATGAATGTACAAAAAGTTATTATTTGTCTATCACTTTCTGTTCTGGTGGGGTGTGAGGCCCTGCCTAAGAGAGACCCTGCTTTTGCTCCTGTGCAGGCCGTAGATTTACGTCCGCCACAGCAGACTAATGGAGCAATATACCAGGCAGGCTACGATATGCGTTTGTTTGAAGATCATACCGCTAGACGGGTTGGAGATATTTTGACAGTGATACTGTCTGAAAATACCAAAGCTAAGAAAAAATCTGATCTAGGTGCTTCTAAGAAAAACTCAACCTCAGTGACTGCACCTAATATCATGGGGGTAGATCCTTCCATAATTTTTGGCAATGATTTAAGCGCAACCTTGGCTTCTGAGCATGATTTTAAAGGTAAGGGGCAAGCCAATCAGAGCAATAGTTTAAATGGTGATATCAGTGTTACTGTGGTTAATGTATTTCCTAATGGCAATTTGAGAATTCGAGGTGAAAAGCGAATTACTTTAAATGATGGCAGTGAATATGTCCGATTGTCCGGCATTGTCAGGCCTGTAGATATTGATGCTTCAAATACCATTTCCTCAACCAAAATTGCTGATGCAACCATTATGTATACGGGTGATGGCGCGGTGGCAGACTCCAGTAAAGTGGGCTGGTTTTCCAAGTTCTTTTTAAGCCCTGTATTTCCTTTCTAATAGGAGAGTGATATGAAAACTCTATTGGTAACATTAATGCTGTTAGTCAGTGTTCAGGCTGTTTATGCAGAACGCATTAAAGACCTGGCTTCTATTGCAGGTGTTCGAAGCAATCAGTTAGTGGGCTATGGTTTAGTTGTCGGATTAAATTCATCTGGAGATAAAACCAAATTTACCGGGCAGAGCTTACGGAGCATGCTGGCACGACTCGGACTCACTTTGCCGCCCGGGATTGACCCGAAATCAAAAAATGTTGCCGCTGTTGTTTTACATGCGGATTTGCCCGCTTTTGCAAAACCAGGCCAAAAAATTGACGTTACGATTTCTTCTATTGGCGATGCAAAAAGTCTGCGTGGCGGTTCATTGCTAATGAGTCCGTTAAAAGGGGCTGATGGTAAAATCTATGCAGTTGCTCAGGGAAATTTGGTGGTAGGAGGGCTAAGCGCCTCAGGAAAGGATGGCTCAAAAATTACAGTCAATAACCCTTCTGTTGGGCGTATTCCAAATGGTGCGACGGTCGAACGGGCCGTGGCAAGTCCTTTTAATAGAGGCAATTCGCTTGTGTTTAATTTGCACAATTCAGATTTTACCACTGCCAATCGGATGGTAGAGGCAATTAATCAGGTCTTAGGGCCGGAGACAGCAAAAGCTTTGGACGCAACATCAATAAAAGTCAGTGCGCCTCTGGATCCGTCGCAAAGGGTCTCTTTTGCCTCTTTGGTTGAAAATATGACGCTTGTGCCTGATGATGCGCCAGCCAGGGTGATTGTAAATTCACGTTCAGGCACGGTGGTTATTAATGGCAAAGTGCGTGTACAGCCAACGGCAGTATCGCACGGCAGTTTAACCGTTACCATTACTGAGAATGACCAGGTCAGTCAGCCCAATGCTTTGGCTGCTGGCAGTACAGCGGTTACAGCTCAGTCTGAGGTTAAAGTAGAGGAGCAGGGGAATCATATGTTTGTTTTTAATCCAGGCGTGACACTTGATGAAATTGTTAAGGCAATCAATAAAGTAGGTGCAGGGCCAAGTGATTTAGTGGCAATATTGGAGGCGCTTAAAACAGCGGGATCGTTAAGGGCTGAACTGATTATTATTTAGGTGAAGACTATGCTAAATGTACAGAGCGTTGATAATTACGCAGATTTTGAAGGCTTGGCTAAATTAAAAAATGAAGCCAAACAAAAAACACCTGATGCGATTAAAGAAGTAGCAAAGCAGTTTGAATCAGTTTTTGTTGGGATGATGTTAAAAAGTATGCGTCAGGCAAAGCTGGCAGAAGGAATTTTTGATAGCAGCCAAAGTGATTTTTATAGGGATATGTATGATCAGCAAATATCAGTCCATTTAGCAGGTGAAGGAGGCATTGGCTTAGCAGACATGATTGAAAAACAATTAAGTCCTGATCAGCCTGGCACAGTAGAAAAAGGGCAGGGTATAGCTGATTATGAGAGACGGTATTTAATAGGCCGGACGGCAAAAAATAGCCATGAAGAAGTGACAATTAAACCAATGGTTAGCAGCTTTGATCATCAAAGGATTAATTCAGCGACTGATTTTGTGAATAAATTACGTCCCTATGCCGAACAGGCAGCAAAAAAACTGGGTGTTAACGCTAATGTTTTATTGGCACAGTCAGCTTTAGAAACGGGCTGGGGGAAGTCAGTCATAAAGTCCAGTGACGGACGCAGCAGTTATAATTTATTTAATATCAAAGCAGATAAATCATGGCACGGACAGCAGCAGAAAGTTTCAACTCTGGAATTTAAAGACGGTATTGCCAAGAAAGAAATAGCCGGCTTTAGATCATATAATTCGTATCAGGAAAGTTTTGATGATTATGTTGATTTTATCAAAACCAATCCGCGCTATAAAACTGCCATAAAAATGGCAGAAAAAGCGGAACGGTATGTGCTTGAGTTACAGCAGGCAGGGTATGCAACAGACCCTCATTATGCGGATAAAGTGATGAAAATATATAACAGCAAGGATCTTAATGATCAGGTTGATGCAGAATCATTGGCATCAAAACAGATTTTGGTTTCAGGCAAGTCATAAGGGGAATTAGAAATGGCAGGTGGTCTATTAGGTACAGCGGTAACAGGACTTAAGGCTTTCCAGCGCTCGTTGGAAACGACAAGTCATAATATTTCTAATGTCAATACTGACGGTTACAGTCGCCAGCGGGTAGAGCTAGGGACTGCCCCAGCACAAAAAACACCTGCAGGGTATTTGGGTACAGGAGTATCAATCAATAATATAGCCCGAAGCTATGATCAGTTTATTACTTCTCAGTTACGCTCAAGTACTTCAGCGCATGGCGATATCAGCAATTATGAGCATTTAGCTACCCAAGTTGATAATATTCTGGCTGATCCGACCGTTGGAATGGCTCCGGCTATGAAAAATTTCTTCAATGCAGTAAATGAAGCGAATAATGATCCTTCATCCATTCCGGCAAGACAGGTGCTGATTTCTGAAACGGAAATTTTAAGCAGTCGGTTTGGCACTATGAATTACCGGTTCGAGGAGATTAGAAAGGAAATTAATACCGATATGAATGTGCAAGTTGCGGAAGTTAGCACTCATCTACAAGATATTGCGGATTTAAATATAAAAATTTCTAATTCTCAAGGGCAATCTATTGGCAGTCAATTGCCTAATGACCTGTTGGATAAACGGGATGCAGTGCTTAATGAATTGGCTGAGCTTATGGATATTTCTGTAGTGCCAGGCAACAGAGGCATGGTGAATGTCTTTATGAGTCAAGGGCAGTCATTGGTAACGGATACTATTGCCAATAAACTGATTACTCAGCCATCAGAATTTGACCCTACAAGGCTGGATATTAGCATTAAATCGGGTGATGCTGGCATTATCAGTTTAGTAACTCGAGAGCTATCAGGTGGTGCACTGGCAGGAAGTTTACGGTTTAGAGATGAAATACTGGACCCAGCACAGCAAAGGCTGGGCAGTGTCGCTGCGAGTATCTCAATGGAGTTTAATGCCATTCATCAAGATGGTTTTGATTTAGATGGCAAGCCGGGCGGGTTAATGTTTAAGGGACAAGGTATGGGGGGCACTGAAATTCCGGCGGTATCCAGAACAGCAAATGCCCCAGGGTCGTCAATTAAAGTTATGTTTGATAAAACTAATATTACTAATATTGATTACAGTGATTATCAGCTGAATGTGGGGGCCGGTCCGAGCTATAGCCTAACTCGAGTAGCTGATAATACAGCGATTGCTTTGACAGCAACAGCTGGCGTACCTGCGCAGCTGGTAGCCAGTGCTCCAGATACCTTGCCAGGTATCAGCATAGAACCAACTGGGCTTGTTGCAGGAGATGCATATTTAATTAGACCGACCTATTCAGCGGCAAATGCAATCGCTCATAATATTACCAATACTAGGGAAATTGCACTGGCAACCAATAAGTCACCCGATGACACATACACTATTAACGGACCAATGCCTGGAGATAACAGAAATGGTTTGGCTCTGGCAGGTCTGGAGAACAGTCTGAATATGCTGGGGGGGACGGCAACTTTTCAAGATACTTATGGTTTAGTCGTTTCAGAAGTGGGTACCTTAACACGGTCTGCAAAAATATCATCGGCGGCACAGGAAACCTTGTTAAACAGTGCGAAAGAAGAATGGGGGAAAATATCGGGTGTTAATTTGGATGAAGAAGCTGCTAATCTGATCAAGTTTCAACAGTCTTACCAAGCCGCCGCCCAAGTAATTTCGGTTAGTCAAAGTTTATTTGATTCTTTGCTTGGCGCAGTTAACTAGGAGATTAATAATGAGGATTTCAACATCCTGGGCACAGCAACTGGGCGTTAACGCGATGAATGCCAATCAGGTAAAAATGTCCAAAACGCAAATGCAGCTCTCTTCGGGGTTAAAGATATTAGCTCCGAGTGATGCGCCTGCAGCCTCGGTAAAAATATTAGATTTACAGGAAAGTATCGATAAAACGAAACAATATCAGGATAACATTGAGGTGGCCAGGTCACGACTTGATATAGAAGAAAGCAGTTTGGAGACGGCCGAGAATATCTTGATTAGGGCAAAAGAATTAACGGTACAAGCATTAAATTCCACTTTAACAGCGGATGACCGTCTATCGATTAAATATGAAATTGATCAGATGCTTGATCAGATGGTAGGTGTTTCAAATACCAAAAATGCAAATGGCGAATTTATATTTTCAGGTGATTTTTCAACAACTCCGGCAGTTGCATGGAATGTTCAGAGTGAGTCTTATGTCTATCAGGGCGGTATAAATCAGCGCACCTTGGACGTGGCACCAGAGCGTAGAATTGCTGACGGTGATTTGGGCTCGGATGTGTTTACCAATATTGCCTCTGTAAGTCAGGAGGCCAATACCTTGGTAAATGGTGTTGAAAGCAATCATCGCAGTGTGTTTGATACTTTGCAGTCTTTATCTAAAGCTTTGTCTCATGAGTATGAGGTGCCTGAAGCCAGTATAAAGGGCAATCGGTTTATGCAATTTGGTGCTGACTATAGCGTCACACCCACGAGCTTTAATTTAACGGGTGAAAATGGTGCTCCTGTTGCTGTGACGCTGAATGCGGCGTATGCAGACTTAGATGCGGTAGTGACTGCGATAAATTCTACTCCAGCCCTATCCGCTAACAATATTGAAGCTAGAAGCAGTGGCAATCAGATTGAATTCATTTCCACAACTGCAGGAAAGGATTCTTCGATACAAATTGATGCAGTGGCAGGTTCGTTTTTAACTGATTTTGGTTTTAGCTCGGGAACAATTGGTAAAGGTGCTGATCTGGGAGGCTCTCTTTCCGGCAATAAAGTGTCAGCCTTTTTAAATTATGCGGCAAGCCCCGCCTCTTTCGAATTGAATGATGAGCAGGGGAATAGTCAAACGATTAATTTAGGTGCTAATTATGCTAATCAGGCTGCTTTAATTGCCGATATTCAAGGGCAAATTACGGGATCTCCCATTGATGGAAAAATAGAAATAAATTCATTGGCTAACCCCATTGAATTTCGCTCGGTAAGTTCGGGAGGGAATAGCTCGGTACAAATCAGGCAAGTTTCGGGTGATTTTTTAAAGAATGCTGGCTTTAGTTCAGGTGATGCAGGGCGGATTTTTGATGCAACGGCCAATGATGTGCTTTCTGATTTGGATACCGCATTAAATAATTTTTTAAGAGTCAGAACTTCAGTGGGCGCAAGAATGCACGCATTGGATGGGCAGGAATCTCAAAACGAAAAGTTTGTGCTGGATATGAAATCAACTTTATCCGATGTGCAGGATTTGGACTACGCAGAAGCAATAAGCCGGTTTAATATAGAGCAGACGGCATTACAGGCAGCGCAGCAAGCTTATTCGCGAGTGCAAAAACTGTCTCTGTTTAATTATTTGTAATAATTAAACAGAGATGTTGCAAAGCGGTTAGGGATAAATAACTTTTGGCTCAAAGTTCGCAGCGGGATATTTAGGGTCAAAAGAAGATTTTTCACCAGTAGACACGCTGCTAGAAGATGTGGAAGCATCAGCAAAAAGAACCTTAGGCTGGAAACTGGCGGCTGGAAAATTAGCATCAAATGCAGATTTATTGGAACTCACGGCTGTTTTTGCAGATTCGTCAGCAAAAATAACCGTGGGTTGAAAGTTTGCTGCCGGATAGTTGCTATCATCACTTTTGGCAATGGCCGCTAAGGGTGTAAAGGTAAAGCTAGAGAGCAAAAGACCTAATATCTTATTTTTCATTGCTTAAAAATTCCAGTAGTTAAAAAGTGTATTTTGGGGTGGTTGAGTGAGGAAAAACCACCCGAATTCAGCTTGCTATACTTGTCTATTCGAATGCACCGAGCAATAACTTTTATTGAAGTTTTGGGGGGGGCTATCTTTCTAGCAGATCCGTTTTTCCTGTTTTTCCATTCCATTCTTCTGCATCTTCTGCGGGTTCTTTAACTTCAGTGATAACAGGCCATGTTTTTGCCAACTCTTCATTTATAGCGATATATTGTTCCTGGCCTTCAGGCAGTTCATCTTCTGCAAAAATTGCGTTAGCAGGGCATTCTGGTTCGCATAAGGTGCAATCTATACATTCGTCAGGATCAATGACCAAAAAATTGGGGCCTTCGTGAAAGCAGTCTACAGGGCAGACGTCAACACAATCAGTAAATTTACATTTAATACAGTTTTCTGTGACGACAAAAGTCATAATTCTATCCAGGTTATGAGTCTAAAAATTAGGCATATAATATCAGAAAGTGCTTGCTGATAAGTAGGTTTTTCCATCAAACTCCTGCTGCGGCAGAAAATTTATGATGAATTGAGATTAGTTGGAGTTTGCGCTAGAAAACAGTGAAAAGAATTTGTTTTTCCCAGTATTCAGTTTTCTTAGTTCGGTATTTTTTAATGCGGCCAGAGCTTCTTTTTTTAGTTGTGAGTCAGCGTATTGCTGATGTGAGCGGGTTGGGGACTCTATAGCACGTTGAAAATAAATTTGTGCCTGGTCAATGTTGCCCTGAGTAAGAAGAAAGTCAGCATAAAAATAGTTTGAATCTATGGTGTTGGGGTTGATTTTTAGGGCTCTTTTGAAAAGAGATTCGGCCCTTTCTTTGTCACCAAAGGATATTGGCCAGCCCGGTGTCATATAGTACAGTGTTCCCAGGACAACCAAGGCGGCTCCATCTAGTGCCGTTGGTTCAAGCTTGATGGTTTGTTCAAGAAGGTTTTTTGCAGTCTGTATTGAATCAAGTGCTTTAAAGGGAGGTTCATAAGCCGCGTTTGTCGCAGTCAGAATTGCTTGCCAAATAACTGGTTCCACTGCGCGAGGGTGTTTGGCGACTAATTTCTTGGCGCTTTCAATAAGTGCGGGGTAATGTTTTTTTTGTTCCGCGCTATTTTCTGCATAATATACAGTAGCCCATTGAGATTCAAGTCTATTTATCTCGGGGGCTATATCAAAGGCAAATAGCTTGCTACTTGTGAGTAGCAAAAAAGCAACAGTGGTTGTTTTATTCATACAATTTAATATATAGCATATTTGCCTGTAATTCAATTTATATTTTCATTTTTCATGTTTCCAGTTTTTATACGGGTTTTTGCATAAGCTATTGTTGTAATATCTTAAATCATCAGTAACCTCTTTATCCAGCCAGTGTGGTTTGGCAAAGTTTTCTCCTACCTCGGATAATTCCACTTCTGCTACAACCAGTTCGTCATTGTCTCCGGAAAAGACATCTATTTCCCATACGTGTTGTTCATATGTCACGAGGTGGCGGGTTTTTTCAATTAGCGGTTTTTCACATAAGGTATTTAAAATTTCTATGCCATCCTCGACAGGTATTTCATATTCAAATTCTTGCCTAAGCGAGCCAAGTGTGGCGCTTTTTATATTCAGCCAGGCCTTATTGCCAGATATGCGAACTCTTACAGATCTTTTTTTATCGCTGATCAGGTAGCCTTGTTTATATTCTGATGATTTGTGGACGAGTTTTTTCCAATCATTGTTTTTTAATAGGAATTTATGTTCGATTTCTTGTGCCATGGTATTTGTATTTTGCAATGTTAAATGAAACTGATGGATATAGTGATTGTAAGCAAGGTCAAGCGACTTATTTTACTTTATTTAATTGAGTGGCAATGATAAAGTACAGCAATCTAGAAAGACCTAGAGAATCACTTGGTATTTATTCCTTTTTTAACTTTTGACGGAGATATCCATGGCTATTGAACTGCCCGCTTTACCTTATGCTAAAGATGCGCTTGCGCCTCACATTTCTGAGGAAACGCTTGAGTTTCATTATGGCAAGCATCATCAGACCTATGTAACAAATCTTAACAATTTAATTGCTGGAACACCTTTCGCAGATGCCTCGCTTGAATCAATTGTGGACCGCTCTGAAGGCGGCATGTTCAATAATGCTGCGCAAATCTGGAATCATACGTTTTACTGGAACAGTTTGTCTCCTAATGGCGGCGGTGAGCCTACAGGTGCTTTGGCTGATGCTATTTCTGCTAAGTTTGGTTCTTTTGCTGAATTTAAAGAAGCATTCACTAAATGTGCTGTGACTACTTTTGGCTCGGGCTGGGCTTGGCTGGTTAAAAATTCTGACGGAAGCATCGAGTTAGTCAGTACCAGCAATGCAGCGACTCCTTTAACCGAAGGGCAAACACCTTTGTTGACATGTGATGTTTGGGAGCATGCGTATTACATCGATTATCGTAATGCAAGACCTAAGTATCTAGAAGCCTTTTGGGCTTTGGTCAATTGGGATTTTGCTGCAGAAAACTTCTCTGCCTGATCTTTTTGAGCTTTTGGCCGCCATGCCAAAAGGTATGGCGGTTTTTTTATGCGAGCAAAAAAAGCCCTTTTGAATAAATTCAAAAGGGCTTTTTTCAAGAGCAATTAAGGTTATTTTTTCTTATTGCGCTCTTGTACTTCTTTAATGACTTCTTCAGCCACATTTTTAGGGCATGGTAGATAGTGAGAGAATTCCATGGAGAATTGCCCGCGTCCGGATGTCATTGTGCGTAAATCGCCAATATATCCGAACATTTCACTCAAAGCAACGTCTGCTTTAATGCGCACACCTGTAACCCCTGCTTCCTGAGATTTGATCATGCCGCGTCGACGGTTAATGTCGCCAATAACATCGCCGACATGATCTTCTGGCGTATAAACGTCAACATGCATGATGGGTTCAATTAACTGGGGTCCTGCCTTAGGTATTGATTGGCGGTAAGCTGCTTTGGCTGCAATTTCAAAGGCCACGGCTGATGAATCTACTGCGTGGAATGCACCGTCAAGCAATGTTACTTTAAAGTCTAGGCATGGGAAGCCCGCTAAAACACCATTATCAATGCTGTTTTTAAAGCCTTTTTCTACTGCAGGCCAAAACTCTCTTGGTACGTTGCCTCCAGTAACTTTTGACTCAAAAATAAAGCCTGAACCAGGTTCGCCCGGTTCGATAGTGTAATCAATCTTGCCGTATTGGCCTGAACCACCTGATTGCTTTTTGTGGGTGTAGCTATCTTCAATGCTTTTGGTGATTGTTTCACGATAAGCTACTTGCGGTTTGCCCACTTCAACATCAATGCCATGTGTACGTTTAAGAATATCTATTTTAATATCAAGGTGCAGTTCGCCCATTCCTTTTAGGATGGTCTCGCCGCTATCTTCGTCGGTTTCAACACGGAAAGAAGGGTCTTCCGCGATCATTTTTCCGATAGCTATCCCCAGTTTTTCTGATCCAGCCTTATCTTTTGGTGCTACCGCAATTGAGATAACTGGGTCTGGGAAGACCATTGGCTCAAGTGTTGCTGGGTTTTTAGGATCACACAGGGTGTGGCCGGTTTGAACATTTTTCATTCCCACAACGGCAATAATGTCACCAGCCTGAGCCGATTCTAGCTCAATGCGTTCATCGGCGTGCATTTCTACTAAGCGGCCAATACGCTCTGATTTTCCGGTAAAGCTGTTCATCACAGACATGCCTTTTTCGATTTTACCTGAGTAAATGCGAACAAAAGTCAATGCACCGTAGCGATCGTCCATGATTTTAAATGCTAAAGCACGTAATGGTCTGTCAGGGTCAACAATGGCAAGCTCGCCCGTTTCGTTGCCGTCTTCATCTACTTCTGGCTGGGGTTTAACTTCTGTTGGGCTTGGCAGGTAGTCAATAACTGCGTTAAGAACCAATTGAATGCCTTTGTTCTTGAATGCAGATCCGCAGTATGTAGGGAAAAAATCAAGATTGATTGTGCCTTTGCGTATGCACGCTTTGATAGTTTCCATGTCTGGTTCTACCCCGTCCAGGTATTTTTCCATCGCATCATCGTCTTGCTCAACTGCAGTTTCGATTAGCTTTTCGCGCCATTCTTCGACCTTGTCTACCATATCGGCAGGTACGTCTTGAATCTCATAGTTTGTTGGGTCGCCTGAATTGTCCCATACCCATGCTTTACGGGTTAATAAGTCAACAACACCTACAAAATCATCTTCTTCGCCTATAGGTAAGACCATGACTAAAGGGTTTGCACCTAAAACGTCTTCAACCTGTTTTACAACGCGGTAGAAGTCAGCGCCTAAACGATCTAGTTTGTTGACTAAAATAATACGGGCAACTTCAGATTCGTTTGCATAGCGCCAGTTGGTTTCAGATTGAGGTTCAACGCCTCCTGATCCGCAGAACACACCAATGCCGCCATCTAATACTTTTAATGATCTGTATACTTCTATGGTGAAGTCAACGTGTCCCGGTGTGTCAATGATATTGAAACGATGGTCGTTCCAGAAACATGAGGTTGCAGCTGATTGAATGGTGATGCCGCGTTCTTGCTCCTGTTCCATGAAGTCAGTAGTCGCTGCCCCATCATGTACTTCGCCTAATTTGTGGATTTTGCCAGTAAGTTTTAATATTCGCTCAGTTGTTGTGGTTTTGCCAGCATCAACGTGGGCAAAAATGCCGATGTTTCTATAGAGGGCTAGATCTGTCATGTTTGTACTCTAAAAAATGAAATAAAAAAGTGTAAATTCTTTTGTTATCTAAGGCTTGTTCCTTAAATAATTAAGAGGGTATTTATACTTCTAGGCAGGTCGTTCCGTGGTGGCTTAACCGGCTTTTAAGGCGATAAATAAGGCGCTTGTTATAGAATTCAAAGATAAAATATGATTTGTACTTTGAAAATCCTCCTATTTTACACTAAAACTGTAGAAATGATATTTTTTTAAGGTGATATGGTTAGATGTTTTTCTGGCTCAGTTCTTTTAGTTTCATCAAAGCATATAAAGCGTCTAAAACTGGACAGGCAATGCGCACCCTGTTAGCAGCTGATACAGTATTTCCAAGTATAGACTCTATTTCCATTGTTTTATGATTTTCATAATCCAATAGCATACTGGTTTTGTAGGGTGGCATGAGCTGGGTGTTTTTTATATTGATATCGATGCTTTCTGCTGGCAAAGGATGGCCGCATGCTTGAGCAGTTTGCATAACTTCCTGCATGATGGCTCTGATTAGAGGTTCTTGAGTGGACAAGATTTTTTCAGTAGACAGGCCGCCAGAAAGAACCGAAAGCGGATTGAAGGCGGCATTCCATAAACATTTTAACCAGCGGCTGCTAATAATTTGATCTGTAACAATTGATTCGATGCCTGCGCGATTGATTAAATCAGACAGATTCTGGGCCCTGTTTGAGGTTTGCTCTTTTTTATTTAGGCTTCCAAGGGTTAGTTTGCCGTAAGCTAAATGATGGGTTTCTCCAGGGTTTTTTCGATTGCAGCAAATAAAGGCCAGTCCGCTGATGATTTCATTTTTAGGAAAAGCGTCTATAAGTTCCTGTTCGATTTCTACGCCATTCTGGATAAAGGCAATACAGGTGTTTTGAGTAACGGCCCCCTGTATCAGCTTAACCCTGTCTGTTCCCGAAATAACTTTAGTGCAAAGAATAATATAATCAGTCTGGCCTTTGTAATCAGTTGCGGTTTTCAGTACTTGAGCGGGTTTGAATGTCCAGTTTCCTAAATTATGGCTTTTAATTTTATACCCGTGCTGTTTAACTATATTGTAATCAGAACGGCAGACAACTGAAACATCTGCTCCGGCTTTACTCAATAAGGCGCCATAAAAGCTGCCAATGGCACCTGCGCCTACGATAAGGACTTTATCCTGATTCATGGTGTGTTCTGTTCACTCATAATCTGCTTAAGAAATGGAATGGTCAATTTACGTTTAGCGGCCAATGTTGCATGATTGATCTTATCCAGCAGCATCCAAATTGAAGGAAGATCCTTGGCATAATGAGCGATTAGAAAACGGCCTACATTAACTGGAATTTCAAAACCTAAATCATTGGCTTTATAGATAAGTGCATTGAGCAGCTGCTCATCTGTTAAGGGGGCTATCTTTAAAGTGAGTCCCCAGCCCATTCGAGTTTTAAGGTCAGGAAGTTGAAAGGGGAGATATTTAGGTGGGCAATGTGCAGAAATGATAAGCTGCTTATTATTGTCCCTGTGTAAATTAAAAAAATTGAAGAAGGCTTGCTCCCAATCTGGGTTTTGCGCAATCAGCTCAATATTATCAAGGCAAACAAGATCAAAGTTTTCTAATCCGTTTAGCATTTCAGAATTAGGCAGCGTTTTTCTGAATGAGAAATAGAAACTGGTTTTATTCTGTTGATTGCTTTCTTGGCAGATAGCCTGTAACAAATGGGTCTTACCTGTTCCTGCTTCACCCCACAAAAAAATTTGCTGTTCGTTGTTATTGAATATATGTTGCAGGTGGTTAATGATTTCTTCGTTGCCGCCAGGGTAGAACGTATTGAAATTCTGGTTGGACTGAAATTCAAATTGTAAGGGAAGTTGCTTTGGCACGGGACTACTTTATTTTTTCAGCTTTGTAAACATAAAAGGCGCAACCTGCGCAAAGCATTAGACTAAAAAGGACTTCTAATAATGCGTAATATATTTCATCTGGCGAGTTAAAAGATTCTGCTACGCCGTGGGTAAAGTAAAACAAGCTGATATAGCTCATCCAGGTACAGCTTTTTAAGTTGCCATTTAACAGTCCTTTAAAGGGTATTAGGATAGGAGTTATGACGCAGACAATAACTAAAGAAATAGGCAGGTGTGTAGATGGAACTAGAATGGTATTCCATAGCATTAGCAGAATAAATAGGCCGAAAAAGCCAGTCAGCGCAAGATAGTAATAATAGATTCTTTTCATTGGGTTCGTTTTAGTGCGGATGCCGTTTTAGCCAGTCGGCAGCCCAGAGCACGGCAAATGGCCTTCTCATCGGCGCTTAAATTGTGTCCTGCAGAAGATAGGTGGCTAGGGCCGTAGGGGGTGCCGCCGGTACTTGTTTCTTTTAAGGCGATTTCATTGCTCGGTATACTCATAATCAGCATGCCGTGATGCATAAGAGGGAGCATCATCGATAATAATGTGCTTTCATGCCCTGTGTGCATGCTGCCTGTGGAGGTAAATACGCCTGCAGGTTTGCCTGATAATGTGCCTGGAAACCAGATCTCTGTAGTATTATCTATAAAATGTTTAAGCGCGCCGGCCATATTGCCAAAATGTGTCGGACTGCCTAAAGCCAATCCATCACATGATTTCAAATCTTCAAGTGTTGCATAGGGCGCGCCAGATTTTGGAATGGGCTCCTCTGTCTGTTCGCAAACTGTTGATATTTCTGGAACGGTTCTTAATACGGCTTCAGTTTTTTCAATGGACTCAACACCTCTGGCAATTTGATTTGCCATTTTTTCGGTTGTACCGTTGCGACTATAATATAAGATTAGAATTTTAGTCATGTTTGGGAATAGTGGGTAAAAAACTCCTCCTCCTTTTTTTTAGAAAGGAGAGGATGAAAAGCATACTATATTAAAGGATCTCTATCACGCTCTCAGGCGGCCGCCCTATTGCAGCCTTATCATTCGATAAAACAATAGGGCGTTCAATCAGTTTGGGAGTAGCAATCATGCCTTTAATTAATTCCTCCTTAGTCAGTTCAGTATTGTCCATGCCCGTAGCTTTGTATTCGGCTTCGTTTCTGCGCATTAAGGCGCGAGGCTCCATATTCAGCTTTTGTAAAATATCTGACAGCTCAGCCTCAGTCGGCGGTGTTTTTAAATATTCGATAATTTCTACATCAATGCCTTTTTCTTTTAGCAATTGCAAAGTTTGTCTGGATTTGCTGCAACGCGGATTATGATAAATCTTTACGCTCATGGTTACGCCCTTTGGATAGTGTAGAAGAGGGTATAATATCATTTTGTTTTATAAACTGCGTTTAAACCTATGCAATTACCTAATTATTCTACAGGTCGTGTTTTAGTGATTGGTGACTTAATGCTAGATAAATACTGGCATGGAACAACATCCAGAATCTCTCCGGAAGCGCCAGTCCCCGTTGTTCATGTGAAAAATGATGAGCAGCGTGCAGGTGGTGCAGGAAATGTGGCGTTAAATATTGCCGCGCTGGGAGGAAAGGTTTCGGTAATGGGGTTTGTGGGGCAGGATGAAGCGGCAGATTCATTAAAAGAATTATTGCAGAGTGCAGGTGTTTTATGCCAGTTTGAAGCCTTAAAAGATCATCCGACCATTACCAAATTAAGAGTAATGAGCAGGCATCAGCAATTGATACGCCTAGATTTTGAACAAAATTTTCATGGTGTTGACAATGAGCTGCTATTGCATCTGTACCATGCGGAAATGATGCAGGCCAATACCATTATATTATCTGACTATGGCAAAGGTACTCTGGATAATATTGAACAGTTCATAGGCTTGGCGAAAAAAATGGATAAGCCTATTTTAATAGACCCTAAAGGTAGCGATTTTACCATTTATAAGCACGCAACATTGATCACCCCTAATTTAAGCGAGTTTGAAACCGTAGTTGGACGGTGCAAAACTCAGGAGCAGATTGTGGAAAAAGGAATGAATCTGTTGCTGGAAATGGATTATAAAGCCTTGCTGGTTACTCAAGGAGAACATGGAATGACTTTGCTGACTAGGGAGGAGCCTCCTTTGCATTTGCCAACCCATGCCAGAGAAGTCTTTGATGTAACAGGTGCAGGTGATACGGTCATTTCAGTATTGGCCGCCAGTTTGGCTGCAAAAAAATCACTGGCAGAGGCCACTGTTTTGGCCAATATGGGTGCAGGCATTGTGGTTGGTAAAATCGGTACGGCAACTGTTAACACGGAAGAGTTGGATTATGCATTGCAAGGACAGCGTGCACATCATCGCGGTGTAGGGTCAATGGAAGATATTAAGCAAGCCATGCAGATGGCCAGGCAGGAGGGGGAGAAAATTGTCTTAACAAATGGCTGTTTCGATATTTTACACCCAGGTCATATTCGATATTTACAGCAGGCAAAAGCCTTGGGCGATAGGTTGATCGTTCTAGTCAATAGCGACGATTCGGTTAAACGGCTCAAAGGCCCAGAACGTCCGGTTAATAATCTTCAATATCGAATGGAAATGTTGGCGGCTCTGGAATGCGTAGACTGGGTGCTGTCTTTTGAAGGCGATACGCCAAAAAAGGAAATTGACTATTTATTGCCCGATATTTTGGCTAAAGGAGGAGATTACACGGATATTACTCAAATAGCAGGGCATGAAAGTGTTATTGCCAATGGTGGCGAGGTGAAAATGCTATCGCTTTTTGAAGGCCATTCAACCACCTCAATTATTGAATCCATCAGAGAAAATGAAAGGTAATAATTCAATGATTAAAGATAGACTGCGACAATATTGGCTATTGGCACGGTTTGATAAGCCTATCGGTATTCTGATTTTATTATGGCCTGCTTTATGGGCATTGTGGGTTGCCAGCGATGGCAATCCAGATTTATTTGTATTATTTATTATATGTTCCGGCGTAATATTAATGCGGGCTGCGGGATGTGTAATTAATGACTATGCTGACCGAGACTTTGATCCGCATGTAGAAAGAACCAAACAAAGACCCATTGCGGCTGGCAAGGTCAGTCCAAAAGAAGCGCTAATATTATTTGCGGTTTTATGTTTAACAGCCTTTGCATTAGTACTGCAGCTTAATTCTATGACCATTATGCTGTCATTTGTAGCAGCATTTTTAGCTGCCAGCTATCCCTTTATGAAGCGTTACACCCAATTGCCCCAAGCCTATTTAGGCATAGCTTTTGGATTTGCCGTGCCCATGTCGTTTAGTGCGCAGACAAATGAGATTCCAGCCGTAGCATGGGTAATGTATCTGGCAGTAATGCTGTGGGCTTTGGTTTATGACACTATGTATGCCATGGTAGATAAAGAAGATGATTTAAGAATAGGGGTTAAATCTACTGCCATTCTATTTGGGAATAAAGATCGCGAGATTATGGCTGGACTACAGTTGGTTATCATCACTTTATTAATTGCTATCGGACAAATGCAGCAGTTAGGCGGTTTTTATTATGCGGGTGTTTTTGTTGCGTTTTGTTTGTCGGTTTATCAGCAGAAGCTGATTTTTAATCGGGACAAGGTTTTGTGCTTTAAGGCTTTTTTAAATAGTAATTATTTTGGCCTGGCTGTTTTTGTGGGGTTGGTGTTTGATTATTGGGTACATTAGGAAATAGGCTCTGACTTAAGGCTCCTTCCTTTAGTCGGGTGATTCACTGGCAGATGACTGAGTTGTTGGCAGAAGGGCTGTTTCCTATTTGGGAGCAGTATTTTCAGTTTAAAATCTATTGGAAGCCCAGGTAGAATTATTGCAACAAAATAGCAGGGGGAAGTGTATGAGTAACTTTATTGTCTATTCAGTCGTAGCATCAGTGGTGTTGACGGTAGTGCTGAATGCTTTGCCTCTTTTGTTTCCTAATGCCACCGCTAAAGTTCAGAAAAAAATTGAAGAAAATGCCAGGCGAGCTATTGAACAGAATGAAGATGCAGATCGTTCAGGGGTAAAAGTATTTTTCCCCTGGAAGGCAATGTTTATCGGCTCTATTGTACTCACTATATTGGTCAACCTTGTTGTAGCATTGGCCCGTTAAAAATAGCGAAGGTTATTTGAATTTAAATGAATGGGCTAATCAGCAAAAGCCTTTCCCTGTAAATTAGTTTGGCAAATGCTTTACCTAAATGAGGAAAATTATCATGACAGATTTTAAAAAATACCGCTGTATGGAATGCGAATATATTTATGATGAAGAAAAGGGGGAGCCTGATAGGGGGTATGCTCCAGGAACTCTTTGGGCTGATTTGCCTGATGACTGGTCTTGTCCAATCTGCGGGGCTCCTAAAGATTTTTTTAAGCAAATATAATGCTAGAAATCTAAATTTTGCCGGCAGAGTCCATAAGCCTCAGTTAATTCTGAACATTTAGAATTAACTGAGGCTGTTAGCTGTCTTTGGAAGGCTATTTGCTATTGGCAAACCCCAATAGCTTTTTCTTAATAATCATTTCAGCGATAGACTCCGGCACGTGCTTTTCCCACTCGCCGGGCCCTTTTTTGATGTCTGCAAGAATTTTAGCGGGGCTTATGCCTTGTAGACTTTCATCAGCGTTTTCCAATCCAATTAGATAGCCATTTTCAAGCAGATGAGTATATAAGTGCTGTAAGTTTTTAGATGGTTTAAAGTTCTTAACAGTTACAAGTTCATTCTTTTCTGCGTTTTTATAGGGGTATATGTAGAGACGAGTATTATCTGGAAACAATTTTGCAAAGGCTTCTAAAATTCCACCTTCAAGCCCTTCATAATATTCTTCCTGGAAAATCAAATCCAGATTGGAAATGCCTAGAATCATGCCAATCTGCTGTTTAGTGTAGCGCCTAAAATATTCTCGTAAACGGAAATAGCGTAAATAATTAGAAACCATTACCGTATATCCTTGAGTGTTTAGCATGTCGACACGGGCAAGAAAGTCGGCATCGTTTATCTGGTCTCCAATGGTTAAGCTTGCCATGGTCAGCTCTGCTAAAACAACAGTTCTATCCGCATTAATATATTCCATTTCATTGAAATGCTGTTGACCGCATTTGGTCATATCGAGATGGATTTTAGTTAGCGGAGTAAATGTACCTCGTATGACCAGAATATTCTTTTTGTATAAGTGTTCTGCCGGAACTTGGACTTCACCTTTGGTATTAAACATAATGGCATGCGTAAGGCCGTGATGAACCAGATGCAAATTCATTAATCTATTTTCAGTCTCTTCAAAATAAGGGCCTGAAAAATTAATGGTATCTATTTCAAGGCGCCCTGGTTCTAAATCATCAAGTAAGGATTCGATAATTTTTTTTGGGTGAGTGAAATGATTGTAAGCGGCGTGAATCAAGTTAACTCCGAGGGCACCTAATGCTTCCTGCTGTGAGCTTCCGTCATTGTCCAGCATGCGTACATGCAAAATAATGTCACTGGGCTCAGCTTCTCGGTAAAGTTGCAAACGGATGCCTATCCAGCCATGGCATTCATTTTTTTGCAGATAGCTTTTTGCAGTGACGGTGGCGGCGTAAGAAAAAAAAGTAGTGTTTTTAGGGCGGGTGGGAGTTAGAAGTTCTGTGATTGATGAGAACTCCTTGTCCAGCATTTTCATTAAACGGCTGCGACTGACATATCTTCCTGATTCTTCTACACCATATATATCATCACTGACTTGCATGTCATAAGCTGACATAGTTTTTGCAACTGTTCCGGCAGCGCCTCCTGCACGGAAAAAGTTTCTGGCAACTTCCTGTCCGGCTCCTATTTCAACAATGGAGCCATACTTGCAATTATCTAGATTTATTTCCAGGGCTTTTTGTAATATTTTATGTTTTTTGTCATGTTCTGCCATGTTGCTTAAATCCTGTGGTAGTTAATGGTGCTAGAGCTGGTTTTTTTATGGGGTATGATTATCCTAAAAAATCAGCTAAAGTAGCTGGGTATTACTATAAGTTTATAGACTAGATAGTTAAAACAATTTTTCCAATATGCTCACTGCTTTCCATCAGTTGATGTGCTTTGCTGGCCTCTTTTAAAGGAAAAACGGTGTGTATAACTGGTTTTATTTTACCTGATTCCAGCATTGGCCAGACCTGTTTCAGCAGCTGTTTGGCTATTTTTCTTTTAAAGCGATTACTTCGTGACCTTAAGGTAGACCCTGTAATAGTTAAGCGTTTGAGCATAACAGGAAGAAGGCTTATTTCAGTTTTGGCCCCGTTTTGGATTGCTATCTGCAGTAGTCGGGCATCGGTCCCCATACATTTTAAATTGCGGGAAAAATAATTTCCTCCAATTATATCTAGAATGACATCAACACCTTTATCCTGAGTAGAATTGTTTATTTCGGCAACAAAATCTTTTTCTTTATAATTTATTGCCATATCAGCTCCTAGTTTAGTACAAAAGAGACATTTTTCAGCTGACCCGGCAGTAATAAATACTTTTGCACCAAAAGCTTTGGCTAGCTGTATGGCTGTTGTGCCTATGCCACTGCTTCCACCGTGAATTAACAGTGTTTCATTTTTTTCTAATTGCGCTCTGTCAAAAAGGTTGCTCCAGACAGTAAAAAAAGTTTCAGGTATGGCTGCCGCATGAATAAAGTCAAAATTAGAGGGTATGGGAAGACATAGTTCCGCATCTGCCACGCAGTATTCAGCATAGCCGCCGCCAACCACTAGCGCACAAACTTTATCCCCAGTCTTTATGTTTCTGACTTTGCGGCCTATTTTAATTATGATGCCTGATATTTCTAGTCCAGGTATATCCGAAGCGTGCATTGGCGGAGGATACAGGCCTTGTTTCTGCATAATGTCGGGGCGATTAACGCCTGCTGCAACAACTTTAATTAAAACTTCTGTTCCTGATAATTTTGGAATGGGACGACTGATGTTTTTAAGTACCTTATCAATTATTTCAATGGCAAGCATAGCGTGATATGAAAAAGTATAAGAAATGGCAAACAAACAGGTATTATATACCGTAGAAATGACCGCAGGTTGTGGGAAGCATAAGTAAGATTTTTAAGTAGGTAGAAAATATAATGATTCGTGTAGGAATAGTTGGAGGGACTGGATATACAGGTGTGGAATTATTGCGTCTGTTGGTTTTGCATCCTGATGTAGATGTTAGCGTGGTGACTTCCCGGTCAGATGCGGGCGAGCGAGTAGATGGGCTTTATCCCAGTTTGCGCGGATTGTGCGATGTTGTTTTTTCCCTGCCTGAACTGGATGCCCTGGCTGAATGTGACGTAGTGTTTTTTGCAACCCCAAATGGCACTGCAATGCTAATGGCTGAACAGTTACTGGCACGTAATGTTAAAGTTATTGATTTATCAGCCGACTTTAGAATTCAGGATGTTAAGGAATGGTCGAAATGGTATGGCATGGAACATGCTTGTCCTGATGTGATTGGCTTGGCTGTTTATGGTTTGCCTGAAGCTAATCGGGAAGCTATTAAACAGGCAAACCTTATTGCCTGTCCAGGCTGCTATCCTACAGCAGTGCAATTGGGGTTTTTTCCATTAATCGAAAATAATTTAATTGACCTTTCTCATTTGATAGCTGATGTAAAATCTGGCGTTAGTGGGGCAGGACGTTCAGCACAAGTCTCTGCGTTGATGAGTGAAACAGGTGAAAGCTTTAAGGCTTATGCTGTTAATGGTCATCGGCACTTGCCAGAAATTACGCAGGGCTTGATGTTGGTGGCAAAACAGCAGGTAGGGTTAACATTTGTTCCTCATTTAACGCCAATGATTCGGGGGATTCACGCAACTTTGTATGGGCGGATCACCGGAGATGCAAATATGGTTCAGGCTTTATTTGAGCAAAGGTACCGAGATGAACTTTTTGTTGATGTGCTTCCTCAGGGGCTGCATCCGGATACTCGAAATGTAAGAGGCAGCAATAAATGTCAGATTGCTGTTCATCAGCCTCAGGGCAGTGATACCTTGGTTGTGTTGTCAGTGATAGATAACCTGGTTAAAGGTGCCGCGGGGCAAGCTGTGCAGAATATGAATTTAATGGAGGGGCTGGATGAGAAAGCTGGATTGGAAGCAGTTGCTCTATACCCCTAAATCTTGACTAAAACACTGGGTATTGACATAATCTATTTTTATTTACAAGTTGGAATCAAACATAATGGCTGAACCAATTATTTTTACAGATAGTGCCGCTGCTAAAGTGGGTGCTTTAATTGCTGAAGAAGACAACGATAACTTAAAGCTTAGGGTTTATATCTCTGGTGGGGGCTGTTCTGGCTTTCAGTACGGTTTTACTTTTGATGAAGAGGTTAATGACGATGATACTCAGGTTGAAAATGGCGGAGTTACAGTTTTAATTGATGCAATGAGCGTGCAGTATTTGAATGGCGCTGAGATTGACTATAAAGAAGATGTCTCGGGTTCCCAATTTGTTATCAGAAATCCAAATGCAAGTACTACTTGTGGCTGCGGGTCTTCGTTTTCAGTGTAACCCTGCTCCTCCTCCGTCCAGGGTAGATCCCGCCAAGAATAACAGGCGATCTTGCTCCTGTGACTTCAGGTACATTCCCAGCTAAATTATTCATGCTTTGCCTGGCTAGCCAGGCAAATGCCATGGCTTCTACGTGATCTGGGTTAATTCCAAAATTAGCTGTAGAAGATACCGGAACTTTTAGTGCCTTTCTTATTAGCTCTATTAAATAGCTATTGTGCATACCGCCTCCGCAGATTAAAGTGTGATCTGTTAAAGGCGCATAGCACTTAATGGCTTCAGTGATTGTATCTGCCGTTAAATGACAAAGACTGGCCTGTATATCAATTGCACTGCAATCAGAAATTCTGCTGATTTTTTTATTTAACCAAGAGAGGGAAAAATATTCTTTGCCTGTGCTTTTAGGTGGGGGCAATTTAAAATAAGGGTCCTGCTTCAGCGAGTCTAGCAGTTCTTGACTTTTCTCACCTGCTTTTGCCCAAGAACCATTCTTATCATAAGGCGAGTCTAAATTATTTTGAATCCAGAAGTCCATCAGGGCATTGCCGGGGCCAGTGTCGAAGCCAATTATTTTGCTGGCGGATAAGTGAGTGATGTTTGCTATCCCTCCGATATTTGCAATGGTGATGTTTTCTTTTGATAGGTCAAAAGATTGGCCGAAAATGGCTTGGTGAAATGCGGGAACTAAGGGGGCTCCCTGTCCGCCAGCAGCAATGTCTCTTCTGCGGAAGTCAGCAACAGTGGTGATGCCAGTTTCTTCGGCGATGACATTGGGATCACCTATTTGCAAAGAAAATGCTTCAGGCATGCTGGGGGCGTGGTAAATAGTTTGGCCGTGACTGCCTATTGCTGTGATGTCAGAGCTGGATATATTGGCTAGTTTGAGTAGGTTATTGCAGGCTTGAGAAAATAAACGGCCCAGCTGGATATCAATTGCTCCATATTTTTTTAGAAGTATTGGGGTGCCAGGTATTGAGATGCTTTGAATAGCTTTTTTAATGTCGTTAGAAAAGGGCTGGTATTCAAAAGCCAATAGCTTGCCCTGGTCACCATTGAATTCAACTAGAGCTGCATCGATGCCATCAAGACTCGTTCCTGACATCAGGCCGATAAACAGCTCAGACATGATTATTATGGGTGGCGAGCAATAAGATTGCTTGCTTTGGCGCTGTTAAGTTTAGTTAGTAGCGGTTGAGTCCGTTCTTTAAATTCAGCTAGTAGTGAATCCTTTATTGGTTCTGCATGAGGAAGCTTTACAGTTAATGGATTTCGGTGTACGCCATTAACTCGGAATTCATAATGAAGATGTGAGCCTGTTGCTAATCCTGATTTTCCAACATAGCCGATAATATCTCCTTGTTTAACATGGCTGCCTGCTCTTTGTCCTTTTCTGAAGTTAGACATGTGCGCGTAAAGCGTGCTGTATTTTTGGCCGTGCTGAACAATAACTACCCTGCCATAACCGCCTTTACGGCCACGGAAAATGATTTTTCCATCGCCGGTTGTTTTTATTTTTGTGCCAGTTCTGGCTGCATAATCAACACCCTTATGGGCACGGATTCTATTCAAAACGGGATGCTTTCTTTTTAGGTTGAAGCGGGAGCTAATGCGAGCGAAATCTACAGGTGTACGTAAAAAAGCTTTACGCATACTTTTTCCTTCGGGTGTAAAGTAGCTGGCATTACCATTTTTATCTTCAAATCGGACTGCGGTAAAAGAGTGGTGCTGATTAACAAATTCGGCAGAGATAATATTGCCTGAATCAATTTTTTTTCCATCAGCAAATAATTCCTCATAAACCACTGTAAATTGGTCGCCTTTGCGTAAACTAAGAGCGAAATCAATATCCCAGGCAAAAATATTTGCGAGCTGCATGATTGTTTTATCGGAAAGCCCTGCTTCTTTGCCATCAATAAATAGAGATGAATTAATGGTGGCGTGTGCGTTATTAATTCTTCTTTCTGTTGGTTTGCTGATAATTTCAATATCAAAGGTACCGTCATTGCTACGCGTTGCTTCAAGTGTATCTATGGAGTTTTTTTGGTATATCAGCTGTTGAAGCAGGCCGTCAACGTCAGTGTTAACAACGAGGCTTTTGCCGGGGCGGATTGAGGCAAATTGTTTTCCCAAGTCATTAGCATGGGTAATGCTATGCAGGTCTTTTTTGCTGAGATTAAGTTTGGAGAAAATGACAGATAGGCTTTCACCTTTTTTTATTTTATGGGTAAAAGTATTGAACTCCAGTTTTGCCTTTTCTTGAGTTGGTGAGACAACAGGGCTGCTAATGATTAAAGCGCTAGCCTCTGAGTGTATTGCAGGCAGAGGCTGGGGGTTGCTGTCAAAATTGGATTTAGCCTTTTCAGGTACGATAAGTGCATAGCTGGTGCTCGCCACAATAGCTGTACACACACCTAAGAATAAAGATTTATATGATTTGTTCTTCACAATTATATGGGTCTAAGTCGTTGAGTTTTATTGCTCAAAAAAGCGAAATATGGAATAAATTACCATCAATTATAGCCTAAAAGGATAATTATTTCTGGACTTTGCTTCAATGTATCTATAATAGTGTAAGACAAATATTTTAGAGATGGAGAAAAAAATTGCAAGAACAGGTTCTGGAACAGTTGAGACGTGGTGCAGATGAAGTTTTAGTTGAGTCTGAGCTGATGAAAAAGTTAGAGGAAAATAGACCTTTGGTTATTAAAGCCGGGTTTGACCCGACAGCACCAGATTTGCATCTTGGGCATACTGTATTAATTAATAAATTAAAGCAATTTCAAGATTTAGGTCATGATGTTCAGTTTTTGATTGGTGACTTCACTGGAATGATCGGCGACCCCACGGGGAAAAATGTTACGCGCAAAGCGTTAACACAAAAAGATGTGATGGAAAATGCCAAAACTTACCAGGAGCAGGTTTTTAAAATATTGGATCCTGATAAAACTAAAATAGTATTTAATTCAGCTTGGATGAATAAAATGACGCCGGCAGATTTGATTCAGCTGGCAGCCAAGCATACGGTAGCAAGAATGCTAGAGCGAGATGATTTTAGCAAACGATATAAGGGTGGACAGCCGATCGCCATTCATGAGTTTTTGTACCCATTGATACAAGGTTATGATTCTGTAGCGATGAAGGCCGATGTTGAGCTGGGAGGGACCGATCAGAAATTTAACTTGCTGGTAGGGAGGCAGTTGCAAGCCATTTATGGCCAAAAGCCTCAAACAGTTTTAACTATGCCAATATTAGAGGGGTTGGATGGCGTGCAGAAAATGTCCAAGTCCCTAAATAATTATATTGGGATAGCTGATCAGGCAAATGATATGTTTGGGAAGGTCATGTCCATATCAGATGATCTGATGTGGCGTTACTTTGAATTGCTGAGCTTTAGGTCAATGGAAGAAATTGAACGGTGGCAAAAAGAGTGTGATGCTGGGGCCAACCCAAGGGATAGCAAGGTAAGGCTTGCGCAGGAGATTGTGGAAAGATTTCATGATGCAGTTGCGTCAAAAAAAGCGTTAGAAAATTTCGAGGCGAGGTTTCAGAGAGGAGCTATGCCGGATGAGATTGACGAGGTGTCCTTGGAAGCAAAGGAGGGGGGTATTGCAATTGCAAATTTACTAAAAGAGGTTGGGTTAACAAAGAGCACTTCAGATTCAATGAGAATGATCAAGCAGGGTGCCGTTAAGATTGATGGTGAAAAAATAAGCGACCCTAAGCTGATGATTTCATCGGGAAGCAGTCAGATCTACCAGGTAGGCAAGAGAAAATTTGCCCGGGTAGAAATCAGGCCTTGACGGAATCGGCAGATGCTGTAGAATGCG
>JALSLW010000033.1 GCA_026988155.1 Methylomonas sp. | reverse complement strand
CTATCTATCACATTGCTGGTAATGGTCTGCTTTCTTTGTGCTCCTTGATGAAGAATGTTGTAACGCCCTTCGGAATGCCTAATATCAGCAACTTGAGATAAAGTAATCAATCCGCCCTCTATCGTTCTTATCGGTAGGTTTGCAATGGCATCAGGCTGTTTTCTTAATTCAGGGGAGAGAGCGACAGCAACATTATAAAGCCTATTTCCTTGACGGACTTTTCCTGAAATACGCCCTTTGTAAGCGGTTTGCAATGTGCCAATGACCTGTTCTGGGGCAAGCCCCCATAATTGAAGTTTATCTAAGTCTAAATAAACTTGCAGCAGGGGAGTGCCTGGCGGTGACCTAAGCTGTACATCGCTGGCTCCTGGGATTTCGCGCATAATTTGTGCGACAGACCTGGCTTTGCTGTCAAGACTGTTCAAGTCGTTGCCATAAATATTAACTACCACAGGGGAGGTGTAGCCAGAGATAGTCTCATCAATCCGTTCGGTTAAGAAGGTGTTGGCTTCGTATAGGATGCCAGGAAAACTCTTTAATATTTGCCGTAAACTGTCTAAAATCAGCTGCTGTTCTGCTCCTGATAAAGGTGTTAACCGAACTTCATATTCACTGTAATGACTGCCAAAAGTATCTGCACCGCGTTCTGCTCTGCCAGCCCACTGGGAGACGGATTCTATGCCGGGAATTTCAAGAATCTGCTGGGTCAGTTCTGAGCCGATGCGGATGGATTCCTGTAATGAGGTGCCGGGAATACTGGCGGTATGCACAATATAATGGCCTTCCCGTAATTGCGGCAAGAATTTATTGTCCAGATTAAATAGGGTGAGTAAACCGATAATGCAAACGATGCTGCTGGCTATGATAACGTTTTTAAAGTGATCGCTGACCCATACTAGAATGATTTTATATCTAGGTTTAATCCATTTAATTAGCGGTGGTTCTTGTTCGTCACTTAGGGGCTGTGGTTTTTTTCCTAAAAATAAGTAACATAATGCCGGAGTCAGTGTTAATGCAACAATAAGCGACATCATAATGGCAAGGATATAGGAAAGGCCTAAGGGAGAAAATAATCGCCCGGCAACACCCGATAAGGTCAATAAAGGCACAAAGGCCAAGGCTACAATAAAACTGGCGTAGACTACGGAGCTACGCACTTCCATAGAAGCATCATAAACTACTGTGGCAATTGCTCTGGGCTGGGCTAGTTGGCGGTTTACCCTTAATCTGCGGAAAATATTTTCAGTATCAATAATGGCATCGTCAACTACTTCACCCAGCGCAATGGCTAATCCGCCGAGCACCATAATATTTAGATTAACTCCCGCTTCTAACAGCACGATAATGGCGGTAATCAGTGATAAAGGGATGGCAGTGGCTGAGATAAGCGCAGTACGAAAGTTAAATAAGAAAAGATAAATGATAACAATAACAAATAGCCCGCCGATTAATAAATGGCCTGACAGATTGGAGAGTGAAGTTTCAATATAATCAGCAGGACGAAATAGATGAGGGTAAAAATTAATATTATGTTTATTAAAAATATCCTCAAACTCAGTCAGCGTCATTTCCACCTGTTTTGAGACTGTTAAGGTGTTTGAGCCAAACTGGCCAATAATCATCATTACTATACCCGGCTTGCCTTTGATTTGGGCCGCACCTATTGGCGGTTCTGCGCCATAAGTGATCTTGGCAACATCGCCCAAGGTTATGTTATGGCCTGTCTGACGTTTTACGATGATTTTTTTAAACTGCTCAGGAGTATTGGCTTGCCCTGAAATTTGAATGGTAAAACGTTGGTTTTTATTTTCAATGAACCCTCCACCTTGTATATCGCCAGCTTGCCTGGCAGCATTAACAATATCTCCAACTGATAAATTAAAACGATGCAGCTGAGAGGGTTTAATTTGAATCTGCAATTGCTGAATTTCACCGCCAAAAACATTAATGTCCGCAACACCGGGTACGGCAAGTAAACGGGGGACAAGAGTCCAGTCCACCAGGTTTCGCAATTCCATTAAACTTTTGCTGTCGGAGTTTAAACCGATAGTAAGTACGGTTGCAGAGGAAGACGATAGAGGAACAGCGACAGGCGGTTCCACGCCGCTTGGAAGACTGCTGGATAGACTGCTTAAACGCTCGCTGACTAATTGCCTGTTACGGTAAATATTACTGCTTTCTTCAAATAAAGCGGTGACAATTGATAGACCTTGGATGGATTCTGAACGGGTGAATTTTAATCCAATTAAGCCGCTAATGCTGGTTTCTATCTGCTGGGTAACTAAAACTTCTACCTGTTCGGATGATAGGCCTGGGGCTTCGGTTTGAATAATAACCTGTTTTGGGGAGAACTCTGGGAAGATATCTAAGCCTGCTTTAGAAAAGCGATAGCTGCCATAGAAAAGCAGGATGACGGCTAATGCGATGACTACGCCATAAAACTTAATGGAAAAGCGGACTAAAGTGGAAAGCATAGTGATTATTTATTTCCAGTTGCCTTATTTGTTGTGTTTGTTTAAAACTGATGAACTAGGATAAGGCACTTTTCCCGATGGAACAACTTTAGATGCATTCTCTAGGTGAAGGTCTTGATCATCAAAAAAGATATGTGGCTGAAATGCTTTTAGCACTTTAGTTTTTTCAAGACCGCCCAAAAAGAAAATCTCATCCACATAAACCCCCCAATGTCTCAGTGTTTTTATCACTCGCATTTCCGCAGGTGCACTTCTGGCAGTCACTATTGAAATCCTGACTGGAGAGAGCTCAATGCTAAAAGGCAAACGTTCCTGCAGTCTGGATAATTTTTTTAATAATGCCGCGTAAGGCCCTTCTTGCATAGGCAGGTTTTGCTGCTTGTCTTCAGCTGTACAAAACTTATCCAAGCCCTCAGCTTTATAAACAATCTCACTGCTTTCATCAAATAAAACAGCATCACCATCAAAGGCAATTCTGACTTGGTTTTTTGGTATGCTTTTTAGATTATTTGGTGGGTTTTTTAAAATGGCTGCCGCACAGGTTTTTCCATCAATCACTTTTTGAGCATCTTTAACCATAGTGGTTAGGAACGTGCACGAAATAACTTCGACAACTTAAAAATTTCCGTTCTTTGGAACAGCAACATAATTCCATAGTTTCAGATGCTCATCAAATACAATTCGCATGGATTCTTTAAACCCTGCGACTA
>JALSLW010000032.1 GCA_026988155.1 Methylomonas sp. | reverse complement strand
GAACACAATTTCAATTTCCAAAAAGTGTTTACACTGTGAACACAATTTCAATTTCCAAAAAGTGTTTACACTGTGAACACAATTTCAATTCTCAAAAAGTGTTTACACTGTGAACACAATTTCAATTCTCAAAAAGTGTTTACACTGTGAACACAATTTCAATTCTCAAAAAGTGTTTACACTGTGAACACAATTTCAATTCTCAAAAAGTGTTTACACTGTGAACAAAAATTAATCATTGCTCGTTCACCGTATGTTTCGGTCTGACCGCAGGATTCATGCCTCCCCAGCGATTGGCAGTCGATTTTGTTTCTTTTGAGCTTTCGTCTTCTTCTTTATTTTTTTCTTCATTCATCGCTGAACCTTTAAAATTTCCACCCGTCAACGCAGTTTCAGTCATCTGTCGCTGTTTCTGACTTATTTTTTGCTCTCTCTGCTGTTTCCTATCGCGTTGCTGCTGATGATTCAGATAACCGCTGGTCAGGCATATATTGCCTTCTGCATGCTGTTTGCATAGCCAGGCCAGCAGGGCAATGTTATTGCCCACAGGGTTGCTGGTGTGCTTTTGCTTCTTGATCTTGCTCGCCAGTTCATCCAGGTAGTTCTGCTGCTCCTCGGTTTCGACCAGTTTTAAATATTTTTTGCCTAACATGATTTCGTTGGCATTAAATTCTTTCGGATAAATTAAATCCTTTTGCAATTCGTGTTTTTCGTTTATTTGTTTTTCTTTATTTTTTTCTTTAAGAGAAATTCCTGCGGAATTTGTTGTAGTAGTTTTCTTTTCTTTTATCTCTTTATTCTTAAGAGAACTACTACTACTACTACTACTACTACTATGTACCATGTTTAAAATTTGAACGTGGTTGTTATCTTGTTGTTTTTTAACGATTTCATTTTTTACGTTAACCACGTTTAAAATTTGAACGTGGTGTTTTGCATCCACGTTTAATTTTTGAACATGGTGGTTTTCCACCGCGTTTAAAAAGTAAACGTGGTTACTTTTTCTATTGTTGCCTACCGTTTGTGAAACTTTATTGTTAACTAGCAAGTTAAGTTGAGCGGTTTTTTCTGTGACAGGTTCGGTTATAAAGTGATCCTCTGTTTCTATTGCTTGAGAAACAACTGTCCAGATTGACTGGGCCAGTGTTTTTATTGTTCGGTTACTGTGCGTTGTTTGTTTTTTCAGGAAGCTGAGATAATCACCATCAAGGTAAATGGCATCATCTAATGAAACAGGACTATCATGAATGGCATAAATATTACCTCTAAATGTACCAGTCTCTGATCGTAAAGTTGAACAGAGGGATATCCAGCGGGTTAATCTCAACACGTAGAGGATGCGTGAAACAGTTGCATTAGAGTAGCCCCTGGATTCTTTTAATAAGGTATTCAGAGAGAGCATTACTGCAGAGCCTTGAATGGCCTGTGTTCTGATAATCCCCCACGACCTGACATCAATATCGCTTAATGACGGATCAGTCCAGATTGATCTGGGTATTGCATCTTGCCAATTTCCGATATATACTAAGGAATCGGTTTGATATTTTTCATTCTGATGTTCGTCGCTGAGTCGATTGACTTCGCGTTCGATCTGATCTGAAAGTACTTTTATGTTTTGAGTTATATTTGGTATGTGGCTCATGATTCTATAGGGTGCTATTAGGTTAAATGGAATTAAAAGAAGGGTGTGTCTGCGCCCTTCTTGTTCTAGCTCTGTTCTTTAGCATTTTACAATCCGTATTCTTGATGTTTCTTCCCGGTGCTCCTTGAGTATTGCCCATATAGAACTTATTTTAAGCCCCGTTTTTTTATGCGCATTCAACAGTGCTTTGGCTAAGCCCGGGTCATTAAATCCTTTAGCTGATTTCATTGCTTCCCATACATCATCTTGCTGTGCTTGAGTTCCAAGATGAGGTCTTCCCCCTATGCTTTCCTTCATAGGCAGGTTAACCATCTTTCTATACGACCCTATATTTGCAGTGGTCAGGCCATACAGTGAATTCATTACAGGATAAGAAGCACCTGCTTCTAACATTTCAAATATTTCTTTACGGCGTGTTGATTTTTGATCGTTTATTTTTAATGCGATGTCCAGTGCTTCCCTGTCAAACTCTATGTTCAGAATATTAAGGTTGGCCATAATAGCCATTTCATGCAGTTCCTGATTATTTAGGGTTAATAATTCATTTGCCTGCCATTCTGTCAGCCCTAGAGCCAGGGGTACTTTAATGTTGCCTATTGCCGCCTGCTTAACCACATACATCAGTGCATTCAGCGCTAGTTCTGCTTTGGTATCCATTGCTATCATGATCGTTGTTCCCATAGGTCAGTTTCTGAAAAGTTACTTCTTAGTTTTCGGCAGTTCTCCATTAAGCGGAATATATCGGTAAACGCTTTATCATCGGTATTCTGCCCTTGCAATGCACTGAATATCTCATGAGGTTCGGGGGGGTCGCCGATGTAATTACTCAGTGATTCGTTTTGTTTTTCTTCGCCTTTTTGCTGTTCAGCAAGACGTCGATATATATCCAGGTATGTCCAGCAGAAACTATGCTCTTGTGTGGCGAGTTGTTCGGATATGTTGAACAGAGTCCACCAGCAATGATATTTGTCCTCGTTTTCAGGCAGTGTGAGCTGGTGTACGGGTGTTTCTATAAAGAAACCAAGGCCGTTATCTGCTGGCATAATGCTTTCTTCGAGACCTCTGGGTTTGGCTATTTTTAATGCCAGCTCATAACCTCGCCCCCTTAACCATTTTATTTCTTTTGCAGGATCTTTCTGCGGGGATGGCGTCTGATTATTTTTTGGCTGTATCTCGTTTGAAATGGAGGTTATGGAGCCGTCTTCATCTGTATCAATTGCTTCACTATTGATATTCTCAGGCTGGCTAACATTGCTATTGGTCGTGCTCCTGTGATCGTTTCTGCCCGCCGTATTTTTTATACCATCGGAAGACTCAGGCTTAGAGGCAACAGGTGTGTTATCGGCGGCCAGTTGTTGCGAAGTTTCAGGGGAAACATGCTGTAAGTTTTGTTCTGGATCGGGTTCAAATGCATCCTCTCGATTACCTGGATTACCTGGGTTGTTTTCGACAATCTGGTTGACTTTCATATAAATGATATTGCTCCTGATACCGATAATTCCTTCGAGCACTCTGTCCAGTTCATTTCTGACCTGATCAAAATCAAAGTTTTCATCCGTGTCATTTACTGACATGATTTCCATAAACGCTGCGTCAAATTGATTTTGATGTGCCTTGCAGACCTCACTGTAGGCTTTCTCAACTTTTTTAATATAGTCTAGTCGTGTTCCGCCGATGCCTGATCGTAAAACGGTGGGGATCATTTGATCTAATTTGATCGCGTAATTAAATCTAACCAGAAGAGATGGTGATATCTTGTATCCAGCTTCTAACGTTATCCTAGTAAATTCTCTATCAGATATAACTTTACCTTCCTCGGCTTCCAGCTCTTGTTTTAATTCTTTAGCTGCATAGGCTTTATCAATCAGCATCATATCGCCCCGCATTTCATTTTCGATCAAATGCGCAGTGAGTACCCATGACTCTGATTTCCAAGGAACAAATAGACAGTGAATTGCATTAAACGCCTCATCTGCGGTTTCCATGTACAGTTCATGCAGAATAGCAAGCCGTGTGTTTCCGCCCGACTCAATCATATATAAATCATCGCCAGGACGGCGAGTGACATTAAAGTTGTTGTTTAATGTCTTTTTACTGCGTATAGAGGCTTTAATTTTATCATATTCAGGATTCCTCTCTCGCCTCGGGTTTTTATCATACGGTTTGATCTCGGCCAGTTTCAGTATCATTTGTGTTGTACTGAGCGGATCAGAGGATGGTAGCGGATTATCACTTGACGAGCCGAAATTACCTTCAAGCAATAAACCTTTTATTTCTTCATTGGTGGGGCGTTTTTTTACTGTCATTTATCGCCCCGCATTTCATTTTCGATCAAATGCGCAGCGAGTACCGATGACTCTGATTGCCAAGGAACAAATAGACAGTGAATTGCATTAAACGCCTCATCTGCGGTTTCCATGTACAGTTCATGCAGAATAGCAAGCCGTGTGTTTCCGCCCGACTCAATCATATATAAATCATCGCCAGGACGGCGAGTGACATTAAAGTTGTTGTTTAATGTCTTTTTACTGCGTATAGAGGCTTTAATTTCATCATATTCAGGATTCCTCTCTCGCCTCGGGTTTTTGATCTCGACCAGTTTCAGTATCATTTTTTCATTGGTGGGGCGTTTTTTTACTGTCATTTTTTAGTACCTGCCAGGTGGGATTGTTTTTTTGTTTAAAGATAATGTCTTTATTCCGCTTCATTCGCTACAAGTCAGGAAGATTAGGAATTAATTCTTTAGCCAAGGTCACCATTGTGTCTTTAGCGCTAAGATTGCCGTTTTTCTCTAGCCGATGAACTGGAATTCTTTGGGTAGCCGCTTCCCTATACGCAACGGCATTGGGGATGACTGTATTCAAGATGCTGATTGCACCTTTGCTGGGTGTAAATGAGGCTTTGCGAAGTTCTTCTGCAATAAGTCTTGCGTCTACGGTTCGATCCTGTCGGTAAATTACGCCGCGAAGCGGGCCGATGGGCGCACCCAGCCGTGCCATCGGTTCCAGGCGTTTAATCATTGATACGGTGCCTCGCACAAATTCGCGGGCTGAAAGGATTTCGGGGGGGATAGGGGACAGCATAAAATCTGCAGCAGCGACTGCCGCATCTTGTAACGGCCCCACTGCACCTTGCGTATCAATCAGTACAAAATCATATTTGTCTTCCAGAAAAGTAAGAATATGCTTTAGGCGAACACGTCCGTCAGGGGCGTCGCGTATCCAGTCTCGAAGTTTTCCGTCGGGGTCGTCAGATACAATGATATCCAGATTCTCTATATTTGTCTGGCTGATGGTATTGGTGGTTGAGGAATTAATTAAAAATTCCTTCAGCCCATGGTCGGCTTGACTGCTGATAGGGTAGTAACTTGATAGCGTTGGCTGGGGGTCTGCGTCAATTAACAGAACACGGTAGCCAGAGTCGGCTAAAATGCCACCAAGATTGGCTGTTAATGTGGTTTTGCCAACGCCGCCTTTGGTGCTGACTATAGTTATTTTGATCATTAGTACTCCTGAAAAATAAAGTCATTATTTTTCAAAGGCACGATATTTACAGGAAACTTAAATATTTGTGTTCAGCAATATTGTATGATTTTTTCAGTGCTGTATAATGGGAGTCACTAGAAGCAGTTGATTTATAATCAACCGGTCGTAGGTTCGACTCCTATCATCAGCTCCATATATTAAAAGCCTTTAACTTTTTTAGTTACAGGCTTTTTTTATGCGCACAATAAAAACAGATAAAAACTATAGCCTTTACATTTCATAAATTAAGGCTCATATGAAGAGCTTATACGCCTCTACCTACATACTACGGTTTTCTTTGGAATCGGCAACAAACGCCTTAAGCTCTGCGTACCCTACAATTCAACGCCTGCTATTTGCTTACAGATATACCGCCTTCTGTCGCCCATCATTAATTGCTTGTCTTTTTTAGTGCTGACATCACCATTAAAACATATAAATCAACCTTGACGCCCTGTGATAAAGCGAAAAAAACTGGTGGCTACCCAATGGCCAACCAATTTATATCAGCAATCCCAATATGCTTCTAATATCACTCGTTATTCAGTAACGATAGTAGATTAATTTTACACTATTGATAAAATTAAGCTTTGATAAGCATCTTGAGAAGATGGGACGTCAATCAAAAATTCATAGAAATTCGGCTATACTGACTCTCTAGGCAAAATAAAAAATATCTACCGCCCTCTATAAACAACTGACTGTATTTATAAGTGGTTTAAAAGCTATGACCAAACAAATAGATGTTCTTGCTATTGATGATGATAAATTCATTCAAAAAGTCATCATCAAATCCCTGAAGTCTGACGCAATGAATGTTCGAACAGCAAGTGATGGGGAATCTGGCATTGAAGAGGCTTTGAATAAAAAGCCTGACATCATCCTTCTTGATGTTGAAATGCCTGGAATAAACGGTTATGAAACATGCGATCGATTGCGGAATATAGAGTCTATTAAAGACGTTCCCATTGTATTTTTATCATCCCGCAGTTCTTTACGGGAACGGATGCAAGGCTATGAAGTTGGGGCAGACGACTATCTGGTTAAGCCTTTTGAAAAAGAATACCTAAATGCCCGAATCAATATACTTGTCAAATATCATTCTGAGCGAAAAGAACTACGCGAACAATATGAGCTGGCACATGAAAATGCGTTAACTGCAATGACTGGGGCTAGCGAACTGGCTGTAGCCATGCGGTTTTTAGAAAAAAGTCTAACCTATCATTCCATAAACGATCTTGCACAAGGCCTTTTTGAATGTACTGAACAATTTTCACTTGACTGCTGCGCCATGATTTCTGAGAAAGATTCCCCCATGTGGTATTCATCAGAAAACTCACCTATCAGCCCCTTAGAAAAAGAATTAATAGAAATGTGCGACAAAGAGGCTCGCTTTCTGGATTTCGGCAATCGAACCATCATCAACTATCCCTGCGTTAGCCTATTAGTCAAAAACATGCCATTGAATGATATGGATCGATACGGCAGAATTAAAGATCTGCTACCTATTGTTTTATCTGCCGTTAACTCAAAAACCAACACCATCCGTACTGAACAGGCGCTGACCGAACAAAGTGAAAATTTGCTTACATCATTTAAAAAAATACGCAACAGCCTTTTTTACTTAGGGTCAACAATCGAACCCAAAGCACTGCCATTATGAATCAGCTGGTTCAAGATTTAAACATGGATTTTTTAGGCATCGGACTGGAACAGGATCAGGAAGATTTCCTGCTAACCCGTATTGATTCAGCAATAGATAAAGCTTTAGATGAAATGGATGCAGGCAAAGAAATCAGAGAAGCATTATCATATGTCAGGTCAAACCTAACCAATATTACAGACAAGCAAGAAAAGCTATATCAAGCTTTTAAAGATAGCATTGCCATCGAAGTTGCAGAACAGAGCAGCGACCTGGACGATAGTGTAGAGTTATTTTAACGCTTAAAGCTTTCCTTTGATGGGAACGAGAATTATGCTTTACCCGCAAAACTATTAAATATTTCCGTCAGTTTTGGTGTCTTTAAATTTTTTTCCCTGGCAGATTTTAATACCCGCGTCAAACGCGACTCAGCACTGCGACCAAGACAATGACGTTGCGGACAGTCTTTAATGCCTTCCACCATACCAATAATCAGTTTTTCACGAGGCAGCTGCTTTCCCGTTAACGATTCCAGTATAAAAATCACTTCTTCAGCAATTTCCCTAGCTAAAGTCTGATTATTTAGCCATAACTCGCCTACAGTACAATTATTTACTAAACCGGCAATATTAACAGTCAATATATAGAGAGATTTTCGAACCAGCTCATACAGCAAGTCATGCTCATCATCCAAAATAGGTGCAGGAATATCTACCGCATGCAATGCATTAGACACTATCAAAGCATTGGGGCCGAAACTTGGCGATTGCAAAATATTTGTTAAGGCCTTGTTTTTTTTCTTTTCAAACCAGACCACAGTGACAGTAGGATTTATTATTTTATGCATCAGCCAGTCGCGTGGTAACAGCTCATTCTGTACCAGCCCAACTTTATCCTGCCACTCTTCTGGCATCTGTTTCAGCACAGAATGCAACTCACTTTCCTGCACAGTAACCAAAACAAATTTAGGTGTTGGAATACGTCGGTGCTGTTCAGTTAAATTCATACTTCGTGTAATAGGATAGACAGGATAGCCACACTTTAGAAAACCATAGGAAAATACCCCCGCCAACTCACCAACCCCTACAATTACAATAGGTTGCTTCATAATCTCGACCACATTAGCTGTTAAGAAAAACGCAGTAAAAGACCTTGCTTATCAAAAGCCAGATACTTCGACAAATCACCGCCGCTTTGTACCGTTTGAACCATCATTTTCAGCGGATGCCCTGCATCTTCAGGCATTGGAGGAAAACCATTGACTCCTGATAGACACGCAATTAATACTATAGTCCAGTCTTTCTCCATCTGCTCTGACTCTGCCACCAGGGTGGCAAAGTCTGTCAATTCAGCCAGATCCTTATCAACACACATAACGGCCTTCAGCTCCCCTCCCTGTCCTGAATGAAATCGCTGTTTTTTTGCATCATTATGATCATCAGGTAAAGATGCCTGCAAGAAAACAAAAAGAAACCTCTGTGGCTCACTTTGCTGTTTGCCAACAGCCAACAGGCTTTCAAAATCTGTTATCTCAATCATATTTATCATACCTGACTCTATATTTAAAACTCATTACATCCACCCCAAGCACTTTATCACCGATGGCAGGTTACTGCACATATGGGATAAAAATATTATAAGACGTATCCAAAAGACACTATGACAGCAATTAAATCACTGGGAAAATGCTATTACAGTAGATCATAAAAGAAATGCCAGGCTAGATAACCCTGCATACTGACCTGAGCAGTTACATTAAGCCATATTTCTTTTAACCTGAAAAGGGCGAAGAGCAATCTCTTCAAAATCTCTCCGCCTATATCAAAGAACCGTCCGTAGACAATCTACTTTTACTGTTCGGTTAACAGCTTATTCAGTAGCTTTAAACGTTATATCTGCATTTGCTTGCAAGCTGTTAAGTGCAGCATTAAAATCAGCTTGTCCAAATGCATTGGCTAAATTGGTTTCTGCCAGCTTCCCCTTAGCTTTATCACTTTCTGTCATAACTCCTTCTGTTACAGAAAGAATATTAATGACTGTTTGGGCACCAGATGTATCTGCAACTAAAATAGTGACAGGCTTACCATCGGCAGGCTTCGGCGCTTTAAATATTGCCTGGCTGACTTGCCATGGCAAGTCTCCACTAGAACGGCTCACATCTGGCATTTTCTGAATTTTAAGATTATATTGATTAGCAAGCTCAGCTAAAGTCTTTCCTGAAGAAACAGCCGCTTTAATTGCTTTTGCCTTATCAGCAGCTATCTCCCTAGCCTTATCATTCATAATCTTAGCGATAATAAACGGCTTTACGTCTTTTAAAGGTTTCACTTCAGCTGGCTTGTGCTCTATGACTCTTAATACCAGTGAACGGTCATCACCCAACTCAATTAACGAGCTATTATTTCCTTTTAATACATCCTCAGAAAAAGCCGCATTAATAATCTCTGGACGTGAGACTAACTCTTCTTTACTAGAGCCATCTATTTTAGGTGATTTAGAAAATAGCTTAGTTTTTGTTATTTTTATTCCTAGAGCATCCGATACAGCTTGCAGGCTATCAGGGTTCTCATAACTAACCTCGGTTAAAGTCTCACCTAATTCATAAAACGTAGTTTCTGCCTGTGCCCTTTGATAAGCAGTTCTTAGTTCTTTTTTAACCTGAGAGAAAGGTTTTACCTCACCTGGCACAAGTTCAGTCACTTTAATTAAGTGGTAGCCAAATGCTGACTTCACAGGCTCAGAAACTTGGTTTAATTGTAATGAACGAGCAGCATCCTCAAATGCTTTTTCCATAACACCAATATTAAAAAGTCCCAAATCCCCACCTTTTGAAGCCGTTAATTTATCATCGGATACTTCAGTCGCCAATACAGAAAACTCTTTATCAGCCAACTCTCTTTTTGCCTTTAAAGCCCTTTCCAACTGCACTTTATCGTTCCCCGCATCCTTGTCGAAGGCAAACAAAATATGACTAATTTTTCTTCGTTCCTTTGTCGTATAAAGATCCTTATGCTCCTCATAATATGCCAACAACTGAGTTTCAGACGGCTCAACCTGCTTAGCCAACTGATCAAGAGAAAGCTCAACATATTCAATAGCCACTTGCTCAACTGTTTGAAAAGCATTTTGATTCTGCTGATAAAAGCTGGCAATTTCTTCATCAGACGGCTGCTCTTCTACTTTTTCTAAAGCAACATTAGCAATCTCCACATCACGTTTTTGGTTCTGTATCTTAAAAAAATTCTCTATATCTTTCTCTGTAGCAAAACCACTTCCAACTATACTATGCTGAAACTGCTCCATCACCAGCGCTTTTTTAATCTTGCTAACAAATTCGTCAGGAGACATTCTTTGAGATGCCAGCATTGCTTTGTATTGCTTCTTATTAAACTTCCCGTCTGTTTGAAAATACTCCAATCCTTTAATAAAATCTCTGGCTGCCTTATCTGTAACCACTAAACCTTGATCTTTCACATGTTGCCATAAGACTTCATCCTTAATCAACTTATCCAAAGCTTGTTTCTTTACCACCTTTTCATCAAAATTCGCCCCCTGCAAATTTTGGCTATATTGAGCGTAGGCTCTGTTTAAATCCTGCTGAAAAAATTCCTTACCACCTACTGTAACAACAGCGGCCTCACTGCCTCCCCCTATATAATTTTGAATGCCCCATAAAGCAAAAGGCACACAGATTAATAGTAAAATGATCCAGGCAAAAACACCCTGTGATTTTTCTCTAATCTTCAATAACATATAAAATCCTTAAAATAGGCAAAAGACTAAAACTTCCAGTCGTAAAATAAAGTTATAAGCAAAAAAAAAGCCCCAAACCATTAAGGTTCGGGGCTTTAATATTTGGCGGAGCGGACGGGACTCGAACCCGCGACCCCCGGCGTGACAGGCCGGTATTCTAACCAACTGAACTACCGCTCCAAAGTCTGGTGGGTGCTGAGGGGATCGAACCCCCGACCCTCGCCTTGTAAGGGCGATGCTCTCCCAGCTGAGCTAAGCACCCGACTAAAGAAGACTAGTTTACAGCATCCTTTAAAGTTTTACCAGCTTTAAATGATGGAATTTTTGCCGCCTTAATGGTTATCTCAGCCCCTGTTTGCGGATTTCGTCCTTTACGTTCAGCTCTTTCTTTTACAGAAAAAGTGCCAAATCCAACCAAAGCAACAGAATCACCATTAGTTAACGCTTCAGTTACTGCTCCTAAAAAACCATCTAAAGCCCGACCGGCATCCGCCTTTGTCAATTCAGATTTGTCAGCAATTGAGTCAATAAGTTCCGATTTATTCATTATTCCCCCTTAGGAAGTATAGTAGTGTAATGACGATGTATATAAATTTAAGCTAGCTAATTTATTGGCCCAAGTCTTGTAACAAAACCAAAATCAGAGCTGCAAAACAAACAGTGCCATTTATATCAATTACCCTTGCCTAGTGTCAAGCTAAAAACGGCTAGACACCCCGAAAACCAAGGTTTTTTTGCTGAATATCAATATTTCTTCTGCAAACGGCGCACCTAATGAGCAATCCTGCTTTCCTTATTGGCTTTCACTGCTTTCGAATCCACCGCCTTTTTTTCATCACTCTCTATAGATACAGGCATATATTGCAATGCCAGCTCCAGCACTTCATCTATCCAGTGAACAGGTTTAATATCTAAAGTTTGCTTTATATTATCTGGAATTTCAGCTAAATCCTTTTCATTTTCAGAGGGAATTAATACGGTAGCTATCCCACCTCTATGAGCAGCCAATAGTTTTTCCTTTAGTCCGCCAATAGGCAAAACTTCGCCTCTTAACGTTATTTCTCCTGTCATAGCAACATTCGCTCTAACCGGGATTCCTGTCAATGCAGAAATAATAGCTGTGCACATCCCAATTCCTGCACTAGGCCCATCTTTTGGTGTAGCCCCTTCTGGCACATGAACGTGAATATCGTTTTTCTGAAACACTTCATTATCAATCCCTAGCACTTGTGCCCGGCTTCTAACAACGGTGACTGCAGCCTCTATGGACTCTTTCATTACATCACCAAGCTTGCCCGTTGCTGACTGCCTACCTTTCCCAGGCATAACCACTGTCTCTATCGTTAGCAGCTCACCGCCTACCTCAGTCCAGGCCAACCCTGTAACCTGTCCCACCTGATCCTGCTCTTCTGCCAAACCATAACTGAACCGTTTAACCCCTAAATAATCATCTAAATTATTTTCCGTAACTGATATTTTTATTTTGCTTGGCTTTAATAACAGTCCTTTAACAACTTTACGGCAAATTTTAGAAATTTCACGCTCTAACCCACGGACTCCTGCTTCACGAGTATAGAACCGTATAATGCTTTTTATTGCTGATTCTGAAATATCAATTTCGGACGCCTTAAGTCCATTGTTTTTTTGCTGTTTTGAAACAAGAAAACGGGAAGCAATATTGATTTTTTCATCTTCAGTATAGCCAGGCAACCTAATGACCTCCATTCTATCCAGCAAAGCAGATGGAATATTCATGGTATTAGCAGTTGCAACAAACATGACATCTGACAAATCAAAATCTACTTCTAAGTAATGGTCAGAAAAGGTGTGATTTTGTTCCGGATCTAAAACTTCCAGCAATGCTGAAGCAGGATCCCCCCGAAAATCTGCCGCCATTTTATCAATTTCATCCAAAAGAAACATCGGATTTCTAGTTTTAATCTTAGATAAGTTTTGCAGTATTTTACCCGGCATCGAACCTATGTAGGTACGCCTATGCCCTCTTATTTCCGCCTCATCCCTAACACCACCCAGAGCCATTCGAACATATTTTCTATTTGTTGCCCTAGCAATCGACTGACCCAGAGATGTTTTACCCACACCAGGAGGGCCTACAAGACATAAAATTGGACCCTTTAACTTTTTTACCCGCTGTGTAACCGCCAAATATTCCAGAATTCTCTCTTTAACTTTTTCCAAGCCGTAATGCTCTGCCTCCAAAACCTCTTCCGCAACTTTAAGATCATGACGTACTTTGGTTTTCTTTTTCCAAGGCACCCCCACCATCCACTCAATGTAATTTCTTACTACAGTCGCTTCGGCAGACATCGGCGACATCAACTTCAATTTATTAAGTTCTGCATCGGCTTTTAGCTTGGCATCCTTTGACATGCCAGCAGCATTAATTTTCTTTTCTAACTCCTCAACCTCATTAGTAGCATCATCCATATCGCCCAATTCTTTCTGAATGGCCTTCATTTGCTCATTCAAATAATATTCCCTTTGATTTTTCTCCATTTGCTTCTTTACACGCCCACGAATTCGCTTTTCCATTTCTAACAGGTCATTTTCACCTTCCATCAAGGTCATTAGACTCTCTAACCGCAAAACAATGTCATCCATTTCCAGCATTTTTTGCTTTTCTTCAACCTTCATAGTCATATGAGCGGCTATGGTGTCCGCCAAACGGCTCGGATCATCAATACCTGCCAATGAGCTCAGTACCTCTGGGGGGATTTTATTATTGAGCTTTACATATTGATCAAAAGAACTGATTACCGTGCGCAGAAGCACCTCTTCTTCCTGTTCTGAAATTTCTATTTGATCTGTAATCTCTGTAATAGCAGCCCCGATATATCCATTTATCTCATGGTATTTATCCACTTTGCACCGCTTCTCACCTTCGACGAGAATTTTTACAGTACCATCAGGCAACTTTAATAGTTGCAAAATGTTAGCTAAAGTCCCTGCACCGTATAAATCTTCGAATCCTGGGTCATCAATATCAGCCTGCTTTTGAGCAACTAGCAATATCTGCTTATCATCATTCATTGCTGCTTCTATCGCATCTATTGACTTATCCCTGCCAACAAAGAGGGGAATAACCATATGCGGATAGACCACTACATCTCTTAGCGGCAATACAGAAATCAATTCATTTAAATTTTTTAAATCAGTCAGCTCTTCCATCAAAAGGAACCTTTTTTTATCGTACTGTAGTTGAAATATATGGGGGATTTTTTTTTAAAATCAAGAGAGCCGTATAAAACAATACTCCCTGACAATCTTTTTTTAAAACCAAAAAGGGGAAGTCTTGCCTCCAAGACCTCCCCCTTTTTTTGCATTATTATTACAAACTTTTTTGCTCAGCTAAATGCAGTAGACAAATATTCTATAATTTATGCTTTTTTCTGTTCTGAGTCCTGATCCTGGTAAACCAAAATGGGTTCCGAAGTTCCTAAAATAGCACCCTCATCGACAACTACTTTACTAATATTTTCTGCAGAAGGTATTTCATACATGGTATCAAGCAAAATATTCTCAACTATTGTTCTTAAACCACGAGCTCCTGTTTTTCTTTCCATAGATTTACGAGCAATAGCTGATAGGGAATCTTTTCTAAACTCAAGATCAACACCTTCCATTTCAAACAGGTGCTGATACTGTTTTATTAAAGCATTTTTTGGCTCAGTTAAAATTTCTACCAGTGCATCCTCATCTAGCTCCTCTAAAGTAGCAACAACAGGCAACCGGCCAACAAACTCCGGAATTAACCCATATCTAATCAAATCTTCAGCTTCAATCTGAGCAAACAGCTCACCGACATTTTTTGTTTCATCTTTAGTTTTAACTTCAGCAGAAAAACCGATGCCGCCTTTTTCAGTTCGGTCTTTAATGACCTTGTCTAAACCTGCAAATGCCCCACCAACTATAAAAAGGATATTGGCAGTATTAACTTGCAGAAACTCCTGTTGCGGATGCTTTCTTCCGCCCTGAGGAGGAATTGAAGCAACGGTTCCTTCGATTAATTTTAACAGTGCCTGCTGTACACCTTCGCCAGATACATCCCTAGTAATTGACGGGTTTTCAGATTTTCGGGTAATCTTATCAATTTCATCAATATAAACGATGCCAGTTTCTGCCTTTTCAACATCATAATCACATTTTTGCAAAATTTTCTGGATGATGTTTTCGACATCTTCCCCTACATACCCGGCCTCAGTCAATGTAGTTGCATCTGCAATAGTAAAAGGTACATCGAGCAATCGAGCCAATGTTTCGGCAAGCAATGTTTTACCTGAACCAGTAGGTCCAATCAGTAGAATATTGGATTTTGCTAATTCAATGTCGCCTTTTTTGGCATTATTTCGCAAACGTTTATAATGGTTATAAACGGCTACCGAAAGCATTTTTTTAGCACCTTCCTGGCCAATCACATAGCCGTCTAGCTCTGCCTTTATTTCCTTTGGTTTTGGCAGATTGCCATCTATAAATTCATCTCCTTCTTCTAGCTCTTCCTTAATAATATCATTGCATAGCTCAACACATTCATCACAGACATAAACAGACGGTCCAGCAATTAATTTTCTAACTTCATCCTGACTTTTCCCACAAAAAGAACAATACAGTAACTTTTCATCATCTTTTTTGTCTTTACTCATAAATCAAGCCTCCACAATATAGGACCAAAAACGAAAGAGTTTATCGTAACAGCAATATTAATCACCCTTGTTCGACGCTCTATTTGTTAAAACTTGGTCGATCAAGCCATATTCCATAGCATCCTGTGCACTTAAAAAATTATCTCTATCAGTGTCTTGCTGAATTTTTTCAACATTCTGTCCAGTATGATGAGACAAAATATTATTGAGCTTTTCTCTCACTAAAAGGATTTCTTTGGCATGAATATCAATATCTGAAGCCTGCCCCTGAAAACCGCCTAATGGCTGATGAATCATTACTCTGGAATGAGGCAGGCAGTAACGCTTGCCTTTAGCGCCAGCAGTGAGCAATAAAGACCCCATGCTTGCAGCTTGACCAATACACATGGTGCTAACATCCGCTTTGATAAACTGCATAGTATCATAAATTGCCATACCTGCAGTAACAGACCCCCCCGGAGAATTAATATATAAATGAATATCTTTATCGGGGTTTTCCGATTCGAGAAACAATAGCTGAGCAACAACAAGATTAGCCATGTAATCTTCTACCTGACCGACTAAAAAGATAACTCGTTCCTTTAACAGCCTTGAATATATATCATAAGAACGCTCACCCCTAGCGGTCTGTTCAATTACCATAGGAACCAGCCCGCCAGCTGCCTGCGGTGAATTTAGTCCCGCGTTCAATGGATTAAAGTTATTATTCTGATTCATATTTAACCTTGTGAGTAACGAGTTATTTTTTCTGTTGCTGCTGTTTTTCCATAACATCTTCAAAACTGACATTCTCATCAGAAACCTTAGCCTGGTCAACAATCCACTCAACAGCCTGGCCCTCTATAACCATCTGTTTAACTTCATTTAATCGGCTTTCATCAGAATAATACCATTCCAAAACCTCTTCTGGCCTCTCATAACTGCTAGCCATATCCTCAATAGTTGACTTTACTTTTGCATCGTCAACTTTAATTTCATTCTTCTGGATAATTTCGCCTAAAATCAATCCCAATGCCACCCTGCGCTTTGCCTGCTCTTCGAACATATCTTTAGGCAAATCAAGATCATTAAGCTTCAGGCCTTGTTTTTTTATATTTTCCTCATAAGGCTTCATTACATTTTTAACTTCTTCGTCGATCAATGCGCTAGGTATCGAAATCTTTATCTTCTCATACAGCTCATCCATCACGGAATTTTTCAGTTTGCCTTTCAGACCTATGGCCAGCTCTCTTTCCATATTAGATTTAATATCCGCATTGAAAGAATCACGCGAACCATCTTCGATACCATAGGCTTTAATAAATTCTTCATCAATTTCCGGCAATGAAGCTTCTTCAATTTTAAACAATTCAACTTCAAACTTTGCCGTTTTACCTGTTAACTTCTCGTTTCCATACTCTTCAGGAAAAGTTACTTCAAATGTTTTAATGGCGCCAGTTTCAAGACCAATCAATTCGTCTTCAAAACCGGGAATCATTGTTCCTGCTCCAATTTCAACAGGATAGTCTCTAACTCTGCCATCAGTAAAATTCTCCCCTTCACACTCGCCAGAAAAGCTAACGGTTACACGATCTCCCTTTGCAGATTGGCGTTCGACAGCTTTCCAGCTTTTCTTCTGCTCCCTTAATTTTTCAACCATCGCATCCACATCTGACGGTTCAACAATAGCGACTGGCTTCTTTATCTCTAAAGCAGAAATACCGTCTAAAGAAATCTCAGGATAAATTTCAAATTCAGCTGTATATTGAAACCCTTCTGCATCTGCTATTTGATCAATATGCGGATGGCCGGCCGGATTTAGCTCCTGTTCCTGTAATGCCTTGAAATAAGTCGACTGGATCATATCACCAGCCACTTCATTTTTCACCCTATCTCCATACATTTTCTTTACTACGCGGACGGGTACTTTGCCTGGACGAAAACCATCAACTTTAACTTCACGCGCTAACGACTTAAATCGAGCATCCATTTTCTCCTGAAGCATTTCATCTGAAAGGCTTACAGTCATTTTACGGCTTAATTCCGATGTCTTTTCGACAGAAACTTGCATTACTTTACCTCAAACAATGTGTGATTTTCATATACCGAATATGACGGCAATTCTTACTTAATAATAGTCCAACTTCCATCTAATACCAATTTTATGGCTGAAAATTTAGAATAACAATGAGTCTAAAAATTTAAGGATGCCACTTGAACTCTCTGAGAAGCCAACAATGATTATCGCCAGCAGTAATAAAAACAATGTGGTGCGAGCGGAGAGACTTGAACTCTCACATCATAAGATACTGGTACCTAAAACCAGCGCGTCTACCAATTCCGCCACGCTCGCATGCATTGAGCCGTCTATTATAACCAATACAACAAAATACACAACTATTTTTACTAAAAATAATTAAGACTATTTTAATATCAACAAAATAAACAAGGGTGCCAAAAATAAAAAGGTATCCATTATTGAATATATTGAATAATGGATGCTTTCTAATTTATTCGCATCCCCTAAAACCGAGATTCAAAACAAACTTGGTTTTAAGCTCAATAGAAACCATTTATTTCATCATTGATCCTAACGCGCCCCCTGCCTCAGGCTTGACAGCCTCAGCTTCCTGAGCAGTCAAATCCACCGCATCTTTGGCCGCCCGGTTAACTGAATCACCCAGTGAAATAGCTTTATCATTTACCCCTTCCACAGAATCACTCACCGCATTTTTTGCATCTGATAAAGTACTTTTAACTCCTTCAACCGAATCATTTAAACTATCTTTAGCGCCTGACAGCGCACCTTTAGTTGCATCTGCAGCATTATTCAAACCCTCTTTAGCCCCTGACACTGCATTTTGTGCAGCACCTTGAACACCAGGCTTTGCATTATCAAGTGCCTGTCCCGCCGTATCAGTTGCTGACTGCACAGATTCAGAAACAGTTTGCTTTAGCTCACCTGCCGCTTCAGTCGCCTTTTCCACGGCGTCAGCAGGCAACTGAGTAATAGTTTCTGTAACTGATTTAGTGCCAGTTTCTATTTTATCAGATGCCTTTTCAGCCTGATCACAAGCAGTCAGCATGGTTAAACCAACAATTGATGACATTACTAGAGAGAACGTTTTCATTTTTTACTCCAAAAAGCTACATATAAAAAAATTTCAGCATCTCAACAACCTCTTAAAAACAGAATCTATCGAAAGTTTCCCTGCCGTATAGCAAATTCCTTCTGTGTCTCCATATTACTTTTTTTAACCAGTTATTGCGAATAAAACCACGATTACCTCACACTTTTATTCATAACAACAAACAACCCATTGATTATACGACAGTCATTAGGTAGCACTTACTGGCAAAAACCGCTAAAACACAACAAATTTGCGCACCCACCCCTCACCCTGGCGGCCAACCCATTTGCCGCCCGCCCAACAAATGCATATGCAAATGAAAAACTTCCTGCCCTCCATCTTTATTGCAGTTAAAAACAGCTCGATAGCCATCCTCAGCCAATCCTTCCTGCCTAGCCAAACGAACGGCTACCTTTAAAATCTCTCCAGCCAAATTAGAGTCATCCAAATCATTTAAAGTTTCAACGTGTTTTTTAGGGATAATCAATATATGTACCGGGGCTTGCGGATTGATATCCCTGAAAGCTAAAACACTATCATTCTGATAGACTACATCTGGCTTAATTTCACCTTTTGCCATTTTACAGAACAGACAATCACTCATATTTTCTCCTACAAATAGAAAATAAACTGCACAAAAAATCAATAGCTCTCTAAAACCGCGAACAATTAATTCTCAAAGCAATCTTAAACCATTTCTCTTCGACCACTAAAAGCATGGGATAAAGTACCACTATCAATAAACTCCAACTCCCCTCCCATAGGAACTCCATGAGCAATCCTACTGGCCTGAATATTATGTTTTTTAGCCACTTCAGCTATAAAATAGGCTGTCGCCTCTCCCTCCACAGTGGAGTTAGTCGCCAAAATAATTTCTTTTATCTCACCCTCAGAAAAACGGCGTCGCAACAAATCCAACCCAATCTCATCAGGCCCTATTCCATCGAGTGGAGACAGCCGACCATGCAAAACAAAATATAATCCCTTAAAAACTGTTGCCTGATCAACCACCCACACATCCGCCGGACTTTCCACCACACATAAAACAGATTTATCCCTCGCCGGCTGAATACAAATATCACAGACATCTTCATCAGTCAGAGTTCTGCATAGCTGGCAATAGCCAATTTTATCAGTAGCCTGCAACAGAACATCTGCCAATTGTTTAGCACCATCCCTGTCTCGCTGCAATAAGTGAAATGCCATGCGCTGTGCAGATTTTGGACCTACGCCAGGCAAACAGCATAAATTACGAATCAGCAGCCCCAACAACCCCTTCTCCTGCACTAGAATGGCATTTGAAAACCTGGAGGCAAAGGCAATCCTGAAGTAACCTCTGCCATTTTTTCTTTCTTCATTTTAGATACTTTATGAACAGCATCATTAATTGCTGCAGCCACCAGGTCTTCTAGCATGTCTTTATCTTCACCCAACAAAGAATCATCTATCGTTACTTTTCTAACTTCACGTTTCCCCGTCATTATGACCGATACTAAGCCACCGCCCGACTCGCCCTGAGTTTGCATGGCCGCCAACTCATCTTGCGCCTTTTTCATATCTTCCTGCATCTTTTGGGCTTGCTGCATTATATTACCCAGTGGATTTTTCATATTCTCTCCGCAATTATCTATCTTCTGCTATCGGTTCAATAGTACCTGGCATTACTCTAGCATCAAAATTTTGTTTTAACGCCTGAACATTTTCATCTTCATTAATGGAATTCACCGCCACCTGCTGCCTATCCTCTTGCTTCTGCACTATCTGCTGTGCCGGGGTTATATTATCCGTTTCTTCTGCTTTAATATGCAGTTTAATCGGCCGGCCACAATACTGCCCCAATGCCTGCTGCAATTTCTCTTGAGCACGTGAGCTTGTGAGCTGACTGTGTCCGGGCGTTAAAGATAAATAACAATCTTTATCCTCAAGACTCTCTAACACACAATTGTTCGCAAGTTCTCTCGTCATTCCACCCACTTTCATTGCAACAACCATTTCAGCCCATTTATTATCTCCGGATCCTGACTGTTTTGGCACTGGCTCTTTTATAGCGTTACCTGCAGAAACAGAGGATTCAGACTCTTTTTGCACCTGTGCTGTCGGCTTATCAACAGCCGGGGGCATTTTCCCTTTCCCTCCGCCAGCAGGTCTAAACGTCAGCATTCTTAGCATAACCATTTCAAAACCGCCTCGAGGATCGGGAGCTAAATCTAAATCTCTTTGTCCAATTAAAGCTATTTGATAAAATAACTGTACATCTTCTGACAAAAGACTTCTTGCCAGCTGATTAATAACACTAGGCTCAAAATAGCTGTCAACAAAACCTGTAGCAGCCTGAGTCAAAGCCACTCTATGCAGCACTCGAAGAATTTGCTGTAAAATTTCAGAAAAATCCGGCGTTAATTCAGATATCTCCGTAATTTTATCTAACAAGGCAACCGCATCATCATTTGCCAAAGCCATTAATAGATCATCGACTGGCTCCTGTGCAACGGTGCCCAGCATATTGCTCACCGTTTCCAATCCTACCTTACCATTGCCAAAAGCAATAGCCTGATCCAGCAGGCTTAATCCGTCACGCAAACTGCCATCCGCAGCCAGCGACAGCATCTTTAAAGCTGTGGGATCAAACTCGATTTTTTCCTGACCTAGAATAAATGCCATCTGCGTATCAATCTGCTCTGGCAATAGGCGCTTAAGATTAAACTGCAAACAGCGCGACAGCACAGTAACGGGGATTTTTTGCGGATCTGTTGTTGCCAATAAAAACTTAACATGGGATGGCGGTTCTTCCAGTGTTTTAAGTAGAGCATTAAAACTATGCCCTGAAAGCATATGCACTTCATCAATCAAATAGATTTTATATCGCCCCTGATTCGGTGCATATTGAGCGTTATCTAATAAGTCACGAGTGTCTTCAACCTTGGTTCTTGATGCCGCATCAACCTCTATCAAATCTAGAAATCGACCTTCATCAAATGCACGACAGACAGCACACTCTCCGCAAGGGTTTGACTCCTTTAGATTTTCGCAATTCATAGCTTTTGCAAATATTCTAGCTACTGTGGTTTTCCCCACTCCTCTTGTACCTGTAAACAGATAGGCGTGATGGAGCCTGTCATGTTGCAATGCATTAGCAAGCGATTGACTGACATGTTCCTGACCAACGAGTTGAATAAAATTTTGAGGACGCCATTTTCTGGCTAGAACCTGATAAGCCATTAGAGACTCTGGGAATTGAAATATTGGGCGGAAACCATGCCAGCCACATCTCGGCACACGAATCTGCTGCTACCGTTGCTCCCTTCCGGGCCTGGCGGAGTTTACAGCATATCGTTGCGAGAGGACCGACATGGTAACCATAATGTTTTCAGTCTGTGACTGAAAGAAGCGGTATTATGCTTTAATTACATAAATTAGGCAACCACTGTTTTATAGAGATTAAAAAAAATCCTTCAATTGAGGATACTCAAGTCTAACCATACAAAAAGCAAGAACAGGAGATTCACCTTTTTTGCAAGGATAACCGAATGCTCTAGCTCCACCCTAGCTTTGCAAACCAAGGTTTTGATTCATCCCTTACTGCACCTTTTTCATGGCAGGTCTATAATTTCGCCGTCTAATCTAGCCTATTTTCCAAACTGAAAAGCATCCAGCTTTATTACACCTGCTTGGCCTTCTCTGACTTAATCAATCTCCTTGTCTTCAAAACAGGCTTCTATTTCAAGCAGTACCAGCGTAACAAAACCGCCTATTGTGCTTATAGGGGCAACAAGTTGCTTTGCCTTTTGTCTTGTGCAGGCTTTTATCAGTGCCGTGCTATATATTTTTTAGGATTAAGGAAAATTGACTTGCCACATCATCCCCCCCAATATTTTACTTTTTCCTGCCGTTAACTTTCCGCCTAACAAAACCGTCAATTCATTTACCACTGCCATGCCTATACCGTGCCCATGCATACCCTCATCAGCCCTAACCCCCCTCTTCAGAATTTTGCCCAACTTCTCTCTCGGTATGCCTGGCCCATCATCTTCTACCTGCAAAACAAATGAATACCCGGTTCCTTCCCGCTTCTTCAATTGAATTAAACTGACTCGTACATTCCTTTTACACCACTTAGCAGCATTATCCAATAAATTCCCTGCTATTTCATAAATATCACCTTCTTCGCAATACATTGAACAGCCAGTCTCATAGTTGCAGGAAAAAGTGATTTTTTTATCAGCATAAACTTTTTCCAAAGAGAAAATAATTTTCTCTACAACCAATGAAACGTCAACCTTGCCTGCCAGCTTTTTTTGTCCTTTTGCTGCTGCTTTTTGCAACTGATATTCAACAATTTCATTCATTCTTGAAATTTGTTCTGTAACAAGCTTCTTATTAATAATGGCTGGCTCTATACAGCCGGTTAAAATAGCCAGCGGAGTCTTCAAACTATGCGCCAGGTCTGCCAGTGTATTGCGGTACCGCTCAAGGTGAGCTCTCTCACTGCTTACCAAGGCATTTAAATTCCCAGCCAGGCCCGTTAATTCACTAGGATATCGCCCATCTAGCCGTGACTTCCTACCTGTTTCAATGGCCTCTAAATCAGTTACAATAATTCTTAGCGGCTTCAGGCTCCATCGCAAAACCAGATACTGAATTAAAACCAATAAAATGCCTGTAAAAAATAGCCAGGATCTAAGTGTCACTCTAAATCGATCCACTTGATTGCTTACAAATGCGGCATCTTCAGCAACTGTAAATATATAATACTGCTCAAAGCCTGCTTTGTTTTCCCAAATAACAGCATAATGGAGAACAAAATACCCTCGCCTATCTTTTATAAACACAGATTCCCCAGCTTCTAGCGGCACGGGCGAAGGAAACTCCATTCCAATGGCCGATAAAGAGCGCCAAACAAAAATGTTATTAACCTGAGTAATAAATGCATACAGGCCAGACCCCGGATTAGAAAACCTCGGCTCTCTTAACGAGTCGGGCATACTCAGCTCTAGCGTTTCAGTCAATTCTGCAACCGACATAAGCGAATAAACATGAACCTGAAGCTTTTCTTTTAATGCCTGCTCCGCACTTTCTCTAAAGCCTTGCTCTAAAACAAAGGCAACAAGCGCAAAAAAGGCTGTTAATACAAATCCGGCAGAAATCAACAGCCTAAAGCTTAATGAATTTACTTTCACTGTTTGCTATTCAATATCAACCGGAATTCTATACCCTCTGCCCCGCAATGTTTCAATTGGTTTTACAAGTCCTAGCGGATCAATTTTTTTACGGAGCCTGCCAATAAAAACTTCTATGACGTTACTGTCCCTGTCAAAATCTTCATCATAGATATGTTCTGTCAATACAGCCTTTGTTACCACCTCACCCTTACGAAACAGCAAATATTCCAAGACCTTGTATTCAAAAGCTGTTAACTCGACCTTTTCATCATCAACCGTAACAATTTGAGACAAACTATCCAGCTTAATGCTGGCATAAGTCAAAACTGGATGCGCTTTGCCTTGTGATCGCCTAAGCAGAGCATTAACTCTTGCTAAAAGTTCCTCGTAATGAAAGGGTTTAATCAGATAGTCATCAGCACCTGCCTCCAAACCTTCCACCTTATCTTGCCATCGGCTTCTTGCCGTTAAAAGCAAAACAGGGAGGTTAACGCTATCTTTTCTTAACCGTGAAATAAGTTCTATTCCCGAAAAGTCAGGCAAGCCTATATCGATGATAGCAACATCAACAGGAAATTCTTTTGCTAAGTAGTAACCGTTACTACCTGTCTGGGCAGTATCGACAGCAAAGCCTTTATCTGAAAAAAAAGCTTCAATCTGCTGACTCAAAACTAGCTCATCTTCGACTATCAAAATACGCATATGTCACCCTTATTTAGTAACCTTTCCCGTATCTATATCCACTTTAAGGTATTGAACACGCCCATCTGAGGTTAATATTTTAATAATATGCACTTTTTTTCCATTAACCGTCTCTGTTACTGCACTCAGCACCTTGCTCCTATTCTGCTCTATGACTTTTTTTGTTGCCTGATCCAGCGTTAATGCAGACAGTACAATCTCTTTTCCGGCATAAACAGGCTGACTTAAAAAAAAAGTCAATATTACAATTTTAACGACAGCTTGCATAATGAATCCAAAAAAATTTAATTAACGGATATGGCTATATTCATAATACTTAGCCTGCATGAATCCTGACTGAATCATTTGTTTTGCTCATCGCATTGACATGCCGGTAACAGCACTTCCTAAAGCATGGCCAAACGAGGCACCCAGTTTTCCAAAAACCTTATCTAGCAACAATTCCTGCGGAGTAAAGTTCAGTTTCTTTTCAACTCCGATTATATCTCTTGCTACAGAATCAACACTGCCAAAATCATCAGCCAAACCCAGTTTTACACCCTGCTCGCCCGTCCATATCAACCCCGAAAACATGCCTTCAGTTTCAATCAGCCTATCACCTCGCCCCAGCTTTACCGCCGCAATAAACTGCTGATGCACGTTATCCAGTAAAGTTTGCATATGCTGAGTTTCTACAGCATTCATAGGTGAAAATGGATCCATCAAAGCTTTATGTTCACCGGCAATCAACAATCGACGGTCAACACCCAGTTTTTTCATAGTATTAACAAAACCAAAACCGTTCATAACCACACCAATAGAGCCAATCATACTTGACCGGTTAACATAGATCTTATCAGCCGCAGAGGCTATAAAGTATCCGCCAGAAGCACAAATATCGCTCACTACCGCGTAAATAGGCATATCAGGGTGCTTTTCCTTTAATCGCTTTATTTCTTCAAAAACATAAGCTGATTGTACTGGACTGCCTCCCGGCGAATTAATATTTAACACTATGCCTTTAGTTTTTTTATCTTTTGCAGCAGCTCTCAAACCCTCAATGATACTATCAGCATTTGCAGCTTCATTTTCAGCAATAACCCCCAGCACATCCACTATGGCGGCGTGCTCTTCGTCACTGCTACCCATGGTTTTTTCAAACTTGGGATAAAAAGCCATCACACCGACAACAATTAAATACGTAAACATCAGTATTTTAAAAAAAACGTTCCACCGCCTAGCCCTGCGCTGCTCTGTAACCGCGGCTAAAGCTAACTTTTCAAGCACCTCTCTTTCCCACTCTTGACTGTTTCCATTCATATTATTACTTTCCATACCACCGCCTAACTTATTTTCCATCGTTTAACCTGTTATAAAATTTCTGATAATTCTGCTGTTTTGCCCAAATTTATTAAAGGATCATATTTTTGCAACTGATCGTAAGAATTCGCCCCACATTGCACGGCAATAGAAGAAACCCCTGCATTGATTGCCATTTGCAAATCATGGGTCGAATCACCAACCATAACAACCCTTTCTCTACTTACATTTATCTCTTTAATAATTTCATCCAACATATCTGGGTTGGGTTTTGAAGCCGTTTCATCGGCACACCTTGTTATATTGAAAAAATCACCCAACCCCGTACCCAACATAGCCTTATCCAATCCATGCCGACTTTTCCCGGTGGCAACAGCCAACTGATACCCATTATGCTTAAGCTGCTGCAACATATCATTTACGCCCGCAAATAGATCATTTTCTGTAATCTGTTTTGAGAAAAAAGCGCTGCTGTAACTATTTATCAACTGCTTCCTAGCTGGCTTATCAAGGTCTGGAAACAGTTTATCCAGTGCTTTATGTATGCTCAAGCCTACAATATCCCTAACATTCCGCTCTTTAGGTATAGCACATCCCTGTTCTTCTGCCGCACTGAGCATACAATGAACAATCCAGTCCACCGAATCCACTAAGGTTCCATCCCAGTCAAAAACAATCAAGTCAAATTTATTTTTCATCAATTAAATATAGCCTGTTTTTTTTAATAAAGATTGCAATTCTTCTGGTAAAGGCGCCTTAAAATTCATCATTTCATTAGTCACTGGATGAGCAAACTTAAGCTGTTCGGCGTGAAGAAACAACCGCTTAAACCCCTTCCCTTTTAATTCTATATTTGTTTCAGCCACACCATAACGTTCATCACCCACTATGGGATGACCTAGCCATGCTGCATGCACCCTAATCTGATGCGTTCGTCCTGTTTTTGGCGAAGCTTCTACTAAAGTCATACCTTTATACTGCTGAATTCGTCTAAAACTGGTTTCAGCAAATTTCCCCATCTGGTTTACTTTAACCATTCGCTCTCCGCCCTTTCCTGTACTTCTTAATAATGGTGCGGTGACAAGCATTTTCTTCTTTTCCCATTGTCCGGCCAGCAATGCGATATATGTTTTTTTTACTCTGTTATCTCTAAAAAGATCATGCAATATTTTCAAGGCAGAGCGTTTTTTCGCTACCAGCAGGCATCCCGAAGTTGCTTTGTCAATCCGGTGTGCCAATTCCAAAAACCTAGCCTCTGGCCTGATTGCCCGCAACCCTTCAATCACCCCCGAACTAATGCCACTACCTCCATGCACAGCAAAACCTGAGGGTTTATTTAACACAACCAGCACATCATCTTCATATATGATCCCGTTCTCAAGGCTGTATTTCAAAGTAGGCTGCAAAACAATATCATCATTTCGAATTGCGACCCTCACAGGCGGAATGCGAACCACATCGCCTTCTTTTAATCGATACCTATTATCTATCCGTCCTTTATTAACCCTTACCTCACCTTTCCTAATTATTCTATAGATGCGGGTTTTAGGCACGCCTTTCAACTGGGTAATTAAAAAATTATCTAGCCTTTGGCCACTATTTTCCTCAGAAATCTCAATCAATTTAACTTTGGGTTTATCACTATTTTGCGCTGTATTCATAGTGCTAATAATACCAGCATATGAAATTTATTAACTGTTTAAATTGCCAGCGCCAGTAAAGGTTGTTATATTAGGGAAGTTTATCTATAGATAATCGAAGCAAAAGCCAGCAAAACCATATAATTGTTTTGCAAACTATACAGAATTTCGGGTTTTATCGTTCAACCCATGATGAACGGTGCTTGTTCCTACAGAACAAAATACTTATAGCAGGAAACAAACTCCGCCTTTAGTAGTGGGGAGTTTATCAATACCCAGCTATAGCAACAGAACTTATTTCGCCAAGTTATACCAAGAATTTTACTTTGATGGATTGCTATTAAAAAACTGATTTTAGAAAACATTGAACGCATTATTTAGCAAACTACGCTGTAGTTTCAATAACAAAATCAAACAAACATAATAGCAATCAGTCAATATATTCCTTCAGTATACAACTATGATAGAGCATACCCAAAGAATGTTCACTTCTGGCAAGAAGTTGAAAGACTTATATATTTAGTGCATATATAAAATATATTCACCCATAAACAAGAATCTGTTCAGGAATAATAATTCCTAAGTAAAATCTGATAGGGAGCAAGAAACTACAAGGAAAACACAATGAAAAGAATGCTTATCAATGCCACCCAACCTGAAGAGTTGCGTGTTGCTTTGGTAGACGGTCAAAAACTTTATGATTTTGACATAGAACTCCCTTCAAATGAACAGAAAAAAGCAAATATCTACAAGGGCATTATTACCCGTGTCGAACCTAGCCTTGAAGCTGCCTTTGTAAATTACGGCGCTGAAAAGCATGGCTTCCTTCCATTTAAGGAAATTTCAGACCAATACCGTAATAAAAAATCACCTGATAAAAAAACTGAAGGTCGCCCTGGCATTAAAGACCTAGTCAAAGAAGGCCAGGAAGTTATTGTTCAAATTGAAAAAGAAGAACGTGGCAATAAAGGCGCGGCATTAACAACCTATATTAGTCTTGCAGGCACTTATTTAGTGCTCATGCCTAACAACCCTAAAGCAGGTGGCATATCCAGACGCATTGAAGGTGAAACTCGCAATGATTTACGGGAAGCAATATCCGGTCTGGAAATCCCAGAAGATATGGGGATGATTGTTCGTACCGCAGGCTGTGGCAAAAGCACTGAAGAATTGCAATGGGACTTAAACTATCTTTTACAGTTATGGGAAGCTGTAGATCGTTCAAGTTCAGAGCAGCAGGCTCCTTTTCTTATTTTTCAGGAAAGCAATGTCATCATTAGAACTTTGCGTGATCATCTAAGAAGCGATATAGATGAAATTCTAATCGATAAAGAATCCTCATTCAAATTGGTGCAAAACTTCTTAAAACAAGTGATGCCACACTTTTTGCAAAAAGCTAAACTGTATCAGGACAGTGTACCTCTGTTCAGTCGCTATCAAATTGAGAGCCAAATAGAGTCAGCATACAATCGTGAAGTTTCTTTGCCTTCTGGCGGCTCTATCGTTATTGACTATACCGAAGCGCTAACTTCAATCGACATCAACTCTGCCCGCGCCACCAAAGGCAGTGACATTGAAGAAACAGCATTAAATACAAACCTTGAAGCGGCCGATGAAATTGCCCGTCAGTTTCGCTTAAGAGATTTAGGCGGGCTATTTGTCATTGATTTTATTGATATGATGGCCAATAGAAATCAAAAGGCGGTTGAAAACCAATTGCGTGACGCAATGAAAATTGACCGTGCACGCATCCAGACAAGTCGTATTTCTCGTTTCGGCTTGCTGGAAATGTCCAGACAACGATTACGTCCCTCTTTAGGCGATTCGACACAGCTTACATGCCCCCGTTGTAAAGGCCAGGGGTCCATTCGCAATGTTGAATCTGTTGCTCTTTCTGTATTGCGCATTGTTCAGGAAGAAGCAATGAAAAAAGGAACAGAAAAGGTTGTGGCCCATCTTCCCATAGAATGCGCAACTTTTCTTTTAAATGAAAAAAGAGCCGTACTGCAGGAATTAGAAACCTTGCATAAGATAGCTGTCGTTATACTGCCTAGCAAACACCTTGAAACACCTGCGTATGACATTGAACGGATAAAATCTGTAGAAGGCGAGGAAGAGAAACCTAGCCATCTGCAAATAAAGGCAGAATCTATCGCAGTTCCTGAGTTTGCACAAAAAGCAACACATACTCTTGAAAAACCGGCTATTAAAGAATTCCTTCCCGATGCACCTGCACCAGTACGCAATTCAAAAACTTCAGACAGTTTAATTCAGCGCTTCTGGCAGAAGCTTGTAGGTAGTTCCGACGAGAAACCCGCAAAAAATGTGACAAAACAAGCTAAAGCAGAGAAAAACAGTGACTCTGAAGAAAAGCCACGACCCAACCGAAACCACAAAAATAGAAACAGCCAAAACCGCAACCCACGAAGAAACAGCAATAATAGACAGCCTAAAAAGAATACAGCTCCTGAAAAAAATCAGGACAACAACCCAGGCAACTCAACAGCTCAAACATCTGAAGGTAACACAACATCACCCGAGCAAAATAAAAAACAAAATGCCAGACGCAATCCAAACAGTAGAAGGCGCCCCCGGAACCCAAACTACAAAAAACCAGAACAAAACAAGGCCCCTATAGCTACAGAAAACCCACAGTCACCGGAAACACAGGTAGAAAACTCTAAAAGTGCTGAAAAGTCTCGTTCTTATGCAAAAAAATTTGCAGAAAGAAGCAGCCAAAATAAAAAGGAAGAAACACCTATTGAAAAAAAGTCTCCCGAAAAAAGTGAGCCGCAAAGTCCAGTAAAAGCCTCCGACAATTCAGACTCTTAGTTTTAACTCTACCCAAAATAAATATAGAAATGAGATAGTAGAAAACTAATCTGCTATCTCTAAACTATATCCTACATTTAGCAATTGATATTGCCTTATAATCCAGCATGTTGCAATATTCTTTACATGACCATACACTTATCACAGGTTTATTGATAATGCAGATCAAACCATGCCTATTTTCTATAACAATACTGGGGATATCAAAACGGTTCAAATATTTGATACTTCTTTTGCAACATCCAACTACTCCCTTAAAGCAACACCTCTAAGAGTCAGAAATAGCTTGACTGCATCACTAGTTATGTCAAAACCACACATTATCATGAACACGAATGCTCATTATTATCATCAAGAATAAGGAGAGTGTTAGATTGATAGGCCGATTACAGATTTATAGTGTCGATAATTGCTGTTGCAAAAACTCAGGAATTCGCTGTTCTAACCAATAACGTGGACGAAAAGGGATTTTTCCAGCAACAAAACCAACATGGCCTCCCCCTTGAGTTATTTCCATAATTACATGTGGCGACAATTCTTTTTTATCGGGGATAACTTTATCAGTCATAAAGGGATCATCTTCTGACTGAATCAGTAGTGTTGGAACCGCAATTGTCTTAAGAAAATACCTGGAACTGGACCGCTTATAGTAATCTTCTGCACTGTCAAACCCATGTAGCTTAGCAACAACTTGATCATCATATTGCCAGAATGATTTGATACCAGATAAATCACCTAACTGCTGAATTTTTTCTAACTCCTCTATACGTTTATTCCTCAGCAAATGGTTAATTTTAACCTGCATATAATCTTTTAACTCCCGAATTAAATTGCCTCTATAGAAACGAGAAAATCCAGAGTCCAATTTTGTCGCACATGCACTTAAAACCAAGGGAACCGAAACTGCAACTGCTGCAAATAAAGTTAAAGTATCAGCCTTCTCACCTAACCACTTCAACAGAACATTACCCCCTAGTGAAAAGCCAACCACTGCAATAGCTGTATCGGGTTCCCTCTGCCGTAAAGTCTGATAAAGAAAATCAATATCTTCGGTGTCACCGGAATGATAGCAGCGTGCCAAATCATTTGATTCACCACTGCATCCGCGAAAATTTAAAACAACACTTCGATATCCCTGTTCTAACAGCTTATTTTGCAAACCTTTGATATAGCCAGACTCAGAACTCCCAGTTAACCCATGAAGCAGAATAACCAAAGGCTGTCTATCTTTACCACACCAATCCAAATCGATAAAATCATTATCAGGTGTAACGAGCCTTTCTCTCCAGCTTTCTTTGAGTCTGGATGTTTGTCGAAATAATGCGGGGTAAATAGTTTGTAAATGGGCATTCCCTAGCCACCAGGCAGGCTTAAATGATGTATGAATATCCACTGTGTAAATATTTATAGGTGCACAACGGTTTCTGCATATTTACGCAAACTGCTAATTATCTGAATATTTTTTTCATCCTCTTTATATTGCTTAGAAAATGAATCTAATAGTAAAAAATAATCAGGCGACAATACAGACTGCTTATATTTCAGCCATTTTTCCTGCTCACCTTTACTCAATGTAGCTGGAAAATTCCTGGCACGGTATCTAAAAAACAAATCATTAAACCGTTCATCAGATGAAGTTGATTTTAGTTTTATCAGATTTTCAGGTGCTGAGTTTCGAATTTTAGCAAATGCCTGTTTATCTTTGACAGAGAAAAAGCCATCGTATAGCATAGTATCTACATTATCATGATGGTCAAACGCCCACTCCTGTTCAAAAACATCTGATACAACATCAGCCAGCTGAGGATAGTTTTTTAAAATTTCTAAGTTAGCGTGGCAGGAGGCCTTATCAATCCCTAGTCTTTCTGCATTGCTAGGGAATAAGGTTTTTTCAATAGCTAAAAATGGACATTTATTGATATGCACTAACTTTAACGGGATTGGGAGTTTATCGCCCAATTCATCATGCTTCGTATATAGCCTAACTCTTATCTCATCAGCCGACAACTCAATTAATGGAGATATATCCTGAGACAAATCAATCACAGCAACAGCATTGGCATTTGTTGGGTGCCAAGCAACTGGAGCAACCAGCCCTGCATTCCTCCTAGCGGTTCCAAACATGCCTGAGATATGAACCAAAGGCGTCATTTTGTCTACATCAATTAAAGCCTTAACTTTATTTTTATTCCGCAGTTCAAAGTAATAGTCAAACAGCCTGGGACATTTTTCTTTAATCAGCTTTGCCATTGCAATGGTTGCGTAGACATCTGATGTGGCATTATGCGCCTGTTCATGGCTAATGCCATTGGCCTCAGTCAATAGCTCTAACCGAAAACTAACTGCACCCTGTTCATTTTTTGGCCAGACAATGCCTTCTGGGCGTAAAGCATATGCAGCCCGAACCAGATCAATTATATCCCATCGGGAGTTGCTATTTTTCCAGCTATATTCATAGGGATCATAAAAATTTCGATAAAATAAGTACCGGGTAAATTCTTCATCAAATCGAATGGTATTGTAGCCAACAATACAAGTGTTTGGTTGACTGAACTGCTGATTAATTCTATAGGCAAACTCATATTCAGGAATACCTTCAGTCTGTGTTATAGCAGGAGTAATCCCGGTAATAATCGCTGGTTCAGGGTTAGGCAAGTAATCATCACTTAGCTGACAATAAAACATATCAGGTTCGCCTATGATATTGAAATCAATATCGGTACGGATACCTGCAAACTGTGAGGGCCTATCAAGAGAAGGGCTTAACCCCCAGGTTTCATAGTCATGCCAATAAAAATTAGGTTGCTGTGCACTCATATGCGTTGTCAGTGAGTAAAGCGGCCAAAAAAGATAACATCCATTATTGAGCTGGATTTTGTGATTTTATTTCCATCTTCAAAATATAAAGGGATCTTCTTTTTTTAGTTCGCTGCAGTTAAGTTAATAAATGTTTTAACCATAAAAAGTCAGACTCGTGCAACTGAATCTGACTATGGATAACTTCATTTCAAAAAAGAATTGAAACTTAGTTTTATAGCAGTGATTTACAGAGAGTGAGAGCGATAACAGCTGTGCTATTTTATTTCCACCAATGCCCGTAAAACATCAGTTCTACTAATAACGCCAACTAACTTATTATCATCAAATACAGGAAAACTTCTAACGGATGAATCTTTAAATTTTTCAGCTAAATCAATGATGCTAGCCTCCGCATTGACAGTTATTATTTCCTTTCTCATGAAATCCTTTACTTTCCCACTCATCCCTTGATTATAAGAAAACTCTAGCACAACCCGCATACAATCTTTTTCTGACAGCATGCCTACCAGACTCCCTGAATTATCAAGCACTGGGGCGCAGGTCGTTTTATGGCTTAATAATTGCTTTATTGCCACTAAAACATCGTCATCCTGCTTTACAGTCATTATATTTTTAACCATATAATCTGCAATTGTAATTTTTGCTGTCATAACCAACCCCTTTTTAATTATTATTAATAAAAAACAAAATCAAAACTCATTCTATCTCAGGTACTTTTTGAATCAGCTGAATTTTTCAATATATTAGGGTTAAACTCAACCTTTTGAGCTTCAGCCGCTTCAGCCTCTCTTTTCTTCTTTTTATCACATTTTTCAACACATACACATTCGCCATTATTAGCCCCGCCACAGGAACCTTTAATTGCCCGCCTGCCAAATATAACACCAACAGCCATAATTGCGATAACAATTAACATAAATGCAAATGTAATTAAAAAATAAATCATATTCTTACCGTAATTTCTCTATAAAAGATGATGAAGCCTTTTCTGCAAACCCATCATCCGTTTTAATAATAAATAAAGCAGCTATGCTTTTGTTCTCAGCTAAATTAAAACCCTGTTCAGCACCTAATACCATTAATGCAGTCGCCCAGGCATCTGCTTTCATAGCAGTATCGCTCAATATGGTAACTGAAGCCAGTTTATGTGCAATTGGCCTCCCTTTCCGCGGATCAATAGTATGAGAGAAGCGCACACCTTCAAGTTCAAAATAATTCCTGTAATCGCCGGAAGTTGCCAAAGATATATCAGTTAACGGCAGTACTTTCTGTATTGCTCTATTGCCTGCTGTTGGTTTTTCAACTGCTATCCGCCAAGGTTTATCAGCTATATTATGCCCTCTTAATTTAAGTTCACCACCAATTTCAACCATATAATCAGCTATCTCATTCTGTTCTAACAATAGCCCAACCTGGTCGACGGCATAGCCTTTGGCTATAGCTGATAAATCAATATACAATTTAGGCTCAAGCTTTTTTATTTTCTGTTTTTCATCATCAAATAATATTTTTTTATAGCCTATCCTTTTTAATTTTTGCTCTATTTCAGCTTTATCAGGGACGACAAAAGACATCGGATCTGGACCAAAACCCCATAAATTGACTAATGGACCTACTGTAATATCAAATGCTCCATCCGAAAGTTTCGAAATTGAATTGGCCTGTTTAAGCACAGCATATAAAGAGGGAGAAACAGACAGCCAATCTGCAGACGAATTTGCATTGATTTTTGATAACTCAGAATCTTTCTGATAGGTGGACATCTGTCCATTTAAATTATCAAGAAGCCTTTTTATTTGTTTTCTCAATCTCTTACCTGTCATTGAACTAGGCAGCTTAGAGACTTTAATAGTAAAGGTGGTACCAAATATTGCATCAGAATAATGCAAAGGATATTGAGGTTTATCAACTTGCTGCCGGCAAGCAGAAAATAAAAAAACGAGGAGCAGTAAAACTGAACCTCGTTTTAGGATTTTAAAATACATAAATCAACTGGTTTCTTATTAAGAAGTGAAGATTTTTCCTCACTTATATTAGGCAAAACTAAAATTTCACTCCCAGCTCATAAAAAAGCCATATTTACCGCTGGCAAATATGGCTTTAATCATTTAGCCACCAAAGTCATCCAACATAATGTTTTCTGGCTCTACACCATTTTCAATTAGCATGTTAATTACCGAGGAGTTCATGATTGGAGGCCCACATAAGTAGTACTCACAATCTTCTGGTGCAGGGTGATTTTTAATATATTCTTCAAATAACACATTATGAATAAAACCGGTATATCCTTCCCAGTTATCTTCTGGCAATGCATCTGATAATGCTACATGCCATTCAAAATTGTCATTTTCTTTTGCGAGCATATCAAAGTCTTCAACATAAAACATTTCACGTTTACTACGTGCACCATACCAAAACGACATTTTACGTTTCGATTTCAACCGTCTTAATTGATCAAAAATATGTGACCGCATTGGTGCCATTCCTGCTCCTCCGCCCACGAAAATCATTTCAGCATCTGTATCTTTAGCAAAAAACTCCCCGTAAGGCCCTGAGATAGTCGCTTTATCACCTGGCTTTAGATTAAAAATATACGATGACATAATGCCCGGAGGCACTTCATCTGGCGCACCAGGAGGTGGGGTTGCAATCCGTACATTCAGCATGATTTCTTTTTCTTCTGGGTAAGAAGCCATAGAATAAGCACGTAATGTAGGCTCTTTTACATCAGAAACATAGCGCCAAAGGTTAAACTTGTCCCAATCTTCACGATATTCTTCTTCAATATCCATATCCTCATACTTAGAAATATGCGGTGGACATTCAATCTGAATGTAGCCTCCAGCTCGATAATTAATATCCTCACCTTCAGGCAAGTCTAATACCAGCTCTTTTATAAAAGTTGCTACATTGTGATTTGACTTTACTGTGCATTCCCATTTTTTTACACCAAATACACTGTCTTCAACTTCAATTTTCATATCATGCTTAACTGCAACCTGACATGAAAGACGTTCGCCCTCTGCAGCTTCACGCTTGGTGATATGAGACAGCTCAGTAGGCAAAATTTCTCCGCCACCTGAAAATACCTTTACTGTACACTGACCACAAGTACCGCCACCGCCACAGGCCGAGGGAATAAACAGCTCATTATCAGCTAATGCGGTTAATAGCTTGGAACCAGCTGGTACATGAATGGTTTTCTCATCATTGACAACAATTTCGATGTCCCCAGAGGCAACCAGCTTGTTCTTTGCGCCAATAATAATGAATACCAGCGCAATCACGATCACCGTGAATAAAATTACGCCTAATAAAATTTCAAGCATTACTAATCCTTCCTACAATTGGATTCCTGAAAAAGCCATGAAGCCTAGAGACATCAGACCTGCGCTAATAAATGTTATTCCCAAGCCTTCTAAACCTTTAGGAATATCGCTATATTTTAATTTCTCACGGACACCAGCCATTACTGTAATAGCTAAGGCCCAGCCAAAACCACTGCCTATACCGTAAACAACACTCTGAGTAAAATCGTAATCACGTTCAATCATGAACAGACTGCCACCCAAAATCGCACAGTTCACTGTAATCAATGGTAAAAAAACTCCCAAAGCATGGAACAGTGCCGGAAAGAATTTATCTAAAATCATTTCCAGAATCTGTACCAAAGCGGCAATCATGCCAATACAGCTTAATAGCACTAAGAAACTCAAATCAACACCGGTAATGCCCAGCCATGACAATGCATCTTCTTTTAACAGCGTGTGGTAGACCAAGTTATTTACAGGAACGGTAATCACCTGAACAACCATCACTGCAATCCCTAGTCCTATTGCCGTAGAGATTTTTTTCGATACTGCCAGGAATGTACACATTCCAAGGAAAAACGCCAAGGCTAAGTTTTCTACGAAAACTGCTTTAATAAATAAACTTAAATATTCATTCATTAGTGATGCCCTCCTATACCATGAGAAATATCCATAATTTTAAAATCTGGCTGTTCTAACTGCTCAGGTTTCCATTGACGAAACACCCATATAAGCAAACCAATAATAAAAAATGCACTTGGCGGCAAGAGCATCAGGCCGTTAGGATCATACCAGCCCCCATCTTTTGTCAATGGAAATATTTCTATTCCCAATAACTTACCTGAACCAAACAGTTCCCTAAAAAAAGCAACAATAATTAAGATCAAACTATATCCAGCACCATTTCCAAGACCATCTATAAAACTGGCCATCGGCGGATTTTTCATTGCATAGGCTTCAGCTCGTCCCATTACAATACAGTTAGTAATAATCAACCCGACAAATACTGATAGCTGTTTACTAATTTCATAAGCAAAGGCTTTTAGAATCTGATCAACAACAATTACTAAAGAAGCAATAATTGTCATTTGAACAATAATCCTAATGCTACCTGGAATATGGTTTCTAATCGAACTAATAGCAGCACTTGAACACGCCGTAACTGCTGTTAGTGCAATAGCCATAATTAACGATGTAGACATTTGCGATGTCACTGCCAATGCCGAACATATACCTAACACTTGCAAAGTAATAGGATTATTATTAATTAATGGCTCAGTCAATATTTTTTTTGTATCTATTACAGCACTCATATTCAGCCCTCCCCTTTGTTTCTTACTTTATCCAAATATTTCGCAAAGCCTTGCTCACCTAGCCAAAACTTAACTAAATTTGAAACACCTAGACTCGTTAAAGTTGCGCCAGCCAAGCCATCAACATCATACTCAGAGCCCGGTTTAGATGAATCAACGACACCTTTAATAAGACCCAGTTCAACTTCGCCTGATTCAGCATATACTTTTTTACCCTTCCACAAGGAACGCCAGCTAGGATTAACAACTTCCCCGCCTAACCCAGGTGTTTCACCCTGATCATAAAAGTTAATGCTTTTAACTGTTTGACCATCCGCCTCTAAAGCTAAAAAGCCATACATCGTTGACCATAAACCATAACCATGAATTGGCAAGATAATAGAATCAATCGCATCACCATTTTTAACCAAATATACTTTTGCTATTTTAGCTTTACGTTTGATACTGGCAATATCGTCATTTCTATCAATAGCAATACTCAGTTCAGGATCTTTAGCAGCTTTACGCTGCTCGTAAGCAGCAACATCAATATCCTCAACATAGTCCCCGGTTTCTGTATCAACAAGTTTTTCTTCTATTTGTTCTGAAAATGCCTGGTTGATATCAGTATCTTCATCCAATAGCCCAGCAACTTCAAGAATATTCTTTTTCATATCAAGTGCTTTGTTTTCAATTTGCAACGGCCTTAACGCAACCGCTGAAAATGAAACCAAAATAGCACAGACAAAACAAAGAGCCAATGCAACTGCAATGGTCTTTTCTAAACTATCATTACCTAATGCTAAAACCTTCTCTTTATAAGCATCAAATTTTCGATAATGTTCACACTTATCTAAGCGCTCTTTTAAATTTCCGTTAGACATGACGTTTCATCCTTCTCTTAATATTTGCCTGAACGACAAAATAATCAATAACAGGGGCAAACATATTGGCGAATAAAATCGACAACATCATTCCTTCTGGGAAAGCTGGATTTACCACTCGAACCAAAACAACCATTACACCAATCAATGCACCAAAAATCCAACGACCGGTATCAGTCATTGCAGCACCCACCGGATCAGTTGCCATATAAACCATACCGAAAGCAAAACCGCCAACTGTTAAATGCCAGTAGAAAGGAAATGCAAACATGGGGTTTGTATCGCTACCAATCATATTGAACATAACCGATGTAGCAATCATGCCTAGCAATACACCACCCATAATTCTGTATGAAGCAATACGTGTATAAAGCAGGAAAGCAGCACCTATAAAAATAGCCAAGGTAGATGTTTCACCAATTGAACCAGGGATAAAACCTAGAAATGACTGAAACCAACTGTAGCCAGCAGCATTGACTGCATCAAGACCACCTGAGGCAGCAAGGCCCAATGGTGTCGCCATTGTATAGCCATCAACACCAACCCAAGCCATATCACCTGAAATAGCCGCAGGATAGGCAAAGAAAAGAAATGCTCGGCCTGTTAAAGCAGGATTTAAAAAGTTTTTACCGGTACCGCCAAAAACCTCTTTACCGATTACAATACCGAAAGAAATACCAAGAGCAACCTGCCATAAAGGAATATCAGGCGGCAAAATCAAGGTATATAGCATGGATGAGACTAAGAAACCCTCATTAACTTCATGTCCCCGGACTGTCGCAAATAAAACTTCCCAAACACCACCAACTGCTAAAGTAACTATGTATATAGGCAAGAAAAATAATGCCCCATGAACCATATTGGATAACGGATTCATGGGATTATAGCCAAACAGCGACATAGGAATGCTACGCCAGCTGTTGACCTCATCTAATCCCATTGCTTCTACAGCCAAGTTAGCCTGGTAGCCAGTGTTGTACATGGCCATCAAAATACAGAAAAATGTTGCAATTACAACAAAAGTCATCGTACGTTTCAGGTCATTGCCATCACGCACATGAGTCGTTCCGCGCGTTACATCTGACGGAGTATAAATAAAAGTATCAACCATCTCATACAGACCGTAATACTTTTCTAATTTACCGCCTTTCGTAAAATGCGGCTCTACGCTATCTAAAATATCTCTAGCCGACATTATCCTTCCTTCTCAATTTTAGTTAGATTCGCTCTTAATACAGGTGCAAAATCATGCTTGCCCGGATCAACAAAAGTAAATAGGGAAACATCTTCCTCAATCAATTCAAGACCGCCGAGTAATTGTGCCTGATCGGTATCACCTACAACTAATGCTTTTAGCAAAGGCGTTGGCAAAATGTCCATAGGCATGACTGTTTCATATACACCGACAGGAACAATAGCTCTATTACTGCCATTTTTATCAGTGGTTAGCGGAAATAAACGATTATTTTTTCGGTCTTTGCTTGATGTATAAATATTCATTGCAGAATACTTATCTTTACCGGCAACAATCCAGCCAAATAGCTCACGCTCTCTGCCTTCTCTAAGTACAGAAACTTGATTGCTATAGCAGCCTAAATAGGAAAAACTTTCAGTCGCCTCATGGCCATAAAGAACAGAACCAGAAATCACTCTATTTTCACAGTCCTCTAGTTCCCCCGCGACTAAATCATTAGTATTTGCACCAACACGGGTCTCCAGCAATCTAGGTTTTTTAACGGTGGGACCAGCAAGAGAGACCACCTTATTTACATTTAATTTACCTGTAGAGAACAATGAGCCAATAGACATTACTGCCTGATAATCTATATGCCAAACTGTTTTTTCAACATTGACAGGATCAATAAAATGGATATGTGTACTAGGAAGGCCAGCTGGGTGCGGTCCAGAGAATTCCTCAGTCTGAACTGAGTCAGCTGAAACAACATCACTGCCAGTTGCTTTACACAGATAGGTTTTACCTTCTGTCAATTTAGCTACAATAGCAAGCCCAGTAGAAAAATCAGTTTCTCTTTCTTTAATAACTACTACAGGATCAGCAGCTAAAGGCCTGGTATCTATCGCAGTAACAAAAATTGAACTGGGAACTTCATCAACAGTCGGTATTTTGCCATAAGGACGGGTTAAAAAAGATGTCCACAAACCAGAGGCCAAAAGATTTTCTTTAATTTGGTCGGCAGTTAGTGTAGCTAGGTCTTTCTTGGCGTATTTGGTAAAAGATTCTTGTGCAGTGCCTTTTAGCTCTATGACGACTGACTGCAAAACACGCCTCGCGCCCCGGTTAATTTCTTTAACCGTACCAGCACCTGGCGCAGTAAAGTTTACCCCTGGGTTTTGCTTATCAGTAAATAGAACCTGTCCTAATTTGACCGTATCGCCTTCAGCGACCATCATTTTAGGCTTTAGTCCTACATAGTCTTTCCCCAAAATGGCAACAGATTTAACCTTGTTACCCTTTTCAATGATCTGTTCAGGCCCGCCCGTAATAGGAAGATCCAAACCTTCTTTAATTATAAATTGCATAGTGAATAAGCCTGTTCTCCAGACAAGTTGCGATAAACAACCCTACCTATAAATATAGGAGGCACTTTAAGACATAAAAACCTCTCTATTACACCATGAATCATATTTTTTCTCAATCAATGAATGCGTGTAAATCATCTATTTTACTGCGTTGCCACAAAACCACAAAATAACTGATATAAATTACCTTTACTGCTCAACTCTAGCTATAATCAGCATTAAGTGTCGGGATTCTATCCCTTACGCAACAGCTTATTTTTTCGCATACAAAATAGGTAATTACTATGACTCCAGTACATTGCTATTCCTTTCTTGAAGGTGACGGCAAAAACAAGGCATTATTGGGCGGCAAAGGTGCAAACCTTTGCGAAATGACCCAAATCGGACTTAATGTTCCTCCAGGTTTTGTTATCACAACACAAACATGCATCAACTATTTACAGTACAACACACTATCTGAAGGTTTATTGACTGAAATTCGACAACAGATAAATCAGATAGAACAGCAGGCAGGAAAAACTTTTGGCGGAGCCTCCGACCCCTTGCTAGTCTCCGTTAGATCAGGTTCAGCCATCTCCATGCCCGGAATGATGGATACTATTTTAAACTTAGGACTAAACAAACAGACATTAGAAGCTCTGATTTCTCAAACAGGCGACCCTAGATTTGCCTATGATGCCTACAGACGGTTCATTCAGTTATTTGGGAAAGTTGCCCTCAATATTGATGATGAAAAATTTGATATTCATTTCGATGCCGTTAAACGGCATAACGGAATTAATGCAGACTCCGCATTAAAAGCTGACCATCTTGAGGACATAAGCAACCTATTCCTGACAGTTGTACAGGACGAAACTGGCCAGCCATTTCCAGAAGATGTCTACGATCAGCTGGAGCTATCTATCAAAGCGGTTTTCCAATCATGGACGGGGAAACGTGCTATTGACTATCGTCGTGAGTTTAAGATCACCCCCGAAATGGCAAATGGCACAGCTGTCAATATAGTTACTATGGTATTTGGCAATATGGGTGACGATTGCGCAACGGGCGTTGGCTTTACCCGTAACCCTGGTACCGGCATCAATGAAATGTATGGGGAGTACCTGGTTAACGCACAAGGCGAAGATGTTGTTGCTGGCATTAGAACCCCTAAAGCCATCAGTGAACTGCAAACTGAAATGCCTGATTTATACAATCAGCTTGTAGATTTACGCAATAAACTTGAAAACCATTATAAAGAAATACAGGATTACGAATATACTATTGAACACGGCGTTCTTTTTTGCCTGCAGACTCGCAATGGAAAGATGAATGCGACAGCAATGGTCAAAACATCTGTTGATTTGTTCAATGAAGGTTTAATTGATAAAAAGCAGGCTCTGTTACGCATAGACCCAGAACTATTGGAACAGTTGCTGCACCCTCAGCTTGCTGTCGGCCATAACATTCCCGTTCTGGCTATAGGATTGCCAGCCTCACCTGGCGCCGCCTGCGGAAAATGCGTTTTTGACGCTGATACAGCTCAGAAACTCGGCAAAACAGGAGAGGATGTCATCTTGCTTCGCGAAGAAACCAAACCGGAAGACATTCATGGCTTCTTTGCAGCTCAAGGCATTTTAACTAGTCGCGGAGGCAAAACATCTCATGCCGCAGTCGTTGCCAGAGGCATGGGAAAAGCTTGTATCGCCGGCGCCGAAGATATCTTAATTGATGTTAAAACACGTAGCGCGATTGTTGGTGATGTACATATCCGAGAAGGCGACATTATTACTATTGACGGCAGCAGTGGCTGCATATATTTAGGACCAATACCCACAACGCCACCGGAATTTTCAGAAGAACTGCAAACATTGCTGTCATGGGCTGATGAAATCTCAGAACTGCATGTCTATGCCAATGTTGATACACCTGAAAATGCACGGATTGCTGCCGATTATGGTGCCAAAGGAATTGGCCTTTGCAGAACTGAACGCATGTTTAACGCCCCGGAAAGACTCCCCTTAGTCATCGACATGATCATGACAGACAACAAAGAAGATAGAGAAATCGCACTGGCAAAACTTTTCCCCATTCAGCGAGATGACTTTAAAGAACTCTTTGAAGCCATGTCCCCATACCCAGTTACCGTTCGCCTATTAGACCCTCCCATGCATGAGTTTCTGCCTAGCGAACAGCAATTGCAAGATGAAATCGAATCACTTAAACAATATGCGACCATTATCAAAGCCCAACGGGTAACTTTAGACTCCACATCGCCTAATGCTCCCCTACCCTCACCGCTAGACCAGATCAATGAAGAATTAGTCAGCGAAACAATCAGAAAAAAATCAGTAATGCTGAAAAAGGTACGAGACCTGTTTGAAGTCAACCCGATGCTCGGTCATCGCGGTGTGAGATTAGGCATGAGCTACCCAGAAATATATCGCATGCAAATACGCTCTATACTTGAAGCCACGGCCTTATGCATAAAACAGCGCATTCCTATCGAACCGCAAATAATGGTTCCCCAGGTCATTACTGCACAAGAACTGACAAAAGTTAAGAATATGGTGAATGATATACAGCAAGATATTGAAAGCCAATTTAAAGTGTCTCTTAATTTTAAATTTGGCACCATGATTGAAACCGTAAGGGCTTGTACCAGAGCGGGACATTTGGCAAAAATAGCTGAATTCTTTTCTTTTGGAACCAACGACCTGACTCAGGCAACCTTTTCTTTTTCCAGAGAAGATGCAGAGAACAAGTTCCTGCCTCTATATGAGAATGCTGAACTGCTGCAAGACAATCCTTTTGAGGTTTTAGATATCCGGGGTGTTGGTGAGCTAATGAAAATGACTGCCAAATTAGGCCGAGAAACTCGGCCGGACATAAGCATAGGCATTTGCGGCGAACAGGGAGGCCACCCAAAATCGATCCGCTTCTGTCACAGCATAAAACTTAATTACGTTTCATGCTCCGCGCCAAGAATACCTATTGCCAGGTTAGCGACAGCACATGCAAAGCTATTGGAAACTGAATATCTAGCAGAATAGCAACTCAACTCTAACAGCAGAGACGCTACTCGCAGCGTCTCTGCCAAAGATATAATTATTTATTAAAAGTAGTTCCCACTTTACCCGGTGGCAGCATAGGCATTGTCTGTTTAGGGAATTCACCCGTCAATGCATCCAAAAATGCAACAATATCTGCTATTTCTTCTTTAGGCAAATCCTGACCTAATTGCAACTTAGCCATTAACTTAACAGCCATACCTAAAGTTTTAACGCTGCCGTTATGAAAATAAGGTGCTGTTAAGGCAATGTTACGCAAAGTAGGCACTTTCCACATATGCTCATCACCCTTTTTCTTAGTGACCTCTGCCAACCCCTTATCATCCTTAAAGCCATATTGTGCTTCAAAATAGCCATTATCAATCACAGGGAATTTTTGGAATGTTCCAGGACCATTAAAAGCAGGGCCGCTATGACAGCCAACACAACCTAACTCTACTGCCTTATTCATCCCGCGAACCTGCTGATCAGTCATGGCCTTTTTGTTGCCTTTAACATACTTATCATAAGCACTGTTCGGCGTAATCAATGTTCTTTCGTAAGCGGCTATGGCTTTGGTTGCTGTATCTTCAGAGATAGCTTCTTTACCAAAAGCTTTCTTAAAAGCTGCCTGATAGCCTTCAATCGCCTCTAAACGTACAACCACATCATCCCAGCTTTTCATTCCCATTTCGATAGGGTTCGTTACTGGTCCGGCTGCCTGTGCTTCCAAACTAGCCGCTCGGCCATCCCAAAACTGTACTTTGTTAAACGCCGAATTCCAGACAGTAGGCGCACTCCGTCCACCTACCTGCCCTCCCACACCAACAGAACCGGCACGATTATCTTCACCGCCTAGCATTGTATTATGGCAAGATGCACAAGAAACCGTCCCCGAAGAAGACAGTCGCGGATCATGATAAAGCATTTTCCCCAAAGCTACTTTAGCAGCGGTTGTAGGATTATCAGCAGGTGCAGGTGCCTTTGTCGGCAAAGCCTGAGCAAAAACTACAGAAGCAGAACTGGCAAATGCCACTGCAACTGCTAGCGAACGAATTTTAAACATATTACTCTCCTAGTGTTATTGTTTTTTTAACCGCAGATGAATTGTAAGGTATGCAGCAAGTTAGGTAAATCAAAATCCTCAGTTCCTGCCAGCCAAACCTTAAACATGGGTCAAGTAAAACAGCCCCCATGACTTACTCTAGGGGTCAAAGTTAACTTTCTTAATACTAAATGAAGCACAGCCTGACAGAATAAAGCATTAAAAACTATTAAACATTTCTAGAAAAATACACTGTTATAATTAAATAGATATGCAAAAACTTAGCTTTTTTTGAACATAAAAAAGGAAGCGAGGTTTAAATCAGGCAAGATCGATGCCTCACTTCCTAACAATAGGTTTCCCGTGCTTTGGTAGCAGGAGAATATCAGTCTAGAGGGATTCTAATTTTTTGTCCCGGATAAATCAGATCAGCATCTAATATTACCTCTCTGTTGGCATCAAAAATACGTGGATACGCCATCGCATCGCCATAAAAGTTTTTTGCAATCTTAGACAGTGAATCGCCACTTTTAATTATGTAATATTCCACATTATCAGCCTCTAACGCAGCCTGCACATCTCCCTCAACTTCTGTTACATCAATATTGACAATAACCTCATTAACACCTTCAACATTGCCTGCCATCAAAACAGCTTTTTGAGCCGCTTCCATGCTGTCCGTGGTGCCTATCAGGTTAACAGTTCCATCATTAAAAGCGGCAGTCAGGTTATCAATCCCCGGATTGTTTGCTTCAATATATTCAGTTATTTTTTCTCCGGCTTCTGCATCATTGCCAAAAAGTTTTTTGCCTATATTGCTTGCAAAATCAAATAATCCCATTGCATTTCTCCGTATTAATAAAAATTTTCAGTTAGATTCAACCTTGAAAGTTAATTGTATAATCATTTATAAAATTTTCCCATATATATCTACCTGATTTCCCATGAGCTTCCGCCACTTAAAAAAGATCAGTTCCAGAAGCTCCATCATTACTGTATTCTGTAAACAGAAATATAGATTTTTAAACATAGACTCCTAAGAGGAGACTTCAGGAATAAAGCGTGGTATATAGTGTGCAGTTATGACCTTGCCGGCCTAAGAGGATCTGCACCTATCATCCCTTTCATCTGCTCAAGATAACTTGCGCCTTCTACTTTTTCAAGTTCGGCTTTTGCCTTAATTAGCCTTTGATTAATATTCAGACGTTCAGCTTCATCTGCATAGTTAGTTTTTTCAGAAAAAGCCTGTAGGCTTTTGACATGTTTCTGCCATAAAGCTATATCTCTATTTTGTTTAATCTGCAAGCGCTCAAGATACCAGTCTGAGGCCAATAGATTTTCTTTAGTAAATAGGTCCCTTATTTCAGAATCATGAACATTATTTCCCTGAAAACTCCCTGTTGCCATAATATGCAGCAATGCCTGTAATGGCGGACATGCATCATTTATACTGCCATCATCCAAATATTGCTGAGCAACCTTTTTCTGAGTTTCTACAATATTTTGAATGCCATCAACATAATCATCTAAGTTCTGTGTCTCCGGCTTAAGAATATCTTCAGTTAGCACTGCTGTAGGGTTATCAAATATTTTACCCATAAATGCATGCACAAACTGTTCAGTGATCCTATAGCCAAGCCTACTGGCTAATACTGTCTGTCCATTATGCTCAAAATCTTCCAGAGCTTCCATGTACCCCTGCTCAATAAGGTAGGAAGGATCCCTTTCCTCTACTGTCAAACGCGTCCAAATTTCAGGAATCAACAAACTAATATCATGGTCGACTTTTACATAAGAGCCAATATGACCAGCTGAACTGGAGAAACCGGCATAACCGGTCAATATAAAGGAAACCAGTGCATTATTTAAGTCTGCTGTTGCCCTGAGTGCATTGAAAGGGCCTTTTGTTAAGGCGCCTTCACTTCCGGCTCCGGTGGTTGATGGTGATTTACCGGTTAGGGAACTGATAAAATCCATAAACAGCTCAGGCAATTGCTGATAATGGATCGGGTTATAGACAGCCAATGCCCGAATGCCAGGTTCTGGCGGATTATTCCGTCGACCCGCTAAAACTGCGTTTACCGGATGGATAATTTTATTCTGCAATGGTATTTTTCTATGAAGCCGCACACCTAAGTCTGCCACATACTTACGAATTGGATTAATTACATCTGCACGCCTTTCCAAATAACGAGGGTTCTTAGTAGGCTTGCCATCTACAATACGCGGATGCGCTGATGAAACAACAATTCCTTCACCGTCCTGATAAGCCTGTGCTAATAAATCATGCATAGGCTGAGTAAACTTGGACATGGTCAGTACATCTTCAACCACTGCTGATAACTTATCACCAGATAAAGGCTCATAATTCGCAATAAAATTATCAGGCCCAGCCATGTTAATCTCGGTCTGCTTATCATAACCGGGAATAACTGCATCATCAGGACGCTGAAACAGCCGGTACTCACAGTTAGCCGTTAATTTAACGTTTTCGCTCTCTCCATTTTTACTGTTATAACCAATAACTAATGAAGCGGGAACTACAACGGATGCGGTAATATCATCTTCCACCTGTATCTTTTCAGCCGCATAAAAGTCCTGTCTAACTTTAAAAGTACGCCACCCGCCTTGCTCATTAAACCCTACCCGTAAAAAACTGGCAATAATCTGTCTTCCTTCAAATTTAAGGTTATGCCCCGGTGAACCATCAACAATATCAGCAGAAAAATATTGTCGCCAATTATCCCCCCACTCAGCCTGATAGAATCGTTTGATCAGCAATACCAAAGCCCTGATATAGGGCGGAATATCGTTTAGCCACTCATTATATTCATCAGTATAGCTGGAAGAGGGCGTTAGTAATTTAATGACTGATCCCAAGCTTCTATTAGCACTTAATAATGCCCGGCTAGGCACTTTATCGGCTTTATTAATATCCGCCTTAAACCGGTAGCTGTAGTCTTTATCAAATATTGCCTGAACTCTGCCTAAATCATCATTCAAATCATTTACAAAAAATGAATTATAGATAACCGCATCATTGATTGACTTGGAAATCTCTGACTTACCGCCACCTGAAACTGTACTGGGCTTATGGCAAAAAGTGCCTTCTGATGCTGTCCCAACAATACGCCATGAAGGTGCGGCAGGATGCTTTACCAATTCCAGTTTGTAGCCATTAGGTTTTATGTATATTTTTCCTGGCTGCAGTCTTAAGCTAGAAGTTTTCTTATCTGTATTCCAGGTCAGCTTATCATTTTTCCAGCTGACTGTTTGTGCCATCGCATCCATCTTTACATCTTGCGGTACATAAATTATTTCAGGGTATTGCCTATCAATTGCATAGCCTTCAGGCATAAGCTGCATTATTTCACCATAGCTTTTAACCATATCGTTAAAACTAAACCCTGCTTCTTTAGTTGCTCCGCCAGCGCCATATTCATTACCGTGAATCTGGCGCTGAAAGGCTAGCGCGCCTCCTGCATGCTCTTCTTCGGCAAATCCATAAAGATTGGCCGCATAGCCAATTTGGGTTTTAACTTCTTTCTTGCAATAGCCAAAATAGTTATCAGCCAACATCGTGACAATAACGCCCCTTTCATCACGAGCAGTTAGCTTAAAGGCCTGCCCATCGTTATACAGCTCTGCAGAATCTTTCCAGCACATGCCATCTTTGCGTTGCCGCTCAGTTGCATCATCCCAATGAGGCAAATCCAGTTCTTTTTTAGTCAGTTTGACTAAATGCGGAGCCAAAATCACACAGCCGCTCTGTCCTGTCCAATGCTCTACATCAAGGGCTGCATCAAACTCAGGCAAAGCAGGGTTTCCGCCATTGCCAAAAATACTTTCTACAAAATCCAGGTTACTGACCAAGGTGCCTGGCGCAAAAAACCTGATCTCCATGCTTTTTTCTTCTGCAATACCAGGAATTTCAGGACATACAATGGGCCTCAACATTAAAGAAGTAAACATAAAGGCAGGTGTTTCTTCATTCGCTGTATACGGCAGCATATTCATTTCTTTAGGTGGCTTTAAAGCATGTGCCAGCATTGCCGCAAAAGTTTGTTTAGGCACTTCTTTTTTATCTGCCGGAACGGGCAGCCCGCCTGCTGCAATATGAAACGAACCTTTTGTAGTTCTGCGGTCATTTGCAGGGTTATGCAATACTCCCTGCTTAACTCTGTAGCTGGATACGCAATCAGAGTTAAAGGTATCTTCTCCTGCTGGCAATGATAGTTCTCTGGCTATGCCATGCCGGTCCAATTCAAAGGTAAGTGTCGGCAAAGCCGGTATATTATCTAGATTCAGATCTGCCAGATAATTATCTATAAAATCCTGTATCCGTTGATCGGCAGGGTAATGATGGGATGTCAGCTGACGGCTTTTTTCAACAAAACTGCGCAGCATATCATCTGCTATTGTCATAAAATCAACCGAATCACCCTGCAGGCATGTAGGCTGACCACAAGAAGCTAGCTTGAGGTTAATGTACAGATGCAACTTCTGATGTACCACTTCAGGGTCCTGTTCCGGAACATTCAAACCCAATGCTTTTGCTAAATCCACCACTTCTCTCCTGGCAATCCGTTAAGGATGCACAAATTGTTAATATAGAATTACTAGAGCAATATACTGCATATTATCCATTTCACAAGTTTTTGCCTGTATTTTTTAGTTTACTAAACGGGTTCACAGATTTGTCTTATAAGTATAACTATATTGAAATAAAATAATCATTTAAGGAAATATCACATGTCTAAGCTAGATAAAAGCCGTATTGAGTTTATTGAGCAATTGCATCACCGGTTTTTAATAAAGAAAGGACATGGTGCCTTTGCATTTATTTCTCCTTCCAAAGCTATTAAATTATTTAATGCCTATTTGGATTCTGATGAGCCAGCTGATTTATTTATTAATCGTTTTGTACGTTCAATTTAAAATTGCTAAATTATATTTTTACTGTGTCGGTCATACATAACAACAGATGCACAAACGCCTAGATTAAGTGATTGAGGCGTCTCTATTTTTACAAATTCTAAATGTGCAGTTTTATGCTGCCTACCAATAAACTCAGCAGGCATATCTTTATGCAATGCTGTAAAATACTGTTTTATATGCTGTATATCTTCCTTAGTTATTCCCTTCGCCTCCCGGCCAAACATATAAGTGGCATTTTCTGGGTGCTTAAACCTTCTAAGGTCTGAAGAATCATCAATACACTCAACGATAACCAAGGTGGTTTGAGCGGGTAAATGCTTCAGAAAATCAGCTAACCGTTCAAAATAAAGCAAAGTAATAGCTGAAAGACCATCTTGAGTATTCATTTGATGAGAAAATTTATGAATATTGCCTTTATACTGTTCCTTTACAAACCCGCCAATAACAAAAACGGCTCTCACCCCAAAGTTTTGTCCGCTTCTAATGATAGTTGCCAAATTTGCTCTGTTTTTAGGCTCTAACACAACTATATTCATATTGGGTTCAATTTAGCAGTATCTACATCAATCAGCTCTCTGACTAAAGAGGTCGCATAACATCCCGCAGGCAAAGTAAACTTAAGCAATAAATTTGAATCATTCAGGAACTCCCATCTTAAGTCATTAACTAGTACCCGTAAGGCACGACGGTCTGAAGATAAATTATATTTAATCAGACCATCTGCCAGAATCTGATTTTTATTAACAATTGATGCTTCAAGTTTCAGTGCTTCACCACTTGCTTCACTTTGCCCTTTCCCAAACATCATGCCTGCAGGGTGAATTTCACCCTGCTTTATGCGCTCTATAATAGACTCATCCAGATGTTCTGCTTTAAAATAACTGTTCGATTGATCAAAAATCAATACATCCCCTGTAATAGCTTTATCCCAGCACCCTTCTTCAATTCGTTTAGCCAATAACTGGTTAAATAGATATGAACGTGCCGCCGATAAATAGATACTGCGCTGTTCACGTTTTATTTTTGCCCCATCAAACATTGCCAGCGCTTTATTTATATTTTGTCCTAACCGGCCAAACCGCTGCATGCCAAAGTAATTCGGAAACCCATAATTTTTAATCTGCAGTAACTGTTTTTCGAGCTTGGCTTTATTACCCTCCCACTCTCTAATCAAAACCTGAAACACATTTCCGGACAATACCCCGCGCTTAAGTTTTCTGGCATGCCGATCAACCTGTATAATTTTTATTGTTTCTGATTCTAGCTGTGTCCAGTCTGGGTCTTCTTTACCTGGCAGCCAGACACTAAACCACTGCGTTGTAATTGCGTGACGGTCTTTTAAACCGGCAAAACTGACATCTCGCTGCCTAACACCTGCAAACCTGGCAAGCAACCTAGCAACATATTCGGTATTTTCTCCAGACTTTTCTATCTGGATAAAAGCATGTTCGCCAGCTCCTTCCGGTCTGAAGGTTAACTGTTCTTCAACAATAAAGTCTACCGGCTTGGTTTTAATTTTTCCTAAGCTCTGAGGTCCGCCATAAGCGGCGGCCCAACGAGGAATATTAATTGTCTGTTGAATAAGGTTTGTCATTATCTTGGAAATTACCTTTTAAATAATTAGATACAGATGAACCTTATCATTTTTTTATTTATTTAAGAATTTATATAAGCTGAGTAAGCAATATTCCCGCTCAAGTTGACAAGCCATGCTAACTTAAGAATATAAAACACTAATGAGCGAGATATTTTTTTCCAGTTGCCATGTTAAAAGTTCCACGGAATATCTGGATATAGGTTATCTCTTAATTTTATTGTTATTTTGCTTTAGAAGAAAACAGCTTTGAGACTTATGGCACAATATTAAAGATAAATATGTGTTGCAAATAAGCATTTTAATTATATATAATCCGAAATTCCTGGGTGGCCTGCCATCATTACCAAATCCTATATTTTAATGATAATAGTTTTAAACTTTCATCTCAAATATTGCTAGGGTTACTTATACTTAAAAAAGATAATGTTAAATAATAATTACTGGAACCAAAACAGCCTGCAATGGCTTTATCTGCCACTGCTAATCCTTTTTATTTCATTTGCTGGCGAGACGAAAGCTGCTCGCTTTGAACTATCATTTGAAATGTCAACAGGGACAATGCTAGACATGAATCTTCAGGGTATCCTGCAAGCAGACAATAACTCGGTTGTCGTTACTGACATTGACACAGTTAAAGTTGATAACGTAGCACAATCCATACAAAACAGTGATTTTGGTTCCACTGCATTTGTTGGCACAGGCGTAGCATCGCCAGCACTATTATCATTGAACGGCAGCATACTTGATTTTATTTTCTGCTTAAATGGTTCATGCCTTGATGGTGCGTCTTTTGATAATGCATTTGCTTTTCTGAGCTTTGCTGGTTATGCAGGAACAGGTATTTTTGAGGACCTCCCCGGAAATTATACCTCCCTTAATAGCCAGAACTATAGCTTAGTCCCAGAACCTCATGCTTTATCCTTACTTTTAATTGGTTTTGTACTTTTAAGACAGAATAGCCGAGAACTAAGAAAAAACTAATTTTTTGCTGAGGAAGAGAGCGAAGAACCCAATATTAACTATTTAATAATGGGTTAAGCTAAACAGCACCTAAATAAGGCTGTATTGATTGCTTTTGTACGCTGGGGCATGTCACGTAGCTTCTCATTTTCCCAACCTTATAGTTAACGCATATCATAATATTCCGTAGTACTTGGAGGTACAAGACGGTGATCATCAGCAATAAATTGCCCCGTCTTTGTATCAAATAGCCACCCTTTACTAAGATCTGTAGTAGTTGATACCATTCCTAAAACACCTGCAGTACTAATGGTAATTGTATTTTTCCCTGTAATTGCATTATTAGGCAGTACATCTTTTTTAAGATAGGGACCATATTTAAAATTAACACCACTTCCTGTACATGCTTGACCCGTCGCATTAGTATAGCGCGTTAACTGAGCAATAAAAGCCTTATCAAGGCTTCCAGTAGACCCAGTTGTATCAGCAGTACCGGCATCACATGTAGCGCCGGATGAAATAACAGCGCCTGGGTATTTCCCATGCTGCTGATAATAAAGATCTATAGCTGATCTCATATTAGCTAAGGTTGTGTCTAAAGAAGATAATTTTGCATCATCAGTAGAACTAGCAAACTGAGGTACCACAATAGCCGCTAAAATAGCCAAAATAATAACAACAATCAATAATTCTACAAGGGTAAACCCCTTGATTAATTGTTTTTTTAAAGAGTATTGGGACATACTAGTTTCCTATGGAAATATATAGCAATTATAGTTGCATTAATTTATTTTTTTCAAAACTGAAAATCATTTGTGTGATCTATAGCATATTTCATTTTAAAAATTTATAATTAATGTACCGCATGGGATAATTTAAAAATGGGCAAAATTAACGAACTAACCAATACACCTACAATTACCCCCATAACGATTAGCATAATAGGCTCAATTGCCTTTGTAACTAATTGTAGCTGCTTTTCCAATTCTTTCTGAAAATAATCTGCAATACGTGTAGAAACAAGAGCTAAGTTCCCTGTTTCTTCTCCAGTGGCAATCATTTGCTTGACCATAGGCGGAATAAATACAGCTTCATTAAAACCGAATGCCAACTTTTTTCCATCATTGATATTATCAATAAGGCCATCTACAAATTGATGAAAAATATGGTTTTTTGCAACATCTCTAGATATCCCCAACGCCTCAACCAAATTGACCCCATGCTTTAGAGACAACCCCAGCACCCGCATAATCTGAATTAAATATATTTTAATAAAGATATGTTTAATTCCCGGCGCCTTTAGCTTAAAACTAGCAACTACCTGATTGCCAGATTCGCTTTTAAGCCAGACAGAACACCCCATGGCCAAAACAGAAATCCCAAGCAGTATAGCCCACCAATAGTCGATAATAATATGGCTGGCTGCCATTAAAAATAGGGTTGTGGAAGGCAGCTGATCCTGAATGGCAACAAACATCTCTGCAAATTTTGGAAACACTACGACCAGTATAAAAATTACCATCGCAACTGAAAATACCATTAGAAATGCAGGATAGGAAACAGCCGATATCAGTGAAGTATTCAATTCATCCCGCTGCTTTTCCATTTCAACCAGATGCTCCAGAATGCGCTGCAAATAGCCGCCACTTTCACTTGCTTCGATTAAACTGACATAGGTACCGGAAAAAACCTCAGGGTGTTTAGCCATTGCACTGGAAAAGGTTTTTCCTTCACCTATTTTATCTCTAATATCAGAGATGACTCTGACCAGTTCCGGTTTTTTAACTTGCTGCTGCAGTATATCCAGACTCGTGTGCAAATCACTGCCCGTTTCTATCATTAAGGCCAGCTGTTCAATAAAAAACATACGGTCTTTAGCCGTAACTTTTGTCGGGCCAGTTAGATTTATGTTTATATTGATATTTGCACTGGTTTTTTTAGCAGATGCTGCCTTTTCAATTTCTATCGCCATGACTTTTTCCTTTATTCTAGTGATCTGACAGCTTTGGCTTGATAGGTATAGCCAACATTCTGTCATCTCAAACCGAAGAGAAACCTTGCTACTATCAGAATACCCCCCCGCCCATAGATTCGAGGATAACAGCATCCATATAAATCAAATGAATTTAGAGGCATACACACCCTATTTTCCTAGCCTGTATTTTTATCCTGAGGCCACAACACGTACCACTTCTTCCAAAGTCGTACTGCCCTGCAAAGCACGGTCAACACCATCACCGAATAATGTTCTCATCCCTTTATTTTTTACAAATTCTAACAGCTGATCCTGGTTTGGGTTAGTCACCATCAACTTCTGCAGCGGAGAATCAACTGTTAACACTTCATGCACGGCTACCCTGCCTTTGTAGCCCGAGTCATAGCATACGGGACAGCCCCGGCCTTTCATTAACCGAACTTGCCCCTGATCTTGCCAGCAGTAGCGATCTATTTCTTCAGGACTTGCCAGGTACGAGGTTTTACAGTCTTTACAAACTGTACGCAATAAGCGTTGCGCAACAACGCCAATTAGAGAAGATGATAGCAAATACGGTTCTATCCCCATTTCAATCAAACGGGTAATTGCTCCGGTACTTTCATTTGTATGCAGGGTTGATAACACTAAATGCCCTGTTAATGCGGCCTGCACAGCAATTTCTGCAGTCTGGTGATCACGAATTTCACCAACCATAATAATGTCAGGGTCCTGTCGCAGTACATGCTTTAAAATATTGGCAAAAGTTAAACCTATAGCTTCTTTGACCTGGTTTTGGTTGACTATATCAACCTGATACTCTACAGGGTCTTCAATGGTGACAATGCTTTTTTCAATAGAGTTTAAATGATTTATGGCGGCATATAGCGTGGTTGTTTTACCGCTGCCCGTTGGCCCTGTCACTAAAATCAATCCATGACTGCGGTTTAATAAATTTATAAAGGCTGCTTGATTGGCATCAGATAATGCGAGCTTATTAATATCCAGAATACTTTGATTTTCATCAAGTACCCGCAAAACAATTTTTTCACCAAATATTCCCGGCAAAGTGCTAAGTCTAAGATCCACACTTCTGCCCTGAGTATTAACTTGAATACGGCCATCCTGTGGCAGTCTACGCTCAGCAATATCTAAGTTAGCCATGATTTTCAATCTTGATACAATCGCAGGATGCATTTCATAGGCTGGGTTCATCACTTCATATAGAACGCCATCAAGCCGAAAACGAACTCTGCATTTTGCACGGGACGGTTCAATATGAATATCACTGGCACCATCACGAATAGACCGCTGGATTAATGCATTGACCAAATTGACTACAGGACTGCCACTGGACATTTCATCAATGGTGGCAAAATCTTCCAGCTTATTTTCTTCTACAACTTCAAAATCTTCTTCCAGGTTAGTTAAATATTCCGAAATGTCTATTTCATCATCCATGGAGTCTTTATACTGCCGCGCTATTTCCTCACTTTTAGCCAGTACAGGTTTAATTGTGCAGCCAGTCAGTTTACGCAATTCATCAAGGGCATTTAGGTTTTGCGGATCACTGGTTGCAACGATAAGATTTTTGTGTATTTTAAATAGAGGCAGTATGTTTAACCTCTGCTGGGTATCCTTATTGATGATATTGCTAATAGCCGTATCCCAGACACCAGGCCTTAAATGCAGGTAAGGGATGCCTAACTGTTTGCTAAGAATTTTTAGCAAGTCGGTTTCTGAGACCCAGCCCTTTTCAACCAAAATGGAACCCATGCGTTTGCCTGTTGCTGATTGCAGCTGCAGTGCTTTATCAAGGTTTTCTGGGGTAACTAGTTTTTTGTCAATCAGCAAGTCACCCAGTCTTTTATTTTTATAGATAGCTGAGGATTCATCCCTTGCCGTTTCATTATGCCGAGTGACAACCTGGATATAATTATCCAGCTCTGTAATATAAAAGACATCTTGATTGACGGGGTTAGCATTGACAATAGTGAGCTTGCCGCCCTTGGGGATAAGATCATCCTGCCAGTCAAGAAGTGACTCTATAACTTTGCTTGCCAAGGTGGGCACATGGCTCAAATCAATAATCAGCTGGGTTTCAGATTTGACTATACAGCTGTCGACTTCTTGCTGCAGCGCTTCTAATGTAAGCGAATCAGCAAGCGAGCCTTGTGGGGCTAAATAGGTGTTGGTGCCAACACGACTGCGGGTGATTTCTGTCATTGCCTTTTATTTAGGAAGCTGGAGGATAATTATCTGTATAAGATGCTGAGACAAGATATGCCTTATCCCTATGGTGCCACATCAGATAAAGTGTTCTGGTTTATGAATGCCATAGCCCTGTCCATAATTAACCCCCATTTTCCTCAGCTCATTCATTATCTCGTCATTTTCTACAAATTCTGCGATCGTTTTTAACCCCATCACACTGCCAATTTGGTGAATAGCATTAACCATGGCTTTATCAATTTTATTTTCTATCATAGTCTTAACAAAATAGCCGTCTATCTTTAGGTAGTCGACAGGCAGGTTTTTTAAATAGGTAAATGAGCTCATGCCACTGCCAAAATCATCAAGCGAAAAGCGACACCCAAACGCCTTTAGCTCTTCCATAAATTTAACCGCCTGGGTAAGATTTGAAACTGCGGCCGTTTCAGTCATTTCAAGACAGACTCTATCCGCTGGTACTGAAAACTTATTGATCTGCTCTTTAATATAGCTAACAAAACCCTCTTCTGAAAATGATTGTCCGGACAGATTGATTGAACAGACCAGTTTTGAATCGGGGAACTTAGCAAATTCTTCCGCCATTCTTTTTAAGGCTGTTTTAATAACCCAACGATCTATTTTAGGCATTAAATTGAAGCGTTCCGCTGTGGGGATAAAATGAAATGGGGATAAAACCTCGCCATTCCTTTCTTTTAATCGAATCAGTATTTCATAATGCTCTTCACTGCCAATATCTCCATGCAGCAATTCTATTTTTTGGCGATAAATCTGAAACAGATCTTCTTCCAATGCTAAATTAATCCGACTGATCCAAAGCATTTCATTTTCATGTTTCAGCAGCATTTCATCAGATGACTGATAGATATGCACTCGGTTCCTTCCCTGCTCTTTTGCCACTGAACACGCCAAATCGGCGGCTCCCAGCGCCTGAGAAAAGTCTTTTATTTCTACATTTAACTCTACAACACCTAAACAGGCAGATAAATCAAACATCTTCTCCTGATATAAAAATCGAAACTGTTTAATTGTCAGCCGAATCCTTTCCGCGATCTCTGTTGCATGAACGAGATTGCATTGCCTTAAAATAATGGCAAATTCATCCGACCCCAGCCGGCTCAGTGTGTCTGTTTTTTTTAGATTCTTTAATATCAGTGCAGTAATTTGTTTTAATAGCTGATCACCACCTTTTTGGCCAGCGGTATCATTCACTACTTTAAAATGATCCAAATCAATAACTAAAAGGCAGTCTCTTATATTAGCCTGCCGTTCAGCCAACGTTTTTTCTAGCCTTTCAGTAAAACCGCGACGATTAAGCTGACCAGTGGTTGGATCACGGCGGGCCTGAATCAGTTTTGATCCTTCGGCAGCAAGAACTTCAGTTAATTTTCGATCACTATTGGAAAAATCTAGCCTTTCTAAAGAATTAATCAAAACCAGCAGCCCGCAAGCTGTATGATTAGCCTGGAGTATTGGAGCAGCTATTATTTTATTAGGAATCTGCAGATTGGCATCCGTCCAGTCTATATCATTGTTTCTGTTAATGACCAAAGTTTCAGGACTGATTGTAATATAGCCATATAGGTGCTGACGGATGATTTCTTCCAAATAGTTCTCATTAGCTATTGAAGTACTGGAACTAAGCTGATGAAAAAAGAAATCATGTTCTGGAATATAAATGGCCGCATAATCAATATTCAGATAATCAACACAGTTTTGAGCAATCTGTTTAAGTGATTTTTCTTCATCATTATTCTTATAAAATGATTCAATATCATCTATGCCATAAAGCAGGTTTAGTTCTTCATAGCGTACAGAAAGCTCATCAGCCATGCCGGTAATTGTTTCTGTATGGTTAAAGTCTTCAGTCAGACATGTAGCAATATGCTGAAATTTAATGTACTGATTTTCAATTTGCTGCTGAGATAAAATCTGCTCTGTTTTTTGAATCCCTACCAGCCAGTAGGAGTTCTCATTTGCACCTAACGTTAAAGGGCTAAAAAAAATATAACCACTATTTTCAATATGCAAATACCCCTTACTTTCACTAGCTGAATCCCAGTTTATAAGTTTTGTAATTTCTTGCATAGAAAAGGCGGACTGCTGTGATAGCTCATCCGATAATTCTGATAATAGCGGCTTGCCTATATAATTGCATATCGCCAAGGCATGTCCTTTTTTGGCGACCGGAGTAAAAAATGGCAGATATTTCGTTAAATTTACCAGACTGATCTTTGGTTTCATTCTTTACTCGCTCTGCTGGGCAAAAAAATCATTTAAGCGACTGGTTAGACGACGCATGCTTAAAGGCTTTTCCATTAACTCTATGTGGTCATAAGGTTTTACCCAAGTACGAATATCACCATCAGTACGCGAAGTCATAACGATAATTAATTTCTGTAATTCAGGAAAACTTCGATTAATCACTTCACATAGATCAATGCCATTCATTTTCGGCATTTGCACATCAGTAATCAATAAATCAGGCATCTCCCTGGCAATTTGAGCCAATGCCTGCTGGCCATTTAGCACAGTTGTCACTTGATAATCCGACCGTTCCAAAAACTGTTTTAATACCATTGTTACATGCGGTTCGTCATCTGCAATAAGTATTTTTTTCATACTATTTTATTTCAAAAAGGAGCTGGTTTTTTTCAGCTCTATTGTAAACACGCTGCCCTTACCTATAGTGCTTTGCAACTGTATCGCCCCCTGATGCAAATCAATAATTTCTTTTGCCAATGCAAGTCCCAAGCCATGACCGCCGCGCTGAGTCACTTCATCATCATCTGCGCGATAAAACTTTTCAAAAACATAGGCTTGATCTTTCTCAGCTATACCTATTCCTGTATCACTGATTGTCAGAATAATTTGCTCGTCAGTTTCTTCTACAGATAAACTGACTTTCCCCCGAGGATTGTTATATTTAACGGCATTAGTCAATAAATTATTCAGTGCCACTCTAAGCAAGTCTTTATCGAGCTGGATATTCGGCAAATTCGGTGGCAAATTCAGTTCAAATTGAATACCGCTGTCATCTCCGCTTCTTGCAACACTATCAAAAGTATCCTGCAAAAATTCATTGAGTTTCACCCTCTGCATATTGATGGCAATACTGCCTGCTTCAATTTTAGATATATTTAATAAGTTGCCAATAAGATTGCCAAGCCGTTCTGCTTCATCATTAATGACATTAATGGAGCTTACCAGCTGCTCATTCGGCAACTCAGGATCCAATAAGGATTCTGCATACATGTGAATAACATTTAAAGGTGATTTCAACTCATGGGAAACATGATTGATAAACTCTTCTCTTGCGCGGTCTGCTAAAATTTTACTGCTTATATCTTTAAAAACCACCAAAGTCCCACAAATGCTGTCACTTTCCTTAGATGAAAAAAGTGGATACGCACTGACTGAAACTGTAATATCCGGATTATGTTCAGGAGTTATTTCAACGGAATCAGATCGCTGAAATCGCAGCTGATGATGCTGATACTTGGAAAGCAGATTGACAATATCTGGATATTGACACCATTCATGGGGTTTGGCTCCTATAATGCTGTCAATATTAACGCCTATCAAAAGTGTCAGCTTGGAATTGACAAAGGAAGCTTTGCCTGTTTCATCCATCACTAACACAGCATCTGGCAACGATTGCAAAGCTGATTCTGTACGCTGTCGCTGATAAGTTAAGGCCAGAGCAGAAGCGGCAGATTTAAATTGCTGCTGACTTAACTTGACAGAACGCTTATCAACTTCAGACACAAAGCGCTCAAAATTGTTCATAAAATCCTTGAACACATGGTTAGTACTGCTGACCTGACTAATATTCTGCTGCTTCATCGCTGCTTCTAATTTTATACACGCTTGCTTAAGTGGCTTAAGTTCTCGACTTATTATCCAATAAGTAATCGGTAGCAATAAAAAAACAGGCCAGAGCAGCTGACCAGCAACTGAAATTTCAGATACGTCTATGCCAGCCTTTAAATAATCAGTAGAAATATAAGCAATCAGCACCGTCACTAATAAACAGGCGAAAATCATGGCTAATCCAGTGCGGTATCCAATTATTTTTTTCATTTCTGTCAATTGCCCAAAACAAGTTATTGAGTAAATAAAAGTTTCAAAATATCTGCCATATTTTTTTTGGCTTCTATTTTTAATGGAGCTAGCTCATCTTCAGTCAACGAAGTCAGCTGAAAACTCATCGGATCTATTTTTGGTGCCTTTAGGCCTGTTTTCTCGCTCTCCTCCTGAAGCACCAGAATATTGGCAATATGAATAATGGCCGCATCAATGGCAAATTGTTCCTCATTTTGAATATGCGTATGGTGGTGAACTGTATGACAGAGACAGGTAGGCAGTTTCCATAATTGCAGCAATTCTCCACCTACTTCTGCATAGTCAAAACCCAAGGTCTTTTTTTCCAGCTGTGCAAGCGGTATCTGCTGCTGTTTTGCTGTTTCTAACAGCTTAGCCGTTTGAGAGGGCAATTTAGTGTATATGACTAAATGGCCTATATCATGAAGAATCCCTGATACAAAAAGACGTTCGCTATCAACAACGTTGCACTTTCTAGCAATCAATTTTGCAATGGCTGCACAATAGATGCTGTGCAGCCAAAAGTCTTTCATATTAATCAGGTCGCTTTTAATGCCTTTAAAAGCCTTGGTCGCTGAAATGGTCAAAGCCAGGTCATGCAGCTGTGCCATGCCCATGATATTAATCGCCCTGGGGATAGATTCAATTTCTGTAGCAAAACCAAAAAACGAGCTGTTAACGATTCTTAAAATACGGGCAGAAATATTAGGATCTTGGACAACAACATCTGCTACATCATTCACTGTAGATGCAGGGTGATCAATTATTTTTTTTATTTTGAAATAGACCTCAGGAAGTGAAAATAAATTTTCGACTTCTGAAGCAAGCTGGGCCGGTGTCATACTTTACGTGTTATTAACAAACTGTACTAAAAGTATAGACTAAAAATTATTTGTTACTTATTGATGGGTTAAATAGTAAAAATGATACTTAAACTTAGAGAAAACCAAGTTTAGAAAAGGAGAGCGCTATGGAGCAATATTTATTCAATTGGCTCCGGCGGTATGCTAATGACTATATTTAATTTCTTTGGATTATTGAATGTTAAAACAGGAAATGAAGATAGAAAAACCTGACTCATTCCATCTGCATGCGATACAACTGAAACATCAACGCTATACTGCCTGTTTGACTCAATATCCTTTATATTATATTGCAATAATATTTTACATGAGTCACCAGAAAACAGGGTACAGAACTGCGTTGAAATTATTTGATTATTAGGGGAGGCCTTTTCAACTAATGCAATATCAACCGAAGCAGAAGCTATTGATCTTGGTAAAGAAACACGCAGCACACCTTGAACGGCAACAAAATCCTCAGCATTACTGACATTGCTTGCCAGTAATAAGAGGATTAACGCAGGCACAGCCTATTTTGACTTTTTACGAAAAGCGCCTAAACCTAACAAAGCTGAACCGAAAAAATAAACGGCTGCAGGAACGGGAACCGCACTAACTTCCCAGCCAACATCTGTCAATCCTGCCAAATCAAGATCCGTAAAATATTTTCTGGTACCTGTAGTAATAGATGGACCCATTGCAACATCTTGAGCATCTTGGGCATCGACCAAACTCATTGTGCCATCAGCCCAATGAGAATCATCTAAGTGCAAAGGAACATCGCCTCCATATACAGCATTAGAAGCAGAACCTATAAAACTGCCGCTACTTACGAGATTATCCCAAGAATCTGCAGTTCCAATCCCTAATAAATGCCCCAGTTCATGAATTGCAACAGAATAAAAGTCATTGCCTGAAAAAGACTCAACCGTGCTAACGTCACTATCAAAATACCACAAAGCCCCAGTGTCAAAAGTTATTGCGCCCCCCCAAGGTGCAAAATCAGTTGTGCCCACATCTGCTTGTCCTCTATCAAAAGAATCAAAAAACGCCTGACTGCCACTAGCACCATACCCACCCGGACCACCTATACCAATAGTAGACCCTGCAATTGCACGCCCACCGGCAAATACTGTTAAGGTATTGGCGGCTACATTAAAATCATTGATTGTAACTGTAGAACCCGTTACTCCTGGGTTGCTAAAATTGGCATTAAAATGATTATTCCCAGCTGAATCAATAGCACTTAAGCTATCATTTAGACGACTTGAAAAAAAACTGCCCGCAGCCTCCAAAACATCTTTTTTTGCTTGGGTATCAAAAAAACTATTTGAATCATACCCGTAATCAAACACTATAGACGTCGCCTGAGCCTGCTGCATCCCCGTTCCCAATACCCCCATAGCCAACAATTTTATTACTTTATTCACTTTTACACACTCCTTAAAAAAAATAATGTCTTTATAACACATTATTTTAATATGATCATAAAAAAACAGTATAAACCACTTATTTATCTAGAAAATCGAATATACCGTCTTAAAGGGGAATTCGACTGCCAGGTAAATGACTCAGTATAATAATGCATTAATGACAGGTAACCGATTAAGCCTAATGTAATGGCTTTGTATATGTCCGTACCAAAAAAGTACTGAGTAATGATATTAACCCATGCATCGCCATAAGCCTGTAGCAGATAGGTTAAAGCAAAGGAAATTAATGGCAATACTAAAAAAACATGTATATTGCAACGGGCGGCAAACTTATACAGACTATTTTGCGGTGTTTGATGATGCCTGTTGTAATCGTGAGTGACATAAAAAACATAGGCTGTCGCATCATGTACCAACCGGGGAATTAATATGGCTAAAAAATAATATTGCTGTGTGTAAAAATAAAAACTGCTGACTATTAGCAGCGTATTTGACCACAAAAAATATTTTCCAAACTGGGTTGAAACATAACGCTGACAGAGTACCGAACTTAAAACCAAACCTATCGTTAAAGTACCTGCAATTAGCTTAACCCATACCACTTGCTGATCGTCCAAACTGTTTTTTAAAAATATCCCCATATAAATAAAGATGCCCGCCGACACACTCAACCATAGCATCCAATAAAACGCCCAGCCCGGCAGTCTGCAAATGCCTTTCGCTATGCCATGCTGCTGCTTAAACACATGATAAACAGTCCAGCAGGCTGTAGTAATATAAAGCATTTTATAGGAGATAAACAAACTGCCAAAACCAAAAAAAGCAACGATAAACATCGTCATGCCAATCAGTTTTGGCTTAAAAAACTGCAGATATTCTTTATTGCTGGTCAGCACTATGGCACTTGCAATAATATGGGGCGTTCCAAACAGGATCTGGAACAAGATAAAGTGAGTTGGACTGCTGGGCAGAATAGTTTTTAGGTAATTCCTCCAGAACAGCACATCAGCCATATAGATAATAAAACATATTGGGATAATTGAATACAGTCCCAAAATCAATTTGAAGGATACCGCCAGCTTATTTTCTACCGGTGCCTGTTGAACAGAAATATCGGATGCACTCATATAATCTATTTATATTTGTTTTCCGGCAATTAAGCCTAACCACAATGCAGAGCAAAAAACTATAACATTAAAGCCAACAGCCAACAAAATAGATTTTAAATGTGTAATAAAAGTATAGTCATGCTCTATAAAAAAAAGTACTAAATACAGACTGGACAACGTGATATAGATACCGATAAAAATAATTACCAGTGCTGCGGCATACTCTTCAGGGAAATTGATTTTACTTAATAGAATAGTGCTGACAATGCCTATAATAAAAGCGCCAATAGTATTTACAGCCAGCAAACCATAAGGAAAAACCCAGTCTCTCCAGTGAAAAACCCCGCCCGAAGATAAAAAAAGCGCTTTCCCTATGCCTGTCCCTACCCAGACCGCTAAAATGCAGACAATAACATTAGCAAGAATATTGAGGAATGCTTTAATAAAATGGCCTTGTTCTATTAAATAAAAATTATCCAGGGAGAAAGTCGAAAAAGTGGTTAATGAGCCAAACAGACCCACTAAAATGGCTGAACGATATTCCATCGACAAGGCAATGCGCTGCAAAGGCAATGCCACTGTCATCAAACCAATAAGCAGAGAACCGATAATATTGACTGCTAATGTGCCATAGGGAAAGCCTCGCCCCAGCCACTGATATACCCCTGCGGATATTAAAAATCTTAAGGTAGCGCCAAAAGCGCCGCCCATAGCTACTGCCACCAAATGATTCATGGTCAGAATCTTATAAAGTGTTCACGGTAATATTTCATTTCTTCAATAGACTCTATAATATCGTCTAAAGCTTTATGTACTGATTTCTTCTTAAACCCCTTTTGTAAATCTGGTGCCCAGCGAGCCGCTAATTCTTTAAGGGTAGAGACATCTATATTACGGTAATGGAAATAAGCTTCTAGCTGTGGCATATAGCGATAGAGAAAACGTCGGTCTTGGCAGATACTGTTACCGCAGATAGGAGAGGCATTTTCTGGCACCCACTGCTTTAAAAATTCTATCGTTTGACCTTCTGCTTCTGCCTCATTAATTACTGAAGTTTTTATTCTGTCAATCAGGCCGGACTGACCATGATGTTTCTGATTCCAGTCATCCATCGCATCAATTGCCTTATCTGATTGATGCAGAGCAAGCACAGGGCCTTCTGCTATAATATTGAGATTTTTATCAGTTACAATAGTTGCAATCTCAATAATTAAATCAGTATCGGGATCTAAACCTGTCATTTCCAAATCAATCCAGATAAGGTTAGTTGAATCCTGCGCCATTTCTTTTCCATTTTAGTCGATGATAGTTGCTTTAAATTGTAGCATTGGCTAATCTGTATGGCCAATCCTTAAAACCAGATGTTCGACCAAATACCCATGAATACATTTACCATCATATTTTTAATTGCAGTAGTGGTCTCATACTCCATTCAGCACTGGCTTTCCAGCCGTCAAAAATCTTTTGTATTGGAGCATAGAAGTGCTGTTCCTGATGCATTTAAAGAATCAGTCTCTTTAGATGCACACCAAAAAGCGGCGGATTACACAATAGATAACGGCCGATTAGGGACAATAGATGGCATTGTCGGGGTTATTTTTCTTCTGATACTTACCTTGGGCGGCGGTATCTCAGCCGTGTTTAAAATGTGGTCTTCTTTTGGATTGTCTCCGATGCTCACAGACCTGGGTGCGGTGGGCAGCATCATTATAATTATGACGCTGCTAGAAATCCCCAGCAGCTTATACCAAACTTTTGTCATCGAAGAAAAATATGGCTTTAACAAAAGTACCGTTGCCAGGTTTTTTAAAGATCAGGCAATATCCCTATCATTAGTTATCGCTATTGGCATGCCTATATTTGCCCTCATTCTTTGGGTTATGGATAGCGTTGGCGATTTATGGTGGCTATACGCCTGGGCAATTTTAATGAGTTTCTCCTTATTGATGAGCTGGCTGTTTCCCACCGTGATAGCGCCTCTATTTAATGAGTTTACCCCGATGGAAGATGGTGCTTTAAAAACACGCATTCAAGGATTATTGGAGCGATGCGGCTTCAATAGCAACGGCATTTTTATTATGGATGGTTCCAAACGTTCAGGCCACGGTAATGCTTATTTTACAGGCATGGGAAACAACAAGCGCATTGTATTTTTTGACACCTTAATAGACTCTTTGGACGATGAAGAACTGGAAGCCGTTTTAGCGCATGAATTAGGCCACTTTAAACGTAAACATGTCATTAAAATGCTGATTGCCTCTGCATTCATGACGCTTATCAGCTTTGCCATCTTAGGTTGGCTAATCAATCAGGACTGGTTCTTTAGCGGCTTAGGCGTTGATACTCATTCAAATGCAGCCGCATTATTGCTTTTTACCCTGGTTTCCCCTGTTTTCACTATTTTTATGCAGCCGATCAGTGCTTATTTTCAGCGTAAATTTGAATTTGAAGCCGATGATTTTGCATCTGACAATGCCAAAGCCAGCAAGATGATCAGCGGGTTAGTTAAATTATATGAAGAAAATGCCAGTACATTAACACCCGACCCCCTATATTCCGCCTTTCATTACAGTCACCCGCCAGCGGCCATCCGCATTGCCCATTTACAAACCAAAATGTCATAAATAATGTCCGAACTGACTGAAGGACTCGTCGTTTCTCATCTTGGACAAGGCATTGCAGTTGAAGTATCAGGCGCCATTATTCTATGCCAAACTCGGCGAAAGCTTGAAACAGTAGCTGTCGGGGACAAGGTGATGGTCATCAAGACATCACCTGATCAGGGGCGTATTGAACAGATAATGCCAAGACGTTCTTTATTGCAACGCCCAAGCAGAAATAAAAAAACACGCCCTGTAGCTGCCAATATAGACAAAATTTATGTAGTGTTTGCTACTGAACCGCATTGTGACTTTTTATTGATCGACCAGTATCTGGCTATATGCGAAAATAGAAATATTGATGCGGTGTTAGTGTTAAATAAAGTTGACCTAACCAACATAAATAATCTGGAAGAAGAATTACAGCAATACCAAGACTTAGGATATAAACTGCACAAAGTCAGTGCAATAGAAAATATTGGCATTGCTGGGCTTAAAGCCGCATTAAATGGCCATATCAGCATTTTTGCCGGTCAATCAGGCGTTGGAAAATCATCTTTGACCAATGCTTTAATTCCTGACAAGCTGTTAAAAACCAATACTGTATCTGAAATCACTAAACATGGCCGGCACACCACCACGGCAGCTACACTTTATCATTTGCCAGAAGGTGGCGATTTAATCGATAGCCCTGGAGTTGCAATATTTGGCTTGGCTGATATGACAGAACAGCAATTAGCCTGGGGATATCGTGAATTTCAGCCTTTACTTGAACAATGCAAATTTAGCAATTGCCGTCATTTGAAAGACAAAGACTGCGCGGTCAGGGTTGCAGCTGAAGCAGGTAAAATCCCTATGAAACGCTATCAGCGATATTTAAAATTAACTGAAAAGATGTAGCCGATAATCCCAAATAAATTAGTTGAGCACTGATTTGGGGGGGAATCTGGGCAAAAAAGGCAAAGAATAGCTTGAAGATAATGGCCGTAGTCCTTATCGAGAGCTATTCTGCAGAATTTTTGTCCAGATTTTTCACAAAACCGTGAAGCATAATACACTCACCCACCTGGTGAATAGTGAAAAACTGGATTATACAATTTATTTAACAAGTTACAGTTAAACTAAGCGTTCAACTGATTTATTTAGGCTAATATTCGAGAATTCTTTGTCACAGAATTGGAAGCCAAAATGGCTCTTTAGTTTCCATCAACTAACTCAACACCTATGGACTGAAAGTCCATAGGTGTCAGGTTCTCCCCGTCTTAATAATTTTTACTTGGATACTTAATTATCAAAAAATCATTGCTTTATTTCTTTGAGAAAATATTCTTAAACTTATCATGAAAAGCATCCATCTTATCGGCAACCTCTGCCAATTTTTCCGAAAAGCTACTCTCCTCTTCATTGATTATTGAAACAGTAGCTTTAGGCTGTTCTTTTATCAATGGTTTCTTTTTAACTGATACTTTCTTTTTTATTTCAACTTTCTCAACTTTTTTAAGCGGGGGTTCTACTGCTTCCACATTTTTTTCAGTTGCCTCGTTTGTTTCCAGCACCTTATCCATGGAAGAAAACCAACCCAACACTTGGCCAACAGCACCTTTCTTTTCTGCATCCTGCTTGGTAGCAGGAACCGTTTTCTGTTTGACAGGCTTTACTTGTTTTACCGGTTTTTCTTCTACTGTTTCTCTTTTCTTTACTGGCTGAACAGGAGGCTGAGTTTTTTTACTCGGTGCAGGAGGTGCTGGTTGAATTAAAGCTGTCTGGATATTTTGTTCTATTTTCTTTACTACTGGTTCAACCGATTGCTCCACCTTTTTCGGCTTTTGCTGCTCCTGTAGCGTTTTTTTGCTATTTTCATTTTGCTGACTAACCACTTGTTGCTGATGCCTAACTGTTTCAGCCGCATCGTTGATTTTTTTCAACTGAACATCTAATTCTGCAACTCTGTCAGAATGAATTTTAGCAGAATCATCAACCTGCTTATTTTTATTTTTTAACTCAGTCTCCAGGCGTAGCTTAACCGTATTTAATTCATCTGCAGAGTTCCTTATTTCAGCTTCCATTTCTGTAATTTTTGCCAGGGCTTCTGAATATTGAGAGATCTTGCCCGCCTGTTCATTCAAATCATTTTGCAGCCGTGCAGCCAGCTGAGTTTTTTCATCAAGCATGGTATTTATAGCATCAACTTCCTGTTTTTTTTCATCTGATATCTTGTAAAAAAACTCATCCTTTTCAGCAATAATTGATAGATGCTCATTTTTTTTCTGCTGCAATTCTGCAGTTACTTGTTCAAGCTGTTGCTGAAAATCTGACAGTTGGATTTCATCATTTTTTTGTCTGTTTAACAGATCCTCACTGGTCTTTTCAGATTTTTCTAGCAACTGTTTTCCCTGCATAACTTGTCGCATCAATCTAACGATTTTTCCTCTCTTCAAAATAGAAACGATCAAACCGCCAGTTAAAAAGGCAAATGCGGCTAAAACAGCACTGTATCGTGTATTGGCAATAGCAGTTTGCTGCCAGTCCGCCCAATAAAAAGCCATCAACTCTATAATTTGATCCATTCATCCCCCATAAATATTATTTTTTTAATTAAAGGTAAATTTAACAGATTTATAGGCTTTTCAGAAATATAATTTTTCTTTCAGCTTTTGACTATGTTTGCTTTCTTGCAAAAAACTTCATTTTTAAATTCTGCTGTCCTCCGTTTTTTAAGGGGAAAAGTTAAAAGCTTAGAACTCATTAAATATATAACTTTTAAGGTGATTCCTACCCCAATAGTTTAAAATAAGGGGCTGGAAATAAATAATCATCCAATCACTATTTTTTCTTCAAAAAACTCATGTCAGAACATTCCGCATCCTTACTTTCTATAACCGCATGGAAACAGCGTTTAGTCTTTTGGATTGGCGCTATTTTTGTCGGTCTGTTAATTGTTGCAATGACTCTGCTTAGCGAATGGGCTGGAGAAACATACCGCCTTATCTCTCAGCAGTATTTCTGGTTTAACTTTATTGTAGCGCCCCTTGGTTTAAGCTTTACCGCATGGCTGACCTTTCGTTTTTTTCCAGGCTCAGAACGCAGTGGCATTCCCCAGGTAAAAACTGCACTTGAAATTTCTGGCAATTTAGAAGATAGAAAAAGGCTCATTTCTTTGCGGATTGCCTTTGGTAAAATGCTATTGCCCATTATGAGCCTATTATCGGGTGCTTCAGTTGGCTTTGGCGGGCCTGCTGTTCATGTTGGCGCATCAATTATGGCCTCACTAGGAAAAGCAGTTAAATTTCCGCCTCACTATATGGAAAGAGGCCTTATTCTTGCTGGCAGCGCAGCAGGCTTTGCAGCAATGTTTAGCGCGCCTTTAGCAGGCATTATTTTTGCGATTGAAGAAATGGGCCGGGCTTTGGAAGAAAAAATCAGCAGCCTGGTTTTAACCGCCATTGTATTTTCTGGTGTAACAGCCTATGCCATCTTAAATAATTATATATTTTTTAATGACAAATCATTCATTATGCCATGGGGAACGAGTTGGTTTGCAATTCCTTTATGTGGCATCATCGGAGGTTTTTTAGGTGCTGTATTTAGTAAAATAATTATTCGAGGAGGTCGCTTTCTAAAGAAAACCAGGCTATCTATTGTTGTAATCGCTTTTGCAGCTGGTGGCGTCATCGCTATTTTAGGCTACTATTCCAATGGTGATTCATTCGGTACCGGATATTCTCAGGCAAAAGCCATTTTAACCAATAGCCAAACAATGGACCCTTTATTCCCACTGTACAAAATGCTGGCTACCTGCGCTACTTTTTTCAGTGGCGTTCCCAGTGGCATTTTTGTTCCTTCAATTGCCACTGGTGCCGGTTTTGGCGTTAATCTAGCTCATTGGTTTCCTATCGCTCCTGCATCTGCAATGATTTTGCTGACAATGACCGCTTACTTTTCCGGCATGCTGCAATCCCCCCTCACCTCTTTTGTTATTGTGATGGAAATGACCGGCAGCCATGAAATTCTTATCCCTTTAATGTCCACCGCTTTTTTTGCTACTGGAACAGCTAAATTAATTACTCCTGTTCCATTGTATCGTGCACTTTGTAACGCATATATACCGCCGGTTAAGCCAGAAAAAACAAAACAAAGTGTTTCGGATGAAATTAAAAACATTACTGATTAGCCTGCCTTTTATTAGCTTTACATTTTTTGCGCTCTGGTTGTGGTATTTATCTGCAGACAGGCCCGCACCTGATGTCACTTTTACTACAATCACTGGCAAAAAAATTGAATTAGCCAAGCTGCAAGGAAAACCTGTCATTGTTAGCTTTTGGGCAACTGACTGTGCCAGCTGCATTAAAGAAATACCTCATTTTATTGAGCTCTACAATCAATTTCATTCCAAAGGGCTGGAAATGATTGCAGTGGCAATGTATTACGATCCACCTAGTCATGTTGTCAGTATGACTCAAGCCAAACAGCTGCCTTACGATGTTGCATTAGACTTAAAAGCCGAACATGCATTTGCTTTTGGCCAGGTTCAGCTGACCCCTACAACTTTTTTAATATCACCTGCTGGCCAGATTGTTATGCAAACAATTGGTGAATTTGATATAAACAAGATGAAGCAACAATTAAAAAAACTATTACAAGGATAACAGCATGCTCTGGTTAAAGGCTTTGCACCTCATTTTTATGGTTACTTGGTTTGCAGGATTATTCTATTTGCCGCGACTGTTTGTCTATCACGCCATGAGCGATGATGATACAAGTAATGAGCGCTTTAAAGTAATGGAGCGTAAACTTTTTTACGGCATTATGACGCCCGGCATGATTGCTACCTTTGTTTTTGGCATTTGGATGCTTAGCGACTATGCCTGGGATCTTTATTCGGCTACAGGATGGCTGCATGCCAAATTAACACTATTAGGCTTATTATTGGTTTATCATGGCTACTGCTACAAATGGCTATTAGACTTTAAATATGACAGAAACAGGTATTCTCATATTTTTTATCGCTGGATGAATGAAGTACCAGTCTTGTTTTTAGTTGGCATTATTATTTTGGCTGTGGTTAAGCCCTTTTAAATAAATCAGTTAAACCAAGCGTTCAACTGATTTATTTAGGTTTAAAACAACCCGCAGGCTTAATAACCAACAAAAAGAGTTGGTTATGTGACTTAATCACTGATCTCTAATTTATTACCCTCTAATATAGATCCTGAGCTTTCCTATTTAAAAGGGAGCCACTCTATAAAATACAACACCGAGGTAATTCGAATGATAGATTTTATGCTAAGTATTTTTTCTTCCATGTTAAGTATGGATATGCGGGACCACCATGATATCCCTTTTGCACTGCCTCTATTAATGGCCTGCTTTGTTGGAGGCATAATAGGCTTTACCATCATACGTTTAATTGGCAATGAACAAAGAGAAGATGCAAAATCGGCTGAAGCCAGCATTAAAACTGATAATTAAACCACCTAACATTTATCATGTTCTGCCAGATTTAATAGGCACATATTTGGAATACAGATAAAATAATGGCTAGTGATGTATGCATCATTAGCCATTATTTTAAAAATACAATTTTATTGGCGTTTCTTTAGCCAACCTAGCATTCCAAATCCAGACAAAAACAATCCTAAAGAAGCAGGAACGGGAACAGAACTAAGTACTATCTCACTTGTTCCAACTTCTCTTGCACATGAATCATACGGCTTATTTAATCCGCCACAGCCAGAACCGGAACCACTGAAGGCTCCAAAGTTAAAAGCCTGTGGCTGCCCGTCTACCAAATCAATTAAAGAAATATCTGAAGTAATTTTATTGAGCAAAACAGTATTCTCAGATAACCCGAATTGCTCCATATAACTGTCTGTTAACTTAAAAGTTACCACATCTTTCCCAGTCCCTGTTGATGCCTTAAGAAAACCAGTACCGGCATCAGTTGGCACGATATCCAAAACCGCTATTTTAACGCCATCAGTATAAGAACTGGCATTGCTTTCATTTGCATTTAAAGTAGAAGGATTAATTGTAGAATCTAAATATAATTCCATTTGGTTGCTTACACCAGGTACTGTAAGACCATGATTAAAGAATAGTTTATCTTGCTCTCTGTCGTACCCAGTAAAAGTACCTGCAATACTGTAGCTATAAGTGAGCTCCATCCCAAAAAGTGACGGCGTTAAAACACCATAACCGTTAGTTACAAAAGTATCACCTGGTGACGGGAACCCAGGGGCAGCAGCTTCATTTATAATAGTATGATTAATCGCGTTAAAACTTGTTCCTGCTGATTTATCGATTAACTGAAATAACAAATCTTTGGCTTGCGGGGATGCCGCAGGCTCCACAGTGACAGCATACGCTGAAGTATTAAATATTGTTAATATAGCTGTTAATATAGCCAAGGGCATTTTATTCATAACTTTCTCCTTCTTATTTTTAAATAAATTATTTAATTTGAACTTATCGCCAAAAAACTAAGCACTCTGACAATAGATGGCTCTCCTAAAGTACAATTAGTTCACCTACCTTTAAGATACAACGGGACACACTAAAAAATATCATACCAAAATTGCGTAACGATAGATAAACCGGATTATATCATTAGTATATAATAATATGGCCTAGCCATCAGAGGTTTTTAAAATTCACGGACACTTTATCAAAAGTGTCGCCATTCTACGACAAAACTCATTCAACATCCAGTTATTTTACTTCTTGATTACCCATGAGCTTCCGTTACTTAAAAAATATCAGCCCCAGAAGCCTCGTCTTTACTGCATGCTCTAAGCAGGAGTCTAGATATTTAACCGTAGACTCCCGATAGAAGATCTTAGGAATAACCTGTGGTGTATAGTGCTACGGATACTCCAGTTCTTATTTTGTTTAAGATGGCGGAAACTCACGGGCAATAAGTGTTTTATTTTTTAAAAATTTTAACATAACAATATTCTAATACCGCTTGGTTTTTAGAGCCCTTAAACAACTTAATTAACTACCGCTTAATTTAACAAAAATATCTATAATATCTCAATTTTATTAGCAATTTCCTTATACTTAGCTGAATCAAACCTAGTGTAGTTCAGGTTTCTAAACAGCCCAGTCAGCTTAATAAAAAATAGCCTTGCCTGCTCCTGATCTGCGAATTGATACTCTGCATTAACCAGCTTAACAATTCGCTTAAAATTGTCTTTTTGTCGCTCCATAGAAACAGCAACATCCACCTCATCAAAAGCATCCTGCTGCAGATACACCATATCTAAAAACAGTGCCTGCTGATAAATAACATAATCCTCTAACGATATACCTTCTTCGCCTGCAACCTGAATCATTTGATATATATTTTCACCCTGTTTCAAAAGTTGCAGCATGGATTTAACACTATCCGTCCAGTCTGCATCTAAATACTTTGCATACCAGCCAGATAATTGTTCGTTATATCTAGACCATGAAAGTAGCGGATCAACGGCAGGATAAAAGCGTTTATAGGCTCTGTCTGCACTCAAGCCCAAGAAAGTTTTAACCGTACCTAATGTTGCCTGGGTAACAGGCTCTTCAAAGTTTCCTCCGGCAGGTGAAACCGTGCCAATCATAGTTAAACTGCCTGTAACTTCATCAGCAGTAAGAATAACTCCTGCCCGCTCATAAATGCTTTTAATTGCAGAGTCCAGATAGGCCGGAAAGGCTTCTTCCCCAGGAATCTCTTCCAACCTTCCCGAGGTTTCCCGCATAGCCTGTGCCCAACGTGAAGTTGAGTCAGCCAGCAATAAAACATTAAGCCCCATTTGCCGATAATATTCGCCTAGTGTAATCCCCGTATAGATTGAAGCCTCTCTTGCAGCAACAGGCATAGAGGAAGTATTGCAAATAATAATGGTTCTATCCATTAAAGAGTTGCCTGTTTTCGAGTCATTCATCTGGGGCAGCTCAGTAATGGTTTCAACCACCTCGCCCGCCCTTTCGCCACACGCTACTACCAGCACAATATCGACATCTGAATTTCTTGAAATAAGGTTCTGCAATACTGTTTTTCCCGCACCAAACGGCCCAGGAATACAGGCTGTTCCGCCTTTTGCAATGGGGAAAAAAGTATCAACCAACCGTAAATGAGTGATTAAAGGTTCTGAAGGATATTGCCTTTGTACAATGTTATTTTTTATTAACTGCTGAGGAATTGGCTTACGAACCGGCCAGTGCTGCCGTAAAGTAATAGCCTGTTCTTTATCTTTTCTATCTTTTATTTTTGCTACTGCTTCTGTAACAGTTACATTACCTTCCTGAATCCAGCTAAGCTTGACCTCACCTTTAATATCAAAGGGAACCATAATTTTATGGATAAACCCTCTTTCAACCACTGTGCCAATTACCGAACTTGCCTTCAACACAGCTCCTGATTGCACGCAAGGCGTAAAAGCCCATTTAGCCTTAACATTTAAAGCCGGTAAATCAACACCTCTGGGCAGAAAAAAACCAAAATCTGTAGCCAATACATCCAAAGGGTTTTGCAGACCGTCGTAGACTTGACCAAGCAACCCTGGCCCCAACTCAACCGATAGCATTTCCCCTGTCTGTTCGACCAGATCCCCCACCCCCACACCATGAGTACTTTCATAGACCTGGGCATCGGCAGTATCACCATTTATGCGTAAAACCTCTGCCTTTAAGCGTTCCTTATGCTGAGCGGACTTACGTGTGGGGATAATAAAAATAACTTCATTTTTAGTTAACGGTAATACTGAGCCTTCTAACGATTGAATTGAAACAATGTCATCTTGAACAGCTATAACGCTTGCGGTTGCTTTGCTTTCAATATTCATAATTCTATCTTTAACAGCTGTTTATCCAATAAATCATTAAATCGCTTAACAGCCATTTCTTTGTTATTGCCTGACCAGCGAGAAACAATATCCCACCTTAAGACATAAATCACCACTGCTTCAAAATTAAAATAATGGCCAAAACTTTGCCGATGATAATGCTCCCACACCACAGAAAAAAGCAATCGCTCCAGCTTCATTGGTTTATTTGCAATCAGCAGTTCATTCGCTTCTGGCAGCCAAGGCAGTTGTTTACTTAACCCAAAGTCAGCCAGGTGCCAGTTTTTAGTCATAATAAAGTACCAATAATCAAAACCAAATATTTTTTTTGCTGGCGGAGTTTTCTGTCCCAAATTTCTCATTCGCAGGGCAGCCAAAATAATACGAAGCTCTAACCGCCAAATAATAATATTTTTAATAAACTGGTTATTGATTGTTTTAATTGATTCAATAGTTTGATTTACAAACAGCTGATCAATATCCTTTTTTATCTGTGACCAGTGCAGCAGCTCTTCAATCTTCAATAAATCAGCAGCATCTTGCAACTCTAATAATGATAACCGTTTATCCAGCTGTATCCTGGAAAGAGGCAATTGCTTTTCATCAAACAAATCCTTTTTATGTGATGGCAGGCTAGTCATTAACATAGTGTATTTGCTATTGGCAGGATATTTCATAAAGAGGCACGCTACTTTTTACTAGTGGATAGCAGTATAACAAATGAAAAGTCGCGTTAAGATAAACCTGCACCCTTCTTCTCTTTATTCAGAAAACACTAGCTTCATTAAGTCAGACAGCCAGTATGAGCAGTATGAGAAATACACCAAAATATAGTCAACTATTCTGGCACAGAGGCACCATGATGGAGGCATAGAAAAAAGCACTCAGGGTTTATCGCAATCCCTAAATCGTGCTGATGTAGTTATTTTCCCGAGCGATTGCATTAGTCATGATGCCTACTGGAAAATCAAGAGCACCTGTAAAAAACAGCAAAAAATCTACGAGTATCTAAACAGTTCAGGGTTGCATGCTCTGTCAAACACACTGGATAAAATTGTGATTGCCACTCAGGAAATAGGATCAGCTCTCAAAATTAATTGAGTAAGTATTGGACATATTAGGGAAAAACATGGGACATATGGCTGTTAGCTTAACTTATTGGGCACTGTACTAATCTAATCAAACTTATGATTAAAATTTAGACTGTGAAGCCAACAGGAGAGCTTAGGATTTTTTCTATAATAACGAGGAAGCCAGGTCTTATAATATTTTCTGACTATTTGAATTCATTGGGGTGAACGACGGGGTTCGAACCCGCGACAACCGGAATCACAATCCGGGACTCTACCAACTGAGCTACGCTCACCATAATGATATTTTACTGCCAAGTATGGCGCGCTTGACAGGAGTCGAACCTGTGACCCTCGGCTTAGAAGGCCGATGCTCTATCCAGCTGAGCTACAAGCGCAAATCTTGGTCGGGGTAGAGGGATTCGAACCCCCGACATCCTGCTCCCAAAGCAGGCGCGCTACCAAACTGCGCTATACCCCGAACTAAACCTTCTTAATCTGCAAGAACCTTGATAAGCCCCTGCGGTGAAGAAATAGAATTATACTGTGGCTCTGGTATCCCGTCAATACCATTTTAATATTTTATAGCTTTTCTTTAACAATTTGATAGGTTTGTTCTGCTTCTATTTCGGCCTTCTTTGTTATTCCTTCCAATACTTGCAACTGTACATCTGCAAACTCTCTGTCTTTAATACTGCCTACATTAATAAAGACATTTAATGCGGCACTTTTTAAAGCACTGTAAGCGGCCATTGCGGCAACCCCAGCATCACTAATAACACCTAAATTGCCTTTTTCTGCCGCTACACGGCTTAATTCAATCGCTTCGGCACAAGCTTTAGCGCAATCCAACGGCACAAGCGTTGCTTCTTTTAAAACAGTTTGAATTTGACAGCTTCTTTCCGTTTTCTCTGCATCCGTATTCTTAGGTAAACCGTAACAAGACATTAATTTATCAAACACATCCACATCGGCTTTAATCATCTCTGTCAATTCTTTACGCAACGTTTCTGAACGTTTTAGCAGAGACTGCATGTCTTCTTCTACTGCGACATATTTAGGCTTGCCAATAGTCAGGTTGCAAACCATGCTAGTCAACGCTGCTGATTGCGCCCCCATCACAGCGGCAGCGCTTCCGCCTCCAGGGGTTGCCTTTTTACTGGCTAATTCATCTAAAAACACTTCGATTGATTTTTCTTTTATTTCACTCACTGACTTTTCACTCTTATTTCTTTGATTTATTACCGGGCATTTTGTCCTACCCCCCCTTTTTTCCAAAAGGAAGAAGCTATAGTCTAACTGCTTTCTCTACGCCAGCTACTTGTTCCGCCTGCAATATCTTCTACAATTATGCCTTGCGCTTTCAGCTGGTCCCGTATTTCATCTGCCTTTGCCCAGTCCTTATTATTTTTAGCCGCTATTCTGGCCTGAATCTGCCGATTAATCTCATCCTCAAAAAGACCTTCATCAGCATTGCCACCTTTTAAAAATCCATCAGGATCATCTTGCAAAATACCTAAAACGGCCGCTAATTCTTTTAAAGTTCCGGCCAGCTCTCCTGCCCTTACTTTATCTGATTTGCATTTATTCAGCTCTCTGGCCAAATCAAATAAAATGGCAACTGCAATAGGCGTATTAAAATCATCATCCATCGCTTCTTTAAAACGTTTGACATATCCGGTGTCACAAACACCCGAATTAACAGTCACGCCCCTAAGCGCCGTATATAGCCTTGTTAATGCCAAGCCTGCATCGTCCAATTGTTCATCAGAATAATTCAATGGACTTCTATAATGGCTAGACAGTACGAAGAAACGAATAATTTCTGGACGATATTTTTTCAATACCTCTCTAACCGTGAAAAAATTGCCCAGGGATTTAGACATTTTTTCTTCATCAACTCTGACAAAGCCATTATGCATCCATAAATTAACAAACTTCTCGCCAGTAGCTCCCTCAGACTGGGCAATTTCATTTTCATGGTGAGGAAACTGCAAATCCATCCCTCCTCCATGAATATCAAAATGATTGCCTAAACAGCAAGTAGACATTGCTGAACATTCAATATGCCAGCCAGGCCGTCCTTTACCCCATACTGAGTCCCATGACGGTTCATCCGGCTTTGCCATTTTCCACAGCACAAAATCCAATGGATCTTTTTTAGCTCTATCTATGTCAACCCTTTCACCTGCCTGCAAATCTTCTATATTTTTGCCTGACAGTTTTCCATACGATTCAAATTTATTGACCGAGTAAAATACATCGCCATTACCGCCAACATAAGCCAACCCTTTTTCAATTAAAGCCTCAATCATGGCAATAATATCATCCATTGACTGCGTTGCTTTTGGCTCTATATCTGGCGGTAAAACGGATAATGCACGTTCATCTTCATGCATTGCATCGATAAAGCGTTCAGTTAATGCCAAATAATTCTCACCATTTTCACTTGCCCGCTTTATTATTTTGTCGTCTATATCAGTAATATTGCGGACATAGGTTAAATCATAGCCTGAATACCTAAAATATCGGGCCACCGTATCAAACACAACCATCACCCGTGCATGCCCAATATGGCAATAATCATAAACTGTCATTCCGCAGACGTAGAGTCCAATTTTGCCTTCAATTCTTGGTTTAAATATTTCTTTGCTTCGCGTTAAAGTGTTATATATTTTAAGCATCTTTAAGTATTTAAAAAGTGGTGTCAGTTTTCAATTCAGTACATAACTTACCAATTTACCAAGATTAAGGCTTCTCTTTCAAGAAAAAAACGCATAGAATTCGTTGTTTGCATCAACCTTATGGAGAAACCATGCGTAACTTTATTCTTACCCTGATGCTGTTTTTAACCACAACCTTTTCATTTGCAACAGAAAATACAATGTCAGACACTCAATCAAAAGTAAAATTCACAACCTCTTTAGGTGAATTCACCGTTCAGCTTAATTTAGAAAAAGCGCCCATTTCGACTGAAAACTTTATAAACTATGTCAAAGAAGGCTTTTATACTGGCACTATTTTTCATCGAATTATCCCAGGCTTTATGGCTCAAGGCGGCGGTTTCGATACTGACTTCAAACAGAAAGAGGTTCACGCCCCTATCAAAAACGAAGCGGATAACGGTTTAAAAAACACTCGTGGAACATTGGCAATGGCCCGGACAAATGTGCCCGATTCGGCAACCGCACAATTTTTTATTAACTATAAAGACAATTCCTTTCTTGACCACACCAGCCCCACTCCAGAAGGCTGGGGATATGCAGTCTTTGCTGAAGTCATTGAAGGCATGGATGTTGTTGATGCAATGGCTAAAGCGGCAACGGGCAACCGTGGCGGCCACCAGGATGTACCAAAAGAAAATATCATTATTGAAAAAGCTGAAATGATGTAAAAACAGAGGATAGGATCAAGGCAAAGGGAGAAAAAGAACATAATCGAAACGTTCTTCCTTTAGCCTTTAGCCTTTAGCCTTTAGCCTTTAGCCTTTAGCCTTTAGCCTTTAGCCTTTAGCCTTTAGCCTTTAGCCTTTAGCCTTTAGCCTTTAGCCTTTAGCCTTTAGCCTTTAGCCTTTAGCCTTTAGC
>JALSLW010000031.1 GCA_026988155.1 Methylomonas sp. | reverse complement strand
CCTTTAGCCTTTAGCCTTTAGCCTTTAGCCTTTAGCCTTTAGCCTTTAGCCTTTAGCCTTTAGCCTTTAGCCTTTAGCCTTTAGCCTTTAGCCTTTAGCCTTTAGCCTTTAGCCTTTAGCCTTTAGCCCACATTATCCAAGAGCAACATTGAAACAAAACATTATCTTTATCTCTGATCTGCATATTTCTCTCGAAAAGAAAGAAATCACCCAACGCTTCATTTCCTTTTTACACAACCAGGCATGCAATGCATCTGCAGTTTATATTTTAGGCGATTTATTTGACAGCTGGGTGGGTGATGATAACAACATGCCCCCTAATAAGAAAATCAAGTCCGAGCTAAAAAAATTAACAGATTCAGGCGTTAAAGTATTTCTTCAACAAGGCAATAGAGATTTTCTAATTGGTCAGCAGTTTGCTATTGAAACAGGCATTAGCCTGCTTGATGACTATGCCGTTATTGACTTGTTCGGCGTTAAAACGCTACTCACACATGGTGATTTATTATGCACAGATGACATTCCCTATCAAGCATTCCGTAAAAAGTCGCATACTGAAGAATGGCAACAGAATGTATTAACAAAACCTTTGTTGCTCCGGCTGCTTGCTGCCCGCTGGTATCGCTTTCGAAGCTATTTTCATAAGCGCAAGAAATCACAGGATATTATGGATGTTAACCAGAAAACTGTTATAGATGTTATGCAAGAATACGGTTGCTCACGCCTCATCCACGGCCATACACATCGCCCTGCCATTCATGAATTTGAGATTAATGGAAAAACATTTCAACGCTTTGTTTTAGCAGAATGGAAGAAAAAATCTGCTGAAATATTACATTGGGATTCTGACGGGTATCAAGTGAACTCAATTTAATTCTGCCAGCCCCCTATGTCAGAATAGTTGCATGGCCAAGAAACGAAACCCGTGCCCACCTTAGCTACATCCTAAACAGACTTACTGGTTTTTGTCAGTTTAGACTCATTTTAATATTAGAGAAGGCTTCATCCCGGCAATATAGACTTTGTCATTATCATGTTGCCGTCTATCTTTTCAGCCTAAGATGACAGTATCCATTTGAACCAGTAGCTATCCATAAAACCAGAGTTTATTTCATATACGCAAGAGAGGAATTTTTAGAATCTGTCCCGGCATAATAAGATCTGGACTATCCAACAGATCTCTATTTACTTCATACAAGAACAAGTACTTATCATAAGCCCCATAAACCTTATAGGCAATCCCAGATAGAGACTCACCTTTTAACACTACAATAGTTCGAGTGGCTGATTTAGCTGTATTTTTTAAAGCCTCAGCTTTCTTTATACCTGAAAATCGATTTTTTCTTTTAATTAAAGCCTGGATTCCAGTTGATGCCTCTGGCCGTTCTTTTATATTGCTATTTTCATCTTCAACAGCCAGCCCATTTACTTCAGCGTTAAGGGACTTTATGTAAGGATCATTAGGGTCACCCTGAGTAATATCTTTACTTGCTTCAACAATCTCATTTACTGTTTTTTCTGCAAATTCAAGGGCTTCCTGCTTTATATCAAGATGCTTTCTTTTACTAAGTTCCGCCATTGCTTCGCTCACTGCATTTTGTATAGAACTAATTTCATGTCCCTTTTTTACAGCATTGGAAATAATTTTAGCCAATTTTTTCTGCTTTGCTTCTTCGGTTAAGGAGTCTGTCAGAATAATTTTCAGCCGCTCACTTACTTCTCTAGATAACATGTCAATGTCATCAGAAGCAGTTGGAACAACCGGCGGTTCAGGGCCCTGATCAGTTAGCACAGCCGCTTTATTGGCTTTCATGCTTGTTTGCTCTGCTTCAATGCTTAATGCATCAATATAAGGATCTATAGACTCTGCCTGAATAAACCGAATGTTCCAAATAAATAATAGGCTAAACGTTAAAATTAATAGCAATTGTTTCATAGCAATTTTCCTCATGCTAAAGCTAGACTACGGAGTGACTGTGGTAAGGCCCAGCAATTGCCACGCTTGCATTCCGCCACGGTACCAAAACAGCTTCTCTCGCGGATAGCCTATTTTAGTAAGGCTTTTAATTGCTCTGGATGATTGATCACACCACAGACCATTGCAAAAAAGAGCCAATGCTTTAACTTTATTAAAATCCCACTCTCCATTTGTGCGTTCCCTTGCACCTAATAATTTGATTATTTTTTTTGTATATTTATTGTCTAAACCTGTACTTAAAATGGTAAAGGGGATATTGATTGAACCAGGAATAGTACTTTTCTCAAACCATTGAGGCATTCTTGCATCAATTAAAACGCCAGTACCCTGTTTAACGTCTGTATTGAGAAATTCAAGCAGTTCCAGCTCACCAATGGTTTCTATTCCAGGTGCAAGTTTAATAGGGTGGACACAGAATGGGGGACAAGGACGAGAAGTTTTGGCAAAACTGTTCGTTAAACGATTGGACGTGTCTTTAATTCGTTCAATTCGGACGACTTTACCATTATGCATCACATCAAGATACGCAAGATCAGCAGTTATTTTTACTTCATCAGCCTTTATAGGACCTGACAATGTGAACAGTACGGCCACTAGCACATAGCTAATTAAACGCATTGGAGAGTTATTTTTATTCAATGTTATATCCTCTTTTATTATCATTCGGTTGCAATCATTTTTGCCAGCTTAAGATGGCTTCACCTTTTGAATAGGTTTTTCTATTAATCATTATTAGCCATTTAACTAAATAAATCAGTTGAACGCTTAGTTTAACTGTAACTTGTTAAATAAATTGTATAATCCAGTTTTTAACTATTCACCAGATGGGTGAGTGTATTTCGCTTCACGGTTTTGTGAAAAATCTTAACAAAAAATTCTGCAGAATAGCTCTCGATAAGGACTACGGCCATTATCTTCAAGCTATTCTTTGCCTTTTTTGCCCAGATTTCCCACAAAATCCGTGCTCAACTAATTTATTTAGGTTTAATTCATAGCTATCATTCTACGTCATCTTGAGCTGACTCTTCTACAACACTATTTATGGCATTTCTAAAATCAGTCAAAGCGAACGGCTTTTCTTCATTTACTTTATTAACTTCCAAGGAAGACGGAGCTTGCACCGAAGAGTTATTAGATTCTATACCAGGGTCTTTAGTTATTGAAACTTCTAAATTTTTCTCTGTTGACAAGTCAGAGCTACTATTTTTTTGAGTAGAGTCTGTTTCAATATCACAAGCAGTGAGCGTAGATAGCATTATGCTGAATACCACTCCTGTTGCAGTAAAATATTTCATCTAATCACCTTTAATTAATAATTATTGATAGTAAAAGTAGAGAGCAGCTGCCTATTTAAGCCACCCGATTTTATGTGTATTGTTACAACTTTTATTTATCTCTCAGTAGCAATTATCAGCTTTCCATTGACAACAGCCGATTTCAAAATAATGTGCTCTTTTAAACCTGCTCTGCTAAATAGAGTACATTTTCAATCACCACAAAAGTCAGTTGGCCATAGACAAATAGATGTATTGTTTCACCACGTTATACCAGGTTTTATAAAATAAAGGACAGCCTTGGTAACATAATAAAACTTTCATCACAAAGGAGTTAGGTAACGCGCATTAAATAACCTACCCAGATTGCGCAGGATTTTTATTTGTCTTCAAGGCGCAACAAAGGGAGCATAGCAAGTTATGTGACCGAAGTTGCAACGCTGAAGACGGATAAAAAGACAAGCAAGATTGGTGGGTTATTTATTGCGAGTTGCCTTAATATGCTCCAAGACTATCATACAAATGCAAAAACTAATATCCATTCATGAGAGACTATATAGCAGATAATAGTTCGCGACTACACAATGCTAAACGCTCTTTAACGGATCTGGAAAGAGAGATGTAACTATACAGAAAAGAACTACGAACCTTATTTACTCCCTGTTACCTTATTCTTTTTTATTAATTGATTGTTCAGTTTTTGAAAACACTAGGCATTAAACTCACGAGTAGCTTTTAATTGCTGGTTTGTTAATTCATCTAACTTTAGACACGCTTGCAAATTAGACTCAGCATAGTTTAAAGTTGAATTTGCCAATTGCTTAATTGAAATAACCGTACGTCTTAAGCTTTGTTCTGCATCAGTCTGCTCTTTAGTCACACTTTTAATCTCATTAATTTTAGTCTCAATAGCTTCGATAGATTGTATAACAAGATCTAAAGATTGTGCCGTATCTTCTGAGGATGTTACTGCCAAACTTGATTGACTCATATTGGCTTTCATTACAGTTACCGCATTTTCTGACCCAGCCTGCAAGCCTTCGATCATTTTCTCAATTTCAGTTGTTGATTCTTGCGTTCTATTGGCTAGAGTGCGAACTTCATCTGCAACAACAGCAAAACCACGACCTTGTTCTCCTGCTCTAGCGGCTTCAATTGCAGCATTTAATGCAAGCAAATTTGTTTGTTCAGCAATACCTTTAATCACATCAATGACACTACCTATTGAGTCACTTCCTTTGGCTAAGTCACTGATAAGATTTGATGCCCCTTCTACATCTTGATTAAGCTGCTTCATTGTACTAATAGTTTTCTGAACAGCTTTAATTCCTAGGCTGGATTTTTCTTTAGCACTGTCAATTGCCTGAACGGCATCATCTGTATGGTTATTAATAGTAATAACTGTTGAGCCTAAAACCTCCATAGCCTGAGTCACATTATCTATTTCAATATACTGTTGATTGATATTCTGATTGGTTTTTTCAGTTGCATCAGTTAACTTTTCGGAAGCATCAGAAATTTGCTCGCTAGAAGATATAACCTTATGAAGCATAGAGTTCATGCGCTCCAGCATTCTATCAAATGCACGATGAAAAGTAGTCAGTTCATCTTCTGAATCTTGTTTATCTATATCTGAATAAAGGTCTATTTTTTCTTTTAATTGAGTTAAAGGCGTTAAAATGCTTTTAGAAATTAAAACAAGTATTATTGAGACAATTAATATAGCTAATCCCATTATAATACTGCCTTCAACTTTCGTATCTGAAATGGACTCTTGCGTTTTTTTTGTTATTTTTTCTGCTAAGCCTTCTTCAAATTTAACTAGTTGTTTAAAGCTTGCTCTTGCTTTATTTGCAAGAGGTGATGCTGTTGCTTTATAATCTCGCCAAGCAGTATTTCTGATTTGCTGCGAACGGTCTGTTTTACCCAGCTCTCGCATTCGACGCAACCCATCATCAAGAAACGCCATGGTATCTTGCTGAGATACCTGGATTATTTTTAATAACTCAGACTGTTTCTCAGCCGGCAGGTATATGACTGAATTGTTCAGTGCTTTAAATGATACTTTAATATCATTAATCCTATTAAGCAGTTTATTAAAATTTTTATTATAGTTATCGCCAAGCATGATACTGCGAGATAAGCGAGAGCAATAATTCATATCTCGGCTAATTTGTAAAATATTAACCTTTCCCTCTATTGCAGTACTTTGGTATAGCTTAAAACTACCCTCGATATAAGTAAGGCGGTAGCTTTGCCATACAGAGACTAAAACACCAAAACATATAATAAATACTGCTAGAATTGTCAGTCGCTTTTTAATCGTAAATTTAGAGAACATTAGTAAGTACACCTGCTATTGAAAATATTAATTACCATGCATAAAGTATAGTATATATAGCGATTTTTTAAAAAGGTTTGAAGTAGCAGGCCGCCTTTACCCGTTTAATGATCTAACAGTGCCTGTAACGCATCCTTTTTCAACGCCCTGTTATTAACTTTTAAATAAGCAACATTTTCCTCAAAATGCAGTTTCACTTCCTCAATACCTGAAATATCGAGCAAATCATTCACAAACTTATCACCTTGCTTAATGTCAATATTATCTAGAGAAATCAGCATATTGGCTAAATATTTTGGTGGCTTCATAAACATGGCTACAATCACCCAAGAACCTGCTGCAATTGCAGAAAGCAAAAAAACCATTTGTGCACCCATTTCCCCATAAAGCCAACCTCCTACTGCACCGCCAATAAAGGCCCCCATAAACTGGGAACTGGAATAGGCCCCCATTGCAGTACCTTTTAAATCGCCAGGGGCTGTTTTAGAAATTAATGATGGCAGCGTCGCTTCCAGTAAATTAAAGCCACAGAAAAATAGCCATAAAAAACAGATTAATCTTGTTAAGTCATTAAAAAACATAAATAGGCCAATATTGGCAAACATCAAGGTTACGATAGCACCGACAAAAACCTTCTTCATTTTGCGTTTTTTTTCTGCGATAATCACAAAAGGGATTATTGCAGCCATTGAAGTGACCAATATAGGAAGATAGACCTTCCAGTGATCTTCAGGTACTAATCCAGCATCCCTAATCAATAGAGGCAAAACTACAAAACTGGCAGTTAAACAGAGGTGCAAAATAAAAATTCCATAATCTAGCCTTAATAAATCCGGATTTTTTAATACCTTAAGAAATTGGCCAGGTACCACTTCTGCATCACGGTGTACACTTGATTTTTTTGGATTGGGTACAACAAACAGCACAACTAATATAGCCAATAAAGATAAGCCCGCTGTCAGCCAAAAAATACCAGAAATACCAACATAACCAGCAAGAATAGGGCCTAATGTAATGGCTACACCAAAGGATACGCCAATACTTGCACCAATTGTCGCCATGGCTTTGGTACGATGCACTTCCTGAGTTAAATCCGCCACCAGCGCCATAATGGCCGCCGCTATTGCACCACTGCCCTGAATGGCTCGTCCAATTAACACCCCATAAATAGTAGTAGAAACTGCGGCCACAACACTCCCGGCAGAAAATAGAATCAGACCAATAATAATTATCTTTTTGCGACCAAATCTGTCAGACAGCAAACCAAAAGGTATTTGCAAAATCGCCTGGGTTAATCCATAGACACTGATAGATAGGCCGATCAACATCGGGGTTGCCCCTTGCATGTTTTCAGCAAATAAAGATAGTACAGGCAAAATCATAAACAAACCCAGCATACGCAATGCATAAATGCTGGCTAATGACAGCGTGGCGCGTTTTTCTAGCGCAGTCATAGGGCTGGTAATGTCCTGTATCTGTGTCAAAACTAAATTCTCCTTGAGGATTTATAAAATAAAAGGAAGTATATTATCAGTTTCTTTACCCTTCGGGCGTTCTATATTGTGAGCAGTATCTACACTTTATTGCTCTATTAATATAATTGGGAGCGAGGATTTAATAACTACCGAAAGTTTGGCGAAGAATTTTGACTGCTCATAAAATGGGCGAATAGCAAGCTACGCAACAATTTTATTAGGGCTTTTATAGAGACAAAAGGCAAGCCAAAATCCGGAAATCATTAAATCATTGCTCCTTAGCCGGTGAAATTAATGAAGGACCCCATTAGTGCCGATGCTGGTTTCTAATCCTTTGAGTCGCATTGCAAGGAAATGTCTGTCTCCTTTTTTATTACGCTGAATGAGTTTGATTTAGTTTAGAATAAAAAAAGAGCATTATTTCTATAATGCAAAATTCACACAATAAAAACAGGGGTAAAAAATAATGAATATTCTTTCTATAAATAAATTTTTCTGGCAAAAAGGCGGAAGTGAAGCCGTTTTTTTTGCTGAAAAGGAACTGCTAGAATCTCACGGTCATAAGGTTGTTCCTTTTTCAATGGCCGATGAAAAAAACCGCCCCTCTGACTACAGCCAATATTTTGTTAAAAATGCTGACTACGCCAATGCTGGTGGGCTGGAAAAATTAACTTTAGCAATGAATATTATCTATTCATTCGAAGCAAAACATAAAATGAAACAGCTACTTGAGGCATTTAAACCTGATGTCGCCCATTTTCATATTTTTCAGCATCAAATTTCGCCCTCAATAATCGGACCGTTAAAAGCTAAAAAAGTACCTTTGGTATTGACACTTCATGACCTTAAGCCACTTTGCCCAACGTATCAAATGTACACTAATGATAGTGTATGCGAAGCCTGCAAAGGCAGAAAATTTTATAACTGCTTTATCAACAAATGCACCATGGGATCTAGCTTCAAAAGCCTGATAAACACAGTTGAAATGTATCTGCACTACTTTCTTGGCTATTATCAGGAAGTTGACCGCTATATTGCAGTAAGTCAATTTTATCGCAGCAAAATGATTGAATATGGGTTTGCTCCCGAACAAGTGGTTTGTATTCCAAATTATATTGACGCAGCAAAATTTGAACGCTCCTACGATGACCAGGGCTACGGTCTATTTTTTGGCCGCTTATCTCACGAAAAAGGGGTAGACCATCTACTGGAAGCCGCAGCAATTAACCAGGATATTCCGCTATATATTGCTGGCACAGGCCCTGTTGAGGATGAATTAAAGCAAATCGTAGAAAAAAAAGGACTGGCTAATGTTAAGTTTTTAGGCTTTGTAACGGGAGATGACCTGCTGGATTTAATATCTAAAGCTTCATTTACCGTAATCAGCTCCGTCTGGTATGAAAACTGTCCAATGAGCGTGTTGGAATCATTGGCATTGCAAACGCCTGTTATCGGAGCAGATATCGGGGGTATCCCTGAACTGATTAATCCGGGTGTGGATGGCTATACCTACGAAGCAGGAAACAGTCAGGCGCTTGCCGACTCGATGAAGACCATTATGAAAGATAAGCCTGGCAGACAGGCAATGGGCAAGGCAGCCCGTAAAAAAATCATTAATGATTTTAATGCTGAAACACACTATCAGAGCCTGATGGATTTATATGCTGAAATCACGCCAGCATCTGGAAAATAATAACCATTCAATATAGTGCAGGTTCATACATCGTACCTGCCATCCCTACTTTTCTGCTGTATTTCATTCACTGAATCCTGTCAATATAACTTTGTTCAAATGTTTCGAGGCGGGAACATCATTTACGATGCTCCTGCCTCATAATTACATACAGAAATACCTCTTTCTAGTTTATTTCATTGCAGAAAACCTTCTACCTAGATAAGTCAAAGAAACTGTATCTATTTAAACCATTTACTGTTCATTCCTTAAATTTCCATTTTCAGCAGTAATTCACACCTTGAATCCCATCAAACAACTAGAATTCAATTGTTAGTATCTCGAACACAATGATGAAACACTCGCAATGCAAAATAGGAGATTTTAATAAAAATGTGACTTAGCTCTCTAAATGAGAGATAATTACGTGAACTGCATCACATAAATTATCATTCAAATAAGAATTTTTATCTTTTATACCTTTTTTATTAAAGACTTTAAAAAAGTAACCTAGAAAAACCGTAACTGCTCAGCAGATTACCTAATTAAGGGTTCTGCAATAGAAAAATGATAGAGTTCATTACAAATCAATAACCTGTGAATTATTTGCTGAACAGTTTTTAAACCAAATTTTACCACCCTAATAAATTATATGAAAATAGCAATGATTGGCCAAAAAGGCATTCCTGCAGTTTGCGGCGGGATTGAAAAGCATGTAGAAGAAGCCTCGATTCGGTTAGTCGCATTAGGCCATGAAGTCGTAGCTTATACACGCAAAAGCTACGTCAAAGACGATTCGGAAAAATATAAAGGTGTCTCTTTAGTCTGTCTCCCAGGGATCCTTTCCAAGCATTTAGATACCATCAGTTATGCTTTTTTAGCTACTGTTCATGTTATCTTTGACCGTAAGGTTGATATAGTCCACTACCATGCTATTGGGCCGTCTCTAATGCTGCCATTGCTTAGGCTGTTCAGGCCTGGCTTGCCAGTCATCGCCACCCATCATAGCCGGGATTATTTACATGGCAAATGGGGTAAAGTTGCCCGCACCATGCTGCTTGTCGGTGAATGGTGCCAAGCTAAATTTGCACATAAAATCCTGGCAGTTTCTAAAGGCAATCAGCATTTTCTGGAAGAAAAGTATAAACGTAAAATTGACTATCTTCCAAATGGCGTGGAAGTAGTGAATAATGTGGAGCTGTCGCTTCCTGATGGCCTGGGCCTTGAACCAAATGGTTATTTTCTGATGGTGGCCAGGTTAATTCCTGTCAAATGTATCCCCGATGTCATCACTGCCTATAAAAAATTAAATACTGATAAATTATTGGTTATAGCTGGAGACTCTAGCTTTACTGATGAATATACACAGCAAATCCGCGCAATGAGTGAAGGTGAAAGTAATATTCGCTTTATAGGCTATCAGTCACCTGAAAATGTTTACCGTTTATATTCCAACGCCTATCTGTTTATTTTGGCATCTTCAATTGAAGGTTTATCTATCGCTTTATTAGAAGCCATGTCATATAGCTGTGCGACATTGGTAAGTGATATATCAGCCAATATTGAAGCAGTTGGAGAAGATGGGCTCACATTTATTCAAGGAGATTGCCTGGATTTGGAAAAACAGCTTAACTATCTTTTGCAGAATAAAGAAACTATTATCGCAAACGGAATCTATGGAAAAAACAGAATCAAGCAATATTTTGACTGGGACAGTATCGTTAAACAAATGGAAGCTTTTTATATGGCAACAATAGAAAGAAGGTCGAAAGAAAGAAGATCAGCTCAAACGATATTAACAACAATAGAAGCTCTTTATTTGACATCTGAAGAAAGAAGGTCAAAAGAAAGAAGATCAAACTAATGGAAAGAATTAAAGCATTGTATCAGCGCCTATTTTGTCATGATAAATGGGTGATTGGCATTGGTGCCATGGATTATGCAACTTTAATTGAGCAAGGCAAAATAACGCCTCCTACCTCTTGGCTTAAAGGCGGTTTTGCTCAGTACATTGCAGATCCTTTTATTTTTAAATATAAAAATGATTATTATCTTTTTTATGAACTGTTTCATTATATTGCCGGCGACGCACAAATCATTGTTTCCCGATTAAGAAAAGAGAACGATCAGTGGATAATGGAGAAAGGCCAGCTTATTCTTGATGAGCCGTTTCACCAGTCATACCCTTATATTTTTGAAGAAAAAGGTGAAATTTACTGTATCCCTGAACAGTCAGAAGCCAATTGTGTCAAATTATATCAGGCAACTGATTTCCCTCTGAAGTGGAAAATGAAATCCGTTTTGATTGCAGACTTTCCAGTTGTTGATCCAACACTGTTTCAGCATCAGGGACAATGGTGGCTATTGGCTACTAAAGGGGGCGGGCAGCAGGACAGTCATTTGTATGCATGGCATGCTGATTCATTTGAAGGACCTTGGACTCCCCATCAGCACAACCCAATCAAGGAGGGATTCGGGCAAACTCGACCGGCAGGTCCCCCCTTTATGCTGAAGTCAGATTTATACCGTCCTGTACAAGGATTTAAAAAGCGGTACGGAGATGGTTTATTAATATATAAAATTGAGGAACTAACGCCATCATCATTTAAAGAAAAGCTAGTTCTAGATCTAAAACCCTTTAAAAGCTATCCTTATGGCTTGCACCACCTTTCAATTAATTCGGGAATAGCTGTTTTTGATGCAAAAGGTTATGCCAGTGTGTTTGAAGTTATTATTAAATTTATCGGCATTGTTTTGCGCAGGTTAAGGAAAAACTAGTTAAAAAACCTGCCAAGCATGCAGATTATTCCATTACAGCAACTACGTGGCATATTTATATACCTTAAAGCTTCAGTAATTTAACATACAGAACACCACAAGCACGTCCAAATAGGCTTGAAGGCGTCATCCATAATCCCATTCAGGCATCCCCGGCTTCTGAAACCATCACCACCTTCACTCCAAAGGGATCAGCACTCGAAAATCAGCCTTACTTGCCGGCTATATCCATAATCTACCGCAGCGCATACGTCACCTGCCCTCAAATACGATGCATATACACCTTTTTTAGAACGGTAAACTGCCAAATCATAATAGTCTGAATAAACTGTTATGAAAAGGCATTCTCTATACAGCAACAAGGATGTAAAAAAACAATACAATATAAATTACTTAAATATTAAAATAACTGTGACATATATCTCTAAATAAGAGATAATTATGTGAACTTCGTCACATAAAAACAATAATTTTTATAAGGACTTACTTCTATGCTAGTGCAGCAATGTTTAGCTTTAAAGAATTAGCTTTGTAAAATCAATTGAATGCGTTCTTTATAATGAAAACTATCGCTTCACAGTGCCTTCAGGAATATTAGCGTCTCTCATAGCTTAAGCCAATATTCTTGGAAGAGCCGTGGATTCAATAACTTACGCCAGAAGACATAATCACCCTGTTTTCTAGGTTTAACTGATATTTCTCCTATATATGGCACATTCCTATCAACTTGCAGATAAAAAATAATGATTGATTAAGCCATTTTTTTGGAAGCACTTTAGGATTAATGACATGTTAGGTAGAAATCGAGAACAATTTTTCCTGAGATAAAGTGTGTGCCATACAGCAAACATTAAATTTAATAAACAGCTAAAAACATAGAAAAAAACAAATATTATCTTATAGTTCAAAAGCTTAATAAACAATAACATGAACATTTCAAACACAGGGATTACTAAGCAAATCAATACATTCTGCTATTATAAAACTGAAATAAATATTGAGGAAAAACCATGAACGACATGTCACTAATGCCTACGGACGTTTCAATTATCACGACTTACCGTTGTCAAATGCGCTGTAAAATGTGCAACATATGGGAAAACCCTACTGATAAGCAAAAAGAAATTACGCCTAAGGAACTTGAGGGTCTGCCCAATTTTAAATTTGCCAATGTTACTGGTGGCGAACCCTTTATAAGAAATGACCTTGAAGATATTATCGAGGTTATGTATACGAAAGCCCCCCGTATCGTAATTTCAACTTCAGGCTGGCATGTCAATAAAATTCATAAATTAGCCGAACGCTTTCCCAATATAGGAATTCGCGTCAGCATTGAAGGTTTATCTCAGAAAAATGATGAGTTGCGCGGACGTGAAGGTGGCTTTGACCGAGGAATTAAAACCTTGCTAGGTTTAAGAGAAAGAGGCATAAAAGACATAGGCTTCGGCATCACCGTTTCAAACAAAAACTCTGATGATATGCTGGTTTTGCATAAATTAGCTCAAAGCCTTGACATGGAGTTTGCTACTGCAACTTTCCATAATTCCTATTACTTTCACAGCCAGGAAAATGAAGTAACTAACAAAGATGCTGTGATTGAAAATTTTCATCAGCTAATTGAAGATCTAATGAAAGAAAACTCGCCAAAGAGCTGGTTTCGGGCATATTTAAATCTCGGTCTAATTAATTATATCCGTGGCAAACCAAGAATGCTTCCCTGCGAAGCAGGCAGTGCAAATTTATTTGTTGAACCTTATGGAGAAGTCTATCCTTGCAATGGCCTGGAAGAAACATACTGGAAGGAGTCTATGGGCAACATCAGAGATTATGATAATTTTGAAGATTTATGGTTTAGTGAACAGGCTAACAGAGTCAGGGGCCTAGTGAAAACTTGCCCAAAAAACTGCTGGATGACTGGTACAGCAGCACCGGTGATGAAGAAATATATTCAGCACCCATTAAAGTGGGTAGTAAAAAACAAAGTCAAAAGCTTGATGGGAAAACCAATCTGTGTGGACACTATCCCCATGGCTAATGTAGGGCAGGATCCGCTACAAGGCGATTTAAGGGGTCGTAAAGAAAATGCAATCCCTATCTTGCTCGACCCAAATTACAAATTGAGCGATAAAGAAGAAGCCGAAATTTTAGCTGATAACAGTTAGATCAACTGCTCCCTTCAACAATATTATTACAAAATTCACATGGATATATTTATCTGTCCATGTGAATCTAATTTCCCTCCCTCGTTTCAAAATGCGCCAAATAGACACGCTTAACTCAGCACCAGCTATCTAACATAATAGGTGAGTTGTATTGGTGTTTGGGATCTGAAAATAAATACCCTGCAAAAAAATTTTCTCAGCCGGAAATGCCAAAAAACAATTATCTCAATTACTGGCTCCCCCTACTCTTTTCCCTGCTTTATTCTTCTTAACCCGCTTAATTCCTCGCCTGAAAATGGCTTAAGCAGCAAAATCAATAGCAGATAGCTGCCAATTGCAGCAACTCCCGAAATTATCCAATGATACAGCCAGCCAGTAACAATTTCATTCTGCGCTAGCCATTCCATTAAATACCACCCAGTCTTTATACTTATCAGACCGGCCAAAATAATCCTAAAATAGCTTGTCCACGTTATTTGGCATTTAAACCCTTTCAGTCTTAACCATATTCTAACAACGCCATTGGCCAACAATAACCCTGTGATATTTGCCACTGGAATGGCAGCAATACCCATTATTGGGAATAGCCATAAGGCCAAAAAAAGTGATGCTGACAATAATAAATTTGTATATAGCAGCATATCAAATCGTTCGACCGCCTGAACCAACATGTCAAGCAGGTAACGGTCAGATTCAAAGGCCAAAGCAATGCTAAATAAAATAAGCCCTAAGCAAGCCTGTTCAGAATATTTCCCATCACTTAGAAAAGACAAAAGGTCAGTACCCGAAACCAGAAAAATAACTAAGGGCATGCCTAAAACAACCGTATTAAACCGAAGAAGCAAATCGGTTATTCTGGCAATATCAGCAAAATCACGTCCCGTTGCATAGCGTGCAATCACCACGGGATAGATAATCCCCTGAAAAAGCTGAGCAGGCAAATAACGCCGTATTGTATCAATTAGTGATTGTGCAAACCCCAGAGATGCCATTTCAGTTGAAGGTAGATATCGGGCGCCTGCCAGTCGGTTTGGAGAGCTGCCATAAAGCAGTACAGCCAAATGCTGCAGATAACCAATTAAACCAAAGCGCCAAATTCTTTGCCAGTTATTTCCAACCCAGCCTGTATCTGAATCATCATTGCCCGCATGGACTCTTAATCTTCTTATCAAACCTAGAGCCAACACACCCACGCCGATTATTTCACCTGCAATTTCAATCCGAATAACGAGTAGCAAATCCAATTGCTGGTAATAAATTCCAGTGGCAATACCGCTAAGTTTCAGAATATTGGCCAGCACAAAACCGCTTTGGCCCACCGACTGGGCCAGCAGTGTTTCCAGTATTTGAAAAAGGAAATAAAAGGTAACCCGCACCCAGACTAACAGTAAAAAAAGATTAAAAGAATCCTGCCATTCACTTAGATTAAAAAAACCAGCAACCGGCCCAGAACCGAAACCAACAATAACAACGGCAATTGTCAAAGTTAATGTGCGGGTCAACATACCCACACCAATCAGCTGCTTCATTGAGCGGTCCTGGTGCTTGGCATAAAGTTCTGGCAAAAACCTCAATAAGGCATGGGTTATGCCGAACCCAGCCAAAGCTGTAAACATTTCTACGAAACCTGTTAATGCACTGTAGACAGCAAACTCAGCAATAGAAAGATATCGCGCAAGTAAAATGACAGCAACAATACCAGTCGCTGCAGAGATCAGCTTGCCCAGCAAATAGATGCGGGCGCTGCTATGAATATGATCTGCACTGTATCGTGAGGACTTGTCGCTCATTAATTTTGATCTAAAATTGTCTGATATTTGGCAAATACTTTCTCAGCTATCTGGTCATATGTTCTATTAGCCTTGACCCAAGCAGGACCTTTTTGCCCCATTTTCTCAGCTTCGAGAGGATGTTCCATCATCCAGGCTATTGCCCTGGCAAATTCTTTACTCCCCCAAGGAACACTTAGCCCAGCCCCGCTGCTCTGTAATGTAGTAGCCTGTTCAGGGTGATCATTGGCAACACACGGACGCGCTAATGCCATATATTCATTGAGTTTAGTGGGCGATCCAGGACGAAGAACAAAACTTGGGTAAACGGGAGAAACGCAAACTTCTGCACTTGCCGCTAAAGACCATGCCTGCTCCATGGGAACAAAACCAGTGAAATGAACTGAGTCAGTCAATTGCTTCTGCTGTACCAGCTGTTCCAGCATTTTTCGCTCTTCAGGCACAGTACCATCTCCTACCAGCCAAAGTTCAGAGTATGGCACTTGTTTTTTAACAATAACAAAAGCCTCTATTAGCACCTCCAGTTTTCGCTCTTTAACGAAAGTACCTGTATATATTACCCTTCCCTTTACAGTCTCTGCAGGGTGCTCAGCAGTCCAGTCCAGCAATGCTGATGGAACCCCCATAGGAACAGGTGTCATTTTCTCAAGAGGTGTTTGATAGCGCTCGAATATGTCTGTCTGCATTTGCTCGCTTTGAACAAAAATATGGTCAGCCTTTGGAAAGATAAAGCGGTATAGCCAAAAGGCTGATAACTTTCCGCGCATTTTGTAAAAATACTTCTTTATCCCCTGCGTTTCTTCCGCTTTTAGCATATCATTTTCTGGGAATGGAAAGGACAGCCAATAAACAAATTTTGAACCGCGCAAGCGGGCGGCCAACAGCCCCAAGCCTGCCGAAAAGTAGCATTGATCACGTACCTGAATAATATCGTAATGCGGTCCAAACACTAAATGAAAAAAAACACGAATATCTGCAACACTTTGCAGTAACTTATTAAAAACTCGAGACAATATGGATTCGCCTTTGCATGACGCTGCTACAAAAGTTGGCCGGCCATATTGCTCAAACCAGCCTGCCGAACCCGGAGTGTCACTCCAAAGGCTCCAGCTTAGCTCAAGACCACCTTTTGCCAGCTGCACTGAAAATAGCTCAGTAAGATCCAGGCGCCAGGCAGGATAAAAGTCCGCAACAATATAAAATACTGTTATTGTCGGTTTGTCTTTAGACATCATTTAATTTGTTTATCCTAAATAAATTAGTTGAGCGCAGATTCTATGAAAAAAATGGGTAAAAAATTCTCACCCATCTGGTAAAAATAAAAAAACTTGCTTAGGAGCGAAGGTTTAATAACTTCCGAAAGTTTGGCAAATAATCTTGACTGCTAATAAAATGGACGAATAGTAAGCTACGCAACGAATTTATTAGCTCTCCTGCTGAGGCAAAAGGCAAGACAAAATCCGGAAATCATTAAACCCTCGCTCCTTAAGGATTTTTTTTACAAGTTACAGCAAGGTCTAAGTGACCAGTTGATTTTTTAGGTTTACGGTGTATCGATAATAAAAGTTGATACAGAATAGGCTGCCAGGGAGACCTTGGCATAACCTTGCTTATTGACAGCGAGTGTTTCCGTGGTTTTATGTGGCAGCACACTATTTTTATTAATGCTATTGGTAGCTTTAGGTGACTGGCCGGATAATTCAGTTTTATTTACCAGCAAAGTACAGCCTGTACATAATGGAATTTTTATATCTAGTGTAACAGCTTTGGCATGACGATTAATCGCCCATACTGCATATTTCTTATGATTTTTCTTTCTCAACACAGCAACACGAACATCATAGCCACCTGCATAGTTGCTTAAATTGGCACTCACAGTCTGGGTAGTCAACACTTCATCCAGCATTGCTTCGCGCAATATCCGCAGAGTCCAGTAAATGACGCTGGGATGAAAGGTACCCTTGGCTCCTTCATGAAAAAATGGCCAGGGCCCCACCGTTCCGCTTAAAGTATGAATAAAAGAGCCTTTAATCTGCGGAAACTGAACTGTAGCAATCATCATATCTGCAACTGAAATGCCTGCCTGAAGGTTTGTTGCTTTCGGCCAATGACTTTGCCAATCAGAGTCGGATGGCCCACCTATAGGCCAGCGAGCATGTTCAGTAATCCAAATCCCTGCATTGGAGGCTTTTGTGGCAGGCAACACTTTCTGAAGACTGTCCAGCGTAGTACATAGCTGTCCTAACCGGTCAGGTATCGGAGGACCATTCTCTCCCCCATCGTAATACAGGTGATTGGCATACTCATGAACATTGTCAGCCAGCTTGGAAACGACGAAATTGTTATATTCGCGGGCATTTAAACCAGAGGTACCTGTTTGAGCGTCGTAGTCTTCTGCTATGCCAACAAATTTTGCACCAGGAATGACCGCTTTAATAGCGTCAATAATTTTAGCTGAACGGTCTGAATATTTTTTTGCAGGCCATAGATAATCGCCCCGATCCAGCTCATTTCCGAGCTCCCAGCGAAGAACGGGAGAAACCCCTTGCTCTCTGTTTGCTTTCAAAACATGTTCTGCTACCATTGCCGCCTGTTTTGCAAGGTCCGCGATGGGTTCCTCTCCCTCAAAACGACCATAGAGATTGGCAACTATCCAGGACTGCCCTGCAACTTGATTAACAAATGATAAATATTCATCTATGCCGAATCTGACTGCTAAAGGCCCCCGCCATTCAGCACCTATTTGCATTTTTCTTAAGCTAACATCACCCACGGCCTCCATCCAGTTAAAATTGTTGGCCACAGTGCCGCCAGGATATCGATAAACCGCTCCTGGAAACGCTTTCATCCATTCAACTAAAACCGGGTGAACTTTTTTTGTTTTTTTGTTCAGAAATGAATCTTGAAACTCAATCCATTCCATATTGAAACCAAAAAAAGAAGGTTTCAATAATCTGGTTATTTTTGCTTCAGTTCCGCTGTCTAAACTGACTGAATAGTTATCCCCTGATTTTACTGGAATATTTGATTGACAAGTCTGTGCCAGTACAGATCTGAAATCAAAAAACATCATTGAAATAAACACCGCCATGATAGCAAAGGAAAATGTTTTTTTACTGACTTTGCTCATAAGCTGTCCTTTCAAAATGGAGAATATATCCTAACAATACCATTAAAAGTGTCTGAAATCCTACTTCAAAAATCAAATAATTATTATGCATCACGTTAACAAATAATAAAGCAAAACCTACCTGTGCAGCCTTTAGATAGACATATTGCCTGCTATTTTTTGACTGCTGATTTGCAAGCTTATGGGCGCTTATGAAAGCGGATAAAAAAATGGCCAGCATTAAAAATGCACCTATAATCCCAACTTCCCATAGCAATGAAGACATCGCTGTTAAACCAATCCCCACTTCATAATACGTTGTTTTTGCCAGCGAGTTCTTCATTAACCCTAGCTCTGCTTCATTGGTTGTTCCCAGCCCATGACCAATTAGTGTCTCGGGCAAATTATCCAGACCATGCCGACTAGCCCAAAAGCTGTAGACGGTCGTCCTGTTCAGCTGATTGGTTCCATAGCCTTCATTGCCTATGTTATAGGCTATTGTATCTTCATACAGATCAGACAGACCTCCCGTTTCCTGACTTTCGGTGCGTGGTAAAAAAGAATAGCCGACCAGTAAAGCCAGCATAAGCCCCAAAACCATTATTGCACCAAATATTGTCTGGAACGGCTTTTTTATCAAAGTATCCTGAAACATAATGGCTAGCATTACAGGTATAAAGATAACAACTGCTTTAGCTTCATTAAGTGCAATTGGCACAAGAAAGATAAAACTCAGTGTCAATATTTTAATGCCAGATATTTTGCCCATGCGCCAAAACCCAACCAAGATGCCGATAACAATGACCTGCAAACTTGCTAATACAATATTGGCTCCGCCACCTTCCATGTTTCCAACAAAAGTACCCACCACTATGTCCAGCGCTACAATGCCTTTATTGGCCGCTTCCTGGGTTAACCGTAAAGGTACCAAAAATAGGAATTGATGAATAGCAAAAGGAATTTGCAGCACGGCAAGCCAGAACAATCCGCCCATAAACCTGTCTGCCTGCTCTCTGTTTAGCCCAAGCCAGGCCATAGCACAGGCAATCCCCCAAACCTGAAAATAGCCTTTTAGCCCTATTACTGTTTCAAAACTCAATCCATAATTGAACAATCCTGAAAACAGAGCAACAAGAGCAAAGGCTCCCATCCATACTAATGGACTAATCTGAGCCCCTTTATTATAAATAGGCTGCCCGGAACCGGTTAGCCTTCTAAATACTGCTATAGCTAACAGTGCTTGCGCACCAAGAACAACCGCCCATCTAATATACCGCAATTGAGGAAGATACAGTTCTGCTAAACCAGAAAAGACCAGACCGCCAATTACAACGCTCCACAGCATCATTAGGGGGGACCTGAATAGCAATACCGCGAAGATAGCTCCAAAAAAGACTATCAGCAATATTATATTGCCTTGAGCGATAATGACTCCCAAGAGAATTGCGATGATCGCCGGTATCAAAAACTGCAAAGCAGATATTAGCCGTGACTGTTTCCTTTCGCTAAAAATTTTTAGTAGCATTATCCAAATTTATTGCATGAATCTGTTTAAAAAACAACCTGCATATTCAGTCCTGTAGATAGACTCTCATAAGACTTAAACCTTTCATTTGAGCCTTTATTTTCATACCCTAGCATAAGATCGAAAATTATATTATGAAAAGGCTCATAAGCCAGGTTATATCCAATGCTCCATAAATTATCTTTTCGCTGATTACCTTTATTGCTGCTCACCTCATAGTCTTTTTGCTCAAAAGAGAGGTCTGAGTACATTTTAAATTTAGGGGTTACTTGCCACGAAGGCGTTATTTTCACTCCTTGACTTAAACTGAAACTTTCATTTTTATCATCTACCTGTCTTATTTCACGCCAGGCTGAGAAAAGTATACCCGTTTGTTCTGTGACTGCCCAATCTATATTCAATTGCGCGGTTACATCCCCGAAATTCTTAAATGACTGATGGTCAAAATCCTGCTGAGCATAGCCGACTCGCCCATAGATGCGGGTTTTTTCACTCCACACCCAACGATAAGTCATTCCATATTCCATTCGTAAAAAACCATTATCAAGCTCATCCACCCGCCCTGAATACTGCCGGTTTGGATAGTCTCCTACAGTAGCTAAAATACGTACACCAAGACTGCTCCCTGTTGGACTCAAATATTCCAGGTTTAACTCTGCATTGTCTTCTGTCAAATTACTGCTCTTTCGACTTCCCTCCTCAAATTCATCTTCTGTGCGAAAATAATTGATTGCTATTCGCCCCTGAGGATGAAACAGATAGGCGATATTTGCCCTATAAACTGAGAAATTAGATTCGTTGGACGTCAATTCATTTATCTGATCATACTCATTCAGTCTTTGGGTATTGCTGTACCCAAAAGTACCTTCCAGATCACTGCCAATTTTCCAGTTCCATTCAGCTAAAACATTCCAGCCTAAATAGTCTAGGCTGTCAAAGTTCTGAAACCAGCTATGGTTTACATCTGCCTTGATGATCACTTGCTGGCGACTGGGCCTCCAGTCCATTTCAACGCCAGCATTTACAGTTTTAACAAAATCGCCTTTGCTACTTTTTCCTTCAGGAAAAGGCTTACCTTTCGGCAGCCTAAGTACATTATTATCGTATAGCAGATTAGCCGCGACATACGGTTTAATCAAATCATCTGGAGATGCCGTTGCATGCACATTGTCTATACTTATCATCTGTACGCATAGACAGGCCCATGTCAAAACAACTCTAGTCAAACTCTTACGCATAGAAAACCCCATTTTCAAAGACAGTAGATTAATAATCATTGATGACCATACCAAGACATTGGATATTTGCCTGCTCCAAATCCGACTTCATTATTTCCAAATCTTTCATACGGGTATGGTCTTGCCGAGAAACAATTAAACAGCCGCCACAGTGAGCTGCAATAATTTGAGCTTCAGTACCATGTTGGATAGCCGGCGTATCGATTAAAATAACCTCATACTCTTGACTGAATCTTTGCAAAATAATATTTAATCCTCGGCTGATCATTTCTGCCGGATTTGGCGGAACAGTTCCTGCTGGCAAAATCGATAAATTATGGAATTGAGGCAATTTATAGACAACAGACTGATCGGCTCGGCTTGCCAGCAAATCAGATAATCCCTTCTTTTGTTCCAGTTTGAATAATTCATGCTGCTTAGGGTCACGAAGATTTGCATCAATCAGCAATGTTTTCTTGCCTAACTGGGAAAACACTACCGCAAGATTGGCACTAATATAGCTTCTGCCTTCATTTCGATCAGGGCTGACAATAGACAGCAATTTCCGGTCATCGTTAAACCAGCGGAGCATCAGCTGACTGCGAACGGCTCGCAAAGCCTCAACCTGTTTGCAGTATGGCTGATAGGCGGCAATAATATCCTGACTGAACACATCATCTGAAGGAGCTATATAAGGAAAGTCAAACTGCTGGGACAATGCTTTTTGTATGTCAGCCTCGCTTATCAGACCAAATTGCTTGGCCGCATCGCCAAACCGAAGCCCCTCCTCCTTCTGCAGATCAATTATTGCCTCAGCCTCCTGAACTGTAATTTTCCCAGCATCAAGCAATAAAGCTCCCATTGATGATCTGGCATCAGAAGCAATAGAAACAATTTCATCTGCGTCAACGTGTTTGCTGACCGGTTCAACATTTACTATGTTGCCTTTATAACGTGTTATAAAGGTTACCTCTCTTTCAACATACTTTTTGGTAACTTCAACATTACTCACTATTTTTCCTTTATCATTTCTATTACGCAGACCTGTACTCTTAGTTAGAGAAAAAACAATTAACTACTATCTGTTTCAGCTGAAATAACAGCAAAAACAGGAAGTGAAAGCGAATTATTAACATCATATGAAGATCGCACCCGTCGATCTAATAGCTCAACAATCAGAGCTGCCCCAGCGCCTAAAATCCCCCCCAGAAAAACAGCCAAAATAAGATTTAGCAATATTCTGGGCTTTGAATGCTTATGCGCGGGAATCGCCGGGTTTAAAATCGCAACATCAGTCTGACTGATCTCGCTTTTCATAAGTGTCTGAATAGATTTTTGCATGACGCTATCAAAAGCACGCTGAGCATTTTCCACCTCGTATCTAAACACTGCAATATCATCATGCCTTTTCTTTAATTCAAGCACTTTAGCTTTCTGTTTTGCCAATGCGGCGGTCAATATTTCATCTCTTTGCTTAGATGAGTTTGCACTCAGCGGTATGCTATCTACAACCCTTTTTACTTCCCTAGACAGTTTTCTCCGAAGACTGGAAACTTCAGCCTGAACCTGTTTATATTGGGGATGGTTTTGACCAATACGATTTGCCAATTCAGCAAACTTAGATTCTGCCCGTGACAAATCAGATTTTAAAGATTGAATCAAGGAATTGCTAAGCACCTCATTCAATGACTGATAAGACCCTCCACGTTTTCTAATCATCGCCAACTGATCCAGTCTTGACTGCAATTCATTTGTTTTAGCTTGACTTTCAACTAATTGCCTAGATAAATCAACCAGCTTCGAACTTTCCAGATCTAGTTTTTCGTCTGCTGAAACAATTCCAAATTCTTGCTGATAGTCAGACAATACTCTCTGTGCATGCTCTAGCCGCTGCCGCAAAACTTCTTTTTGACTGCTAAACCATGCCGAACTCTGCTTGGCTGGCTGTGCTCTTAATTCAATGCTAGTCTGGATATAAGCTTCAGCAAATGTATTGGCTACAGTGGCAGCAAATTCACTATCGCTGGCTGTATAGCCAATCTGTATCAAACTACTTTTTTGAGAAGGCTCAACTTCAAGTTTTTTTAATATAGAATCAGCAATCCACTCATCTATTTCCCCCTTACTATTGCTGGAGGAAAATTTTTTCTGCCATTTTTTATCAGCCGTCAACTTAAGTTTATCCACCACCTTTCTTGCCACATTATGACTGGCAATCACATCGATTTGTGTTGCCATATAGCCAGCCACCAGCTGTGCAGGCAAAGTTAACCCTGTTACCGGATTTGCCTGCCGCTGATCAATCACCAATGTCGTGGTTGAAACATATTGCTTTGGCATAGTAAGACTTAGCGCCAATGTCGTCAGCACTGTAATGGCTAGAACTGACAGTGCAGTTACTTTGCGCGCCCAAAGAATAATAATTAATTGCTGAAAATTCATATTATGTTAAGCCTATTCATTATGGTTTTTAAGTACAGCATTTTTCGTTAGTACTTGGCCTAATCTTAAAACAGCCGTTCATCAATGAATACCACGTCATCTTTTAATACAGAATCGGTCAGCTCTACATCAACCTCCTGCACTATACCTTTTTTATTTTTTCGTTTAATAATGATTCCTCTTTGAGTGCCTCGCGGAGTCAGTCCTCCACCAAGAGATAACGCCTTAACAACCGTCAGCCCACGCTCGACAGGGTATCCTCCCGGATGCTGCACCTCGCCATAAATATAGAACAAAGGCCTTTTGGGAATATATATGATATCACCAGGCTGAATCTCAAAAGACTGATTCTCAGCTGAACTTGAAAGCAGGACATACAAATCCACCAGCAGCTTCTCTGTTTTTCCGTTAACATTACGAGTAACAATAACTCTATCATCTCCTGAATCTTTAATGCCCCCAGCCATGGCAATAACTTCAAGCAAACTGGTTTTTGACTTTAAAGGATACCGTGCAGGTTTGTTTATATGACCCAGTACAGAAACCCGCTGACTGTTATAGTCCCGAATATTTACAGTGACTTGAGCATTATTTATATAACGACCTTCAGCCAACAGCTTTGAGATCATTCTTTCCACTTGGAATGTGGATTTATCAGCAACTGCAATTGCACCAATCAATGGAAATGTAATGCGCCCTTGTGCAGAGACCCGAATTTCACTTTTCAGATTATCATCGCCATAAACAGAAATATTCAGTACGTCCCCGGCACCTATCTTATAATCTGCATTGGCTATATTCCAATACCCAAGAATAAGAATCGTAACTGCGCAAAGCGCAATATTCCGGCCATGATGCAAAAAACCTCGGAGGTTGAATCGTTTTTCAATATACATCTCTATTTTAACCACTGGATCATTTCTTAATCCTGCAATTATAGCAGATAATATCAATTATTTTAGATGCTGGAAATGCCTAAAGTTCTAGAACAATAAGCAAAAAGCTTATAAGTATGTGTGTGTTGCGTTAAGCAGAACACTGGTTAAATTCAATTATATTCTCTTATCAAATTTTATAGTTCGGCAAATGATTCCATACAATAAACAGCCTGCAGCCTGTTTCTTTTCATAAATAAATATTTATATTACCTCTGCACTTACTAAATATAACTATCTTATTTAATAAGCCTGATCACTGAAAAACCCTTTGAAAATAGTCTTTAAAAAAATCTTGCAATCCAGCATTAAAGACCAGTTGCGAATATATTCCAAGTCATATTGAATACGGCCATCCATTTTATCGAGAGTTTCTGTTTCCCCTCTGTAACCGCTAATTTGGGCAAGTCCCGTAATACCAGGCTTAACTTTATGCCGCAGCATATAACCTTTTATCTGGCCTCGATAAAACTCATTATGGGCAACGGCATGTGGTCTAGGCCCTATAATTGACATTCTGCCCTGTAGAACATTAATGAATTGCGGCAATTCATCAAGCGATGTTCGGCGAAGAAACGCACCAAAATCAGTTATCCGTGCATCATTTTTTGTGGCCTGCTTAACACTATCTCCATCCTCGGATACAGTCATTGATCTAAATTTCCAAACTGTGATTTCTTCACCCTTAAAGCCATAGCGTCGCTGTTTAAACATGACAGGACCCGGCGAAGTGATTTTTACGCCTAAAGCTATTATTAACAATGGAATGCCAATTATTATCAATATGAGAGCTGATACAATAACGTCAAACATTCGCTTTGAAATACCATCAATTCCATAAAACGGAGTATCATGAATACTGATGATCGGTATTCCCCTCAAATTCTCCATTTTTGCCCTTAATAAATCAAAACCAAACAAATCAGGCACATAATAGACAGCCGCTGTTGTATCAGCTAACGCTCCTATAATCTGCTTAATCCGCTCTTCAGCCTTTAACGGCAAAGTAATATAAATTGCATCCACCTTCTGCTCATTTACCATTTGAATAAGTTCATTCGTATTGCCCGACAAATTTTGTTCAGTCCATTGAAGCCTTCCATCTTCTTTTATTGTACGGTCATCATAATATCCAGCAAAAGCATACCCTAGCCAGGCCTCCCTTTTAAAAATACTTTCCAGCTCGAAGCCTAAATTTGTCGCTCCGATAATGGCAACTTTCCGCGTATTTTCTCCAGCACCTCTCATATAATTGATAAACAGCCGCATAGCAAGATGCCACCCTACCAATACCAAGGGGGCCAAGACCAGCCAAGACCAAAATACTGCCTCACTTGGACCATCAACTAAACTTGGCTTGATCTGTATAACACAAAGAAAAACCAATAAAACACCAAACCAGGCAATGCCTGTTCTTAATATTTCTCTATATAGGTTTGTACCCCTTGGCACGTTATATAAAAGATTGAATTCAGCAAAAAACTCAAAACACGTCACTGCGATCAAAAGCCATAAAAGCTGATGATATTCAAAATTAAGTCCGTAATTTTCTAAGACTAAATACAATGTAAGCCAGATAATAAAAACATCGAGCAGACGTATAATGGCGATTAACTTAGAACGATGAGGCCTGACAACGCCGCCTCTATTACTTCTTTCTATCATATTAAATAATCATTCAAAATCTTTAGAGGCTTTATTTTTCACTAAAGAACATTTAAGGGGGTTCGAGAGCAACTGACATTTGAAAATGTATTGGCAAAACAGTGTGAGCAGGAATAATTGCGAACGAACGCTAACAACCCACACCACTACTGTCGGGACAGCTGCAAACGGACAAAAAAATAAGCCCGCTGTATAGTTATTTCCTACACGCTCCTAGATATAATATTAACCGACAATACCTTCAACACGGTTAACAACTTCGCTTGAAGCCAGCTCCAGGCCTTTTTTATAGCTATCGCCCGCCTTATCCTTGTCGCCTTTTTCAGTCAATACATCTCCTAACAGCTGATAAGTGGCAACCGTAGGTTCTATCCCCACACTTTTAGTTAAATACTGTTCTGCTTTTTCCATTTGCTTGCATTTTATACTGATATTTCCCAAGACTCTTAACAGTATTGCGCTGCTAGAATGAACAGCCAGCCACTGCTCTGCCGTCTGAAGCTGTTTAGGGTAGTCTTTTGAACGTATGCTGGCATACAAAACCAGCAAGGTTTCATCCCACTGCTTTACAATAGACTTGGCAATTTCATCCTCGACCCTTTCACCGGCACCTACTTCAATCATAGCAGCATAATAAATGGTCGAAATACCTTGTAAGGACTGTACATGCTCAGGAACCGTTTTCCATAATTGCTGAATATCTTCAGCATTCCCCCGCTCAGCAGCCTGCTTTAATAAGCTGCTGAAGGTTTCGCTTTCAAGAAGCTTTACTTCTGCTTCCATTAATACTTTATTCTGATGCAGCGAAGGAATCAATTTCCGCAGCCCTTCCCAGTCACCTACGCGCTGATAGGTCTGATGCAGCAGTTTTAAAATACTGGCATGCCCAGAGTCAATAGAATGCAGTTTAATCAATGTTTCCAGGGCCTGATCAAACTGGTTTGCCGATAAATGCAGTTCAGCCTGAGTCAACCCAACGGCTATATCAGTTTCACCGGACTGCTCAGTCGCTTTTCTAAGATATTCATCCCGTTTTTCTATCGCCCCTCTTGATTGAGCGGCTTTGGCGGCGGTTAAATAATGCAATAGAGGCGCACCGCTATTCGATGCATGCTTAATCAATACTTTTTCTGCTTTTTCCCAATTGCCTTCCGCTGAATCAATCAAGCCTGCAATCAATGCTTCCTGTGATCGATTAAACTTAATGTTCTTGCCTTTATGCTTTATTTTACTCGGCAAACGAAACAAAGCGCCTAACAGTCTAAAAAACATGTACAGCATAAAGAAGCCAATAATCTGAGCGATTGCAAAAACCACTACTGACGTTTCTAAAGACCAATGTCCTAGCCCAATCAGCACATAGCCAGGATCTTCAAATCTAGTCAACCAGCTTTGAATGAAAAAAGCGGCAGCCAGTGCAATACAAAGGGCCCCTAGAAAATAAATAAAATTTTTCATAATCCTGTCTCTCGCTTAGGGTGCAGCCGGCTCGGTTTTATCAACTTCAACCGCAGGGATAATTTGTTCTTCAGCAACTGAAGGTTTGATCTCCGGTTTTATTTGAACTTCATCGGTGGCTGACCTATCTTTTCCTTCCTGAAACCTCTTATCTGTTTCTATCCGCAGCTTTGTTATATCCTTTAACATCTTCAATGATTTACTGATATCAGGGAATTGAGTACGAAGCTGTACCGCTTTTAGCGCTTTTAACTCAGATAAAAAACTTTTAGAACGCTGGTTCTTAGTAAAATTAGCATTTACCCACTGTTTTACATCTGCAATATTTGCCTGATATAGCGCATCATTTTGCTGTACCAGTGAAATTTTAACCATTTCCAGCTTTACATTAAGTTGCTGTCTGATAAATTCAACCTCCTCTTCCGTGATAATTTCTGTCACTGGCTGATCTGAGTGCCTAACGGTGACATAGCCCTCCAACAGCTGTAAAGCTGAATTCAAAACACCATGGTCAGCTTCTTGTGCCTGCTCATGATCATGTACTTGTTTTGACTCTGTCAGAGGCTTTCCAGCATATGGCAAAAGTGTTGCAAGCCCGTTTACTTTATCCTTTAATATTTGAATAGATGAATATATTCCTACAATATCTGGTAAATTTACTGTACGAAGCCCCGCAATTTCTTTAGCTATCTGCTCACGAACTTTAAAAGCCGCTGTATCGCCACTTTCTCTTAATCTTTGATCAGCGGCTTCCAGCGCCATTCGTGTGGTATTAATATCGCCCATTAAATGCAGTCGCTGATTGGCAACACTTAACAAATACTCTGCATCTGCCACTAGCCAGTCACCACGGGTTTTTCCCAGCTGCCGTTTTAACTGGGTTATTTCTGCTACCAAATCTTTATGGACAGCCGTTAACTTTTCTGAATGCAACTGAGAAAAATCAGCTAACGTTTTAGTAAAATGATTATCTTTTCCTGCTATTTCTTCATTAAAGGTCGCAATCTGAGACTGCATAGTGCTTAACTGCACTTGAAAAGTATTTATTTCCTTACTTACCTCAATACCTTTCTCGTCAACCTTGTCAATATCGCCTTCCTGAGCTTGCTGCTTATCTTTTATTTCACTTAATAGGTAGAATCCTCCTCCCATCAACAGAAAGATAAGAAATAAATTGATAATGCCAAAAATCATCCCACCACGAGATTTTGTTTGAGTTGTTCCCACGGGCCGAGCTTCCGCCTGCACTCCACCTTCCTGCTGTTCTTTTAATTCTTCAGCCACTTTATCCCCCATTAGTTTGTTGTTGAGCTCTCTGGCTTATCATTCCGACTGTCTTGATAATTGCTGCATCACCAGTGCCTTCAGTAATCGCAATCGTTTTAAAACCACTTTTTTCTGCCAGCTCTTTTAATCTATTGCTTATAACGATTAAAGGCACGGCCAGTAATTTATCTCGCAGCCCAGATTCCACCATCATCATTAAATTTTTCAATGCTTCACCACTGGTTATAGTGAGTGCATGAAGCGTTCCCTGTTTAAGGTGGGCTGTCATAATAACACTATCCGCCATGGGCATTTCTCTGCTGTACACTTCCATGTATTCAACCTCGGCACCACGTTCATATAATTTATTAGCCAGCATCTCTCTCCCGCCCAGCCCTCGGATAATCATACAGCCTTTTCCTTTGACCTGATTCATTTCATCTGTTGCCAGCAAACCTTCCGTATTAAATTGATTGTCAGGAAGCAAGTCTACTGTTAGCCCAGCGGCCTGCAGTGCTTTTTCCGTAGCCTTGCCAACCGCAGCTATAGAACTTTTTTTAAAGCAGTCTATTCTGCCATTATTCGCACTCAGCGCAAAATTTACTGCGTTTGCACTGATGAAAATAAGCCAATCCCACTGACCAAGCGTTTCAAGCTGCCGGTTAATTTTTTCATTATTAATAGCCGCAATTTCCAGTGTAGGAAAACGAATGGCATTCCAGCCATTTAGCTCTATTAAAGCACACAGCTCATCAGCCTGGTGCGCAGGTCGCGTCACTAAAATATTAATACAGCGCCTGCAGAATTTTGTCAGCGCCCTGAGCCAATAAATCATCAGCAATTGCTACGCCGATTTCTTTAGCCTGAGCAAAAGTCCCCTGCCTTTCTGCTCTATATAGTACAGCACCATCAGGAGAACCAACCAAACCGCGCATAACCAGCCTATCCCCCTGAATTTCGGCAAAACCGGCAATAGGCACCTGACAGCCTCCATTTAAACGTTCATTCATTGCACGCTCTGCCATCACTCTTACCGCTGTCAGCTGATCATGCAAAACTGTTAGATAATCATTAATCTCTTGATCATCCATTCTACTTTCAATACCGATTGCCCCCTGCCCTATGGCTGGCAAGCTAATTGAGGTATCCAAACACTCAGTAATTCGCCCCCCCATTCCCAGGCGCTTCAAACCTGCCGAGGCCAAAATAATAGCATCATATTCTCCCGCATCTAACTTCGCTAACCGAGTATTGACATTGCCTCTTAAAGACAGCATTTCGGCATCGGGAAACAGTGCCTTGATCTGACACTGCCTGCGCAAACTTGAAGTTCCAATTTTTGCATGGCAAGGCAAATCATCTAACGATTTGTAGCCATTTGAAACAAAAGCATCTGTCGGGTCTTCTCTTTTTAAAATAGCGGCCAAATGAAGCCCATCAGGAAATTCAACAGGTACATCTTTCATTGAATGTACTGCAATATCAGCTATTCCATCAAGCATACCCTGCTCTAACTCTTTAACAAAAAGCCCTTTTCCGCCTATTTTGGCTAAAGGTGCATCAAGAATTTTATCCCCCTTAGTCACCATTTTAACCAGTTCAGTCGCCACTTCTGGAAATTCCTTTTCCAGCCTTTCTGCAACATGTTCAGCTTGCCACAATGCCAACGGACTCTGCCGTGTTGCGATACGAATTATTTTTTTTGCCAAAACGAATCCTAAACATCTTTCAAATAAACATCCTATTGTAATCTGATCGTCATAAGATCCGAAATTAATTTACTTGCAACTTTTAAATAGATAACTCTCTTTCTTTGCATTTAACGGTATAATTGGCGTTTGTAACGACTCTGAATAATTTGTCATTTCGAACGGAGCGAGGAATCTTGCCCTAGGGTTTTCATCCTACAATACCCAAGATTGCTCCCACTGATGAAAATGGCAATACACTGAGTCATTACGGTTTTTTTAGCTACAAATTTAGCTCATTTTTTTAATAGATTACTTATGGCTACCGTTAATACAGACAAACTATCCAGCGCACGTTTTGCTCAGGCAACCGATGCTTTTGTTGAAATTTTCACCGCTTCAGTTGATTTTGACCAGCGCATGGCAATGCAGGATATTGAAGGTTCGCTTGCTCATGCCAAGATGCTATGCAAAATTGGCATTCTGACTGAAACTGAACGTGAAGAGATTATCAGCGGACTAGGCACAATAGCTAAAGAAATTGAACAAGGTGAGTTCAACTGGTCAATTCAGCAGGAAGATGTTCATATGAACATCGAGGCAAGATTAACTGAATTAATTGGTATTGCAGGTAAAAAACTGCATACAGGCCGCTCTAGAAACGATCAGGTCGCGACTGATATCCGTCTTTATCTCCGCCAGGAAATTGACAATATCAATAGCCAGCTCAGCCGTCTGCAGCATGCAATTCTGGATTTGGCAGAAAAAGAAGCTGATACAATTATGCCAGGCTTCACACATCTGCAAGTCGCCCAGCCTGTTACTTTTGGCCATCATTTAATGGCCTGGTTTGAAATGCTCTGCCGTGACAAAGAACGTCTGCATGACTGCTGCAAACGCATTAATATTATGCCCTTAGGTGCGGCCGCTTTGGCAGGCACCAGCTATCCCATTGATAGACTGATGACAGCTGAGTTATTAGGCTTTTCCCGCCCATCTAACAATTCTCTGGATTCTGTCAGTGACAGAGATTTTGCCATTGAATTCACCGCGGCCGGCAGTCTTATTATGATGCATTTATCGCGCTTTTCTGAAGAGCTTGTTATCTGGGCAAGCGCCCAATTTGATTTTATTGATATCCCCGATGCTTTCTGCACGGGCTCATCCATCATGCCGCAAAAGAAAAATCCGGACGTACCTGAATTAATCAGAGGAAAATCAGGCCGGGTAACGGGACATTTGGTGTCCCTATTAATGCTGATGAAAGGCCAGCCTCTAGCCTACAACAAAGATAACCAGGAAGATAAAGAACCCTTGTTTGATACGGCAGATACACTAATCAACTCACTACGCGCCTTTGCTGATATGGTGCCGCATTTAACGGCAAAAAAAGACAATATGTACAAAGCTGCAAAACAGGGATTTGCTACTGCAACCGATCTGGCCGATTATCTGGTACGTAAAGGCATGGCATTTCGCGATGCCCATGAAGTGGTTGGACTGGCTGTACGATTAGGCGTCGATAGCAAACGAGATTTATCGGAAATATCATTAGAAGAGTTACAGCAATTCTCTACAGAAATCACTGCTGATGTATTTGATATTTTAAAACTTGAAGGCTCAGTTGCAGCCAGAAAACATATTGGAGGCACTGCCCCTGACACAGTCAGAAAAGCCATCGTTGCCGCTCGCATAGCGTTAAATAGCTGATATGCAAACTACCGTCGATTTTTTACGGCATGGCGAAGTGGCTGGCGGTTCATACTACAGAGGTAGCACAGATGATCCTTTGACAGAACAAGGCTGGCAGCAAATGTATAGTGCAACTGCCAATCGTCAATGGGATGCCATTATTAGCTCCCCCCTGCTACGCTGCCTTGAGTTTGCTCAACAGCACAGCACTCAAACTAACACACCTTTATCTATCGACCCAGACTGGCAAGAGATTTTTTTTGGTGACTGGGAAGGCAAAACAGCTGAACAAATTGATTCTGACGAATTAATGCAGTTTTACCAAGACCCGATAAACTGCACGCCAACCAACGCAGAAAACCTAGGCGCTTTTATTAATCGCATTAACCTGGCTTGGCAGCGTTTATTAAACACTCATTCAGGCAAACACATTTTAGTTATAAGTCATGCAGGCGCCATCCGCATCTTATTTAATCTATTACTCAACCTGCCAACAGATAAATTATTCAGCCTGCAGTTTGATCATGCGGGATTAACACGTTTTCAATGCTTTAACGACAAAGCAGACAGCTTTATCACTTTGATATTCTGCAACTTAACTCAGCCTAACTTATAAAAAAGCCAGAACAGCTTTTTTAATCGATACCTACCAAATTTATAGCTAAACCTGCCACTTCTTCAAAACTTGGAGGCTTTGCAATTATCCTTGATTTTTTGACTGTCACTTCTGAGCACCTCTATTAGCATTGCCAACAGAGGTGCCTGTTTAGCAGATCTATTCTTCAAAAACATTATTGAATCTTTTTGCACCCTCGTAGAGTAGTGCTTCCTGTTCTACAGAAGTATTATCACTGTAGCTTAAATGCTCTGTTTCTCTACTCTTTAGTATTGCCATGAGTCCTGTCATAAAAAATCCCAATACCACAACTATTAGCACATAAGATCTAATGCTTTTTTTCTCTTCTTTTTCCATTTTTCAAAACCCTCTTGTTATTATTGTAATTAAGCCATGATTTAAGCCTACCTAATCCTTGCTCTCATGTAATATTAAAACGCGAACTAAAAAACTTTTACCACGCTTAATAAATGCCTCGCTATAGGAAAGAGGCGCTTGTCGATTATTTATTATATTATAATCGACTAACTTACTTATACTACAAAAAAAACCAAAACACAATGCAAAAAAACTAAACACACCAAACTAATAAATCAATATAAATATTGATTTATTGATTAAAAAGCTCAACTGACGCAGGTCAAAATGCCCCTACCCAATATTTTTATTCAAACTATTAAAAGTTTGCTTTCCCGACTAAATTATGATATTTTTAAAACGTGAACTTGATCACATAAAATTTATTTAATAACTCTTTACCCCCCTATTTTTCCAATGAAACTACTAACTAAAACCACTGTATTAGCATTATCTCTAGGAGCAACAGGCCTGGCAAATGCCTCTACATTCGCATTTACTGATTTAGCCACATCATTAGTGTCTGAAACAAGCTCAATTAATCGAACTGTAAACTATTCAGGTTTAGATGGAGCAATTGCCTCGGCTTTCTTAACCATCAACCTTTCTGATGATGAAAGCACTACATTTCCAGGCTTTGTAGACGTGCCTGTAGAATACGCAAGTCTTACAGTGGGCAGTAATACTTATACTAGTACTGATATTGACGTCAACAACACACCTATTCCTTTCACTTCTATTGAAGCTGATCTTATTATCTCTGGCGGAACCTTCTCTTTAAATCCGCCAAGCGCATCTGCAACCCCAAATCCTGTATTAGGCACTCAAGGCACTTACTTCAATGTTGATGTTGCTTCTTTGCTTGGAGGCACCTCAGGCGCATTGAATTTTGGTTTATCCGCCCTAGATACAATAAGCAACTTCCCTGCTATTGTTGGCGGAGGCCCCTATACTGAAGATTACTTTTACCAAAGCGCTACATTAACAATTACAACTGTACCTGTACCGGCTGCGGCCTGGCTATTGGGCAGTGGCCTTGGACTATTGGGACTTTCAAGAAAAAAAGCCATGACCGCTTAGTCTGACCTTCTTTATACGAAACAAAAAAAGCCTCCTGCTTGAGAAAGCAGGAGGCTTTTTTTATTAAATTCCAGAAACAATCAAGAAAATAAATTTTTAATCGAATCCGTCAGGTTATCCCAGCCTTCTTCAAGCTGATTCCCCGCCTCATCCCACCCAGCTTCTATAGAATCTTTTAATTCATCCCATTTATCATCAGCAGCATCCGCTATTTCTGCCGCCTTTTCTTTCGCCTGCTCTAATTTTGGCTCCAAACTGCTAATGGCATCTTTAATATCATCAATAGCTTCGTTCGACTCATCCAAAGCTATTTCTTTTAATTTTTCCAACTTTACCTGCTGGGCATCAATGGTTGCCTGAATTTTTTCTAAAAAATCATTTTTTGTGCTCATTTTTCACCTCTGCTGTATTTAATAAGATTAAAGCTATCTTTATTCTTTTAACTTAACTACTAAACGGCTTTCTTCTACTTTTATATTTTCTACTCCCTCTGCAAATGCTTTCCAAAAACCTTCGTCCTGGCCAAACTCATTTACAACATCAACATTTTTCATTCCGCCCAGCCAGGCATTCGGAATAGGAATTCCCATAATGCTCACGCCTCTCAGTTTAATGACAGGCCTTTCTTTAGCAAAGGAAAGCTCTATGCCGGCAGAAATTTTAAGCGTTTTATCGCCTAATATTGGAAAATCGTCATCCAAAGGGACTAAGAGCTTTCCACTGGCTAAATTTTCAGACAAATCAATGGCTAATTTATTAGCCAAATCGGTATTCTTTGCTAACAGCGCATTAAGCTCTCGCTCGCTAAGACTAATATCTCTTTTCGTGCCTTTTTCTGAATATTTTTCAGGTTCCAGCCTGTTACTTCTTCTTGCATTGGAGTGCTCTGAGCTCATATCGCGAAGCCAGCTAAACTGTTCTAATTTTGTATTGAGCTTTTTTTGCTCATTCTGATTAAGAATAACCGGATCAAAATTTTTCGGAAAAATATACTGATTGACGATCCATAAAGTAACACCTACGGACAGGAAAACTGTCAATAGAATAACCCCAGCAATCAGTAGAAAGCTACTTTTTCTCTCTGGTTCTTTATTTTCTGAAATTATTCCATTCATCATCTGCCATAAATAAAAATAGGGAAAGCCCTGCCTCTGATAATGACACAACTTCCCCTACTTAGGCAACTATATCTGGAGCCTCTTAAAAACCAGCTCCACAGTATTAATGCCTTAAACTTTATGGTAAATATCTGCACCTTCTTTCAAAAACTGTTCAGATTTCTCATCCATCCCCAACTTTAACGCTTCCTCCTCTTTTATGCCTTTTTCTTTAGCGTACTCTCTAACATCCTGAGAAATTTTCATTGAGCAAAAATGCGGTCCGCACATTGAACAGAAATGCGCTACTTTTGCCGAATCTTTAGGCAAGGTCTCATCATGAAATGAACGGGCTTTTTCCGGGTCTAATGCGATATTAAACTGATCTTCCCAGCGGAATTCAAAACGTGCTTTAGACATGGCGTTATCACGCGCCTGCGCGCCCGGATGGCCTTTTGCCAAGTCAGCGGCATGGGCTGCAATTTTGTAAGTCACAATCCCTTCCCGTACATCTTCTTTATTGGGCAAGCCTAAATGTTCTTTTTGCGTGACATAGCAAAGCATGGCACAGCCATACCAGCCAATATTTGTGGCACCAATCACTGAGGTAATATGGTCGTAGCCAGGTGCAATATCTGTAGTCAAAGGCCCTAAAGTATAAAAAGGCGCTTCATCACAATCTTCCAGCTGCTTAGTCATATTGACTTCAATCATATGCAGAGGCACATGCCCAGGCCCTTCTATCATCGTTTGTACATCATGCTTCCAGGCAATTTTAGTTAATTCACCCAAAGTTTCTAGTTCTGCAAACTGTGCTTCATCATTGGCATCGTAAATAGAACCTGGACGCAAACCATCGCCCAATGAGAATGAGACATCATAAGCTTTCATGATTTCACAAATTTCTTCAAAATGTGTATATAAGAAGCTTTCTGTATGATGGGCTAAACACCATTTCGCCATAATAGAACCACCTCGCGAGACAATGCCTGTCATCCTTTTCGCTGTCATAGGCACATGATGCAAGCGGACACCGGCATGAATTGTAAAGTAATCCACCCCTTGCTCTGCCTGCTCAATCAAAGTATCGCGAAATATTTCCCAGGTTAGATCCTCAGCTTTTCCATCCACTTTCTCTAATGCCTGATAAATAGGCACTGTACCAATCGGGACAGGCGAATTACGCAGTATCCATTCACGCGTTTCATGAATATTTTTACCCGTCGATAAATCCATAATGGTATCGCCGCCCCAGCGAATCCCCCATAGCATTTTTTCAACCTCTTCCTCAATAGATGAAGTAACTGCTGAATTGCCTAGATTGCCATTAATTTTAACCAAAAAATTACGTCCAATAATCATTGGCTCAATTTCCGGGTGGTTAATATTCGCCGGAATAATAGCTCGGCCTCTAGCCACTTCACTACGCACAAATTCAGGGGTAATAGTTTCTGGAATTTCTGCACCAAATCGCTGACCTGGGTGCTGACCTTTATAAAGCTCGCGCATTTTTTCCATGTTCTGATTTTCGCGAATAGCAATATATTCCATTTCAGGCGTGATAATACCTTGTCGAGCATAATGCATTTGACTGACATTTTTGCCTTTTTTGGCTTTGCGCGGTTTACGAATATGCTCAAAACGCATATCAGCAGTTGCTGGGTCGGCAAGACGTTCCTGTCCAAATTCAGAACTTGGCCCGGCTAATTCTTCTGTGTCATTTCTTTCAGTAATCCAAACATCACGAATGGGAGCCAGACCTTGCTGTAAATCCACTTGCACATTAGGATCGGTATAGATTCCAGAGGTGTCATACACATAAAGCGGACCATTTGTTTCACTGCCGAAATGTACAGGCGTATCCGATAAGGTAATTTTGCGCATCGGAACCTGTATATCAGGCCGACTGCCTTCTACATAGATTTTTTCAGATGCGGGGTATGAATCAATTTTTACACTGCTAGTTTTAGCAGCAGATATATCTTTACGGACAGCGCTCATGTTATAGCTCCAGAATTATAAGGGCACAAGCGCAGGAAAATAGTGGCTTTCCTACGCCGGTTTTAGCCGGATTCAGGTTCAAAGGGTTTTTCTCAGCTGGTCTCTCCAGCACCCCTAGCCTTTTGGACAATCAACTAAAATATAGTAAAACGTTCTTAATTGCAAGCCTTCAAAATCCATTAGACACCAAAAAAAACATTGCAATAATTATATTTTTTCTTTTTGATCTTCGCCATCATGTTGGAGCGCGGTTTTATATCGACAAAAATCATAGCTTGAACCCTCCTGCAAAATGAATTAGGAATATGCAGACTCTATTTTTCTCTTCAGTTTATCTCATATGTCACTTTTCTGACATACACCCAAGATAGTTTCTACATACTGCTCACTATCAATTAACTCAACGGAGAGAAATTAAGAATGAAATCAGATATTAGTTTTCACAATATTAATAAAGATTCTCACGAAGCAATCCGCACAAAAATTGAGAAACTGGTTGACCGGCATCTGTCTGCGCACATTGCAGCTTTTAATCCAAGCCAGCTTCAGTTACATACAACAGTAGAGAAGTTAAAAAATGATAAATATAAGGTTGTTTTCCGCCTGCATTTACCACCTAAAAAGATTTTAGTTGCGAAAGAAGTGAATGAACAAATTAACACAGCGATCATTGAAGCTATTGAAGAATTAGCACGCCAGGCTACACGGCACCAAGCCAAAATCAGTGGCAGGGAACAATGGAGACGAAAGGATCGACATAAACGCATAAAAACCATGCAAGCTAAAGTAGCCACCACTCTGCCTACAGAAGCTGAACAAAAATCTGCGGATGATGCACTCATAGTATTGTTGCCAAAAATCGATGACTATATCGCCCATGAATTGGCTTATTTATGGGCAAATGGTGATTTAATGGACAGTTACCCAACATTGGAAGATATTCGTGATGAAGCTATCATCCAAGTAAAGATCAACTGGGACAATTTCGACAAAAATGAAGCATTGTTATATCAAGAACTGATTAAAATAGTACATGACATCATTCAAAAAGAAATTGAACAAACAAAACTGCACGAAGAAGATATTTCTATCGAAGCAGAGATACCTAAAGACGCTATGGATCAAGCCGAAGACATGGTGGAAGAAGAAATTCATGAATTTTATCATCCATCCGAAGTACAGCATATAAAAGACCTGCTTCCCGATTCTACAGCGGTTGACCCTAAGGAACTGACTGAGTATGGTGCACGCTCTTCCTGCTATCAGATCTTGTGCAATATGCCTGCCCAATGGCGTCGGATACTAATTATGATCTATCGGGAAGGTTTACCAATTGGCTTCATTGCTAAAAATATTCTGTCTTACAGTAAAGAAGATACTGAATCTCTGCTAGACAAGGCAGAGACCTTTATGCTGGATAGTCTAGCAGAACGCAATCATAATGATCTCAAGAAAAATGATCTAGGCCGATTGTTAAAGCGCAGGGAACAAACTGGAAAGCATCTCTAGAAATAAAAGCCAAGAGAATATGAATACCCTCTTGGCTTTCTCCCTCATTAGCAAAGCTTATATCTGATAAAATAATTGTCCCAGCTTTATAGATATTGTTATTGATTTTTACGGCAGTTTGATGCATCCAGAGAAGTACCGTTGTCTTTGGAATAATTGCTGAGATACGCCCTTTCACTATCTTTTTTTTAATGCACAAGTCGTTAAATTTCCCTCCAGATACAATCTCCATAGACTAAAGACTAAAACACCAT
>JALSLW010000030.1 GCA_026988155.1 Methylomonas sp. | reverse complement strand
GAACAATTTTAAGGCCGCCTGATGATTTGATTTGGGAGTAAAAATCAGGGAACAGTTACGGATCATTTGTCAAATTTATGCTGAATTTATTTAGCAGGGATAAACTCAACTGATTTTTCTAGGATAATTAACTGACCAAAATATTTACAGCAATCCTCTGAAAAATTTAACCGAACTTAGATACGCCTTATTAGGAGCTATGCAGTATAATTAGGCGCAATAAATCAATCATCACGGAGAACCTTTAATGAGCGACACTAAACACTGCAAGCTTTTAATTCTTGGATCAGGCCCAGCCGGGTACACTGCGGCCGTTTATGCTGCCAGAGCAAACCTTAGTCCAGTGATGATTACCGGCATGCAGCAAGGCGGCCAATTGACCACTACGACTGAGGTTGATAACTGGCCAGGTGATGTTGAAGGTTTACAAGGCCCCGATTTAATGGAACGCATGCGTTTACATGCCGAGCGTTTTGATACTGAAATTATTTTTGACCATATCCACACAGCTGACCTGTCCTCAAGGCCTTTTGTATTGACTGGGGACTCAGCCAGCTATACCTGTGATGCCCTGATTATTGCCACAGGCGCTTCTGCTAAGTATTTAGGCATGGAGTCAGAAGAGGCGTTTAAAGGCAAAGGCGTTTCGGCCTGTGCAACCTGTGATGGTTTTTTCTACCGCAATAAGCCCGTTGCCGTTATTGGCGGTGGCAATACTGCGGTTGAAGAAGCACTTTATTTATCCAATATTGCTTCAGAAGTAACGGTTATTCATCGCCGAGACAAGTTTCGGTCAGAAAAGATTTTATCAGCCAAGCTGATTGAAAAATCTAAAAAAGGCAATGTCATTATCAAATGGAATAGCACGCTTGATGAGGTTTTAGGTGACGATATGGGTGTGACGGGCATTCGCATTAAAAGCACTAAAGACGAATCTACTGAAGAGCTTGATGTGCATGGAGTATTTATTGCCATTGGCCATAAGCCTAATACTGATATTTTTGATGGTCAGTTAAATATGGACCATGGCTATATTACAGTACATAGCGGCATTAACGGTAACGCCACTGCAACCAGTGTTGAAGGTGTGTTTGCTGCTGGCGATGTAATGGATTCTCATTACAAGCAAGCCATTACATCTGCAGGGGCTGGCTGTATGGCAGCGCTGGATGCTGAGAAATATTTGGATGAACAGGAAGGTTAAGAACCGTCTTTGATGAATCTCCCTCAATCCCCCTTTTTCAAAGGGGGACGCTGAAAATATGCAATTACCTATACTCGACCCATTAAATCCTGAGCAGGACTTTCCGGCAATTGAATCAGCTTTAGTCGAACCCGATGGTTTATTGGCTGCAGGTGGCTGCTTGTCTCCCCAGCGAATTATCAATGCCTATCAGCAAGGCATTTTTCCTTGGTACAGCCCTGGCGAACCTATTTTATGGTGGTCACCTAATCCTCGCCTAATACTTTTTCCTGAACGATTAATAATCTCTCGCAGCTTAAAAAAAACTATCCGCAAAGACATTTTTACACTCAGCTATAACCAGGCATTCCCTCAAGTTATGCAATATTGTGCTACTCCGAGAGATAAGGAATCTGGCACATGGATTTCTGAAGAAATGTATTTTGCATATAATCAGCTGCACCAGCAAGGCGTTGCGCATTCTTTTGAGGCCTGGTTTAACGGTGAACTGGTTGGCGGCTTATACGGCATTGCAATCGGACAAGTATTTTTTGGCGAGTCCATGTTCCATAGAAAAACTGATGCTTCCAAAGTCGCTTTTTGCGGCCTGGTTCAGCAGCTTTCTATATGGGGGTATCAGCTGATAGATTGCCAGGTTCACTCTGATCATTTGACAAGCCTGGGGGCTGAAGAAATAAATCGCGATGATTTTTCCGCACGGCTAAAGCAATATTGCACACTTCAGCCATCCAACTCAGCCTGGGTTTAAGCTACTGTGATTTCTATTCCTTTATTTCTAACACCCCAGTCACCCTGTAGCTATTTAGACAAAAAGAACGCTCAATCAGCTTTTGTTCATCCCTCTTTTTCATTAAATACCGCAATCTATAGCCAACTGATTGAGCAGGGTTTCAGGCGCAGTGGCAGTGAGGTTTACCGGCCTCATTGTCCTGACTGTTCAGAGTGTGTACCTACTCGATTGGCGGTGGAACAATTTATCCCTACTAAAAATCAAAAACGCTGCATTAAAAAAAACCAGCTTACCTCAGTTATTGTAAAACCCGCTAAATTTGAACAGACTCATTTTGACCTGTATCTGCGCTACCAAAAGCATAAACATAAAGGCGGCGGCATGGCTGATTCTAACGAAGAGGATTATATTAACTTTTTAGCAAGCAGCTGGTGCCATACTCTGTTTGTTGAGTTCTCTATAGACAATAAACTGACCGCTGTTGCAGTTGTCGATTTACTGGACAATGCCTTATCAGCTGTCTATACCTTTTTTGAACCTGAATTTTCAAAATACAGCCTAGGCACTTATGCTGTACTGTGGCAAATTCAGCATGCAAAAGAACTTAACCTAGATTATATTTATTTAGGTTTTTGGATTAAAGACTGTACAAAAATGTCCTATAAAACGCAATACCAGCCACTTCAAGGGTTCACCAATGGCATTTGGGAGAATATACTGCAATAACACTTAGGCTTGGCACTAAATAGCAGCTTTGTCCCATTTAACCAACAAGTCTTAACACTTTAGGTTTCAAACAATTTGTAACCTTTTGTTTTATGTCCTATAATAAAAGCTTTAATTCAAAAGGTTTATTATGCTTTATACAACACGCACACTCTCACTGTGCTTTTTACTATTCCTCGGACAAACAGTTCAGGCCGACACAGTTTTTTTAAATAATGGAGATCGCATTAGTGGCACAATCACCACTATGCAAAAAAGTGAGCTTAAACTTGCCACTCCCTATTCAGAAATAACGATACCTTGGGCTGATATAAAAAATATTGACAGTGATAAGTCCATTACCGTTGAATTAACTGATGGCAGCCAATTAAAAGGGCAATTGGTTCAGACCAACCAAGGTTTAGGTATCAAAAGCACCAGCCTTACATCACCTGTTCCCTTGAACTTTAATAATATTAGCGCCATAAACCCGCCCGCTATCTCTAATGACGCAGTAGTAACCGGTGGCGTTCATATCGGCGGCTCCAAATCTTCAGGAAATACTGATAACCAGGAGTTTCATGGTGATGCAGAAATTATTGCCAGAGCCGGTAACAATAAGTTTTCAGCAGGCATTCAATACAATCAAGTAGCCAATGATGGTAAAGAAAGTTCTAATAATCTGCATATTTTTTCACAGTATGATCATTATTTTATGCCTAAATGGTACGCTTCTTTATTCACCACCTTTACTAAAGACCGCTTCCAGGATTTGAATTCCAGAACTGCTTTTGGCGCTGGAATTGGTCATGAAGTGTGGGATACCAAACTCTCTTTTTTAGCACTTGAAGCTGGGGTCGCCTACACCGTTGAAGATTATAACGAAGGTACCGATAGAGAGTTTATTGCAGGTCGCTGGGCTGTAGACTATAACTATTGGATTTTGGAAGATCGCCTCCAATTTTTCCATGACCATGAGGGACTGGTTTCTTTTGAAGATTTTAGCGATGTCTACATCAGGTCTCACACCGGTTTCAAGCTGCCTGTTTATGAAGGCTTTGAGCTTTTAGCTCAATTTGATTTTGATTATGATACTAAGCCATCTGCTGGCAAGAAAAATGATGATATGCGTTATATTATCGGTGCTGGGTACAGCTGGTAACTTTACCGTCAAACCTACTAAAAAAGGCTGTCAAAATCGACAGCCTTTTTTATCTTTGCTACAAATATAGCGACTAGCCTTTTAACTCTCGATAAGCCGAATTGTAATACATAAGAGGCTCACCTGCCCGGCAAGCTACTGCCTTCACTTCACCAATCACCACCCAATGGCTCCCCGCAAGGACCTGATCAACTACAGTGCATTCAATTGAAGCTAGGGCATCATCAAAAATAGGCGACCCTGTTTTTTCCCCTTCCTGCCATTCAACATTGGCAAAACGCTGTTCCTGGCTTGCTCCACCTGCAAATTGGTTTGATACTTCCTGCTGATCTGTATTCAGAATATTCACTGCAAAGGACTTACCCTCTAAAACAGCATCACCTGTATCAGCTGACTTATTTATGCACACTAATATTTGTGGCGGCTCCATAGAAACACTGCTAAATGAAGTCGCTGTCATCCCTTTTAAACCTAATTTTTCAGTTTTTGCAGTAACAACCGTTACACCGCTCGCCCATAATTTAAGCGCATTTTTAAAATCTTGATCATTGACTGACATAATAACTCCGTATTGATATGACCAGATGGAGGTAAGGCTTTAGCCTCGCATTAAGTACCTAAGTAAACACATTTAACTTTTAGCTTGGATACTTAAAACTGAGCGGGGCTAAAGCCACACCTCCAAACTGCCACTATCTTTTCTTAATAAATAGATCTGTAATAGATCCCGTCACCACTTCTGAGGCAAAAGCAAAGGTTTCCGATAATGAAGGATGCGGATGAATGGTTAAACCAATATCTTCTGCATCAGCCCCCATTTCTAGCGCCAATACAGCCTCAGCAATCAACTCACCTGCATTAGGTCCAACCATGCCTGCACCAAGCACTCTGCCTGTTTCCTTTTCGCAAATAATTTTAGTCAGCCCTTCATTTCTGCCTAAGCTTAATGATCTGCCGCTGGCAGCCCAAGGGAATACGCCTTTATCATATTCAATCCCCTGTTTTTTAGCTTCAATTTCAGTTAGGCCCATCCAGGTTATTTCTGGGTCGGTGTAGGCTACCGCCGGAATAGTCATGGCATCAAAAGCTGATTTCTCGCCAGCAATAACTTCCGCCGCCACTTTGCCTTCATGCGCAGCTTTATGTGCCAGCATTGGATTGCCGACAATATCCCCAATCGCATAAATATGATCTATATTGGTCTTCTGCTGCTCATTAACCTCAATAAACCCCATTTCATTAACTTCTACGCCAGCTTTTTCCGCACCCACTTTTAATCCGTTAGGTCTACGGCCTACAGCCACTAAAATAGCATCAAAGGTTTCTGGCTCTGGGGCTTTATCACCTGAAAAACCAACTTTTAAACCAGACTTTAGTGCCTTAATGCTATCAACTTTAGTCCCTAGCCAAATATTCTTATACTGTTTTTTAATGCGCTTCTGCAAAGGCCTGACTAAATCAGCATCACAGCCCGGAATAATTTGATCCATAAATTCAACAACACTGATTTCAGAGCCTAAGGCATGATAAACCGTTGCCATTTCCAGACCAATAATGCCACCGCCCACAATCAGCAGCTTTTTAGGAATTTCCGTTAAGTTAAGTGCATCAGTAGAATCCCATAAACGAGGATCGTCGTTTGGGAAAACAGGAATCTGTGAGGCCTGTGAACCGGCAGCAATAATCGCACTGTCAAAAGTAATGCTCTGCCTGCCTTTTTCACCTTCTACCAGCATTGAATTAGCCGACTCAAAAGAACCGACGCCTTGCACAATGGTAATATTGCGCTGCTTGGCCAATCCAGCTAAACCAACATTCAAGCTTTTAGAAACACTCTCTTTCCAGCTGCGAATTTTATCTAAATCTATTTTTGGCTTGCCAAAGCTTATGCCATGATTTTCTGATTCTTCCGCTTCATGGATGATATGCGCCAAATGCAGCAAGGCTTTAGAAGGAATACACCCTACATTAAGACAGACACCGCCAATCACTGGATATCGCTCGACTAAAGTGACTTGCTTGCCTAAATCAGCAGCCCGAAAAGCAGCCGTATATCCGCCTGGACCGCCACCTAAAATTAAAACTTCTGTATGCATATCTGACATAAGATCAATCCCTTCCTATAATAATAAACGACGAATATCGCCCAAATATTGAACAATAGCAACTAAAAATCTAGCCGCTTCAGCACCATCAATTACACGGTGGTCGTAAGTTAAATCTAACGGCAGCATTAAGCGTGGAACAAATTCTTTGCCATTCCAAACAGGCTGCATTTTAGAACGGCTAACGCCTAAAATAGCCACTTCAGGCGCATTGACAATCGGGGTAAATGCCGTACCGCCGATACCGCCCAAACTGGAAATAGACATACTGCCGCCTTGCATGGCTGCCGGTGGCAACTTGCCTTCTCTGGCTTTACCGCTTAAATCAATTAGAGCCGCTGACAATTGATTTAAACTCATCTGTTCTGCATCACGAATCACAGGAACTACCAAACCATTGGGCGTTTCAACTGCAATGCCAACATTGGTATATTTCTTTAAAATCAAAGACTGGCCGTCAGCAGAAAGCGAGCTGTTAAACTGTGGGAACTGCTTCAAGGCGGCAGTTAAGGCTTTAATAATAAACACCAGCCCTGTCAATTTGTACTCTGGTGAACCGGCATTATGTGCTTTTCTGAAATCTTCCATTTCAGTAATATCAGCTTCATCATGCTGGGTGACCATCGGCAGGTTCAAACAGACTCTAACCATATGGTCACCTGTTAAACGCTTGATTTTTCCTAATGGCTTAACTTCCGTTTCCCCAAACTGAGAAAAATCAATTTCTGGAATCGGCTGAATGCCAGTCCCACCGCCCTGCCCTGTTCCTGATGTCAGAGCCTTTTTAACATATGCCTGAACATCTTCTTTTAAAATGCGGCCTTTACGCCCACTACCCTGTGATAGTGCAGTCAAGTCAACACCCAACTCTCTCGCAAACAATCGGACGCTTGGTGTGGCATGTGCTTTTCCAGCGCTTGCCACTGGAGCAGAAACAGCAACAGGCTTACTATCTTCAATCTTCTGTTTAGCAGGTTCGGCTATAGTCTGTTCTGTCTTGACCGGCTCTGCCGGTTTTTCTTCTGCAACAACGGTCTCACTCGCATCTGACTCTATCGCACCAGGCCTTAACATGGCAACTAATGTCCCCTGCGAAACTTTATCACCTACTTTAATAATGACATCCTGAATAGTCCCAGCTATATCGGCAGGTAAATCCATAGTCGCCTTATCGCTTTCCATTACGGCTAAAGTCTGTTCCTTTTCAACCGCATCACCTGGCTGAACTAGAATTTCGACTATTTCCACTTCATCAGCGCCACCCAAATCGGGTATTTTTATTTCAATCAATTCACTCATATTTTAAACCAACCAAGGTGCTGAGATATCAGGGTTAATATCATATTTTGCAATAGCCACTTCAACTTTGGCCAAATCAAACTCATTATTATCCGCTAAACTTTTCAATGCAGCGATAACAATATGGTAGCGGTTAACCTCAAAGAAACCACGTAATTTCTCGCGAGTATCAGATCTGCCATAACCATCTGTACCCAATACAGTATAAGGTGCTGAGATATCAGCTCTGATTTGTTCAGCAAATGCACGTACATAATCCGTACTGGCTATAACAGGCACTTTAGCATCGCTTAAACAGCGTGAAACATGAGACAGTTTGGGTGTTTCCGTTGGGTGCAATCTATTCCAGCGTTCACAGGCCTGTATATCTCGACCCAATTCATTAAAACTAGGACAGCTCCATATATCAGCTTCTACCTGCCAATCATCACGCAACAATTCAGCCGCTGCAACAGATTCAAGAAATATAGTCCCAGAACCAATCAGCTGAACTCGTGCTCCTTTTGTTTTTTTACCTTTCTGGAACAGATACATTCCTTTCAATATGTCTTCTTCTGATCCTTTAGGCAAGGCAGGCTGTTCATAATTTTCATTCATCAGGGTGATGTAATAGAAAATATTTTCCTGATCAACATACATCCGTTTCATGCCATCCTGAATAATTACCGCAACTTCATAAGCATAAGTCGGGTCATAAGAAACACAGTTAGCTACAGTAGCGGCAAATACCTGGCTATGGCCATCTTCATGCTGCAGGCCTTCACCATTTAAAGTCGTTCTGCCTGCTGTTGCACCCAATAAAAAACCGCGGGTACATTGATCACCGGCAGCCCAAATCAAATCAGCAACACGCTGAAAACCGAACATGGAATAGAAAATATAAAAGGGAATCATCGGTACGCCATGCGTTGAGTAGGCTGTGCCTGCCGCAATCCAGTCACTCATACCGCCTGCTTCATTAATTCCTTCCTGGAGCACCTGTCCATGTTTATCTTCTTTATAGTACATTAGCTGTTCAGCATCCTGCGGGGTATATAGCTGACCAACCTGAGACCAAATTCCCAATTGACGGAACATGCCTTCCATGCCAAAAGTCCGAGACTCATCTGGCACAATCGGTACTACTCGTTTACCGACATTTTTATCTTTGATTATAATGCCCAGCATACGGACAAAAGCCATAGTTGTTGAGCTTTCATGTCCCTTGCCCGTTCCTGCCAGTAAAGGTTTAAAATCTGCCAAAACAGGTACATCCAAGGAAATCGCCTGAGTACGTCTAGAGGGAATAAAACCGCCTAAATGCTGACGCCTTTCCATTATATAGTTTAGCTCTGCCGAACCTTCTTCAAACTTCAGATAGGGCAAGTTTTCTAACTCACTGTCATGGACAGGTAACGAGTACTTTTCTTTGAATCGGCGTAACGATTCTATACTCATTTTTTTCTGCTGATGCGAAGTGTTTTGTGCTTCGCCAGATGACCCCATACCATAACCTTTAATGGTTTTGGCTAAAATAACCGTTGGCTGGCCTTTATGATTAACGGCCTGATGATAGGCGGCAAATACTTTTGCAGGATCATGGCCGCCACGATTCAAGCCCCAAATATCCTCATCTGAATAATCTCTGACCATCTCTTTCAATTCAGGCGTATTAAAGAAAAATTCTCGGACATAGGCGCCGTCTTTAGACTTAAAGTTCTGATAGTCGCCATCAACACACTCCATCATGCGCTTAGCAAGAAGACCTTCTTTATCACGCGCCAACAAAGCATCCCATAAATGCCCCCAGACTACCTTAATAACATTCCAGCCTGCACCTCGGAATTCGCCCTCCAATTCCTGAATAATCTTGCCATTGCCTCTGACAGGCCCATCTAAACGCTGCAGGTTACAGTTAACAACAAAAATCAGGTTATCCAGTTTTTCTCTGCCCGCCATTCCAATCGCGCCCAGAGATTCCGGTTCATCAGTTTCCCCATCCCCTAAAAAGGCCCAAACATGACGGTCTGAAGTATCGGAGAAACCTCGCCCTTCAATATAATGCATAAAACGCGCCTGGTAGATAGCCATAATAGGCCCTAACCCCATTGATACGGTAGGAAACTGCCAAAAATCAGGCATCAGCCAAGGATGAGGATAAGACGGCAAACCATTACCATTAACTTCCTGGCGAAAGTTATCCAATTGGTCTTCAGTCAAACGGCCTTGCAGAAAAGCACGGGAATACATGCCTGGTGCAGAATGCCCCTGAGTAAAGATTAAATCTCCATTTTTATCTTCAGTATTGCCATGCCAGAAGTGATTCTGTCCTACATCATATAAAGTGGCAGCTGAAGCAAAGCTAGCAATATGTCCACCGACATTAGTGTGTTTATTGGCTCTCAATACCATCATCATGGCATTCCAGCGTATATACGAACGCACTTTTTGCTCAATCGCTGTATCACCAGGAAATTGAGGCTGCTGCTCTACGGGAATAGTATTATAATATTCAGTATTCGCACTAAAAGGAATGTCTGCGCCATACTTCCTTGCTGAAGATAAAAGCTGTTCCACTAGAAAATAAGCGCGTTCATTGCCTTCATTTTCAATTACAGACTGCAATGCGTCAATCCATTCCTGCGTTTCTAGCGGATCAATATCGACTTGATCCGAGCCATCCGCATTTAACATTTTATTCATCAAAAACTCCGGTTTTCACCCTCAAACATGACTACTCATTCTGGTTTTTTATCCAGAACCGTTTAATTTGAGTAATTATACCGAAAAAAGCAATATGTCATGCATTAAAGCTAGAAAAACCGGCTGAACACGAACTTAAAAGTATCTGACGTTAGTTTCATGCACTTAAATATATTAAGGGATAGGGAAATAGCTAGGATAATTACAAAGAGATACTTACTGTTTCCATGGTGAAAGTTAGTGCATCTGCAAACTGCTTTCTGATTTGCCCCTACGCCCAAAACGAAGGGGCAAACAATCTCTGCAATTTTATTTCAAGGAAAACTCCATTCGTCTATTTTTGGCACGGCCTTCCCTAGTGCCATTGTCAGCGATTGGCAGCGAATCTCCATAGCCTTTTGCACTCAGTATTGAAGCATCAACCCCCATGCCGACTAAAGCATCAACAACAGCCTGGGCACGCTGTGCTGACAGTCTTGCATTAATTTTACCAGACCCCGTATTATCAGTATGACCACCCACCTCAATTTGAGTACCAGCAGGGGCGATTTTAATTGCTTCTGCAGCTGTACGCAAAACAACGATGCTATCTGGAGCAATATTAAAACTGCCTGTAGCAAATTTAATACCAGCATCATTCAAAGTGGCAATTAAAACTTCACCGGAAACAGCACCAGAGTCAACCATACTCTGAAGCGCCTCTTGACTATCAGTAACAGCTTCTTGCACAGCATCAACAGGTGCAGCAACCGCCTCTATCACTTGAGAAACAATAGCCTGAGAACTTATATTAAAACCGCTCCCGCCAAAAAAACCTGTTAGCTTTTCCATTAAGCCATCAATTACGCCCTGCTCCAAATTACCGCTTAAGATAATATCGTTGCCGTCAATATCCAATCTGGCACCTGGCGCACCTTTCAAGGCAGACACTATATCAGCAAGATATGATAGCCAGCCGGCATCTCTGGCCGCCGGTTCAACAGCAATATCGCCTTTAACTGCATCTGAGCCTAAAATTGAATTAAGTGTCTCCATAACGGAATCTTTTGTAGCATTATCAGCCACTTTACCAGAGATATTGAAAACACCTGCATCATTACTAATGGAAAGACTGGAGTTAGTACTTGGAATGGCCGGCGCAGGTGATACAGGTTCCGGAACAGCAACGGGTTCAACGACTGGCGCCACTGCCGGCTCTGTTACTGTGGGTGTACTCGGTTTTAAAGTGCAGTACCCAAGCAATAAAAACAGGGGGAGCAATAGCCACCACCAACTAAACCCTGAGCCTTCGTCTTCATCATCCGTTTCTGCAACGTAAGCACGCTCGATAATCGGTTCAGGTGCTACCGCCGCCTCTGCAGGGCCTTCATCTTTAATATAATGAGCGACAGCGACAGGTATAGTTTCAGGAATAACACCATCCGGTGTCAGTGCACTGACTATTTTTGGAAGCATATAAGCAATTGCCAGTCCAATTGGCCCGCTAGGCAAATCCAGTTTTTTTGCCAAGCCATCTACTAAATCACTCCCAATTGCACTTTTAATTTGGGTGGCGTTAACAGCCATTGGCTCATCTTTACCTACCCAGGAATCGACTATTGTCCCTAACCCATCATTGGTTAATTTACTTAGAAAACCAGACAAACCTCCAGTATTTCGATTAAACATAAAACTTAGCAAAGCACTCAGCACCCAGCTTGCCTTATTACCCAAACCAAATTTTTTCGCGACTTCTTTTATTAATAAATCAAACATATGAACCCTCTTAATTATGTGGAAAAGTTAGCTCAGTGCTTTTATTGTTTTTATTAGCATTGAACTTAGACCTCTGGAAACAAATAACTCACCCACCTTACAATGCTTCGCTAATTGGCTGGGGCATTTGTTTCCAGAAGCCTTACTTAGATTATCACACGCTTACCAAGGCTGATCAACTTACACCTAAAGCTAGATAGCAAAGAGATAACATTCTTAATTTAAATACAGTAAAAAACTCTGCTTAAATTAATTATAATCTTCAGCAGTTGGTAGAATCATCATAATGCACAATAACTAAGGCTATATTAATGTCTAAAAGTAACTCAAAAAAATCTTATAAAGAATTACTGACCACTCTGGGGCCAGCCATTTTATTAACTATTGCCGGCTTCTGGGCAGCCTATCAGTTTGTCTCGCCTCCTCCGCCTAAAAAAATTGTGATGACCACAGGGTCCAGCACTGGCACCTACTATAAATTGGCACAGCAATACCAGGCGGAGCTTGCTAAAGAAGACATAGAACTTAAAATTCTTACATCCTCCGGTTCTAAAGAAAATATTAGCCGTTTATTAAAAGGTCAGGCCGATATTGCCTTTATCCAAGGTGGCACAAGCAATAATGAAGCCACTCTGCAATCATTGGGGAGCCTTTATTATGAACCTCTGTGGATTTTTCTAAAAAAAGACATTATTGCCGAAAAGTTAACTGATTTATCTGGACTGCGCATTGCAATTGGCAAAGAAGGCAGTGGCACTCGTGTATTGGCAACAGAACTGTTACAGCTTAACCGCATTGATCCGCAATCAGCTAAACTGCTACCGCTTCCTGCAAGCGATGCAGCCACTGCAATTGTTCAAGACCAATGTGATGCTGTGTTAATGGTCGCTTCAGGCGATTCGGAAACAGTACAGAAACTGCTTAGCAACGATAAAGTTAAGCTATTGCAATTAAGCCGTCTCGATGCCTATACCCGCCTACTTCCCTATTTGTCAAAAATAACATTAGCTGAAGGCATTGCTGATCTGGAAAATAATTTTCCACCACAGCCTGTTAATTTACTATCGCCCACCGCTAATTTAGTGGTTAATGAAGACTTTAATTCTGCGCTGATTGTATTGCTGCTAAGAGCTGCCGATTCCATTCACCATAAAACCAGCCTTTTTTCTGCAGCTGATGCTTTTCCTTCTGAACAGTTTACGGCCTTTCCTATTAACGAAGTAGCTCAGCGCTTTTACAAAGTAGGGCCTCCCTTTTTGATGCGCTACCTTCCTTTTTGGCCCGCTGTCTTTATTGACCGTATGATTGTAATGATAATTCCTTTATTAGCATTGCTTATTCCGCTGGGCAAAATAATGCCACCGCTTTACCGTTGGCGCATACGCTCAAAAATTTATCGCTGGTACAACGATCTTCAGCAGGTAGATGATGCAATCCATCAGCATCAGCTTTCAGACGAACAAATTAATAGCTTAAATCAGGATTTGAAAAAAATTGAAAATGAGGTAAATAAAGTTAAAACGCCATTGTCTTATGCAGACCAGGTTTATAACTTACTGTTGCATATAGATTTGGTGAAAAAGAAATTAAACGCAAAATAAAAAAGCATCTCTGGAATGATTCTCTCGTTCTCATGATCAATATGGGAGCGGGAAGATACCTTAATATATAAGTACCCAAGTAAAATTAATTTAATAGTTTTACTTGGGTACTTACTATTCATCACAGGTCATCCTGCTGATAAAATCAGCCAGGCCTTGCCCCTCTTCATCAATAAACACATCATTCTCCAAGGTAATCTCCTGAATGCGATCTAGCCGAAAATTACGAAAATCATTCCGCAGCTCACACCATCCAGCAAGCGTCCAGGTGTTCCCCCAAAAGTACAGACCTAATGGGCGTACCAACCGCTTACTATACTCACCATCCGCACGACAATAATTGAGCATTAAAAAATATTTATGATTAGTGGCTTTTCGGCAAATATCCAAGGTAACATCAATATCTTCCCGCTCATTAAAACGTATTGAAAACAGCTTGTTTTTCTCAATATTAAATTGCAATTCGGCAGGAATAACCCCTGTAATTTTATCCAATGCAGATTGAGCCGATCTGGCCAACACCTTGCCACCCCAGGTTTTTATCATTCGGGCACCAATGACTAATGCCTCAACTTCTTCAGCCGTAAACATCATCGGCGGCACATCAAGGCTGTGCCGTAACATGTAACCCACACCAGCCTCTCCCTCAATGGGAATGCCAGACAGACTGAGGTCCTGAATATCTCTATAGATAGTGCGCTCGGAAACCTCCAGCCGTTCAGCCAGCATTTTTGCAGTAACTAAATGTTTATTGCGCAGAATCTGAACTATTTGAAATAAACGATCAGCTCTTCGCATGATTCAATAAGATCATAGCCAGTCAGTTGCTCAATAATATTTTTCTTGTATATTATTGCAGTAACTAACCAAATTACTGTAACGCCGTGCAAGGTCATTCATTTCATTATTTAGCGACACATTAATAAACTGGCTTAAAAAACCAAATGCAGTCGCATCAAATGTACAGGGAGTATCTGCAAAAAAATATTTTTTATCCGCCAGCACTTCAGATAGGGCGCTAAAAGTTTTATCTGCAATAATATTGATCTCTTCATTTGAATGTCTGCCTAAGCCCTGTTTTTGCAATGCATTCAACATCCCTTTACGGGCAACAATAGGTACAAAAAATTTTAAAGGAAACGGCATAGATCCAAAAAATGCTTTTTTGACTAATGGCCAAGTATCATTTTTTTCCCATCGAGAATAAACCAGACACCAGTAAAGATCCTCATCCAGCGCTTTCCCCATTAGGTATGCAACACCCTTTTGTTCAGCAGATAGCCCAAAATCCAATTCAACCTGATATTTCTTTTGCAAATAGGCAATAATAAACTGTGAATCTGCAATAGCAGTGTCTCCATCAGTAATAAAAGGCAATTTACCTTTAGGGGATTCCTTTAAATTGTCAACATTAGGAATATTCTCGTAGGCAATATTTGCCATTCGCATATAGGCATCAACCTTTAAAACATATGGACTTGGATCTGTCACATTAAAACCGGGACCAAAGCTATATAATTTAATCATACTCGCTTCCTCTTTTATTCGTGCTAGTGCTGTGAATATAACCCAACCCGATTGCCTTCGCTATCTAAAAATTGAGCATAATATCCATCACACCCCTCTTCAATGGCTGTTTTAGGAATAACGACATCTCCCCCTGACTCGGTTACTCTGGATAGAGGCTCACTTAAATCATCGCCTCCATTAAAATAGACAACAGCACCAGTCTTACTAGGTTCATATTCTTTTCCCTGTACCAGCATACCACTGACAGCCTTTTCCTCATGTTCAAACATAGCCATTAGATAGCCATCCATTTCATTATCTTTAAACGATGCATTAAATACGCTTTGGTAAAATGACTTTGCACGCAGCATATCTTTTACCGGGATTTCAAACCAAGTTGCTATATGATTCATCTTCTAATCCATTTCTTATTTATCGAATAGCCATAATAAATCATCACTCCTGACAGCATTATGTCAGGAGTGATTTATTCTTTTCTTAACTGGTATTTAGAATCAGTCTCCTCAAACCTCCTTACGAAGATTTAGCAAAGCAGTTTTCGGTTCCCTCTACTAATGCTCCGTCAGATTTGCTTTGATGACTAAAACTCTAGCTCGGTTTTTTAAATATTGCCCTATCCCCCCAATATTGATAAACCACTAGGATAAAGATATTATTTTTAAGCATTTTTTTTTATTATTTTGAAAAATCAGTTACACATATAATACAGATCATTAAATCCATATTTGACAACCTACCAATAGGTAGACTATTATTTACACATGAAAATGAAAGATAAAATACTTGCCTGTGCACAGAAATTAGTTCAGCAACGCGGCTTTAATGGCTTTAGCTATGCTGACATTGCAAATGAAGTCGGTATTCGCAAAGCCAGCTTGCATCACCATTTCCCTACTAAAGCAGACTTAGGTCTTTCACTTATCAAAGTATATTCAGAACAATTAGATAGTGCTCTTTTTAGTATCAGCAGCTCTTCTTTGCCTGCAAATGAGAAATTACTACAATATATTGCACTTTATCGCGGTTCTCTTGAAGCCAAGAGAATATGCCTTGGAGGCATGCTTGCAACTGAAGCACTGACTTTAGACACTGCAATGCTACCAAGCCTGAAACAATTCTTTACTCGCAATACTGAATGGCTTACTGAAATTCTAATAGAAGGTCAATCGCAGCAGGTTTTTATCTTAGGCAATGGCTCAGCATCAAATTATGCGCGAATGCTGCTATCCTCCTTACAGGGCGCATTACTAATCTCTCGTGCAACGGACAACGCAGAAGCTTTTGAACAAACTGCATCATCTTTAATGACAAGCTTAATGAGGAAGAGCTAACCTCTTTTTTAGCCCATAAAACTACCTATTAGTAGGTATTGGATTATATTATGACAGACACTATAATAAAAAAAAGAGCTAATTTTACGGCTTATGAAAGTGGAGCTCTTAAAGAATGGCCAGAACATACTGTCGATATCCCAGGCTTAGGAGAGATTCCGGGCAAACGATTCCTTAAAGATGCAATAGAATTTACAGGCTGTGAAATATCTCTCAACTCAATGACACCGGGTGCAGGCATGCCAATTTATCATCAGCACCAGCAAAATGAAGAGGTCTATATTTTTATTCAGGGAAGGGGACAGATTCAGATTGATGGCGAAGCAATCGACGTACAGGAAGGCACTATTGTGCGTATTTCGCCAAAAGGAAAAAGAACCTCGCGCAATAACTCAAATGGACCTCTTCTCTATATAATTATTCAGGCTCGTGAAAATTCGTTAACTCAATATGGCCTTGGAGATGCCATTGTTGCAGAGAATAAGGTGAACTGGAGCAATAAACTTTAGCCCTTCTTAATGCGAAAAAGCAGTTAAAATAAAAATCAATAGGTTATAAAAAACCATAAACAATTTATTTCTCTAGAATTAACACCGGTAAAACTGGCTGCCGTATGTGATACGGCAGCTGATTACTAGAGGAAAAACCAGAAAAATAAAAATATCACTTTTTTTGCAAAACTAATCTAAAATAATTAAAGCCTTTTTAGATTCAACTAAATAATCGGCTAATTGATGCTGATAATTTAAAAATTGCAGCCCATAAATATCTTCACCTTCTTTTCTAACTATGCGAGCAGGAACATCAAATATATTCAGGCGATCAAAATAAATCTTTAAAGAAACTTTCGCATTAAATTTAGCTGGTTTTTTTAAACGAACTAATGCCCCCTTACTGCTCACATTTAACACAAACACAGTTTCTCTTTTTGACCTCATAATCAAATGTCTTTTTATTAATTTGGCTTTAATGGTTTGAAAACCATACCTGACTATTTTTCTCCTATTTTTTGTCTCAAAAAAGCTGAGTTTATGCTCAATATTACCCAGCACACTACGAAGATCTTCCAACATTTTGTCAATCTCACCCTGACCTGCTCCTACTAATGGAAAACCATCTGCCATTATTTTCAACCGTCCTTTGACGCTCATATCTTTGCAAGACTTTGACTTTTCCTTAATTATAATTTTTCCCTGTGATGCATTTTTATTAGCCGGCATTAATTCTATATGTCCATTAACATTAAATTCTGTCCGTTCCTTGGACTCCACTTTATTTTTAACCTTTTCCTTTGCTTTGTCTGAAATGGCTCTAACCTTTAATTTAACGGCATTTTTTTTATCCTGTTCTTTGCTGTTCTCAGTTATTTTGGGAGATATTCTTTTATCTTGAGGACTTTGAGCATCTATCCCGTTTTTTTGATTAACATCTTCTGAAAGCAGTTCAGACCAGACCGGCAAACCTGAACTTTTTTTGCCATCCTGTTTACCGATAAATGTACTCGAATTTGCCACATTTATTGATTCACTTGCTGTGTTATTCCCAAATTTTTCCGCACCCTCTTTTACTTCTTCCTTAACAGGCATATTGCCGATATCTGCAATTTCCTCCTGCTTTACCTTATTTAACTCTTTTTCAGCACTAGTCTGCAGTTCTTCGGACTCTACAGAAGTTTCTTTTATATTTTCATTAAGTTTGACCTTGCTACGAACCAAAACGCCTTTTACCTTTGTAATAGCATTAAGCATCTGCTCTATTTTAATAGGTTTTTTTAAAAAAATGACATTTTCTAAATCAACGTCCCGAATTGAAATTGCAATGATAGGTCTAGAATGGTTCAGTGCCACTCTTTCTTTTAACGAATTAAATGAAAATTGTTGATCAACATCAACAATCTCGGCTTGAGCTTCACTGTCTTCAACAACGAAAGCCTCATTTTTACAGCAAATATTTAAATAGTTAGCCATTCTTTTACGCGAGTTAGCATCCATTCCATGCAATGAAACTTTTAATGATCTTAAAAAAAAGGGGGATCTCATATTCTTCTCCGCTGTAAATCATCACAATAAACATTAGGGAGGCACCTGCCATAACAGACATTTCAATAGATACCTCCTCCCTACATTTAAATGATTTTTATTCAATATATCGCGGCTCAGCAATCTCTATTTTAATAATAGAGACCTGAAACTTTCCGACCCTACTTCACAGTAGGTTTGGCTATTAACTGTAGTATTGTGAATATAAACAGCATAATTTATGCCATTTTTCAGTTTAAGAATAATAACTCATACACTCTTATTGCCGATTAAGAGCGTACAAGGCGTACAGGATGGGCTAAAAACTATTAACGTCTCTTTCAATTAATAAATTCAATTGCTTTTGAACTGACACACCTGACATTATTGTCATGTCACTGACAATAATGTCAGCAATTAAATTTAGGAACGGAGAATAACAATATCACTCGGCATTTATAATTTATCTATCTCTAACATGATCAAGCCTTGAGCCTCTGCCACCCCAATGTCTATCCCTTCTCTTTTTTGTTCGATAATGGGAATAGTCTCTATAATGCCTATCATAACTATGGTTTGAGCCATGTTTACTGCCATATCTATTAGACCTGTAATAGCCGTACCTGTCATAGTGGCGACTATCATGATGAGAGTTATAGTTGCGGTGTCTACGCCGTATAGACCTAGGCCGATAAGTATCATGCTGATAATGACGGGAATAGGCCTGGAGAGGTATGCGGGCATCTATACTAATGCCTACTGCACCAAAATCTGAATGTCCGGAGTAATATCCAGAGTGATGTGCACAGCCACTTAATAATAAGATTAAAACCAGCAATGATGATTTTTTCAGAATATTCATGGCGGTATTCCTCTGTTACGGTATTTAACAGAGTACGCCTGGATAATGAATACCGCATGAATTTATAGCAGGGTAGGAAAAGAGCTTTATTCTATTGTTCCAAGGGGATATTGCCCAATGTCGTTAAATTAAGCATAAACCATTCGGACGAGAGACTTTAGTCCCTACAAATACAAGGCTAAAGCCCCGTCTCCAAGCTTAATTAGCTCTATAAACCTCTTAACTTAATGGCATTGGGATATTTGCCTATTGGAAAAAACAAAGCTTTTCAGCAAAGACTGCCATGCGACTTGTGCAATGAAACATATTCAGCGTATTTCAAAAAACATTTTTTGCTTATCCCGAAAAAGAATATAGATGAATGCTTAGCGGCTAACAAGAGCCCCCTTCTGGGTTAAGTTTACTTATCAACAAAAATATCTAGCTAGCAGGGTAAGTTTTTTTATAGATTGAAACCGGTTATGAAGAAAGTCGCAGCTTTTCCAAAGAAGCCTTTGCTTCTCCTCCGCCAATATCAGGAATAATAATCAATTCAAGTATAGAAACTGTTTGCAGATCTACATGGTGTTCTTCTGCCTCGCTAGTTGTACCTTCCGGGCTAAAATTCCACTGCTGCCGCAGTATTTCATGAGATGACTTTCCTGCATCTGACGAATAGCGCAAAAGATATTCCTGTGTACGCTCTATACCGGTCTCAACAAAACTCAAGCTGATTATCCTGAGTTGCACCGGTTTTTTAAAAACAAGTCTAATCATCTGCTTTCCGGGTGCATCTGCTCGCCAGCCTGAAGTACGACCTTCGACTAAAGCCCCTTCAATGGGATAATCAGCCTCCTCTGAAGTTATTTCTACACCTGCAATCGCCTCAAGGTCAAGCCAAGTCTGCTCTGAAGAGTTTGTTGCCTGCTGTTCAGCGGTGATTATTTTTTTACGCATAGATTTTCCTTAAAGCTCTGTGATTGAGTTGGCTAACAATTAACCTGCCTGAATAATAGCGTAATTGGTTTAGACATGGCAAAGAACATTTTTCATAGATCCAGTCTTGATGAGGACAGTAAACAGACTAAGAAAAAACTAAAGCGAACCGAATTATTAGCTTTTTTCGATAACTAGTGCCTGACCGAAAAAGCATAAACCAAAATAAATCAAAAAATATCCACTCATAATGGATACTATCCTATTGACAATCCTTCACTTTTTAATGCAGAACTCCATTGCCTAGCCAATAAGAGTGTAAAAAACCATTTTTTGGACACAGCAATCCTGTCAGGGTGCTTCTCATGCTATTGAATCTTTGCCTAAGCCGCTTTTTTTTGTTCTTCGAGTAGTTTTCTTTCTCTGTCCCGTACTATACAGCCAATCTTTTGAATGTTTCGAGACAGCACCGCTAAAGCGGCGTAGCGTTCAAATCCGTCTATCCCATGGTCTGGACATTTATTCAGCCCATGCACTTGCAATGCATTAAAATAAGTGGAATAAGTGGGGTCAGGAAGAATAATTGGGGTCAGAATAATTGGGGTCAGGAATAATTGGGGTCAGGAATAATTGGGGTCAGTGTAGCGTTTATTCTCTTTTCATTATGAACTATATTTTGACAATACCTATCTCCCAAGCTATTAGAGAGTGAAATTCCTGTTTTGAATACGTCTAAAGCAAATGCTAATTG
>JALSLW010000029.1 GCA_026988155.1 Methylomonas sp. | reverse complement strand
AGACGAGCTTGATTAGCGACGACTGCCATATAACGCGTAGCTACTTGATAAATAATATCTAACCGCCTAGTTTCGTAGTCCCAAAGCGCTAAATCACGTTCGGTCATGGCTAATGCCTCACGCTTAGCACGTTTTCCGCCTAATTCAAACAGCTGGCTGATGGCTACCGTGGTTTCAGTTTGATCAAAATCACGCTGTTGCCCTGAACCTAAAAAGTTTTCTGCCTCAACATCCAATTCAGGATTAGGCAATAAACCTGCTCGTAAGGTTTTCACATCGCTGATGCGAATTCCCCAGGCAAACTCTTGTAATGTCGGATTATGTAGCAATGCTAAGGATAAAGCTTCTGTCAGTGACAAAGCACCTTGAGGCTCAACTAACTCAACGCGTTGCTCCAGCATATTGGGTGGCGAAGGAATAGCATAAGGTTTTGTTTCTGCCAATACGGCTGATTGAAATAAAAAACACACTAAGCCACTTAAAGGCCATAGGTATTTTTTAAAAGGATTGATTTTTTCTTGTGGGTTCACTGAACCTCCTAATTTAAACGACACTTGATGCCCTAATTAATTATTAAGACTCGGGTTTATAAAAGGCATTATTTCAATAGTTACTAACAGACTCTGTAGGATGTGCTGACGAAAGGAAACGCATCAATGCAGTGGATTAGCAGAAAGCACATTAATAGTGTGCTGAGGTGCAGATAAAAGAGGTAGCAACTGGATTGTACGTAGTAGAGCAACGCAGAAGCAATTGCCAAACGCATCAGTAATACATTTTCTTTTTTCAGCTCCACATTGATGCGCTTCCTTTCGTCAGCACATCCTACGAATCAAAGTAACTGAAATGCCAAGAAATTAGGCAATAGGAGGGCGTATTTTGGGAGCTATTCTTCTGGAATACCAGAATTCGGATTGAAGGGAAGATTTGGGGGTATTTTGTGCAGGAAAGCTTTTTGCTACGGTGGAATATGTAGCCAGTGTTTGCCCCATGTGTCCGCCATGATCATAACTACAAACTCCGCAGTGCGGAGTATGGTCTTGAGAGACGGTTTGAATATCAGATTCAGAATGAGACTGTTGCGCAGAAAAAACAGGGTGAGGCTGATCAGCATCCACAAGCGACCAGTCATGAATATCCGTCACCATCCAGGTGGACATCCAAAAAGTCAAAAATGCTAAAAAATAAATACTCGCTTGTTTCATGCTGTAAATGATAGCAAGAATCAATAAAAGTTCAAACAAATTGTCTTTCTGAAAGGAAAATATACGCGAGCACAACAAATAAGAAATATTTAATTGACAATGGTTATCAATTAGCCTATTCTGAAATTAAGAAAATTTTTAATGACTTAGAAATGAAAAAACAAGGCTTGCCAATTCTACTCATCCTGATGATGCTGATAACGCCCATTGCATCGGCGTTTGACCATTGTGCGGGGATGGATATGTCTGGTCATTTGTCAGAAAGTCAGTCTTTTTCTATGGCTCAGTCAGTTAATGATATGAATCATTCTGATCATAAAAAAAATCTTAAAAAATCTCAGAATAAAAAAACAGATATGGACTGTCATAACAGCAGTAGCTGTGCTGTTCATATATGTGGCGGTTATGGCATAACCTCTTCTGTGCAAACTATTAGCACAGTGACTTCGCACTACTATTCATTTTTTGAATACGCTTCACCTCATACTATCGTTTTATCTTCCGAATTAAGACCCCCGATATCTATCCTCTAACAGAGGATTTGTGTGCTTATTGCTTTATGCTTTTGACTGCCTGAAAGTAGCGTTTTAGTCTTAAGGTCATTCAAAACTATAATCAGTCTTCCTAGAATATAATTACTGCATAATTACCAGCGGTAAATATGAACTAGGTCTGATTAAAGTTCAATATTCCACTCATTCCTCTAAATACACATACTGGTTATGCCAGTCTTTTTCTCCCTTGTGTAAGAGGATCTTATGATTTTACCCTACAAAACCACCGCACTTTTCATGCTGCTGGTTTTATCCTGCATTGTTAACGCAGAACAGACAACACTATTAACACTGCAATCAGCGCTAGATATTGCTGTGCAAGACAACCCCAGTCTGGCGCAAATTCAGGCACGCTCCGAAGCCATGGCAGCTATACCGTCACAAGTAGGCAGCTTACCTGATCCGGTGATTAGCTTTAACGCTTTAAATTTGCCAGTCGATACCTTCGATACTCGTCAGGAAAATATGACCCAAATGCAGGGTGGTATTTCTCAGGTAATCCCTTTTTTTGGCAAGCTCGCTTTGCGTGCACAGGCAGCCACGTATCAAGCAGAAGCGGCAACGCATGATGTGACTGAAGCCCGTTTTCGACTTTTACGCGATGTAAAAAAAACATGGTGGGCACACTTTTACCTGGACAGAGCCTTAGAAATTATCCTCGTCAACCAAAACCTGTTACGTCAATTTGTAAAAATTGCCCAAACAAAATATGAAGTGGGTGAAGGCTTGCAACAGGATGTGTTATTGGCGCAACTGGAACTCTCTAAATTATTAGATACTGAAATCCGCTTAACAGGTGCGATAGACAAAGCCAAGGCACAGCTGAATGCCTTGCTTGATCAACCTGCTAACCAGGTATTTAAAATTCCCAAACAAATTAAGGAAGACTTGCCTACACTCCAAGCAGAATCCCTGTTATTTGAACAGGCCGAAAGCTATCGCGCCATACTGGCTTCCAGACGAAAATCCATCAATGCAGCCCAATCACGACTTGATCTGGCTAAAAAAGATTTTTTTCCTGATTTTAAAGTCGGTGCATTTTACGGAGGCCGTAAAGATACATTGGCTGGACGGGAGCGTGCTGATTTTCTTAGCTTAAAACTCAGTATGAATATCCCTATTTTTGCCGCCACTAAACAGCAAAAGGCAGTTGATCAGCGCAGCAGTGAACTGATGCAGCAACGCTATGCCTTACAAGACCAATGGAACAATGTAAGAGCTGAAATATCAACCGCCTACAGTGACTTTCATCAAACTAAAAACCAAACGGTATTATTTAAAAGTGGCATTATTCCACAGGCTAGACAAACCGTCGCATCCATGCTGGCGGGCTATCAGGTCAACAAGGTTGATTTTTTAAATCTGGTACGCAGTCAAATCACTTTATATAACTATGAAACTCAATATTGGCAGGCTTTAACTGAAGCCCATCAAGCATTAGCACAATTGACTGCCGTAGTCGGCAAGGAAGAAATTTATGAATAAGTCTGTCTTTATTATTGCACCTATCATGTTGGTCGCTGGGTTAGCCGGTGGCTATTGGTTAGCGGGTTCAAAGCAAGAAACCATACAAGCGACAGCTGGAGCAGAAACGAAAAAAATCCTATTTTATCGTAGTCCAATGAATCCATCTGTAACCTCACCCGTTCCGGCAAAAGACTCAATGGGCATGGACTATGTTCCTGTTTATGCAGAAAGCGACAAACCTAAAACACGCAAGATACTATTTTATCGCAGTCCGATGAATCCCTCTGTAACATCCCCCACGCCAGCTAAAGATTCCATGGGTATGGATTATGTTGCAGTCTATGCAGAAGATGAAAACGATACCAATGAACCGGAGGGAACCGTAAAAATTGATGGTGCTACGGTGCAGAGTATCGGTGTGCGCACAACCAAAGCCATTAATGCCACGCTGTCACATACGGTACGAGCTGTAGGCAGAGTTGCTTATGATGAAGAGCGCATGGTACATCTACACCCTAAAACTGAAGGCTGGATTGAAAAACTTCATGTTGATAAAACAGGACAATGGGTTAAAAAAAATACGGACTTATTAAGTATTTATTCTCCACAATTGGTTGCCAGTCAACAAGAGTATATTCTTGCTTTAAATAATCTAAAAGCTCTAGAAAACAGTCCTATTGAAGATATTCGAAAGGGTGCAGAAGAGCTGGTTAAAAGTTCTCGTGAGCGATTAAAGCTACTCGATGTTCCAGCGCATCAAATGCGAGAGCTACAACGGAGTCATAAGGTTAAAAAAAGCTTACATATCCATACCCCAGAGAGTGGTATCGTCATGAAAATTGGTGCGCGTGAAGGCCAGTTTGTAACACCCGCCACAGAAATTTATATGATTGCCGACTTAAGCAAAGTCTGGGTTTATGCCAATATTTATGAGTATGAACTTCCCTGGGTTAAAGAAGGTGATGCCGTTGAAATGCAATTGGCTGGTGTACCGGGTAAAATTTTTAAAGGTCATTTGACCTATATCTACCCTTATGCAGAAGCTAAAACACGCACAATTAAAGTCCGTTTAGTTTTTGATAACCCTGAGTTCCTATTAAAACCAGAGATGTTTGCAGACGTCACCATTTATGCTGGACTGCAAGTAAACTCGGTCGTTATTCCTTCTGAGGCAGTGATTAGATCAGGATCTCGTAACCAAATTTTTGTGGTAAGGGAGCCTGGTAAATTTGAACCTCGGATCGTTACTCTGGGACTTGCTTCAAATGGGCAAGTCGCTGTATTAAAAGGACTTAAAATAGGTGAAACGGTTGTTACCTCTTCGCAATTCCTGATTGATTCAGAATCTAAATTACGTGAAGCCACGGCTAAAATGTTAAAAACAATAAGCTCTAACTCAGAATCAGCGGACTCTCTCGAGCAACAGGGTATGACTGAACACTCGAATATGAAAGATATGGATATGTCCGATCACGCCAATATGAAACATAAGAACCACAGCATGGAGATGCCTGATCCTTCCAGCATGAAAAAAATGGATCAAAATATGGATATGCCCGATCACGCCAATATGAAACATAAGAACCACAACATGGAGATGAACAATGATTAGCTCCGTTATTGAAGGCTCAATTAAAAATAGAGGAATAGTCCTTATTTTAGCCATTTTACTGGGCTTTGGCGGGTACTGGTCATACAAAAACATGCCCCTTGATGCCATTCCAGATTTGTCTGATGTACAAGTAATCGTTTTTACCGAGTATCCGGGGCAATCACCTCAGGTCGTTGAAGATCAGGTTACCTACCCTCTAACCACTGCTATGCTTGCCGTGCCTTACTCTAAGGTCGTCCGTGGCTACTCTTTTTTTGGACTGTCATTTGTTTATATTATTTTTGAAGACGGAACTGATTTGTATTGGGCGCGCTCAAGAGTTTTGGAATCATTAAATTATGTCAGTGGCGATTTACCGCAAGGCGTCACTCCAACTCTAGGGCCTGATGCAACAGGTGTGGGCTGGATATACGAATATGCCCTAATAGATAAGACAGGAAAGCATGACTTGGCCCAATTGCGTTCTATACAAGACTGGTACTTACGTTACCCTCTGCAAACAGTAAAAGGAGTGGCTGAAGTTGCCTCTATTGGCGGCTTTGTTAAACAATACCAAATAGAAGTTGATCCAAATGCTTTACAGGCCTACAACATCCCGCTTTCAAAAGTAAAACAGGCGATTATTCGTTCAAATAATGATGTTGGCGGCCGTTTAGTTGAAATGGCAGAAACCGAATATATGGTACGGGGCTTAGGCTATATTCGTTCTATCGCAGACCTCAATACGATTCCTGTTGGTGTAGATAATAATGGTACCCCCATCCGCTTACAAGACATTGCCCATATTCATTTAGGCCCCGAATTACGACGTGGCTTGGTCGAGCTGAATGGTGAAGGTGAAGTGGCTGCAGGCATTATTATTATGCGCTTTGGCGAAAATGCACAGGCCACAATTAATGCGGTTAAAGCAAAACTGGAAGAACTCAAAAAAGGATTACCCGAGGGAGTTGAAATTATCCCTGTCTATGACCGGGGCGACTTAATCGGTCGAGCGGTTGAAACGCTCAATGATGCATTGATACAGGAACTTATTATTGTCAGTGTGTTGGTAGGCCTGTTTTTATTGCATTTACGTTCTTCTCTGGTCATCGTTATTAGCTTGCCGCTCGGTATTTTAATTGCCTTTATCGTGATGCGCTTCCAAGGATTAAATGCCAATATCATGTCCCTTGGAGGCATTGCAATTGCCATTGGCGATATGGTTGATGGTGCTATTGTGATGGTCGAAAATGCGCATAAACATTTAGCAGAAATGCGGGAAGAAAAAGAACGGGAACTCACCTCTGAAGAACGCTGGCAAGCCATTCGTGATGCATCCAGTGAAGTCGGACCCGCATTATTTTTCTCATTATTGATTATTACCGTCTCATTTATCCCAATTTTCACCATGCAAGCTCAGGAGGGCCGTTTATTTAGTCCACTTGCCTTTACAAAGTCTTATGCCATGGGAGCTGCGGCAATTTTGACGGTTACCGTTGTACCCGTATTGTTAGGTTATTTTATCCGCGGAAAAGTGATACCCGAACATAAAAACCCGATTAATCGAGGCTTACATTTTTTACATACCCCTGTATTAAATGTTGCTATGCGTTTTCGTGGAATTACTTTAATCATTGCCGCCTTATTGTTGGGCTCAATGGCTTATCCATTATCTAAAATTGGCAGTGAATTTATGCCCCCTTTGGATGAAGGTGATATTTTATATATGCCAACGACCTTCCCTGGTATATCCATTACTAAAGCTAAAGAATTGCTTCAGCAAACGGATAAAATTTTAAAAACATTTCCAGAAGTTCATCATGTCTTTGGCAAGGTCGGCCGAGCAGAAACTGCCACTGATTCAGCACCTTTATCCATGATGGAGACCACTATTCGCTTAAAATCCAAAGAGCAATGGCCTGATCCAGATAAAACTACGCAGGAATTAATGAGTGAAATGGATAAAGCCATTCAATTTCCAGGGGTTGCCAATGCCTGGACTATGCCGATTAAAACTCGAATTGATATGCTGTCTACGGGGATTAAAACGCCTATCGGCATTAAAGTATCCGGGCCTGATTTGAATGTGTTGCAAGATGTCTCACAAAAAATTGAGATGGCAATGAAAACATTGCCAGAAACAACCTCAGCTTTTGGTGATCGCGCAGTAGGTGGCTACTATATGGATTTTGATATTAACCGAGAAGCCGCAGCACGTTATGGCTTAACAGTGGGTGATGTACAAGATGTTATTAGCAGTGCAATTGGCGGTATGAATATTACAGAAACCGTTGAAGGTCTAGAGCGTTATCCAGTCAACTTACGCTATCCGCGTGAACTGCGGGATAACCAGGAAAGCTTAAAACGGGTATTAATTCCTACACCAACAGGCAGTCAAATTCCTCTGGCATTAGTCGCAAAGCTGGAATTAAGACGTGGCCCGCCGTCTATCAAAAGTGAAAATGCTCGCCCCAATGCCTGGATATATGTGGATATTAGCACCTCTGATATTGGTGGCTTTGTTAGCAAGGCAAAAGAAGTCTTGGCGCAACAAGTTAAAATCCCCGCAGGCTATACTGTCTCATGGTCAGGTCAGTTTGAATATATGGAAAGAGCCGCTAAACGCCTAAAAATCGTAGTACCGATAACACTCTTGCTCATCTTCTTTTTGCTATATCTCACTTTCGGCAATATGACAGAACCCGTTATTGTGATGCTTACCGTTCCCTTTGGTTTAATTGGAGGTGTTTGGCTGGTTTACCTCTATGGATTTAATTTATCAGTGGCAGTCTATGTCGGTTTTATCGCCTTGGCCGGTACCGCCGCAGAAACAGGCGTCATGGTACTCAATTTTATAGATATAGAAGTGGCTAAGTTACGTGAGCGTAAACAGCGGCTATTAACCTCACCTGAAATCAGTGAAGCTGTAGCCGCTGCAACGGCTTTACGGGTTCGACCTGTTGCCATAACCGCCTTTTCAACCATGATTGGATTAGTACCCATCATGATGAGTGATGGTACTGGCGCCGATGTGACACAACGGATTGCTGCACCTGTTTTAGGCGGAATGTTTACAGTTTTGTTATTGAGTTTACTGGTATTTCCCGTTATTTACAGCCTGGTATTAGAATTTCAGGAATGGCTGAAAAGACGGCAGGCTCAGATTTCAAACGAAAAAGGGTAATGACAAATATTTACAATAAGTATTCATTATCATTTCAAACGGATGTCATTAGTAATGACATCTATGGTTTTTTATCAATAAAGGGGGTTTACAAAAAAAATATATTTCTAAAAATAAATTCAATCATTATTAGGAGAACATTATGAAAATATTAGCATTATTACCATTATTATTTTTAGTATCTGCATGCGCTACTGAGGCAACCAAGCCGATTCAGCCGGCTATGCAGGTGACTAATACAGGACCGATAGAACTCAAAAACGGATCTTATGTTTTTATCAATGAAGATAATACTATGCACATGACCGATCGAAATGGACACCCAGTCAGCATGAAAAATGGTGTAGAAATGGAATTAAAGGATGGTGGTTTGATCATGATGAATAATAAGCATCTGTGGCGTAAAGTTAACCCCAGAAAGCTTCATGATCATCAGAAAATGAAATAACCAACTTTATTTCGATCATTAAGTATTTTCTAGTTCCAATGCTCCGCGTGGGAATTCATGGGGCGACGCTCTGCGTCGCGGAACGCAGAGCGTTCCTGCACACATTCCAACACAGAGCATTGGAACAAGATTATGCGTTGTTTGCCCCGTCTTAAATTGGTAGCCAATAAAAATAAGCAGTAATGAACTTGATTCTGTCACTGTTCTTTATGAGGCAACAACTTTATGACAAATTTGTAATCATTTTGTCATCCTCCCGTTGGTTTCCATTTTGTATTATTGTGACACAAATAAATATCATAATATTTTCTAATAAAATATTTATCGGAAAATTAATAATAACAAAAATAATCCACTCATCTATCTATGAAAAAGACGCTTACTTATCCCGCTAAACAACAGCTTATTACCTTATTAGGCAGTTTATTATTAAGCCCAATAGGACATGCACACCCTGTTGATACAGGCACATCTACTGAAGATCCAGAACAGTTAGAAAACATGGTCATTACTAATCGTTCAGATAATCTAATAGGAATCGCCGAAAGTGCTTCTCAAGGTCATGTGGGCCAAGAACAGTTAAAATTTCGTCCCATCAGTCGACCAGGTGAAGTTTTAGAAACAGTCCCTGGGATGATAGCATCTCAGCATAGCGGCGAAGGTAAGGCCAACCAATATTATCTTCGTGGTTTTAATTTGGATCACGGAACTGATTTTTTAACTGAAATTGACGGTGTACCTATTAATCAAACATCCCATTCTCATGGTCAAGGCTGGATGGATACTAATTTTTTAATTCCAGAACTTATTGAAACGGTTGCCTTTAAAAAAGGAAGTTATGCTGCTGAATATGGTGATTTTTCTAGTACAGGTGCGGCCAATATTCAATACTTTAAAAGTCTTCCTGAAACCACAATAAAATTTACAGGAGGCATGTTTGACTATTATCGTGGATTAGTAACAGGTTCTTCAACACTAGGTTCAGGTGAACTGTTATACGCAGGTGAAGTTGTTAATAAAGGTGGCCCCTGGACGGTTAGTAATGATTATTTAAAATTTAACGGAGTCATGAGCTATCAAGTTGAAAATGATGATTCCGGCTGGAGTATCACAGCAATGGCATCTAAAGCTGATTGGAATGCAACCGATCAAATTCCTGAGCGTGCAGTCACTTCTGGCTTAATTGATCGTTTTGAAAGTATTGACCCTACAGATGGGGGTGCCAGTCGTCGATACAGCCTCACTACTGAATGGCATAAACACACTAGCGACAGTTATACAAAAATCATGGCCTATGGTATCTATTCACGTATGGCTTTATATTCAAATTTCACTTATTTTTTAGAAGACCCAGTTAATGGAGATCAATTCACACAGCCTGATGAGCGCTGGACAACTGGTCTTAAAGGGAGTCATACCATTTATCATCAAATAGGTGATGCAGATTCAGAAACCACTTTTGGTTTACAAATTCGTAACGATAATATAAGAAATGGTCTATTTTTAACTAAAAAAAGAGATATTCTATCAACGGTTCGTTCTGATGATGTGTGGGTTACCAGAATAAGCCCTTATCTTGATAATAAAACACAATGGAACGACTGGTTGCGAACAAATATTGGTGTTCGTTTCGATGGCTTTAGGTTTAAAGTGGGCAATAGTAATATCGCTAACAATAATGGTGAAGTATACGATGGTATCGTAAGCCCAAAACTGGGGATTGTTTTAGGGCCTTGGGCTGAAACCGAACTTTACTTAAATGGCGGTCTTGGTTTTCATAGTAATGATGGTCGTGGTATTAATACTCAGATTAACCCTGCAACTCGACAAGCTGAAGCACCGGCAAAACCACTTTCAAGAACTTACAGCGCTGAAATAGGTGCCCGCACAACCTGGGTACAAGGCCTACAAAGTACCGTGGCTTTTTGGTGGATGGATATCGATTCTGAACTTATCTTTACTGGTGATGCAGGTTCAACTGAAATAAACAGGGCAAGTCGCCGATATGGATTTGAACTAGCCAACTATTATTCACCCACTGACTGGCTAACTTTTGATCTTGACTTCAGTTACTCTAAAGCACAATTTAGAGGTGATTCTGCAGAAGGAAATTACATACCCGGTTCAATAGAAACCGTTGCTGCTGCAGGCGCAACTGTCCACGATTTCCATGGTTTTTTTGGTGGTCCCAGACTACGTTTCTTTGGCCCTCGCCCGCTAATTGAAGATAACAGTATCCGTTCTAAAAGCACGCTTCTTTTATCTGCTTTATTAGGCTATGAATTTAATGAAAATTTCTCTATTCAAGCAGAAGCATTCAATTTACTTAACCGTAAAGACAGTGCTATTGATTATTACTATACCTCCCGCTTACAGGGTGAAGCAGCAGGCGGCGTGGATGACATTCACTTCCATCCTGTTGAACCAATTAACTTCAGAGTTGGGGTTACAGTCAAGTTTTAAATATTCATTGCAAGTAAACAGGTGTCTAACTGGAAACATCAATTCCATTGTTAGCGGTATGTCCATCAAAAATTAAAAATAAGTATCCCTGTGTAATGTAAGTTCAGAAAAGCTTTATAATTATCAGAAAGGGAAATAAATGAAAAGGAATGATGGATATTGTTCTGTCATCATACTTATTAGGAGTTATCGTTCACTTCCTCCTTTGAAAAAGGGGGATTGAGGGGGATTTTTAAAAGCATTTGTTTATAGAATCTCCCCTAACCCCTCTTTTTCAAAGAGGGGGATTGAATGGTTACTATTAGGACACAGCTCAATGCATATTTTAATTATTGAAGATCAAAAAAAAACAGCTTCTTTTATTGCTAAAGCACTTACCGAGGAAGGGTTTGCAGTCGATATTGCGACTAATGGTATGGATGGCCAGCATAACATTGACCATATTCATTATGACCTGATTATTCTGGATGTAATGCTACCTGAGAAAGATGGCTGGTCTATTTTGGAAGATTTACGGCTGGCAAAAAAACAAACACCTGTATTGCTCTTAACCGCAAAAGATACTGTTGAAGATAAAGTAAAAGGTTTAAAACTGGGGGCGGATGATTATATGGTCAAGCCTTTTGCTTTTTCTGAGTTATTGGCGCGTATTCGCTCAATACTCCGTAGAGGTCCCGTACGAGAAATTAATATTATCAACATTATTGACCTGGAAATTGATGCAATAAAGCATCAAGTTAAACGCAACGGCATTAGAATTGATTTAACGCCTAAAGAATTTCAATTGTTATTGTTAATGTCCAGAAGACAAGGCGAGGTTTTGGCTCGTACTTTTATTGCCGAACAGGTTTGGGAGATTAATTTTAATAGTGACACCAATGTGGTTGATGTTGCTGTTAGACGGCTAAGGCGTAAAGTAGACGATGGTTTTAGCCATAAATTAATCCATACTGTTCGAGGAATTGGTTATGTTTTCGAAAAACGTTAAATCCTCAGCGCAATGGTCAATAGCAGGGAAATTAGTCACACTTTATGTCATAACAGCCAGTACTGGCCTATTACTGGCTTGTGGTTTTCTTTATTGGATATTGCTGACTAATATTGACCATGAACATAAGGAGCTACTGGTTTCTGAATTAACAGAGTTACAGAAGGTTCTGCAAAAATCACCCCTTGACCAAAACCTATTAAAACAATTAGTAAGAGAAGGGGCAACACATGCTAATCAAACCCATAGCGCCTCTTTTCATCCCTCTTCAGCACATTATTCTTACTTTCGCCTACTTAATTCACAACAGCAAATAATTGTTGAAACAGAAAACATGTCATCCCTATTCCCTCTACAGGTTTTTCCTGAACAGACCGAAGGGAGGCTATTTGCATTTGAGGAAAAAAAACAAACAGAAGATGGACTGATTTTTTTATTAACCACTCAATATCTACCAGTAACTGACAATATGGCTGGCTATTGGCAAGTTCAGACAGCACTTAACGTAACACAAGATGAAAAAGTACTGTTGCAATATCAAAAAATGTTGGGTTTGGTTCTGGTATTAGGCTTTTGTTTTTCAACGATTACTGGTTTCTGGATTACCCGAAAAGGCTTAAAGCCTTTAAATAAAATCACTCAAGCAGTACAAAGCATCAGTATAAACCATTTATCTGAGCCTATTTCTTCTGAAAAATGGCCAAAAGAATTAGTATTACTCGCATCTGCTTTTGATGAAATGTTGAACAGACTTAATGAATCCTTTGCCAGACTATCCCAATTTTCAGCAGATTTAGCACATGAACTACGTACCCCAATTAATAACTTAATGGTAGAAACAGAAATTGCACTATCCAGACAGCCTACACTTTCGGGCTATCAACAGGTACTGGAGTCCAATATGGAGGAGTTTAATCTGCTGAATCGAATGATTGAAGAACTACTGTTTCTTTCCAGAGCAGAATCACCGGAAACTAAAATACATGGTCATTTTTTAGTACTTGAAGATGAATTGAAAACTATTTGTACATATTATGAAAGTTTAGCCGCTGATAAAAAAATTAAGCTTAGAGTGACTGGCCGGGCTAAAATTTTTGCTGATCCACTTTTATTGCGGAGAGCTCTGAATAATCTTATTTCTAATGCAATCAGCTATACCGATAAGAGAGGTAAAATCCTAATACGGGCTGTACCCTCAGAACTCTATACTGAAGTTCATGTTTGCGATAATGGCATCGGAATCAATAAAGTGGATTTATCAAAAATATTTGATCGTTTTTACAGAGCGGATAAAGCAAGAGTAAAAAACACACAGGGAACTGGTTTAGGTTTATCACTTGTAAAATCAATCATGGAATTACATAAAGGCACTGTCTCCATCAAAAGCAAAATAGGACAAGGTACAACTGTTATTTTGCGCTTTCCATCCAAACACTTAAACCTGAATCCGTGACTTCAATGTGGATAACAGGGCGTGAAATATTGATTTCACAGGGAGGGCTTAGCTTCACTCATCAATTTTGACCGCTGTGGAGTCACGGATTCAGGTTAAACTGTAAATGCGCTTCGTACCTCAACATACCCTACTTGTTTTTAAATGATTTTCTTATAAACTCAGAGTATTTAGATCCGTATCTGTCCGTTAAGAAAGCATATTATCAAGACTCATCATAATAATAAAACCAAGTATTAATGAGAAAGTTGCAAGCCGGGAACGTCCCTTGGAATGTGTTTCAGGAATAATCTCTTCACTGATAACAAATAACATTGCTCCTGCAGCAAAGCCCATTGCAATGGGTAAGATTGGCGTAAAAACGGTAACCATAGAAATACCCAGCAAACCGCCAACGGGTTCAACCAGTCCTGTTAAAGTTGCAATACCAACAGCTTTCCATTTGTTATACCCCAAACCAACCAGTGGCAATGCTACTGCCAGGCCTTCCGGTATATTTTGCAAACCGATGGCAATAGCTAAAACTATCCCGTTTTTCATATCCCCTGACCCAAAACTAACCCCAACAGACATGCCTTCCGGAAAATTATGAATGGTAATGGCAACAATAAATAACCAGATTTTTTGCAATGACTCATGACTGGCATCAGGTACTGAATCAAAATGTAAATGAGGTAAGCGTTGATCTGCAAGGTGTAAAAATACTGCACCAAATGCCATACCGGCAGCAACCACCAAAAATCCTTTACCTGGCCATAATTGATTGCCCGCATCAATTCCCGGCACCAACAATGAAAAAGTGGTGGCGGCTAACATGACACCTGCGGCTCCACCCAGTAGACTACTGAACAGTTTGTCAGAAATCTCTTTAAAAAATAGAGCGGGCAATGCGCCTACCCCAGTTGCTAACCCTGCAACAATACTGGCAAAAAAACCAATAACAACAATTTTTCCGAATAACAGATATAAAAGTCCAAAGACTAATATCTGTGACATAATAAAAATCCCACCAATAACTATCCACCGTTGTGTCGATGGTAGTGCTTTTAATTTTTGATAATATTCACTGGATTCCAGCTTAGTGAGTTGATTTTCAATCATAGCTTGAATATTTGACATTGAAATACCTGTTCGAGTTTATAAGTTATTGTGTTTTGTAGCACATAAAACATTAATTTCAGGTAAAACAATTACCTGTGTTTAATGTTGCCATGAGGCGATATCCTCTACGGGTTCAAGATGCGTATCTATATCTATTCTATCGAACTGATGGCTTAGCTCACTTTCAATCAGCTCCAACAAGTCATGACCTTTTTGTACTGTCCAGTCACCCGGCACCAGAATATGCACAGATAAAAACCGCTTCGAACCCGAATAACGCGTTCTTAACTCATGGTATTCAATCCCCTGTTGCTGAACATAACTATCTAATATCCTTTTAATTATGTCTAGTTCATTTTTGTCTAAGGAAACATCCATTAACCCTGCAAAAGCACGTCGAATCAAGCTGATACCTGCCCAGAGGATATTAACAGCAACAAGCATGGCGATAATTGGATCCAGAATCTCCCAGCCTTCATATCCTAGCCATTGCAATATTGCCAGTGCCCCGATTCCAGCAACTATACCAACCGTAGTCCAGACATCGGTTAGCAGGTGTCTGCCATCTGCTTCCAAAGTAATGGAATGATATTTTTTACCTGCAGATATTAAAATTTTAGCAACAATTAAATTAATTAGTGTTGCGATACAGGAGATAATAAGGCCTAAATCCAGCTGTTGAATTAGCAGAGGATTTTGTAATCTTTCCCAGGCAGTATAGGCAATACTCACCGCTGCCAGCAAAATCATAACCCCTTCAGCTCCACTGGAAAAATATTCTATTTTATCATGCCCATAGCTATGATCCTCGTCGGCAGGTTTTGCAGCTAGAGTTAATGCAGCTAAAGCAATTATTGCTGCAACTAAGTTAATCAAAGATTCCAGAGCATCTGACAATAAGCCAACCGAGTTTGTTAACCAATAGGCATAACTTTTCAACGCAATGGTTGCAATAGCTGCAGCAATTGACAACCAGGCATAGCGAGTTAATAAATGACGTGAATTGTGCATTATTTTCCTTTGTTAATTTTTGTACCCAACTTTTTGCTTTAAACCAGAAACGTAGGTTGCGCTGATGACTAGAAGTGCATCCCACATTATTTGAAATTCACTTCTACTAACAGTCCACCTAACTGGCTGGAATGATCTAACTTGAGCTGCCCCCCATATTGCTCAATCATATATTGAACAATAGACAAACCCAGGCCATGCCCCTCATTCATTTCATCGAGCCGCATTCCTCGTTTGATTAATTTAAGCCTATTTTGTTTTGAAACCCCAGGACCATCATCTTCAATCACTATTTGCAGTGCTTGGTTATTGTTAATTGAAATAATAATATCTGCATTTGCCCATTTACAGGCATTTTCAAGCAAGTTGCCCAGTAACTCCATCATGTCTTCTCTATCAATGGCAATCATCTCCTGTCCCGTGAGTGAAAACCGGATAGATATATTTTTATGTCGATACATATTCTGTAAAACTGCAATTAATTCGGGTACTTCTTTGCGAGCATTGAATGTTGAATTGACAACACCCTCTCCGGAAAACCGGGCTTGTTTTAATACACGCTGCATAATCCCGTGCATATTTGTCGTTTGCTTTAGTAATGACGTGCGAAGTTCGAGCTGATCTTTCAGTGCATCCCCCTGGATTAACTGCTGTATAACGGTTAATGGTATTTTTAAGGCATGCGCTAAATCACCTAATGCATTCCTGGATCGTTTTAATCGACTCTCTATCACTCTCAGCAGATGATTAATTTCATCAACTAAATCTAAAACTTCATCAGGGATCTGTACCTCCATTTGTCGTAATTCACCTTGTCTCAGTTTTTTTATTTGTTTCTGTATTTGCTCAAAAGGGCGAAAACTAAACCGCAAAATTAAAATTTGGCAAGCTAACAACAAAACCAACAGAACGCCTACGCTATAGCTATAATGATTTCGAAAAGCCTGTTCACTCTCAAGTGATGGGGAAACATCTTCAGCAACCGCAATAGTATAGGTAAGACCTTGCTTATAAAAGCCAGAAGCAATAACAAGCAGGGGTTGTTTTTCTGGCCCCATCAGGGAAAATATTTTTTGTTCACCCGCTGTTAAATATGGAATTAACAACTCTTGATCCCAAAGAGACCTTGATCTAATGAATGTGTTTTTTGCTACTATTTGATAATACTGGCCTGAAAAAGGTCGTAGATAGACAGGTTCAACTTGTTTTAAGTTTAAACTAAGTCTATTTGTCTCATCAAGATTCATCGCATTAAGGATGCTTTCGGCATCATGTTTTAAATGTTGTACAACATAACCTTCAGATAAAGCACGAATCGAGTCATTCGTTGATAGCCATAAATAACTAAACGCCAAAACCAGACTGATAAATAAACCGATACTTAACCTGACTTGTATCGAGTTCATACTGAGTTACCCTTAAAAACATAGCCTTGCCCACGACGGGTTTCGATAACTGAATTGCCTAATTTACGACGTAAATGTCTGATATACACTTCAATAACATTACTGTCTTTATCAGAATCTGCATCATAAATATGTTCTGTTAATGTTGCTTTACTAATGATTTTTTCAGGGTGTAGCAATAAATAGCGAAGTAATTTAAACTCAATCCCCGTTAATTCAATTTTTTTATGATTTGCTGTAGCCACCGTTTGCATTTCTTCATCTAAAGAAAAGCCTGCAACCTGTAGTAATCCTGCTGAATGCTGATTAACTCGATGCAATAATGCCTGGATTCTTAGTAGTAATTCTTCACTATAAAAAGGTTTAGCAAGATAATCATCTGCCCCTGCTTTAAACCCATCGACTTTCTCATACCAGGCATCTCTGGCTGTCAATATTAAAACGGGCAATGTATTTTCCTTTGCCCTCCAGTTTTTTAATACCTCTAATCCACTGCGCAGCGGCAGACCAAGATCAAGTATTGCGCAGTCATAAATACCCTCAAACCCTAAAAACTCTGCTTCAATACCATCACTTGCAATATCAACGGCAAAACCGGCCTTTTCCAGGTCTTTTTTTAAAAGCCGGACTAAATCAGTGTCATCTTCAATAAGCAATAGTCGCATGATTAATCATCCTGTTTATGTTCAATTACAGTCCCTGTCTTCGCATTAATTCTTAACTCCCAAACCAGACCTTTATGATCAATCAGTTCTATTTTATACATCACGTGTTTAGCATCCATTTCTAATTCTACTTCCAAAACATGTCCAGGAATATGACTTGAAAGCTTAGCAAGAATTTGTTCCAAAGGTAATATTTCTCCTGCCTCTAAAAGCTGTTTAGCCTGGTTGTAATCTGTCTCCGCCAGGCTAATCTGGCTAAAAGAAAAAAATAAAATAACTAATTTTAGTATGTAAGTTAGTATATTTATTCTCCCACTTCTTTATTTTCATTGCTACGTTTATAACCTGTTAGCATCGCTTTGCTTAAATTTTCTTTGTGTAAAAAGCTTTCAAAAGCAACACCTATAATATGGATAAACACTAGCGCTAAGGTCAAGTTGGCGAAGAATTCATGCACTTCCTCCCATAACTCTTCATTTTCCATGCCTATCACCGCCAAAGGCCCTGCATTTTCTTCCGCACCATAGACTGCAAAACCGGTTATTGTTGTCATAACAAGACTGCCAAGTAACAATATGATCATCACCGCACCCGCTGGGTTATGTCCTATATATCGCTTGGCTTTGAATGCAAGTGCATTATTGAAATATACAATTGACTCGCTAGGTCGGCAGATAAAATTTGCAAAGCGTGCATAATGCCCACCCATAAACCCCCATATAAGTCGAAAAATAAGTAACCCCGAAATAACATACCCTGCCCATGTATGTACGCTCAAAAAATCGTCTTCTGTGATATATGCAATTGCAAAAGCAATCACCAGTAACCAGTGGAAAATACGCAAAGGTAAATCCCAAACTTTTACACTGTTCTCAGTATTCATTTTAGTTGCTCTCTTTTTAAGGTATGAATAATGTATCAGCCCAACCTGAAATGAAACTGAAATTATGTTGAGTAGCGATTCAGGCGACAGTATATATCCACCTATATATAAAAGAACAAAAAGCAGGGTACACTGAGGTATGAAGCACATCCTACCATTACAACAAACCAGTTAGTTATCAATTTGTTATTCAAGACATTTTTTAGAAATGACAGAATTGTAATCTATTTGTCCGTATTTTGTTGGTTTCCCCTATTTATAATAACTACTAATACAGGAGAAATATGTGATAGAAATCATTCCCAACTGGCATCCCTTGCTAGTCCATTTTACAGTGGGGTTATTAGGTACTTCAGTATTGTTCTATTTGGCATCGGCTTGTTTGTCCACAACAAACTCATGGAAACAGCAATGGCTTAATATGGCCAACTGGTCTTTATGGAGTGGTTGTTTATTTGCGATGGGTACTGCATTTGCCGGGTGGTTAGCCTATAACAGCGTTGCCCATGATAGTGCCTCTCATGCTGCGATGACTTTGCATAGAAACTGGGCATTACCCACAGCTTCAAGTTTTTTGTTATTAGGGGTATGGGCTATTTTTATTGCCAGAAAAGATCGCCGACCTGGTTTTTTATTTTTAACATTTTCAATCATCGCCGCTAGCGCATTAATGGTAACGGGATGGCTAGGCGCTGAAGCCGTATATCGTTATGGTCTAGGTGTAAAGTCACTGCCTGTCGTTGCCGAAGGTGCTGATGGACATAATCATAGCCATGGATCTGAACATGATGAATCCGCTATGAATGAGGAAGACCATCAGCAGCATGGCACGACAGAAACTGAACAGCCTCCAAAACAGGATGGTCATCAACATGAACATTAATCATTCTTCTACCCTGACTATTTAAAAAAATTCGAATATCAACACTAAATATATTTTTCAATAACTCAACATTTAATCTGGTGAACCCTATGAAAATAAAGTCAATCGTTTTATCACTCATCCTAATTACACTTACTGCATGTGCTTCTACCAACTCAAGAAATAGTGAAGAAGAAAATGAACACGGGCATACACATAGTGGGGGTGGGCATCAACATTGATCGTTTTTGTCTATCTAGGCTGGTAGGAAAAACTGTAATGCCGAAGTCAACTCCGTAAATATAGTGGCAATAATTACACCATATAACCATATGATTTAATTAAATTTTATGGCTTAACAACACTGTCATTTAGTTAAGAAAAAGCAGCGTCTGTATGAGCTGCTTTAGCTGCAATTATCTTTTGATATTATTGCGGTCGTGACTAGAAGCCACTTCTACCGAACACAATATTGCTTAACTGAATGTGATAATACAACTATAAGCACGCACTAAAAGGAAAGCTATGAAATCCACGAGATTTGCTCTAAGAACTGCTGTTTTAATTGTTATTGGATCAATAACAACAGGATGTTCAATTTCTGAAAAAAAGCAAGATGCAGAACATAGTGCTCATCATAAACATGCAGAAGGAGGTCATTCAGGGGGACATATGGGTCACATGAATGATGTAAAACAAAGATTAAAGTTTGCACTTGGTGATAAATACAATCATCCTGTGCCACCTGCCACGGAAGAACAGCTGAGGCTTGGAAAAATAATATTCTTTAAATCATGTGCAGTTTGTCATGGTGAGAATGGTAAAGGAAATGGTCAAGCCGCTGCTGGATTCAAACAAAAACCAGCTGATTTTACTGATTCTGAACATACTAAGTATTATTCTGACCAAGGGCGTATTTATATTATAAAAAAAGGGATTGAAGGTACACCAATGCCAGCCTGGGAAACTGTATTAAACGAAAGGGAAATTCAGTCAGTGTATGCCTATGTTCTATCACTAAGAAATTTAGAAAATGGAATAAAACATGATCATAGTGATCACAGTCATTAAAAGTATTAACAAAACTCAGCTAACCATTTAAGCACAGTAAATTTTAAAATAATTTTTTCCGTTTTTTTTAACCCCATCAATTGCCCAACACTGGCATCAATGTTGGTGTTCTATAACAATCTTACAATTTGGTTAAATCAATGAAAATAAAATTAATCTCAATTTCAGTTTTACTAGTTACACTTTCTGCATGTGCTTCTACTGCCAAAAACAGTAGTGAGTCATTACACCTGATGGATGGCTCAAATCTGGTTATCGATAATGGCAAAGTAGTAAAAATTACAGATAAAACAGGCGAAACTATTGATATTCAAAAAGGAAAAATGCAGGAACTCGCTAATGGCGATTTTATTTATATACGACGAGATGGAACAATAAATAAAATAGGAGAGAGCAAATCTTCACGAGGACATAACTCATCAAGTAGCAGTAGTGGACATAGTCATTAACACTTTTCAATAAATTCAAGATTAAAAGTAAAATGAGAGCACCTGATCTCACGGAATTTTAGTTGATACCTTTGTAGGAGAGGTTTTAGCTACGATATCAGCCTATTAAATCACACCCAACATAAAGTAGAAACTTGACATAAGTGTAACTCCAATGTTTTAAAATCAGATGCAATAGGTAGGTTTTGAATCATTGCTTTTTAAGGAGGACAAATAATGAATGCAAAGTTTAAGCTAAATGCAGCGATCTATTTAAGCGATCAGGATAGATCAGTTCAACAAAAAAATAGTGAGATTGAACACAAAGATAATACTTCATCTGCTTTTAACAACAAGTGCGTTGAACTCAGTATAACCAAACATCAAGATGTTTCAGCAGTTGTTAATTTCAAAAAAGCAAAAACCAGGGTATCTAAAGTTAGTCATCAACTAAACGACAGGCAGCCGGATGAAAAAGAGTATAAAGAAAAGCTGATATCTGACTATCTTTTAGTGTGCAAAGAAGACGGAGGAATGACTCATGTTAGTTTGCAACAGTTAGCAAAAGCTATTGGTGTTGAAAACTCGGAGAACATTACTCAAATAACCGAACTGGTTCGGGTTATTCAAAAAGCAAGTCAGCAGCGTTCTTGTTTTCAGTCCGATCATTCCAAACTATGTAAGGACAAAACCTGTATATGGAGTAATCAATGTCAAAAACTGATTGCGGAATGGATGAGATAATGAATGAATATTGCGATTGCTTGTAATAGTAGCTAAACGATGTCTTATCAAGTCAGTGAGTTAGCCCTAAAATGCAATGTGAGTAAAGATACGGTCAGGTATTATGCAAAAATAGGTTTGCTTAAACCCAAACGTAATGAAAATAATGGATATCAGACTTTTAGTGAACGAGATATTAAGCATCTGGATTTTATCAGGCGAGCTCAGTATCTGGGTTACTCGCTAAAAGAAATTAAACATATTATTGAACAAAGCAAAAAAGGGTCATCTCCCTGCCCATTAGTTCGAGATTTTATACAACAGCGTCTTAAGTCCAATAAAGAGCGACTAGCACAGCTAATGGAACTACAGCATCATATGGAAGAAGCTCTGGCAAAGTGGCAGGGGATGCCAGATGGAATTCCCGATGGTAATAGTATTTGTGCCTTGATTGAATCTATAGATTCATCAGCGGTCAAAGATACACCCCCTAAAATCGTTAGTAAAATTTGATAGAGAAAAAATGAGGAATAAGTTTACTATTTAAATACAAATAGTAGTCACGTCAATAAAAAAAGAGGAAAAACTAATGGAAGAATTAATTTCATTTTTGCTTTATGCCGGATTCTTTTACTTTATTATGCGCTTTACCTGTGGCGCTCATCTTGTTCATGGCTCTCATCAACACAAACAAGAAAAGTCAATTGACCCTGTTTGTGGGATGGAAGTCTCCCAGGAAAAGGGATTTAGTAAAATGTATCAGGGAAAAGAATACCGTTTTTGCTCTCGTAATTGCCTGATTAAATTTGATGATACCCCTGATGTATACCTCAATTCTGATGGAGATACCCCATGAAACAGAGCTTATCTTTGACTGCTGTTGGTCATGCCAGCAGTTTATTTCTTGCCATGTCATTTACGCTTTGCGTTGTTTTTGATTTAATCTTTCCTGATGCTGCTATGTACCGTTCCTGGCAAGCATTATTACCGGGTTTTAAATGGCTGAGCTGGAGTAGTTTCCTCCTGGGCTTGGTGGAAAGCTATGGATACGGCTGGTATTTCGCGCTAATTTGGGTGCCAATTTATAATGTCAGTCTGCGCTTGCCGGACAAACAAAAAAGCCATTGCTCACACACAGCTTCCCATCAGCACAATGCCAATCACATCCTATCCCCTGTAACAACCTCTCTGGATGGTCAACGTCTTTATAGCTGTCCCATGCACCCGGAAATACAACAAGATTTACCCGGAGATTGTCCAAGATGCGGGATGACTTTGGAGCTAATAGATGGACCTGCTGTATCCGTTCAGCAAGAATACGTTTGCCCCATGCATTCTGAAATCATACGAGACCAACCGGGGGACTGTCCAATCTGTGGCATGGCACTGGAAGCACGGGATACTGAATCTGAACAGGATTCAGCAGAACTGGATAATATGTCCCGACGTTTTTGGGTCAGTGTTGTGCTTGCCTTACCCGTCTTTGTATTGGCAATGGTTCACGATTTAGCACCCTCATTACTGCCATCATTTGTAAAAACGCAGCCTTTGCAGTGGTTTCAATTTGCTTTGGCGACACCTGTGGTCTGGTGGTGCGGCTGGCCATTTTTTCAAAAAGGCTGGGCATCACTGGTCCATCGTAGTCTTAATATGTTTACCTTGATTGCCATTGGTGTGGGTGTAGCCTGGATTTACAGTGTGGTTGCAACCTTCTGGCCGGAAATTTTTCCTGATTTGATGAGAGATGAATCAGGTGCAGTGGCTGTCTATTTTGAAGCCGCAGCAGTTATTACTGCTTTAGTCTTACTGGGTCAGGTTCTGGAATTAAAAGCACGCAGCCAAACCAGTGCTGCAATTAAATTATTGTTAGGCTTAGCGCCTAAATCAGCTCGATTAATACAGGATAATGGCGAAGAAAAGGATATTCCGCTTGAACAAGTTAAGCCCGGTGATATTTTGCGGGTTAGACCTGGGGAAAAAATTCCAGTCGATGGTACCGTTTTGGATGGAAACAGTTCTGTTGATGAATCGATGGTTACTGGCGAGCCAATTCCTGTCGAAAAAACAATTGATGATACCTTGATAGGTGCCACAGTGAATGGTACGGGGAGTATACAAATGCGGGCAGAAAAGGTGGGTAGTGACACCTTGCTGGCGCAAATTGTTCATATGGTTAGCGAGGCTCAACGCAGTCGTGCCCCCATACAAAAACTAGTGGATATGGTTGCCGCTTATTTTGTCCCAGCAGTACTGCTAATTGCTATGATAACCATGGCCGTCTGGTGGCTGTGGGGGCCAGAACCCCGGCTTGCCCATGCTGTGATTAATGCAGTAGCGGTGTTAATTATTGCTTGCCCCTGTGCACTCGGATTGGCAACTCCCATGTCCATCATGGTTGGTACAGGACGTGGTGCCATGGCAGGTGTATTAATCAAAAATGCCGAAGTCCTGGAGATCATGGAAAAGGTGGATACCCTGGTGGTTGATAAAACCGGCACATTGACTGAGGGTAAACCCAGCTTAATGACTGTGGTGCCTGCAAATGATTTTACGGAGCATGATGTGCTACAAATGGGCGCGAGCCTGGAACGCGCCAGTGAACATCCACTCGCTGAAGCCATCGTCAAGGGTGCTGAAAACAAGGATTTGCCCTTGACACAGGTTGAAGATTTCAATTCGTTGACTGGACGTGGTGTAACGGGTGAGGTGAAAGGGCATAAGGTTGGGCTGGGTAACCGTAAACTGATGCAGGAATCAGGTATAGAAATTGACAAGCTGATCGAACAGGCCGAGTCATTACGTCAGGATGGTCAGACAGTGATGTTTGTCAGTATCGATAACAAAGCAGCCGGTCTTATCGGTGTCGCAGACCCGATCAAAAAATCGACCCCGGAAGCCTTAAAAGCCTTGCATGAAGAAGGCATTAAGGTGGTTATGTTAACGGGAGACAGTCGTACCACCGCAGAGGTGGTCGCACTTAAACTGGGTATTGATGAAGTTCACGCTGAGGTTTTACCGGAACAGAAAACCGAGGTGGTTAAACGGTTGCAAGCTGAGGGACATATTGTAGCCATGGCAGGCGATGGCATAAATGATGCACCCGCATTAGCTCAGGCACATGTAGGGGTAGCTATGGGAACAGGGACTGATGTAGCGATGGAAAGTGCTGGTGTTACGCTGGTAAAGGGCGATTTATTGGGCATATCCAAAGCGAGATTATTGAGTAGCAGCACGATGCGTAATATCCGGCAAAATCTTTTCTTTGCTTTTATTTACAATGCATTAGGTGTGCCCGTTGCCGCGGGTGTTTTGTATCCTTTTTTCGGGCTATTGCTTTCACCCATGATTGCGGCGGCTGCGATGAGTTTCAGTTCCGTTTCGGTTATTACCAATGCGCTTAGATTACGCAGATTATCTCTATAAGACATTAATAAGGGTGAAATTATGATTTCAACAGTTTTTTTGGCCATATTTTTGGTTATTCTGACACTACTTTTTCATTACAGAGTTTTGTTGTGGCTTTCCGTGTCCATCCCTCACCCAAATTTTCCGGCTCAGGCTCGAGTCTTGTTTATCGTGATGATGTTATTTTTGGCGCACATTATTGAAATTGCTTTGTATGCCGGTGCCTATATTGTATCTATAGAATTATTTGAATTGGGTGTTTTAGAAGGCATGACCGTGAATGATTTCATGGAATACATGTACTTTTCCAGTGTTATTTACACATCACTCGGTATCGGTGATATCCACCCAGCGGGTCACATTCGTTTTTTGACAGGTATCGAAGCGCTCAATGGTCTTTTACTGATAGCCTGGTCAGCATCGTTCGCATTTCTCGCCATGAGACGTTTATGGCCCTGGATTGAATGTTGTGATACAGACGACAAATCATCAAGGGGGGAATAATGGCAGAACAACACAATTTAGGATGTGACCTGTAGTTACTTTTACTATCAGTCTGCTCTTCAATAAAAAACATAGCATCGAGTAAATAGCTTTGTTACAGCTAATACCCCATTGATTATACGTGTACCTGATTACCCATAATTTTCCGCCATCTTAATCAACACAACATGACAGGTAGCATCCATAAAATTGTTTTTAAAAGATTGTTAATTGCCAGCTCTCTCATCGCGTTAGTCGTAACAGCAATAGCTCTCTATATCGAACTGGAACGTATTGAAAAAAATGTTGTTCATATGGCTTATGAAGAATCAGGGCAGTATGTCGATTTCTTTAATCAGTACAGGCAAAGTCAAAACAAAAATAACTTCCAAATATTTCAAAAAACACTAAAAGATAAGCTCAAAAAAAGTCACTTTATAATCCTTGAATTTTATAATGATAAGCATAATTTGTTATTAACAGTAGGAACGGTTAATGTTAATAAAATACGGGATGAACTGATCAGTAAAAATCATAAGATATTAATGGATGATAATATCAATTACAGAACCTATTTTATTCATAATGCATTAGAAAATGAATTGTACATGGATGTTGAGATTCCTTTAACACGGAATGGTAACAAACAGATTAAAGGTTTTTTAAAAGGTATTTACAGAGTTTCTTCAACAGAAATCAATGCAATGATATATGACACTGTTTTAACCTTGGCTCATTACATTGCAACAATTGTTTTTACTACACTTGTACTTTATCCAATTATTATCCATTTAAATAAAGATTTACTTAAAAGTGCTAATGACTTGTCACATGCAAACATCACCCTTCTGAAAGTTTTAGGCGGTGCAATAGCTAAACGCGATAGCGATACTAATGCACATAATTATCGGGTGACTATTTATGCGATTTACCTTGCTCAAACGTTTAAGCTGAAAAAACCTCAAATACGAGCTCTTATTAAGGGAGCTTTTTTACACGATGTTGGTAAAATAGGCATCAGTGACACAATTCTGTTAAAACCTGGAAAACTCAACGAAAAAGAGTTTAAAGAAATGCAACGTCATGTCATTTATGGTGTTGACATTATTAATCACAGTGAGTGGTTAAATGATGCTGTAGATGTGGTGAAATTTCATCATGAGAAATTTGATGGTTCTGGCTATTTTAGCAGTCTTGCAGGTAAAAAAATTCCACTCAATGCTAGAATCTTTGCAATTGTGGATGTATTTGATGCTTTAACTTCTATACGTCCCTATAAAAAAAGTTTTTCTTATGCAGAATCTATCCAGATCATTAAAAAAGGTTCCGGTACTCACTTTGACCCAGAACTAACCAGCCTTTTCGAACAGATTTCTGAAGACCTCTATATTCAGCTAACCAATATAAAAACAGAAGACGGCCTCAGTAACAAACTTGATTCTCTGATGGAAGATTATTTTGTTTTTTAAAAAAACTTAAAGCATTAATGCTATAAATAGTTTGCATCAGTGTTCTCATATATTGATCCTACCTATCTAAAAAATAATTATGCAATCAAAGCACTCATAAGACCCGCTATAGACTTAACCTTTATAGAAATAATAATGGATTAACAAAGTCATCATGTAGCTAGACTTTTCTTTGCCTTTTTTCAAACGCTTTATTACTCTACCAGATAGATTCCTGATAGAAGACTTCAGGAATGAACCTGTGATATATAGTGTTGCAGTTGCTCAGTTTTTATTTTGTTTAAGATGGAATAAACTTATGGATAATCTAGTTTCTCTATATCTCCACCTAGCTAAAACCAGGTGGAGATAATGTAACAATACAAGAGTTTTTCTCTAATTCTGTTATTTGACAGAAATCAGTTTATTTGATTTTCTACGCGATACCGCTAATAGCCCAAATAAACTAGACCCCATCATCCAAACAGCTCCAGGAACAGGAACTGCAGAAACACTAGGCGTGCCATTCAGTGTAAAATGAAATGGTGAACTTGCAAAATCGCCATGATAAGTCCCTTGATCAAATAGCGAATAATCTGAAAGGGAGCCAAAATCACTATAGCCCCACGCTATTGGGTTAAGACGAGACTCATTCTCAAGAGCAAGCCAATAAAAGGTATCATTTTCCACATGTGAATTTTCACCACTATTAACTAAGAATGAAACTGTCGTTAAATCAGAACCGATTTCAACTGAGGTATCAAAGCTAAATAGCTTCTGACCTAGAGCCTGTCCATTCACTGCATCACTATACACTGACAATGTAACACCCGCTAAAGAGGCAGTGTCACCATAGAATAATTCGCTGTCAAATAAAAGAAGACTGGTATCAGTTATATTACAACCGTTTGGGCAGTCAGTTGAACTAAGAGTAAAGCGAGATGCACCCCAGTCCCCTATTCCGAATTCTGTTGAATTATTGAATGTATTGCCAGTAGTATCGTAAAGAGGTAAGGTAGAAGTTGCTGAAGCAGTACTTGAAAATAGACCTAGCGCGACTACCAAGCCTAAATTTTTAATTTGTGATTTAAGTTTTAACATAATTTTCTCTATATATTTAATTGGAACTAACCTAATCTTTATCACAACAGGTATCAGAATATTATAATCTTCTAACAGCTATGAATGACAAGACACTATTTTTAAATACCTTTGAACGGCATATCCTCAAAAATCGAAATATTTTTTTATCTTCTTAAATCGATTTATTTCGTTTGATTAACATGATATTCAACAGGATTTAATTCTCACAATTATACAAAAGCATAATATATGCCACCTTCTTAAAATAACCATAACATACTGATATTTAATACATATATACTTATTTTATTGATACAGCTCAAAAGAACAGCCTGAATTATTCTGCTTGTGTAAAAGCAATTGACAATAAACAGGGGGGTTGATTACGTATTTTGTTTTTTTAGTAATGGACAAAAAGGTAGCCGGTGGATTTTAAGTTCATTAAACATATGAAAATAAAGAATAATTATATTAAAGCAGCTTTCAATAATGATTTGGCTCTGCTCCATTAGCTATTATAAAAAATATTGACAATAATTAAGCTATGTCGATACCATTCTTAAAATATAAATTAAAGATGGCACAAAAACCTATTCAGGCAATAGGTTACTGTCATGTGGCAGATTTATCCTATCTAGCCATATTCAACCCAAACCACCTATTCTGAAAGCGCGAGTTGCAGCATCATTTCCAATGTCTCAACGAAACTGGCATTTTTAAACTAAAATCAACTGTGCAGATGACAAAAAAGCTTTCCTTTTTAATAGAATGATATGACCGCTACAAAAAACACATTAAAAACAGCCTCTGATTTAGCTAAAAACCGTTTATATCTCGATTGCTATAAATTTATGAGATCTGATAAGCTTGCTTTGCCCACTATTCCAGATGTTGCATTTAAAATTCGCCGAGCAATTAATGATGACAAAGCAAATAACAGTAAAATTGCCCGTGTTGTGCAAACAGATCCTTCAATTACTGCCCGTTTAATACAAATATCCAATAGCCCCATTTACCGCGGCAGACGAAAAATTGAAAGCTGTCCGGAAGCATTAACACGTATTGGCCTTAAATCGTCCCAAGATATTATCACCGCTTTTGCCATGAAAGCAGTGTTTAACGCAAAATCCCCTATCATTAGAAAAAAAATGCAGGAGCTGTGGACACACAGTAGCTATGTTGCAGCCATTAGTGCCGTTTTTGCGCATAAAACCCCAGGCTTTGACCCTGACAGAGCAATGCTGGCTGGTTTGATACATGATATTGGCGTGGTGCCCATTTTGACTTATGCCGATAGGCATCCGGATATTTTAGCAAGGCCAAGGGATCTGTTAGAAACAGTTAAAAAATTGCGTGTTGAAATTGGAATACAGATAATCAGGCAGTGGGATTTCCCCAGAGATTTTGAAGATGTTATCAGCCATGCTGAAGATTGGCATAGAGAAAGTGGAGATGCACCAGATTATACGGATATTGTGATGATTTCTCAGTTACATAGTTTTATTGGCAAGGTTGATAATAAAAAAATGCCTATAATGGATGAACTGCCTGCCTATCAAAAATTAGTCTCCGGCTGTCTGAGTATTGACCAGAGCATTAATATTCTTGATCAGGCAAAGGATGAAATTGAAGATATCCGGCAAATGCTGCGTTAACTGCAATGAATATTAAACCTCTATTGACACAGAATAAACCCTCTGCAATCCCCCTATCTAAAACAGATTCACTCAAGCTGAAATTGAACCAGCAATTAGAGGTTAAAATAATTAGCTCCAAGAGTAAAACCCAAACATTGGCAGTAGAAATCACTTCATCAAAAAAAACTCTTCATTTACAAAGCAATCAATCATTTGAATCAAAACCTGGCCAGACCCTTGATTTAGTTGTCACCAAATTATCACCGGTGGCTGAATTTAAAATTTTAAATGCAGCCCTTAACAACCCTTTAAACAAAGAAGCTATTATTCTTAAACAGTCTATTCCTGCCGATCAGATCAAAAAAGCTGTTGAGCATGTAAAAAGCGTTACCACTCCCATCATAATCTCTGCAAAAATAGTCGCTATCAGCAAGGATGCTATTCAGCTAAAGCTTTACACTTCCCCTGCTATACAAAACGATGAATCCAGCAAGCAGAAACAAAATATTTTACAACAGAAAAACCCGATTATTACTCTGACAAAAGAGCAATTAATACCCGCTGACTCTAAAGTCTCTAAATTTGCACTACAGCAAAACCTTATCCAAATCAACAACTATAAATCTGGGCAAAAAATACAGCTTGAAGTTAAAACATCAGGACTAAATTCTGAATTTAAAATCGCAGATAACGCTAAACTAAATCCAATCAAGGGACACATTGTTTCTGCAACGGTTATTGGGCTGAAGAACAATCAAATTAGATTGCAAATACCTCTCAACAATAGCTCATCAGCTTTCACACTAGACAGACAGCAATTGATCAAGTCGATGGCATCAGGCCCTAAAAGCCGACCTTTTGCCCTAGACAATATAAAACTGGGAGAACAGATACAGCTGGAAGCATTCAAAACCAAAGGCCAAATAGAATTCAGACTTCTTTCACAGACTGCCAATTCTGAACAAAGAATCCTAGAGTCAGTTAAACAGCTATTTCCCATTCAGCAGCAGCCATCAGAACTTATAGGACAGCTCACAGATAAATTCACACTTATCAATAATAATGAAAACATTCCAGATGCTTTAAAACGTTTAGCAAAAGAGATTTTAAATGGTATACCTCAACTCAAAGAAATTGATCATAAGCAATTAAAAAAGCTTATTACTCAGTCAGGGCTATTTTTAGAGGCTAAGCTGGCTCAGTCTGCAGTAAATAGAGAGACAGACCTTAGTCAGCCAGACTTTAAAAACTTACTTTTAAAATTTCAGCAGATGCTTAAACAGGAAGTAGAGCACAGCAAAGAAACAAAAATGCAGTCTGCAGAAATTAATCTACTTAAGGAAATGCAGCAAAAAACTGAAAACAGCCTGGCCAAAATAATTCTAAACCAATTTGCATCTCTGCCAAAAGAAGACAGTGCTCGACAGGTATGGGTATTGGACCTGCCTTTTGTGGAACAAGAAAAGGCAGAAACTGTCCGAGTCGAGATTGATCGAAAACAGCAGGCAGATGCCCCTGAAGAGCATGAGAACTGGACTGTCAGCGTAACCATTACCCCCCAGGAAAAAGAAACCATCTATTGCAAAATTACCTGTTACGATCAGACCATAAACACACTATTTTGGAGTGATAACGAAGAAGTAGTGGAAGAAATAGATCAGCATTTGGACTACCTTAAAACACAGCTTGAAAAATCAGGATTAAATACAGGTCACATGTCCGCTAATATAGGTGTTCCAAAAACTGAAATACATCAGAAAATAAAAGGACAAACGCTGTTTGATCAAAAAGTGTAAGTTTTATATGTGTTCCTGGGTACATTTTATGTCCTTAATCACTCAACCCCCCTCCTCCAAAAGTTAATTACAAGCCTGTCCTATATATCATTTAGCATAATTTGTCATTCGAATAAAATAGAGAAACCAACTGCTCAGGCGACAATATGCTGATTAGTTAAAATCAGTTGAAGAAAATAATGATTGAAAACAAACGCTCTTTCTCATATGCTCCAAGAGGCAGGTATCAAAAATAAGCGAGACTCTAATAGATTTTTCACTTCTAAATAAAGGCGGCGATATGAAAATAGGTATACCTAAGGAAATTCACCCCGGCGAAAAACGTGTTGCAACCACACCCTCAGTTGCCGAACAAATCATTAAACTAGGTTTTGACGTTAGTATCGAGAGCGGTGCAGGCCTAGATTCAAACTTTTCAGATGAAGCATATAAAGAAGCTGGCTGCACCATAAGAAAAACAGCTAAAACACTATGGAAAAATGCAGATATTGTATTGAAAGTACGGCCCCCAGAAATAACTGCTGCCGATGAAACCGAACTATTATCTAAAGATAGTCATTTAATCAGTTTTATCTGGCCAGCTCAGAATGGCAAATTAATGCAAAAGCTGACAGAAAAACATGCGACAGTATTGGCGATGGACTGTGTGCCCCGCCTGTCCAGGTCGCAGAAACTGGATGCTCTCAGCTCAATGGCTAATATTGCCGGCTATCGTGCCATTATTGAAGCAGCTCAGCATTTCGGACGCTTTTTTACCGGCCAGATTACAGCTGCAGGTAAAGTGCCTCCGGCTAAAATATTAGTTATTGGTGCTGGCGTTGCCGGTCTTGCAGCCATTGGAACGGCAAAAAGTATGGGGGCAATAGTCCGTGCATTTGATACTCGCCCAGAAGTGAAAGAACAGATAGAAAGCATGGATGCAGAATTCCTGATGCTGGAATTTGACGAGGATGGTTCAGGCGAAGGCGGTTACGCAAAAACTATGTCTAAAGAATTTATTGAAGCTGAAATGGCTTTATTTGCCAAACAGGCTATGGAAGTTGACATCATTATTACCACCGCTCTGATTCCTGGAAAACCGGCACCAAAGCTGATAACGTCAGGCATGGTTGAGTCAATGAAGTCTGGCAGTGTTATTGTCGATCTTGCTGCCGAGCAGGGCGGAAACTGTTCATTAACTGAAAAAAATCAGGTTGTCGTTAAACACCATGTAACCATAATTGGCTATACCGACTTCCCCAGCAGATTGGCAGCTCAGTCAAGCCAGCTTTATGCAACCAACTTGAAGCATCTATTGACTGAACTATGCCCTGATAAAAATGGCATTATAGATGTCAATATGGATGACGACGTTATTCGTGGCACTACCGTTATCAAACAAGGAAAAATAACCTGGCCTCCCCCTCCTCTTCCTGTCTCGGCAGCTCCGGTACCACAGACTGAATCCCCTGTCATTTCAAAGTCAGATATTAAAGAAAGGCCGTCCCTCATTCCCCAGCCAATCCGCCAGCTATTGCCTTTATTGATTATTGGCGGTGCTTTATTCGCCCTGGGATCAATTGCACCGGCATCATTTATGTCTCACTTTACTGTTTTTGTACTCGCCTGCTTTATTGGCTATCAAGTTATCTGGAACGTTTCTGCTTCATTGCACACACCTTTAATGAGCGTAACCAATGCCATTAGCGGCATTATCATCATTGGCGCGGTGGTTCAGATTTCAGCACCAGGATTTATGATCACTCTGCTCTCAGGATTGGCAATTCTTATTGCCTCCATCAATATTGCCGGTGGTTTTTTAGTTACTCGGCGTATGCTTGAAATGTTCAGAAAATAGGAGAAAATAATGATGTCACAAGGTTTAGTCATAATGTCTTATGTTATCGCATCAATTCTCTTTATTTTGAGCTTGAGCGGTTTAAGTCATCAGGAAACGGCACGGCGGGGCAATTACTTTGGCATGGCGGGCATGGCTATTGCCATTCTCGCTACTGCCTTTAGCGGTTCAGTCACTTCCTACACTATATTAGTCATTGCCCTGCTCATCGGTGCTTTTATAGGCACCAAGGCAGCTATAAAGGTTGAAATGACACAAATGCCAGAACTGGTTGCCTTAATGCACAGCTTAGTAGGCATGGCTGCAGTGCTAGTAGGCTATGCAAATTTTATTGACAGCTCAAATGGGTTGCAAGGGATAGAAAAAACCATTCATGAGGTTGAAATCTATATTGGCATTTTTATTGGCGCCGTTACCTTTTCAGGCTCTGTCATTGCTTTTGGCAAATTATGCGGAAAACTTAGTGGTAAGCCCATTCTGTTACCGGCCCGCCACTGGCTCAATCTAGGGTTATTAATTGCTACTGTCTGGCTAGGTGAAGTTTTTTTAACGGGAACAGAAACTGGAGGCGGTACTTTTGCACTCATTTTAATGACCCTAATTGCTCTAGCTTTTGGTGTACACATGGTTATGGCCATTGGCGGTGCAGATATGCCCGTGGTAGTTTCTATGCTGAACAGCTATTCAGGCTGGGCCGCAGCCGCAACAGGGTTTATGCTGGGTAATGACTTATTAATTGTTACAGGTGCCTTAGTTGGCAGCAGTGGCGCCATTTTAAGCTACATTATGTGCAGAGCCATGAACCGCCACTTTCTCAGTGTAATAGCAGGTGGTTTTGGCTCTGTCAGCACTAAGGCCACAGCAGTTGAAGGTGATGTATCTCCTATAAATATTGATGAAACAAGCCAATTGCTGCAGGATGCAAAAAATATCATGATTATCCCAGGATATGGCATGGCAGTGGCACAAGCTCAGCATACAGTGAATGAAATAACTAAATTGCTTCGTTCACAGGGCAAAACTGTGCGTTTTGGCATTCACCCTGTTGCTGGACGGATGCCTGGACATATGAATGTGCTGTTAGCAGAAGCCAAAGTACCTTATGATATAGTTTTTGAAATGGATGAAATCAACGAAGACTTTCCCAGCATAGATGTCTCTGTAGTCATTGGTGCCAACGATATTGTCAATCCTTCAGCATTGGATGATCCAAACAGCCCAATTGCTGGGATGCCAGTATTGGAATGCTGGAAAAGCGCGACAACCATCATATTAAAGCGCAGTATGGCTGCAGGCTATGCGGGCGTTGGCAACCCATTATTTGTACACGAGAACACACGCATGCTGTTTGGTGATGCAAATGAAAGTATGCAGGCTATATTAAAGGCTCTAAAAGCATAATGACAGTATTGTAAGGGCAACCCCCTTGTGGCTTGCCCTTACATTTAAAATTTACCGATTTAAAATATCCAGCTCTTTATTATAGCTTTCAGTTGCTATTTCCATAAAACCCAGTACGGTATGATATATATTGTCATGGCTATATTTTTCAGCACTTCTTGAAGCCACCAAGGCTTTATTTACCTTAAAGCCTTCACCAAACCACATAATTGCGGGCACATGAATTTGATTTTCAGGAGCCATTATATATGGCAAGCCATGTAAGTATAATCCATTTTCACCCAGTGACTCACCATGATCACTGATGTAAAACATAGCTGTTTCAAACTCTTTTGAATTAAGCTTTAAAAATTTTATGACTTCTGACAAAAAATAATCAGTGTACAAAATGGCATTATCATAAGCATTGCCAATTTCTTCTGAAGTACAATCCTCTAATTGATTCGTCTGACAAATAGGCGTGAAGTGTGCAAAATTTTTCGGATACCTCTTGAAATAGGCGGGTCCATGATTTCCCATCTGATGAAGAACTATAAAAATATCGCCTTCTTTATGCTGGGCAATATAATCCTGTAACCCTACCAGCATCCCTACATCCCTGCATTCATCATCACAGATGGTATTTTTTTCTTCAGTTTTAAAACTTTGGTAATCCACCCTTAAAGCAACACCTTTTGAGTCTGAATTATTATCACGCCAAAGCACATTGACACCTGCATATGTCAACACATCCAGCAGATTTTCAGTTTGCCTGGCTTTAGCATTTGAAAAATCGCTTTTGGATAAATGTGAAAACATGCAAGGGACAGAAACGGCTGTTGAAGTACCACAGGAATAAAAATCGGAAAAGCTGATCACCTGCTCTTTTTTAAGAAGAGGGTTAGTTATTCTTGAATATCCATTTAACGAGAATCTGTTAGCTCGGGCAGTCTCTCCAACTACTAAAATTATCAACTCCCTACCGTCATCTGTCGCAGGAATATGAGCATCTAACCCAAGCCTTGCCATAGGTACATTACTATCAACTTTAAGCTGATTATTAATATATTTAATCGCCGAAAAAATATAATATGTTGGATTAGTATAATACCTTAACGGTTTATGTTCCCGTATAAAAGACGCATAAAAACTGCTGCAAGGCAAGGCAACTGCAACTGCAACCAGCAATGAAATGATGATCCTTTTAAAACCAGAGAATAGTTCTGAGGAAAATGATTGATAATTGATATTGGCCTGATAGATATAGATCGATGGCAATACACCCAGGAATAGAAAATATAAAACCAGTTTAAAACTTAACAGGTCTAATGATTCGGCCACATCGGTTTTAACCAGGTTATCAATCATAGTGTCATCAATAACAACCCCATAACTATCCATAAAATAGCTGGTTAACGAAGTTAGCATTAAGAAAAAAATAAGGATGGGTTTAGTCGTATATTTTGTACAGAGTGAAGTAAAAAAAATAACAATTCCATTGACCAGCACTATAACTAATGAAGCTAAAAAACCTATATTTTTTAAAGTTAAGGGATATACACCCAAAACATTTTTATAAAATGAAAAATTACTAAAAATAACAAAAAAAATTGCTACGGCAATAATTAAGTTAGTTTTTTTAGTTATTTGAAATAGTTTCAAGAGTCTTCCTTTAGCATTGTAATTTAATGGTTAAAATATCTTGTTCTACTACAGCTCTCTGGTTGCACTAAAAGTAATATCTGGCCAGCGCTCCTCTGTTAATTGAAGATTGACACGGCTAGTGGCTAAATAAACCAAATACCCACCGCCATCTTCTGCTAGATTTTCAAACGCCTTCGCTTTAAATTCTTCCAGTTTTTTTGGATTTTCCGAGCTAACCCAGCGTACAGTATTAACTCCAATGGCATCATAGACACATTCAACATTATATTCGCTTTTCAGGCGATGAGCCGTCACATCAAACTGCAACACACCAATCGCACCCAAAATTAAGTCATTATTTTTTAATGGCTTAAATAGCTGAGTTGCTCCCTCCTCCGTCAATTGCACCAAGCCTTTCTGCAAAGCTTTAGCGCGCAAAGGATCCTTTAAAACCACTCTGCGAAACAGTTCAGGTGCAAAAAACGGAATACCGCCAAACTTTAATACTTCACCTTCAGTAAAGGTATCGCCTACCGTAATAGTACCGTGATTGTGCAAACCGATAATATCGCCTGGATAGGCAATTTCAACACTTTTACGTGTATCAGCCTGAAAAGTAATGGCACTCCCTACTTGTATTTTCTTGCCTAGACGCACATGATTGACTTTCATTCCCTTATCAAAAACACCTGAACAAACTCTTAAAAAAGCAACTCTATCCCTATGAGATGGATCCATATTAGCCTGAACTTTAAAGACAAACCCAGAAAAACTCGGTTCTTTCGGAGAAACTTCACGCTGCTCAGCCATTCTGGGTTTTGGCGCAGGTGCATACTCAGCAAATGCATCTAATAGTTCAATGATGCCAAAATTATTAATTGCTGAACCAAAAAACACAGGGGTCAATTCCCCGGTTAAATATTCATCCAGATCGAATTCATGGCTGGCGCCCTGTACCAATTCAATTTCCTCGCGCAGCTCTTCTGCCTGGTCGCCTAGCAGATCGTCCAATTTCGGATTATCAAGCCCTTTAATTACTTCAGCTTCAACAATTTTTCCGGCATGCTGAGCACTAAACAAAAGCACCTCATCTTTATACAGATGATAAACCCCTTTAAACCGTTTCCCCATACCTATAGGCCAAGTCATAGGCGCACACTTAATGCTTAGAACTGACTCAACTTCATCTAGCAATTCTATAGGTTCCTTGCCTTCCCTATCCAGTTTATTAATAAAGGTCAGAATAGGCGTTGTTCTTAAACGGCAAACTTCCATTAATTTAATGGTTCTATTTTCAACGCCTTTTGCAACATCAATTACCATTAGCGCTGAATCAACAGCCGTTAACGTTCTATAGGTATCTTCCGAAAAATCTTCATGTCCAGGTGTATCAAGCAGATTTAATATGCAATCTTTATGTTCAAACTGCATCACTGATGTGGTAACAGAAATGCCCCTTTCCTTTTCCATCTCCATCCAGTCAGATGTTGCATGACGTGCCGCCTTACGTCCTTTTACAGAGCCTGCCAGCTGAATGGCTCCGCCAAAGAGCAATAGTTTTTCGGTAATGGTTGTTTTCCCTGCATCTGGGTGGGAAATGATGGCAAAAGTACGGCGACGCTGCATTTCTGAAAGTAATTCTGACATACTTTAAATAATTATTGATCTAAAAAATAACCGCAAATTATAACTGATTATATAAATCGGAGTATTTCTAATATAATACTTCGAAACAATCAAATAGGAATCATTATGACCGTTATCTATCGTAGCCTTTTTGCTACAGCATTATTAACTTTAACAGCATGCTCAAGCATGTATTACAGTGGCCTTGAAAGCATCGGAATTCCTAAAAGGGATCTGATGATTCATCGGGTTGAAAAGGCACGTGATACCCAGGAAGACACCAAAGAACAGTTTAAATCGGCTTTAGAACAATTTACAGCCGTTACTAACTTTAAAGGCGGTGATTTAGAGGCTGTCTACAATAAGCTCAATGATGAATACGAAGATAGCGTCTCACAGGCAAAGCTAGTCAGAAAGCGCATTGATGATATAAAAGATGTTTCTGAAGCCTTATTTGAAGAATGGGAAGAGGAGATCACTCAATATAGCAGCGCCTCATTAAAGCGAAACAGCAAAAAACAGCTAACTTCAACAAGACGTCAATACAAACAGCTAGTACAGGCAATGGAACGTGCTGAAACCAAATTAGAACCCGTTTTAGCTGTATTTAAAGACCAGGTACTTTATTTAAAACATAACCTGAATGCCAGAGCTATTTCTTCACTGAAAGAAGAGTTAAGCGGCATTAAGTCTGATGTATCTACCTTAATTGTTGCAATGGAAAAATCCATCAATGAGGCTAATACATTTATTAATTCTATGGAAAAGAATTAAAATACATTGATGACCCTTTGTAGCCGTTTACACTTATGGAACGTCTTAAAAAGAAACCCACGTCAGATCGAGCTGTCCAAAAAATGGTTCAAGTTTGCAATTTTCTTAGAGTGTTTACACTCTAAGAAAATTTGTAGTAATACCAATGGTTAAGTCTCAAACTATACCTAGGTTTTCTAGCTAGAAAGTTCTTTAATGCCTATATCAATTATCGTTAAAAGCTTAGCAACGAGCATCAACTGGTTTTTCTTGATTAAAGGCTACATGTTTCGAGATCAATACTTGGAGCAGAAGGGTTTACTTTTTCAACTTTCAAGGTACCTACTTGTTCAAAGTAGTATGGCTGACTGTAACCTGTAGTTTCTAATGTAATGCGACATGCTTGTGAACCGACTAAACGGTCTTTTACAAATACGGTGCAGCCAGGAGCGCCATTGTCACGAACAGCGACTGATCTTTGCCAATATTTGTTAACTGGATAGCCATTTTTTGAAAGAACCTGTAATCCGTAATCGTTAAGCTGATAAAAGCTGTCGTTTCCATATGTATTGCCTTGGTAAAAGTCTTTAATTACACTGCCACGAAATCTATCAAACCCACCACGTTGACCTATCACCTGAACAACTGCTCTTTCGTTAAGCATCAAATTATTTTTATTATTATAAGCATATCTGCCTTTTAATGAGAATATTTGCTTGCCATTCAAATAGCCAGACACTGGCTGAGCAACATCAATAATTTGACCCAACCCAGCAACTGATGGAACGGCAACAGCGATTAATTTTATGCCAGTAGTCTCATTAACTTTGATGTCAGCTTCATTCTCATCAACATATGCCGTAACACTAGAAACGGATGAATTGCAGCCATTTACATATATCTGAGCTTCAGTAGCCTGCATGAGGCCTTCATAAAGAGAAAAAGCTATTCTTTCAGCTTTTCTCATAGTGGTTACATTTAACCTGGGACTCGCCGGTCCATTATCATATATTGAAGGAGGTGCTGGCGGAACAGAAAATCCATTAGCACTGGCAACCGAAGTAATGCCTAGCAATACACCTGTAGCGACCGCTACTGTGATAGTTTTGTTCATAATAAAACCCCTTTAGTTTTATAAAAAGAAATGAGAACCATTTTGTTATTACATCAGTCAAAGTAATTATGGCAAGTACATTGATTAAAAGAGCTTTTACTCTAATACTCTAATTTCGTTCTGCTCATAAGGCTAATACTAATACTAAGCCTAGCCTTGATTACGGTTAAACTTAAATATTTTCTCAGCACTTAGAGTACAATCAAGTTTTTATTCTGCCAAATTTAATAAGCCCAATCATTCCGCTTACAAAAAGTAAAAAGGCCGTCGGTATTGGGGTAGGCAGGATTTTAGAATAGCTATAGCTAATATCATTAATCCCTCCATCTACACCATCCACTCCGAATAAAATACGAAACCCGACATTTGATGATGCATTTACATTGACGATAGCACCATTACTAGAATCAATCCATGGAGAACCAGAAAAAATAATTGCATCAGTCTCTAAGTCTATGACGGTATAATCATAAAAATCACCATCTATTTCATAAGAACCCAGAAAAAAACTATCGAGTGTTATTTTGTCCTCACCTGAAGAAACAGAAAGCTCCAAAGAACAGTCCAGTTGATACCAACAAAAAGCACCGGCTCTTTCAGAATACCCAGAATCATAATAAAGCAACTCAGTAAAAAAATCTTCGTCTGGGTTCCAGTCTATAGTGACCGGGCCCTCACTGCCAAAGCCAGGTAAATCTGACTCAATCCCTTGCCAATTATAAATCCCATCCGCCATATCTTCTATTTTTAAGGTTACTGGCTGGGCATTTGCAATATTAAAATGGGCAAATAAAGCGGTTAATATCAGTAGTTTTACAATGTGAGCAATTGTAATGTTTAAGTATTTAAAAAAAATCATAATTTTCTCAATTTATAAAAAATCAAGATCACAAATAAAAATTCTGATCTTTAATCCCCATGCCTTATAATTTATCATTAGGCTTAGACCTAGATATCGTCATAATTCCTTTTAAGGCTAAGCTGTTTCGATCCGCTTTTTCAGCCTGTTTTTTTTTGCTTCTAACGCCATCAATTGCAATACGGCAAGAAGACGTTCCTACTAATTGATCTAGCTGTAAAACAATTCGCCGTAATTTTCCATCGTTTCTAAAAGCTTTAAATCTTGACCACAAAGTATTGATAGGAAAGTTTTTCTTTAATAAAGAAGCCATGCCCCAGCCTAATATTTTTTGGTTTTTATTTGTTTTACCTTGCTCTGTATAAAAATGTTTCAGAAGTTGGTTTTGATAGAGACCCATCTTATTATTTTGCCCTAAAACTTTTACATTGCTATACATGGATAAAAGAGTTGATTGGCGGTTAACTGATGCAGAAGCAAAATATTCTGCTATTACTGCCCCTTTCAGCCCACTTTTCTTGTATTGACTAACGTTTACAGCCTGTTCCCTAAAGGTATCGGGTGTTTCTATCTTTGCATTTAGCACTAGAGTTTTTGCTTTATCTGTTGTATTTACTCTAACGTAATTAGTTGCAGGTTTATTTATTGAGCCATCAGCCATCGTCTCAAATGGGTACTTACCCTCTAGCGCCTGACAGCCATTAACCAGCACAGCTGAACTGGCTACCGATACAACGCCTTCAAGAAGAATTATGCTCACTATTTCATGAACTTTAAAATTTGTGTTTGCAGCTGGCTTTAAAGGACCATCCTTAAACATGCTCGGTGCTTTTACGAGTTTTGGAGCCGCCAGAGTTGGCAAGCTAACACTTAGACATGTAACAAACATGATGGATAGAGAAAACTTCATGGTTTTCACCTCCTTTGTTGATAAACCTGCTAATACTTTCTTGATTATTTCAGTATAGATCAGATTTTTTTATAAAATCACTGCCCAGCAGAAACCAGGCAGTGATAATCAGCAAAATACTTTATAGTATCAGTTGCTTAGCCGTTATTACAGGCAGTTAAAACAGGACTTGGAGTATTAGGGTTTACTCTCTCAATCTTCAAGGTACCTGTTTGGTCGAAATAATCAGGCTGATTGTAACCTGTAGTTTCCAAAGTTATGCGACACGCACTGGTACCAACTAAACGATCTTTTACAAATACTACACAGCCTTCTACACCATTGTCACGTACAGATGCAGATCTCTGCCAGTATTTGTTAACAGGGTAACCATTTTTTGAAAGAACCTGTAATCCATAATCGATAATTTCGTACTTATTGCCTTGGCCAAAAGTATCTCCACGATAGAAATCTTTGATTACGCTGCTACGAAATCTATCCAATCCGCCACGCTGGCCTCTTGCTTGAAGTTCAGTTCTTTCGTTAACCATCAAATTGTTTTTCTGGTTATAAGTATATCTGCCTCTTAGAGCTTCAATTTCCTTTCCGTTTAACAGGTTTTGCCCTGCAGTTTGAGTAACATCAATATGCTGACCAAATCCTGCTAGCGGATTTCTTGCAACAGCTGCTATTGTAAGACCATTAGTCTCATTAACTGTAATGTCTGCATCATTTAAATCAACATAACCAGTAACACTAGAAGTTGAGTTCATGCAACCGTTTACATATATCTGAGCTTCAGCAGATTGCATAGCAGCTTCATAAAGAGAAAAAGCTAATTTTTCAGTTTCTCTCATATCTGTTACATTTAATCTAGCACTTGCAGGTCCATTGTCATAGATTGATGGAGCCGCTGGTGCCTCGGCACTAGCAACTGAAGAAGCACCCAGTAGTACAGTGGCAACAGCCGCTGCGATAATTTTGTTAGTTTTCATAATAAAACTCCTTAAGTTTTAAAAGTACCATGACATTATTTTGAAAATCAACGTGATCATGGCTAACACATTGATTAAAAGAGCTTTCGCTCAAATTCTATTAAATTGCTAGTGGCATTTTATTTGACTTTCTACGCACACCTAGCAGTCCCAATAAAGCCGACCCCATCATCCAAACCGCTCCAGGAACAGGAACAGGTGAAGCGGCTGCCGGTACCCCTTGTACATCAAAAATAAAGGGGGTGTCAAATTCCCTAATTCCTCTTATGTTATTGATTACCTGATATTCACCAGCAGTATTTCCGTCAAACCACCATGATATGCCATACCTACGGCTGTCATTATCGAGTCTAAGCCAAAAAAAAGTATTTTTTGGCAAAAATGAATTCTCACCGTCCTTAACTGAAAAACTAACAATATTATCACCACCTGCTAGACTAACATTAGTGTCAAAGCTAAATAGTTTTGTTATTCCTACGCTAGTATCATTCACGCCAGCGCTATACACAGACAATGAAAGATCTGACAGTGAAACTGGGTCATCAGTAGTGTAGAGCTCATCATCACGTAACAGAAGACGGGCTTCCGTTACGTTACAGCCGTTGGGGCACTGGACTGCATCTGCCTGAAAGCGCGCAGCTTCCCACTCACCTACACTCAAACCCTCTACATCAGTTTGCACTAAATCAAGTGTGCTATGAAGAGGCACCGCCGAAGCAGTACTAGATAATAGACCTAGTGCAGCGACCAAGCCTAAAGTTTTAATTTGTGATTTTATTTTTAACATAATTTCCTCTATATACTATAATTTAATTGAAAACAACCTAATCTATATCATAAACTGTTAGCGAAACATCCTCTCCAAACGGGCCAAGGCTCTTTAACTACTTAAAGAGAAAATCCTTATAGTTTAAGAAGATTAGAATCGACTAACACCATGGATGATATGATATTATCCTTAATATCTAAGAATATCTTATCATCAATAATCGAAAACATTTATGTTTTTCTAAAATCTATTTATTTTCAGTTTAAATGTATGGTAACCAGCAATATTTAATTTTCTTAATTTTGTTAAAGCAGAATTTATGCCATGACTAAAATTAAAAACATAACTAGTTGATATATAACTATTATAGAAAAACAAAGGGAGGGAGGGGTAAAAAAACACCGTTTAACTTCTTTGTTGCTGTAAAAATTACTGACATTAATTTGGTGTGATTTATTACTGTACTTGTTTTATTTGGGAAATCTTACCAAAAAGTAAAGAAATAAAAACATATGCAGTACTTTTTTTGCATTATTAACATTACATACAACCTTTAACTATATGAAAAGTTATGCATAAGCCCACCTCCCCTTCACAAGCAACACTCTTCCACACTATGATTTTTTTGTAAAAAATATTGACTATATTCATAACAACCTGACTTGAAGGTCAAATTTTCCTATCATTCCCGCTCCTTATCAGATATATAGATACAAAATACTAGCCTACGATTTATTTCATAAAAAGAGGTGGGGGGGGCAATGTCGTTAAATTAAGCATATAACATTCGGAAGAGGGACTTTAGTCCCTACAAATACGGGGCTAAAGCCCCATCTCCAAGCTTAATTGGCTCTATAAACTTCTTAACTTAATGACATTGGGGGGGCTCTATTTTTAAAAAATCTAAAATTTATACGTGCGTCATGATAGCTTTTGGGACTCTATGTCACAAAAATCGATTCGCCATGTGGCGAATCATTAGGCTTCAGACGCCTTGCATCCGCCTTGACTTCGTACAAAAACCACTACGTCAAGGCTACCTCAAATGGCTCGACGGCTATTCGGGATAAAGTTTTAGCCACGTTTGCTAACGCGAACATTGGCAAATTTCCCTGCGCCTTCTGGAGACTATCAGCCCATCCGAGGCTGACAGAGGCTGATTTCATACTGTCATTTCGACCCGCTGAAGAAATCTTACCAATTTTCAGAGTATAAGATCTCTCCTATCGTCGAGTTGACAGCATTCTTTTAATCGACATTTATCGATCAACCCAAAATTGCTAAACCACTAGCAACTGAATTTGATAACTATTTATTCTTTCACTTTATGTCCAGCCATCTGTATTACGTACAAAAAATTGGGAAATGAAAAATAACTAGCCCCACTAATCTGATACAACTAAAAGGTGTAAAAAACATCATAAAACCAATAGCTTACTACAATTTTTGTCTCTATTGTAAAGAAAATTGACAGTCAATGTTTTATAAATAGCCTAGGCAAAATGTATTGTTTATCATTCCTACCATTAAACCGTCGACTCTGCCGTTTAAATAAATCAGTAGAATGCTTAGTTTAACCGTAACTTGTTAATTAAACTATTTAATCCAGTTTTTCACTATTCACCAGATGAGTGAGTGTATTTCACTTCACGGTTTTGTGAAAAACCCATGCTCTACTGATTTATTTAGTTTAAGTGTAATAAGTCAGTTAAACTAAAAAAACGGTTTATTCACGGTTTCCAGATTAAAGGTATTAATGAAACAACTTAATAACATGGGTTTTACAAGGCTCTATAATATTAAGTATATTTACTGATGATTAATCACAGTCGCAGGAATACTATTACCTTTCGCCTGCATACAGAGCGCCTTAGGGTTTGATTTGTAATGTCGCCTCACTGCACTGGCCAATGCCAGCTTAACCTCTTCGCTCACAATGCAGGGATTTTCATCAGGCAATACGTTTAAAATGGCTTCCAGCAATTGATCCTGGGGTGCTATCAGCCTGCTCACCCAAGATGATAGCAAAGCCTTATCAATTATTGCAGGCAATGACCCCATGATACCCGCATCATTTTGATCGTGTACCAGTAAGCCGGAAGTGGTGCCTCTATCCAGTGTCAGCACCTGAAATAAATATAGCGTATGGTAAGCCCTTTGCCTTGCATAATCTTTATCCATAGGATTTAAATGCGCGCTATTTGCTTTGCTGAAAATATCCGCATAGCAGTCAATAACTGCTTCACCAAAACTCTTGGCCAAATCAAAATCGGCTAGCGCATCATCAGTGCCATATTCTTCCAGATAAAAATGAGATACCCCCCGATGCCTTTCTAACGCAGGGATATAAAAATATCGATCGCCTTGGGCCGAAGCCAGCTTATATTGCTTAGGCGCCACTTTTTTTAAACTCGCTGAAAATATGGCTGTTGCATCTGGAGTTTCTATCGCGGGATTAAGATCAGCCATCATTCGCCAATAGCCATACCCCTGTTTCATTTCTGTCCAGCTTATATGCATGTGCACAGAAGGTACAAAGGGGTTTTTAGGGTGAATAATTGCTGATATTGCAGTTGCCGATGCCAGTTTCTTTATATCGTTATCATCGTAATGGATTTGCGAGACATTGACTGACGCCCGGTTAAAATAGGCATCATTGTTTGCAACGTAACGAACACCGCCCCCATGCATGCCCTGATCCCGAAACCATTCAACAGGTTCAAACGATTTTGAACCAACCGCTTCATTCAATTGATTGACAAAGTAATCCTGTAACTCTTCAACCAAAGTATTTGCGGCGCGTGCTTTTTTTGACTGGGCTTTGCTTCTGTTCATATAGTTGTATTTTTAGAGGCGCCTTTTGTATTCGCCCTTTTAACCTAAATAAATCAGTTGAACGCTTAGTTTAACTGTAACTTGTTAAACAAACAGTTTAATCCAGTTTTTTACTATTCACCAAATGGGCGAGTGTATTTCGCTTCACGGTTTTGTGAAAAATCTGGACAAAAAATTCTGCTGAATAATTCTCGATAAGGACTACGGCCATTATCTTCGAGCTATTCTTTGCCTTTTTTGCCCAGATTTCCCACAAAATCCGTGCTCATCTGATTTATTTAGGTTTAAGAAATGGAATGGATTCTTTCCATATATAAAAAAGGGGCTAGCTCTCACGCCGCCCTTTAAAATCATATACTAAACTAAATTAGCTATTAAACTTTTGGCATATCTCTTAATTTTTCAACTACTTTATCCCCAAATTCTTCAGTACCGATCATTTTTACACCTGAATCAGATTTGGACAGATCAGCCGTTGAGTAGCCGTCAGCAAAAACCCCCTGCATGGCAGCCCATACATTTTTGGCCTCATCCGCCATATCAAAGCTGTTTTCCAGCATCATGGCTACCGAACCTATCATGGAATAGGGGTTTGCCATATTTTTTCCAGCAATATCAGGCGCAGAGCCATGAGAAGGTTCGTAATAGGCTTTCTCATCACCGATACAGGCCGAAGGCATTAAGCCTAATGAACCTAAGATGCCACCGCCCTGGTCACTTAGAATGTCACCAAACATATTTTCCATCACCATTACATCAAACTGCGTAGGTTTTAGGCATAATAATGTGGCAGCGGCGTCTACCAAAATATTAATTACTTTAACATCTTGATAATCTGTGGCTACTTCTTCCAATATCTCATTCCAAAGCACACTGGATTTTAATACATTGCTTTTATGAATATTGTGCAGCACTTTTTTTCTTGTTTGTGCCAATTTAAACGCCTGAACTAAAATTTGCCGGATTTGGCCTTCATCATATTCAAGCGTCTCTCTTACATAACGCAGGCCTTTCTCATTAACACCTGTTTCTTTTTCACCAAAATACAGCCCGCCGACCAATTCGCGAACAATAACAAGATCAATGCCATCACCAATAATTTCAGGCTTTAAAGGTGAAAAATGTGCCAATGCCTTAGGTAAAGAAACAGGGCGAAAATTTGCATAGGTGTTGTATCGGCGGCGCATTGGGAGCAGGGCTCCACGCTCTGGCTGCTTATCGACCGGAATATTTTTTGACTCTTCATGACTTAAACCAATAGGGCCTTTAAGAATAGCATCTGCGCTGTCACAAATTTCTTTAGTCTCCAGAGGAAAGGCATCACCTGTTTCAAAATAGGCGCAGGCTCCAAATAATGCGGGCATTAATTCAAAGCTTACATCATTGCGTTCTTCAACCAGCTTTAAAACCTTGATTGCTTCCTGTGTAATTTCCGGACCTATGCCATCACCAGCTAAAACTGCTACTTTATAATTCTTCATTTTTTTACTTTATCTACCTATATAAATATATATTTCTATCGTTCGTATTCCAAGCGTCACTGCCAAAGTTAAGATAATGTGCTGGGGCTGCACTACCGTTCCACCCTACAACTCCTGACACTTAACTAATTACCGCAGAGTATGACAAACCAGTACTGTGCCTATTTTACTACATCTATTTATTGCCGTAGCAATTTCAAAATATCTTCCGTTTTGCTTTGCATTAATGCCACATCAGCCCGCGATTCCACATTTAACCTAACTACTGGCTCCGTATTGGATGATCGCAGATTAAATCGCCAGTCCTTATATTCAACCCCAATACCATCTGTCATATCAATAGCGATGGCTTCATCTTTATAAGCAGCCAACACTCTTTCAATGGCTGCTTTAGGATCTGCCAATTTACTATTAATTTCACCCGACGATGGAAACTTGGCAATGCGTTCTGCCACCATAGAAGAAAGTGTTCTGCTCTCTACACAGAGCAGCTCCGCCACTAACATCCAAGGAATCATGCCACTGTCGCAGTAAAAAAAGTCTTTAAAATAATGATGGGCACTCATTTCTCCTCCATAAATGGCATCTTCCTTGCGCATTCGTTCTTTAATAAAGGCATGGCCTGTCTTTGACATAACGGGAATTCCGCCAGCCTGAGATACTATTTCCTGAGTATTCCAAGTCAATCGCGGGTCATAAATTATTTTTGCCTTTGGCTGCTTCTTAAGAAAAGCATCAGCCAATAAGCCAACAATGTAGTAGCCCTCTATAAACTCACCTTTTTCATCAAACAGAAAACAGCGGTCAAAATCGCCATCCCAGGCAATGCCCATATCAGCATTATGCTGCCTAACCATATTGCTGGTATCCGCACGATTTTCTGGCAATAAAGGATTGGGAATTCCATTTGGAAAAGTCGCATCAGGCTGATGGTGTACTTTAATAAACTCTATCGGCAATAAAAGCTCTTCAAACAGCATTTCCAAAGCATCAATCACATGTCCTGCAGAACCATTGCCTGAATTGACAACCAATTTGAGAGGCTTAATATTTTTAACATTTATATAGCCCAGCAAATGCAGCACATAATCATCAAGAATTGAGACTTGTGAATATTTTCCTTGAGGCTTTATGCCATTATCAGCTTCATCCAGCCAAGGCTGGTCTTCAGCCATTTTTTGTATATCACGCAGTCCTGTATCACCAGAAACCGGTTTGCTCTGCTCGCGAACCAGTTTCATACCGTTATAATTGATTGGATTATGAGAGGCGGTCACTTCAACGCCGCCATCAACCCCCAAATGGCTAGTTGCAAAATAGATTTCTTCTGTGCCTACCATGCCTATATCAATAACATCACAGCCTTCTTCCCTTAAACCTTTAGCTAAAGCCAGCTTCAGGCCTTCACTGGTTGCCCTTGCATCACCGCCAACGACTACCGTTTTTAATTTCAAGGTCCTGGCAAATGCCCGTCCAACCCGATAAGCCACATCATCATCCAGCTCAACCTCAAGCTCGCCTCTAATGTCATAGGCTTTAAAACAGCTTAATTGATTTCCCATCATTTTCTCACTAATAGCAATATTTGGTCTTATTCTAAAATAAAGCGATTGATAATTCATAAAAACTTAGTTTTTAGATAAAGCCTAGGCGGAGAAAACGGAGTATAATATTGGGTTTTAAACAAAGAGGATTAAACAATGACAGATAACTGGATAGCTCCTTCCATCCTTTCTGCAGATTTCGCCAAATTAGGCGAAGAAGTCGATAACGTTTTAGCTTCGGGTGCTGATGTCGTTCATTTTGATGTTATGGACAACCACTTTGTACCCAACCTGACTATTGGCCCACTCGTTTGTGATGCTTTAAGAAAGCACGGAGTTACAGCACCCATTGATGTTCATTTAATGGTTGAACCTGTAGACAGAATCATCCCTGATTTTGCTAAAGCAGGTGCCAGCATGATTACTTTTCACCCAGAAGCATCGACTCATTTAGACCGTACCTTGCAAATGGTTCGTGATTTAGGCTGTAAGTCTGGTTTAGTATTTAATCCTGCAACACCTTTAAGCTATTTAGATTACGTAATGGACAAAGTAGACATTATCTTATTAATGTCTGTTAACCCTGGCTTTGGCGGGCAATCGTTTATTCCTTCTACTCTAGGCAAACTTGCTGAAGCTAGAAAAATGATTGACGAAAGCGGTTTTGATATCCGTTTGGAAGTTGATGGCGGCGTTAAGGTAGACAACATCCGTGAAATTAAAGCGGCTGGCGCAGATATGTTTGTTGCGGGGTCTGCTATTTTCGGGCAGCCTGACTACAAAAAAGTAATAGATGATATGCGTGCAGAGCTTGCTAAAGCATAAGCTATCATTCATTCCATAAAAAAGGGCGTGCTGATTTATTCAACACGCCCTTTTTTAATCAGGAACAAACTATCGCACCATGGAACTATCCCCTTCAGATATTGAGCAAAAAAAGGCTTATGAACTGACACTTCGGTCAGAACCTACCAAGGACATATCACAAACGCCTTTTTTACTGCGCTCTTTACTTCTTGCTGAATTATCAATGATCGCCTATCTGCCACCAGAACAAGCTAAGATTGCTGGCACTGCACTAGGTTTTATCAACACTGATTTTTTGAATAATGACGGCTCCCAAGCTTATGTCTTTTCTAATCATATTGATATTGTCATTGCTTTCAGGGGAACTGAAGCTGATGACTGGAATGACCTTAAAGCAGATATTAATGCCTTACATGCTCTTGCAGAAACAGTAGGAAGAGTTCACCGCGGCTTTAAACAGGAAGCCGATGACCTTTGGCCTCTGCTGGAAAAAATATTAGAATCTAATAGCAAAAATCTTTGGTTTACAGGACACTCACTTGGGGGTGCCATGGCAACCATTTGCGGTGGACGCTGTTTATTATCAAGAATCAAATCATCGCCAACTCAAATACAAACATTTGGCAGCCCCCGTGTGGGCAATAAACGCTATATCAACCATGCAAAAGTTGATTATATCCGATGGGTTAATAATAATGACATTGTTACCCGGTCTCCGCCTGTCTGGATGGGCTACCGGCATACAGGGAAAGAAATATACCTTGATTCAGAAGGAAAAATACAAAACTTAAACATTATTCAGCGCAATCAAGATCGTTGGAAAGGCTTTGTTACAGGTTTATGGAATAAAGAAATTGACCACTTGAGTGATCATTCCATTACCCGCTATATTGAGTATATTTTCCATGAAACGATTAATTCAGGCACTTTGGGCATTTAAAAACGGTATTGTTAATTAATACCGTTTTGATATTTTTCCTCTTCTTTTAGAGAAACTTACCTGTCTCACCTGAAATTTGACAATAGCCCTCAAGACAAGCCAAAATCCGGGAATTATTAAATACTCGCTCCTTACCACTCACAAAGCTGAATGTTTGATTCCACATCAGACCAACAATAATTGCTTTTTAAAGCCACGAAAGCTCATGCGCAGTTAGGAGCATTTATATGAATCTATGCATATTGATAACGCTATTAACTGCAAAATATTTTATTAGCAAATAATGTTATATTGCATTACAAATGCCAATAATCACATTTTAAGCCTTCACTCTTCGATAAGAATTAGAGTTAAAAAGTTTCTGCAAGAACTATTTGCCATCATTTAAACAAATTCATAAAATTTATAATAATAACGGGAGAAGTCAAATGAAATGGTCACTTATTCTAGCATTCTTTATTCTATCAGGCTGTTACCGTGATTCAGCGACCTTAAACTCAACAGCCATTGAAAACGAAACGCCTGCTTTGGCTAAAAAATCCCCGAGGAGCCACAAGTTAGCTCAAACGCATTCCTCTAACTTATCCGGCTTTCAGCCTAGAAAGTTTTCTGCCGGAGAAACCCCGTACATTAACTTTTGTGCTGACTGCCATGGCTGGGAAGGTCGTGGCAATGGCCAGGCCGAAATGTTTCTGGACACCCCGCCACCAGTATTGCTACGACATGACCTTCTAGCCAAACAATCAGTAGATGATTTTGTAAAGTGGGTGCTTACTGGCTCTGAAATGCAAGTGCAGCTGAAGAAAGAGGCTCTCATTCAAACTGATTCTGAAATTCATGCCTTATTGACCTATATTAAACAGATACCTGACATTGACTGGAATCAAATCCAGGCAGGACAGAACGTTTATGACCGATTGTGTATTGGCTGCCATGGGCTATATGGAAACGGAGGGGGCAACTTAACATCTAAAATGCCCGGCCCAATGCCTGACCTGAGCAGTGTGGCCTATCAATCTCAACATAGCGACCAGGAACTAATTCAGATCATTTCAAAAGGCAAAGATGCGATGGCTGGTACTGAAGACGTATTGGGCCCAAAAGAAATTGAATCCGTGACTGCCTTTTTACGCCTGCTTTCTCCAGGCTATGAAAGTTATGACAGGTTCTGTTTAGCCTGTCACGGGGAAAATGGTTCTCCGACGAAAGTTATCATGCTTGATAAGGAGAGGAACATTGCTTTTCAAAATATTGATCTTCCAACTTTTGATGCTAAATACTTTAAGACCCATTCTGACGAACAGCTTATCCCTAAAATCCAACATATGCTTAAAACTGAACGTGTTGCAATGCCTCATTTTAGTGGCTATATCGAAGAAAAAACTGTGCGTGATATTTTTAAATATCTGAATAGCCTGATTGCAGAATATCCTTAAATTCAGAATAAAATAATCCTGGCAGTCATAAATGTTTCTAAAGTCGTGAAAAACAAGTCATGGCAATAAAAATACTTTCATACTACAATGCATGGTTAAATTACGTAGATTTCATTTGTATAGACAACCAAATTGATGACTGATTATAAATTAACGCACCTGAAACAGCTTGAAGCGGAAAGCATTCATATTATCCGTGAAGTTGCTGCAGAATTTGACAATCCTGTGATGCTTTATTCTGTTGGCAAAGATTCCGCGGTGATGCTTCACTTAACCATGAAAGCTTTTTATCCTGGCAAACCTCCTTTTCCCATGATGCATGTAGATACAACATGGAAATTTAAGGAGATGATTGAATTCAGGGATAATCTGATCGATGAACTGGGTTTGGATATTATCGTCCATACTAATCAGGAAGGTGTGGATCAAGGCATTGGGCCCTTTACTCATGGCAGTAAAAAGCATACGGATGTAATGAAAACCGATGGTTTAAAACAGGCTCTGAATAAACATAAATTTGACGCTGCTTTTGGCGGTGCACGCAGAGATGAAGAAAAATCTCGCGCTAAAGAACGTGTTTATTCCTTCAGAGATAAAAATCATCGCTGGGATCCAAAAAACCAGCGTCCTGAGCTATGGAATATTTATAATGGCAAACTGGATCAAGGCGAAAGCATCCGCGTTTTTCCACTGTCTAATTGGACTGAGCTTGATATCTGGCAATATATTCATTTAGAAAACATTCCCATCGTACCGCTTTATTTTGCCAAAGAACGCCCCGTTGTAAACAAAGACGGCATGTTAATCATGGTTGATGATGATCGCATGCCTATTGGTCCAGATGATAAAATTGAAATGAAAATGGTTCGATTCAGAACGCTGGGCTGCTATCCGCTAACAGGGGCCGTTGAATCAACTGCAACAACACTGCCTGAAATTATTCAGGAAATGCTTTTGACAACTACCTCTGAACGCCAAGGACGATTGATCGATCATGATCAGTCAGGTTCTATGGAACAGAAAAAACGCGAAGGATACTTCTAAAAGCAAGTTCAAGGTAAAAGAAAAGCATGCGGTTTGGAAACGCTCTTCTCGGCTTTGTGTTTCTGTTTACAAAGATCTTACTCGTTGTAAATATTATGGTTTTAAAGATCAGATTACGCGCTGCAGCCTGTCAGTTTCTAGCAATATTGCTGAAGGTTTTGAGCGAAGTGCAAATAAGAACAGCAATAAGTTTATTTACTATGCCAAAGATTTCTGTGGCGAACTACGAACTCAAATATACATAGGTATTGATATTGGTTATATAGAAAAAGAAACAGCCCTTATCTGGAAAAATAAAACAGAGCAATTATCAAAAATGATATTTGCCCTCATAAAAGCCAGATGCTCTTGATCTTTTAACCTTGAACCTAAATTTTTTTTAAAGGAAAAAATTTTCAAATGTCCCACCAATCAGATTTAATCAGTACAGATATTGATGCTTATTTAGCACAGCATGAGCAAAAAGAGCTGATGCGTTTTTTAACTTGCGGTAATGTTGATGATGGTAAAAGTACCTTAATTGGCCGATTGCTGCATGATTCAAAAATGATCTATGAAGACCAGCTGGCAGCAGTGCAGGCTGATAGCGTAAAGTCTGGCACTACAGGTGCGGGAAAAATTGACCTGGCTTTATTGGTTGATGGTCTTCAGGCCGAGCGCGAGCAAGGCATCACTATTGATGTTGCCTATCGCTATTTTTCTACATCGACCCGTAAATTTATTATTGCTGATACCCCGGGGCATGAGCAATATACCCGTAATATGGCAACAGGCGCTTCTACCTGTGATCTGGCAGTTATTTTGATTGATGCCCGTTATGGCGTACAGACACAGACTAAACGCCATAGTTTTATTGCCTCTCTGTTAGGCATCAAACAGATTATTGTCGCTATCAATAAAATGGATTTGATGGAATACAGCGAAGAGGTTTATAACAAAATAAAACAGGATTATCTGGATTTCACTTCAACACTTGATTTAGGCAATATTCACTTTATCCCTATGTCGGCTTTAGATGGTGACAATGTAGTTAATCCGAGCAAAAACATGCCTTGGTACACCGGCAAGCCAATGATGGAAACATTAAACACCATTGAAATTGCAACTGACCGCAACTTTACTGATGCCCGCTTTCCTGTGCAGTATGTAAACCGTCCAAATCTTGATTTCCGGGGTTTTTGCGGCACCGTTGCATCGGGTGTTTTCCATAAGGGCGATTCCATTACCGTATTGCCTTCCGGCAAAACCAGCAAAATAAAATCTATCGTTACTTATGATGGTGACTTAGATGAAGCCTTTACCTCTATGGCCGTCACGTTAACCATGGAAGACGAAATTGACATTAGCCGTGGCGATATGATCGTTGGCACCAGCTCAGTACAGCCTATCGTTGCAGATAAATTTAATGCCTCTATTGTCTGGATGGATGAAAAAACCATGATACCAGGCCGTCAATATGTTATTAAATTAGCGACCAGGGCAGTTTCAGGTTCAATTTCAGCTATTAATTACAGAATTGATGTCAACACCTTAGAGCACCACGATGCCACTGAATTGCAGCTCAATGAAATCGCGTCCTGTACTGTCTCAGTCAATGCCCCCGTGGTATTTGACAGCTATAAAGGCAACAAAGGGACTGGCGCATTTATTATCATTGACCGTTTAAGCAATGTTACTGTTGGCGCAGGCATGATTACCGGTGAAAGTGAAAATGAAGACTTAAGCCATGTGTCTGCAGATGAACGTGCAGCAAGGTTTAATCAAAAGGCTACCACTATTAATTTAACGGGCTCACACAGTCAAGATATTGCGTATCAACTGGAAAGAAAATTATTCGATACAGGTCATGCAACTACCGTGCTAGAGCCGAAAACAGCTAACGATGCCTTAATAGATGCCATTAAAAATGCTGGCTTAATCTGCCTATCGGTAAATAATCAACTCGATTTAACCGACCTGTCCTTCGACTGTGACAAACAGTCTATTGATGAAATATACAGTTTACTTAAAAAGCAGCAGATTATTTATTAATTTAGAACGTAGGCTGGAGTACTTAGGTAACGCGCATTAAATAACCTACCATATTGCGCAGGATTTTTATTCGTCTTCAAGGCGCAACGAAGGGAGCATAGCAAGCTATGTGACCGAAGTTGCAACGCTGATGACGGATAAAAAGACAAGCAAGATTGGTGGGTTATTTATTGCGAGTTATCTTATACCTCACCCCAGCCTACATTTAATTCCGCTAAACAAGCTTTTAATGCCGAAACTACCGTTTGCTTTCTAACCTCAACTCTATTCCCTGGAAAATAATATTTTTTAGACCTGACTGCATGACCTTTAAGTCCCCATCCAATATGAACAGTCCCCACTGGTTTTGTCTCTGACCCGCCACCCGGCCCAGCAATACCCGTAACAGAAACTGCCAAATCAGCATCACTATTTATTAAAGCGCCCAAAACCATTTGCTTTGCAACCTCGTCGCTTACTGCTCCATATTGATCTAAAGCACTCTGCCCTACCTGCAGCATTTGCAGCTTGGATAAATTGCTATAAGTAACAAACCCTCTGTCAAACCAGCCTGAACTACCAGGAATTTCTGTTATTGCCTGCGCTATTGCTCCACCGGTACAGGATTCGGCAGTCGCAATTTTCATTTTTTTTTCAGCTAATGACTGCCCCAATAACTGGGCAAGTTCAATTATTTGTTTATCCATTCTCAATCCTTTTCTTGATAGAATAACACCATGCCGACAGAACAGAAAACAGCCAGTCCACACACGCCTATGATGCAGCAGTATTTGCGCATCAAATCCCAACACCCTGACACTTTAGTTTTCTACAGAATGGGGGATTTTTATGAATTATTTTTTGATGATGCCAGAAAAGCAGCTGAACTTTTAGATATAACTCTGACCAGCCGGGGCAAGTCTGCCGGCGAACCTATTCCGATGGCCGGACTTCCCTATCACGCAGCGGAAGGCTATGTTGCCCGTCTAATAAAAAAGGGGGAATCCATTGTCTTTTGCGAACAGGTGGGAGACCCTGCAGCCAGCAAAGGGCCAGTTGAGCGCAAAGTGATACGAACAGTTACCCCCGGCACAGTCACTGATGAAGCCTTGCTTGAAGACCGGAGAGACAATTTTTTAGTCTCTGTCAGTGCATCTGCACAAACTTATGGCATTGCCTGCCTGGATTTAACCAGCGGTAAATTTGTTTTGCAGGAGGTTAAATCTGAAGAACAGCTGCTCAGTGAAATTGAACGGTTAAACCCTGCCGAATTATTATTCAGCGAAGATTTTTCTTTGCCCGTCTCATTAAAAGAACGCTGTGGCTTATGCAAAAGGCCACCCTGGCATTTTGAAATGGACAGCGCGATTCAGCTAATTTTAAAACAGTTTAAAACGCATGACTTAGATGGTTTCGGCTGTGAACATCTAACCGTAGCAATTTGTGCCGCAGGCTGTTTATTGCAATATGTAAAAGAAACCCAGCAAAGTGCCCTGCCCCATATTCAAGGCATCTCCGTTGAACATAGTGACGATTGCATTGCATTAGATGCCTCCAGTCGAAAAAATTTAGAGTTAGATTACCATCCTAGCGGCCAGCTTAAATTTACCCTATTTGGGGTATTGGACAAAACATCAACTGCCATGGGCAGTCGCTGTTTACGACGCTGGCTTAATCGCCCGCTACGCTCGCAAATTGTGTTAAAAGGCCGTTATGCCTGCATTACTACTTTTTTGCAAAACCAGCTCTATGAAGAAATCCAAAATAGTTTACGTCAAGTTGGTGATATTGAACGAATCAGTTCCCGCATTGCTTTAAAATCTGCCCGTCCGCGGGATTTAATCGTACTCAGAAACACTTTAGCCATTCTACCTGCACTGCAAACGCAATTGGCTGATACTGAAAACACGCATATTGAATCGCTTAAACAGCAAATTGCTGAGCACCCTGAATTATTAGCATTGCTGCAATCGGCAATCATCGATAATCCACCAGTTTTAATGAGAGATGGCGGCGTAATTGCTACAGGGTACAATCAGGAGCTAGATGATTTACGCAATTTAAGTCAAAATGCCGACCAATATCTAATCGATATGGAAAACCGTGAAAAAGCGGCCACTGGCATTACCAATTTAAAGGTAAACTACAATCGAGTGCATGGCTTTTACATTGAAGTCTCTCGGCTGCAAACTGAAAAAGTCCCTGCCCATTACATTCGCAAGCAAACCTTAAAAAGTGCAGAACGTTATATTACAGAAGAACTTAAAGACTTTGAAGACAAGGTTCTCAGCGCACGGGAAAAGTCATTATCGTTTGAAAAACTGCTTTACGATGATTTATTAATACGCATTACAGACTCTTTATCTGCATTGCAGCAATGTGCCTCCGCTTTAGCTGAATTAGATGTTTTAATCAACTTTGCTGAACGTGCTGATACACTTAACCTATGCCAGCCAACCTTAACTGAAAAGCCGGGCATTGAAATTGAAAGCGGCAGGCATCTGGTGGTTGAACAGGTCTCTGACATTCCCTTTGTTGCCAATGATGTGCTTTTTAATAATCAGCGCAAAATGCTGATTATTACCGGCCCTAATATGGGGGGTAAATCAACCTATATGCGACAGACTGCATTGATTGTTTTAATGCTCCACATTGGCTGTTTTGTACCAGCCAAATCAGTAACTTGCGGCCCAGTTGATAAAATATTTACCCGTATAGGTGCATCAGATGATTTAGCAAGCGGCCGTTCAACCTTTATGGTTGAAATGTCTGAAACTGCTAACATTTTGCATAATGCTACTGCCAACAGTTTGATATTAATGGATGAAATAGGCCGCGGCACCAGCACCTTTGACGGGCTTTCTTTAGCCTGGGCATGTGCAGTGCATTTGGCTAAACAGACTAAAGCCTTTACTTTATTTGCCACCCATTATTTTGAACTGACAGCATTGCCGGATGAGTATAAAAACATCCAAAATGTGCATTTAGATGCCAAGGAGCATGGCGATAAAATTGTTTTTTTACATGCAGTAAAAGAAGGTCCGGCCAGCCAGAGCTATGGTTTGCAAGTAGCCTCTTTAGCAGGCGTACCGCGTTCGGTAATAGATAATGCAAAAGCCAAATTGCAATCATTGGAAGACAGTGCCTATATCGGTCAGCAGCAGGAGTCCGGAGCCAATCAGCTAGATTTGTTTTCAACCAAAGAGTGCCACCCTGCTGTCTGCCTTTTAGAAGACTTAGTCCCAGACAACCTTAGCCCTAAAGAAGCGTTAGATATACTGTATAAGCTTAAGGAGACTGTTTAAATGGCATTCCAGCTACACCCCCCCGTCTTGAGCAAGACAGCATAGCGATAGGGCAGTTCAGCCTGTCTAAATTGCGTCTGATCAACGACAGTCAATACCCTTGGTTTATATTAGTCCCTAAAAGACCTGATATACGCGAAGTTTTTCAATTATCAGAAACTGAACAGCAATTATTGCAGCAAGAGTCCAGTCTGCTGGCTAAAATGCTGGCTGAACTATACAGCGCAGATAAAATGAATATCGCGACTATTGGCAACATAGTATCTCAGCTGCACGTTCATCATATTGTGCGCTATAAAACAGATATTGCATGGCCTGCACCGGTTTGGGGGAAGTTTGATGCTATTCCCTATACAGAACGGCAGATTGAAAAAATAATCGTGCAAGTAAAGAACAGACTCAAAGAACAGTTAATTGACTAAAAATTCAGTAAAAAATACGTCTCTAAAACCATCACTATTTAAATGCTTTTCCAGTGCCTTGGTAATTGCCTTTTTAGTTTCTATACGCAACGCCTCGCGCTGTTCCATCGTTTGCAATTCTGCCGATGGGCGGCCACTATAAAGCATAATTAGTTCATGCCTTAACGCAGGCAAATGCTTTTTTACTTTTTCGATATAGGTTTCGCCTTCAACCATTAGCTGCACATTAACCACTAAATACTTATTCGGCCTATCTAAATTAACGGTAAACTTAGGTGCCATTTCCAAATACTCGATGACTGGCTCTGCAGACTCTTCATCTTCCGCATAGGCAGTGTTAAAAACAAATAAAAAACTTAAACATAACATTAAAATTCGCATACACTTTCCTTATTACCATTGATTATTATAATTTCACCATGACTAAACTGCCCATTGGCCCAGTAATGATTGATGTTGAGAGTTTTACGCTCTCATCATCAGAAAAACAGAAAATTAACCACCCCAATACAGGCGCTGTCATTTTGTTCTCCCGTAATTATAGTTCACCTGAGCAAATTGCAAAGTTAATACAAGATATTCGTCATGCCCGCAATGGCCATATTCTTATTGCTGTTGATCAGGAAGGCGGCAGAGTACAGCGTTTTCAAACAGGCTTCACCCGTCTTCCGCCGGTTGCTGATTTTGCCCAATCTCCGGAATTGGCAGAGCCTGCAGGATGGCTAATGGCTGCTGAACTTTTATCGCTAGGCGTAGATTTTAGCTTTGCCCCTGTACTTGATATAGATTGCGGCGTCAGTGAAATTATAGGCAATAGATCATTTTCTCAAGACCCAAAGCTAGCAAGCCAGTTAGCCAGCAGTTTTAGAAAAGGCATGAAAGCTGCTGGAATGGCCGCTACAGGAAAGCACTTTCCCGGGCATGGTGCGGTTGCTTTAGATTCTCATTTAACTTTGCCTGTTGATGAGCGTGGGCTGCAAACTATCCGTAAAAAAGATATATTGCCTTTTAAGCAGTTAATAGCAGAAGGCTTAGAAGCCATCATGCCTGCACATGTTGTCTATCCTCAGGTAGATTCACTGCCTGCCGGCTTTTCAAGCAAATGGATACAGAATATTTTACGCACAGAACTTAACTTTAATGGTGTGGTTTTTAGTGATGATTTAAGCATGGAAGGCGCCGCATCAATAGGAGATTTTAGCCAACGCGCCAGACTTGCAATGGAAGCGGGCTGTGATATGGTTTTGGTCTGCAATAACCCAATCGCAGCTGAAGCAGTATTATCCAGCATTCCAATTATTGAAAACAAAGTAAGAGAACAGCGTCTTAAAACCATGTGCGGAAAATTTAATTTATCCAGAAAACAGCTATTGCAGTCCGATAAATGGCGGCAAGTTTCAAAACAAATCAATTCAATGACCGCCAATGCTTAAAGAGATTTATAAAATACAGGCAACTGCTGAGTTATTGTTTGATGAATTAACAGTTGAATCAGCCATTGCTGTCATGGCTGAAAAAATTAACTCCCAGTTAAAAGATAAAAACCCCGTAATTCTGTGTGTGATGAATGGCGGTGTTGTCATTACAGGCAAACTGCTGACCCAATTAACTGTTCCCTGCACTTTTGATGCGATTAATGCCAGCCGTTATCGAAATAAAACTTTCGGTGGCGAAATTAAATGGATACAGAAACCGGAAACCAACCTTGGCAATCGATGCGTGCTGATTGTCGATGATATTCTTGATGAAGGCTTTACCCTTGAAGCCATTATCAATTATTGCAAAAAACAAGGTGCATCATCTGTATACAGTGCCGTATTAGCTGATAAAAAATTAGCGCATAAAAAACCTGTTAGGGCTGATTTTGTGGCTCTAGAAGTAGAAAACCGTTACCTGTTCGGCTATGGGATGGACTATAAAGGCTATTTAAGAAATGTATCTGGCATATACGCCTGTAAAGAGTAACATTCTTTAGGGCAATTATTCTGAAAAGCTAGGCAAATTTTAGTTTCCTGAATTCATAAAATCAAATAAACACCTACATAAAACCATGTCTAAATTAGCAATTATTGGTGGTACGGGTCTTAGCCAGATAAATGGCTTAATGATTACCGCTACACAGGCATTAAAAACGCCTTTTGGTACACCTTCAGCCCCTTTTGTATTAGGTTCCATCAATGGAAAAGAGATTGTCTTCTTAGCTCGGCACGGTAACCCGCACATTATTCCGCCCCATAAAATCAATTACCGAGCCAATATATGGGGGTTAAAAGAACTAGGCGTTTCTGAAATTATCGCGGTGGCAGCTGTAGGCGGCATTACTTCAGCAATGGCACCTGCCCATATTGCCATACCCGATCAGATTATTGATTATAGCTATGGCCGTGAACACACATTTTTTACTGGCGAATCAGAAACACTTACCCATATTGACTTCACATTTCCATACAATAAACAAATGCGTGCACGGTTAATCCAAGCGTCAGCAAAACAAAATATAGCTATCAGTACTAAAGGGATCTACGGCTGTACTCAAGGCCCCAGACTTGAAACCGCTGCGGAAATAAACAGGATGGAAAGAGACGGCTGTGACCTGGTTGGGATGACGGGCATGCCAGAAGCTTCTCTGGCAAAAGAACTTAATATTGATTATGCAACTATTGCAGTGGTTGCAAATTGGGGGGCAGGAAAATCAGCAGGGGAAATATCCATGACAGAGATAGAACGACACCTAGAAAAAGGGATGACAAATGTTGCTCAGCTATTAACCTCATTTCTTTCATGCTGCTAGATTTCAAATGGTTTTTTGCTGATAAACGGCGGACTGTATTACTTTAGGAGGAAAACACAGGAACCCTCGCTCCTAAGTATCTGCATAATATTAAGTTAACAAATTCAATTTTAGAAATAAATAGGCGGGGCTTTAGTCACGATTGAGCCAACTATGGTCGTGGCTAAAGCTCCCCCTGCAGAAGTTAAATTAAATATGCTTAGATGCTTGCCGCAATATTTGAAATAAAATTTCAACAGATTAAAATCTAGCTGCGCGAAGTATATAAGATAAGTACCCAAGTAAAATTAATTTAACCTGGGTGCTTAGCCAGTAATTTAAAACCACTCAATTTTCAAATTACTGGCACTGCCAAGCCCTAAGGTTTAGTTAAATAGGCTGAATTGCTTGAGTCCTCTGCAATTAATTCAGCGGCTTTTTTATATTTGCCACTTTCAGCATTCTTGACCATAAAAATGACCGACGCAAATATAATGACACCGATAGCTATATAATGAAAAAAGTAATCTTTTTCTTCTTTTTGCTCACTCATCGTTCTACCTCAAACTTTAAATTATATTTAATAAAATTCGTTGAATTAATTCAACAAGGTCTAAGATACCAAAAAAAACCATAAATAAATTGATGTAAATCAATAAAAACCTTATTCTATTAATGGTTTATTTGGGAAATGAGAGCCTTTATATAATTTTTTTAATTTTATATAATCAATAACGTTATCAGGCAGCAAAAAACGGGGGTTTAATCCCGTTCTAATAATATTTCTAATCGCTGTTGCAGAAATATCCAGCTGGGTGACAGGCTGAAAATATAGGCTGCCTGCGTCTTCCTGATTCAGTTTTTCAGCATTATCACTCAACTTGGAAGATAAAAATTCTGAAAGTTTCTGTTGCCTGTAGCCAGGTCTGGTTATTACTACGACATGGGCATAGTCAAATAGCAGCTGCCATTTATGCCAGCCGCTCAGCCCTTCAAAAGCATCAGTGCCTATAAATAATAATAGCGGACAGTTAGAAAATTCATTCCTTACAGATTTAAGCGTATCAATCATATAAGAGACGCCTTCCCTATCTAGCTCCCGTCTATCTATCACTAACTCGGGCTGTCCTTTAACAGCCAGCTGCAGCATTTCAAAACGCATTTTCGGGGAACTATCTGGTGAATTTCTATGCGCAGGCTGTGAACAGGGAATTAAGCGAACTTCATCCAGCCCAAAAATTTCTTTAACTTCCAGCGCAGTTCGTAAATGGCCAAAATGAACGGGGTCAAATGTACCGCCATATATCCCAATCATTTACGTTCTGATCTGTCCGTCGCCCAATACCACATACTTCAATGTAGTCAATCCATTTAACCCGACAGGGCCTCTGGCATGCAGTTTATCGGTACTGATGCCAATCTCGGCACCCAAGCCATATTCAAAGCCATCGGCAAAACGTGTTGATGCATTCACCATTACAGAGCTTGAATCGACCTCACGTAAAAATCGCCTAGCCAGAGTATAGTCCTCTGTCACTATTGATTCAGTATGAGCCGAACTGTACTGATTGATATGGTCAATAGCTTCATCAATACTCTCTACAATTTTAATGGATAAAGTAGGTGCCAAATATTCAGTGTTCCAATCTTCCTCTGTTGCTCTAATGCACTCAGGAATTAATGAGCAGGTTTTAAGGCAGCCTCGCAGCTCAACGCCCTGCTCAAGGTATTTAGTCGCCAGCATAGGTAAAACTTCTGCAGAAATACTTTCTGCAACCAGCAAAGTTTCCATTGCATTACAAACTCCATAGCGATGAGTTTTAGCATTGAAAGCGATATTAACCGCTTTCTCAATATCAGCTTTATTATCGATATATACATGGCAAATACCGTCTAAATGCTTGATAACAGCGATAGTTGCCTGTTGAGTAATTCTTTCAATCAGCCCTTTGCCGCCACGTGGCACAATAACATCAACCGTGTCATTCATGGTGATCAGCTCACCTACCGCGGCACGGTCAGTTGTTTCTACCACCTGAACTGCTTCAGTGGGCAGCTTTGCCGCCTGCAACCCTTTTGCAATGCACTTGGCAATCGCCTGATTTGAATGAATAGCTTCTGAACCGCCCCTTAAAATACAGGCATTTCCAGACTTTAAGCAAAGTGCGGCGGCATCAATAGTGACATTGGGACGAGATTCATAAATAATGCCGATTACTCCTAAAGGCACGCGCATTTGGCCTACCTGTATACCACTGGGTCTATAGCTAAGATCCGTTATTTCGCCGACCGGATCAGCAAGTGCAGCAACCTGATGCAAACCTTCAATCATAGCATCCACTCCGGCAGCCGTTAATTCAAGTCTATCCAGTAAAGCCGCATCCAGTCCATTTTCTTTGCCCGCAATCAAATCTTTCTTATTTTCAGCTGTCAGCACATCTTTACTGTCTGCCAATGCCTCAGCAATCTTCAATAAAGCCAGGTTTTTTTTGCCCGAATCTGCTTTGCTCATTTCTCGCCCAGCTTTTCTAGCCTGCTGACCGAGCTTTGTCATATATTCTGTTACGTCCATCTTAAATACTCTCAAGCATGTCAATAGTGAATTATATACTTTTTGTGCCACTGTTTTCTTTAAAATAGTTCTGCCCGAATTATTGACATTTAACCACAGCAAGATCATTCCAATCCGTTGTATAGCGCTTAGACAAATATTCGACAGGCGTTTGCCAGCCGTTGTCAATCCCGGCCGCACTGGAAATCCCCTTAGGAAATCGCCGGTTAATCTGATCCACCGCAGCCATAAGCCTATTGCTTTTGTCGTGAGCGCTACTTAGCCCAAACAGGTCAAGCTGGCCAGGCTGAGATTTAGGCTGAATATGTCCCAGCTGCACACTGCACTTTTGATATCGATACCCTGCTTTAAAAATTTTCCTGAGCAGCTGTTTGGCAATACCAATGATTTTCTGAGTATCGCTAGTCGCCTGTTTCAATACAATATTTATCGAACGCTGATATTGCGGCTCATTGACATTATGCGGATTGGTTCTGATAGCGACATTAATCGAACAAGCAACAGAGCCCTGTCTTCGCAGCTTTTCCGCTGCCCGGATGCAAAAACTGCTGAGTGCGCTAGCTAATTCATGATAATCCGTTAAACGCCTTTTAAAGCTGCGCGAACATATAATTTGCTGTTTAGCCTCCGCAAAATCATTAACCGACAGACAAGGAATTGCATTAAGCTCCATAACGGTTCTGGCAACTACAATGTTAAAGTGAGCCTGTACAGCATCAATAGGCTGCGAAGCAAAATCATAAGCTGAATGAATGCCCATAATTTGCAGCCGCTTAGCTGTTTGCCGGCCAACTCCCCAAATTTCATTGACAGGAACCAGGCGCATTAGCCTTTCTCTGCGCTTAGGCTCTGACAAATCAACAACCCCTCCCGTTTTATGCCATTTTTTAGCCGCATAATTAGCCAGTTTTGCCAGCGTTTTAGTTGGCGCTATTCCTACGCAAACGGGAATACCCGTATAGCGCTGTACAGTTTTCTTAATCTGCTGTCCATAGGCTATGGCTTCGTGTGGGCAAAGGCCTGCTAAATCAAGAAAAGACTCATCTATGGAGTAAATTTCAAGCTGAGGCGTATAAGCTTCCAGACACTGCATTACTCTGTCTGACATATCTGCATACAGCGTGTAATTGGAAGAAAACAATTGGATTTTGTGACGTTTAATTAAATGCTGAACTTGATGAATCGGTACAGCCATTTTTATGCCTAAGTCTTTTACTTCCTGACTGCGGGAGACAATACATCCATCGTTATTGCTTAACACAGCAACAGGCTTTTTCAAAAGGTCAGAACGGAATACACGCTCACAGCTGACATAGAAGTTATTGCAATCGACTAGCGCTATAGCCTCCATCAGACCGAATGAATAACGTTAGTGACCACCCCCCAAATGACCAGCTCTGTTCCTTCCCGAATAGCAATATCTGAATATTCGGGGTTTTCTGCTCCCAGAACAAAGCCATCCTGAATACTTTTTAAGCGTTTAACGGTTAATTCATCATTCAGTGCACAAATAACAATTTTGCCAACCGTGGGGGTAATTGAACGGTCTACAACTAAAATATCATTAGGATGTATACCCGCACCTAACATCGATTCACCCGATGCCCGAACAAAGAAAGTCGCCGCCGGCTTTTGAATTAGCAAGTCATTCAAATCCAGAGTCTTTTCAATATAATCATCAGCAGGCGATGGAAAACCGGCAGCTACCTTGCCAGCAAACAGAGGAATGTCCATTGACATCGGAGATTCGGCAGGAAAAGAAATGGAACCAGAATTTAAACCAAGGCTTCTAAATAATTTTTTGCGTTGATTTAACATGCCTTTTACTTCTGAAAGCATACTTTCAGGCACTCGAATAGCTTTTGTTGTTTCCCCATAAACCGACGAACCTTTTTTGCGTCCGGCTCCCGCTCTAACCCCACCACGGCGAGTATTTTTCTGTTCTGCCATATTATTTAAGAAAGTAAAAATTAACCATCTGACACAATAAGTGTACACTATTCAAAAATAATAGATAGAATAAACTAAACATTTACTTCAAACAGAAGACGCTTAAAATTTAAAGCGGAACATAACACCGACGAAGCATCAGCACTGTCTGTTTAAAGAAAGAGACTCAATATTTACATTTACTTTTAAACTAAAAACGGCACGG
>JALSLW010000028.1 GCA_026988155.1 Methylomonas sp. | reverse complement strand
ACAATTCTTGCATCCGAGTTTCGATCGTCTGAGCATAAGGATTATTCAATTTTTAGAATCTTTGTGGATTGATGTTCACCTATTTTATCATGAAGTTGTCGAAGTTATTTCATGCGCGTTCCTTAGTAGTTACTGCCGCCTAATGCTACTCCATGCCCTGCAAAGAAAAACAAGCCTACGGCATCTTTTTCACTAAGTTGCCGAGTAAACCGGCTAATACCTTCTTCCATTTGCCGCTGATTAGCATTGGTAAGCTTTATCACGCTAAATTGCTTTTTCTTCAGCATCGCAGCCATGTCATTGGCATCATTCACTGGATTTTTTAGGCGGCCTACCTCTACACCATACTCACTATTACCAATGACTAAAGCGTAACGTTTGGCATGAATCGCAGGGGATAGGACAATAAATAGAATAAGTAATAAAGCCCGCATTGCTCTACCTTTTGTTTTTGGGTTAATAGTATCTGTTTATTTTACCTGCTAATAGCGCAGGTGAACATAACAAACACCGGCCAAGTTTCATCGCCACCTTGTTTACCCCCCTGTTCGACTTTAATTGATAGGCTACAAATACATGATATTTTCAGTTTAACGCGGCCACCCAATAAACCGAAATAAACCTATTACTTTTTATCGTGTTACCGAATAACTGGGGGGGGGGGAGATACAAATTAAATTCAAATATTTGAGGTCAAAGTAAAATTAAAACCTAAACCAAAAAATACAGTGGGCTACCGAACAGCCAGCGTGTTTTTCAAATGTTGTGGTTTATCAAAAGTCATCATTTTATCTAAGTTCAGTGGTAATTTGTTCGGTATCCATTGATTAAAATGTTATGTTTTAAAAGCTCCTGTTTACTAAAAAGTCTAAATCAACTATAGTTAGGTACATATGTACATCAGGAGAAAAAGTGTACCTTACTATAGATACATCAGCTTTAATAGCTGTTATTGGAAATGAAGATTCAAAAAATAAAATAATTAAAATTACAGAAAATTATTCACTCTATGCTCCTGTATCGGTTCACTGGGAAATTGGTAATGCATTTTCTGCTATGTTTAAAAGAAAAAACATAGATTTAGAGCTAGCAAAGCTTGCATTGAAGGCGTATCAAGAAATTCCCATAAAATTTATTGATGTACCATTGGAGCAGGCTTTGGAATTATCTTATAGTCAGAAAATATATGCTTATGATGCTTACCTTATCCAATGCGCACAACAGACAAGTACTTCATTACTAACCCTAGATAAAGGGTTAAAGACTGTAGCAAAAAATATTGGAATTCAAGTTTTGGAGATCAGATAGTGAAAGAATATAGTTTCACAGAAGCACGACAACACTTTGCATCAATATTAGATGAGGCAAGAAAAGAAGGTGTTGTTTGTGTAACAAAAAGAGATGGTGAATCATTCTATATAAAGCCTGTCATACCAAAAAAATCACCTTTGGACATAAAAGGAGTTAATCTCGGAATATCTTCTAGTGAGATAGTTGATATTATTAGGGAAGGTAGGGAAGAGCGTTAATGGAATTCCAGAGGAGAGGAAAGAAGTAGAATTAGAAAGCTATGGCTACGACAGTAGTAACAATCGTACCCATAAAAATGGCACGGAATAAGTTGAACAACTGGCGCCGGTTTTTGTTCATATCTGCTAGACAATCCACCCCAGATAACGGAATGCTTTGCCCAACCTTCCGACTGACACTTGCAGTGCATGACTTATATTTTTTTGCCCGCGAATAACGCTCCCCCGTATAAAAAACACTTTCAACCCGAAAATTACCGGCGGCACGCATTACAGAACCTACATTATCAGGGTTTTTTGGATTAACCAATCCAATGCTTACTTTTGATTGCTTCATTTCGCTTCCGATAGATTCATAACATCATCCTAATCAATTCAGTACAGATTATATGGGTGAAAAAGACGAATAATGATCACCGTCTTTATTGAGAACTATTCTGCAAAACTTTTTGACCAGTCTGTATTGCAACAAATAAGGCCATAAAACTGACCATCATGGGCACGCGATCCCAGACCAGTGTCTGATTGCCCGGATTTAAATGGTAATAGCTAGAACCCAGTGCAACAAAAATAAGTCCAATAAAAAATGTCACCCAAGACAGCATGGCTCTGCCACTATCTTTTACATATCGAAACCCCAGCAGCCCGACAACTGCAAAGGGCAGGTTGCTAAAAACATTATAAAAACCAGGAACACCGAACAAAATCCGATCATCAGCAAGCAGATGGTAGCCAGGGTCTTGTGAAATAGGGCCTGTTATCATTAAACCGCCAGCAGCCAGGATGATAAATGCAATAAATATTACTCTCTTTTGACTTGAATCACTTATTTGCATTTCACAGTCTTCCGCAATGATTTTTCCTGGCTTCTACAGACAACAGGCACAAAAAAACCAGCAATTACGCTGGTTTAATGCACGTCGCTAGACGCTATCGAAATTATCTATGGTACCGAGGGCCGGAATCGAACCGGCACTTCCGAAGAAATTGGATTTTGAATCCAACGTGTCTACCAGTTTCACCACCCCGGCACAGAAGCGATATTATAGTTAATTTTTAGCTTTGAAGCTAGCTTATTTTTTAATCTTAAGCCTCTAAAACAACAGCCGCTTTTAATTTTTTCATGGCATTTTTTTCTAACTGCCTAATTCGCTCCGCAGAAACGCTATACCGAGCGGCCAGATCATGCAAAGTTGCTTTTTTCTCTGACAGCCATCGGCTTTTTAAAATATCCTGGCTACGCTCATCCAGATCAGCTAAAGCGTCAGATAGCAAGCCTTCCTTATGCCCTTTCCAGTCAGAATTTTCCAGCAATAACGCAGGATCAGCTTCCTGCTGTTCTAAATAGCTAACTGGTGCAGAAACGCTATCTTCCGAAGAATCATTTGCTGGCATGTCAAATGCCATATCACGACCATCTAGACGCTCTTCCATCTCATAAACTATTTTAAGATCTACATCTAAGTTTTCTGCTATTGCCTCAGCATCATCTTTTGAAAGCCAGCCCAGCCCTTTTTTTGATTTTCTTAAATTAAAGAAAAGCTTTCGCTGTGCCTTGGTTGTAGCGACCTTTACAATACGCCAGTTTTTTATAACATATTCATGTATTTCCGCCCTAATCCAATGAACGGCAAATGAAACCAACCGCACCCCCACATCAGGGTCAAAACGCTTAACCGCCTTCATTAGGCCAACATTGCCTTCCTGCATAATATCTGCCAGAGGTAAACCATACCCACTGTAGCCCCTTGCAATATGAGCTACAAAACGTAGGTTTGACAATACCAATTCCCGCGCAGCATCAAGGTCACCGTGTTCTCTATATAGAACAGCCAGTTCTTTTTCATGCTCAGGCGTCAATTTAGGCATTTGGCCTACCGTATTTAAATACGAATCAAAAGTACCTACTGATAAATTAATTGGTAAAGCTACTGCTTTGCTCATGGAAGCCTCTCGAATAATGAAGTTATTTGATTTTAGCACTCAATCGATACGAGTGCTAATAAATTTATAAGTTCAATTCAATCTGTTTGGGTTACTTAACTTATTAATAATAGATCAACTCTGTTAAACCTGCAGAAATATTCCTTGCACCCTACTTTGGCTTTATTTCCTGCAATTGATAATACAGCACTATCCAGGCTCCCAGCACTCCTAGAAATGAAGTAATGCTTAATAATGAAATAATATCGAAAAAACCAAAATAGCTCAGCTCGAAAGCCCGACCATTAAGCAGCGATAGCTCTTCTATAGGGCTCTGCAATAGCAGCATAATGATGCTGACCAATAGCCAGGCAATTATTCCCGACAAAAAACCCAGCCAAAAACCTGTATACAAGAAAGGTCGCTGAATAAAAGAGTAAGTTGCGCCAACTAATTTGGCAACCAGAACTTCATCCCGTCTATTTTGCAGCTCTAACCGGATGGTATTGCCTGTGATAAGCAGTACGGCAAAACCCAGCAATAAAGTTAATATCAGTACACCTCTTTGCATGATTTGCATCATTGTCTGCAGGCGCCTGACCCATTGCATATCTAACTGGGCAAAATCTACTTGATTAAAGTGCTTAAACTCCATCATTAAGCTTTCAATTGCCTGCAGATCATCTAAAGTATTTTTTGGCAATACCTGTATAACCGTAGGCAATGGATTAACTTCAAGCACATTTAGCGCCTCACCAAACCCGCTATATTCTTTAAATTCTTTTAAAGCCTGTTTTTTTGTAATTAAAACAACTTTGTCTACTGCTTTATTCTGTCTTATTTTTTCTGCAAGTGTCCTGCCCGACTTATCACTGACATTGGGTTTTAAAAACAGTGAAATTTTATTTGTCGATTCAATATCACCAGTTAACTGCTGCATATTATCTATCAGTAAATAAAACCCAGATGCCAAAGAAATAGCAATGGCCATCACGAGCATTGTCATTACTGAAGTAAAGGTGTTTTTAACAATCCTGCCCAAGCTTGAAAAAAGAGCATGTGCATGGATATGCAGATAGGTTTGCGACTTATCTGAGAAAGCATTCCTTGCTTTGTTTTTTGACTGACGAGCTTTACGTTTCATCATTAACCTACTTTTAACTGCCCATGATCCAACGTTAATATTCTGTGCCCCATCCTTTTTAGTAGATTGGCATCATGACTTGCTATCAGCACGGTAACCCCAACATTCTGAAACTGTTCGAACAGATGCATCACTTCTGCAGACAGTTCCGGATCCAGGTTTCCTGTGGGCTCATCGGCTAAGATTATTTCTGGCTTGTTAATAACGGCTCGCGCAATACCAACCCGCTGCTGCTCTCCTCCCGACAGAGTCAATGGGTATTTTTTTTCCTTGCCTAGCAGCCCTACTTTATCTAATGATGCCCTTACTCTTCTGCCAATTTCCTTATAGCCATACCCCGACACAATCAAAGGCAAAGCTACATTATCAAAAACAGTTCTATCATAAAGCAACTTGTTATCCTGAAAAATAAGCCCTAGCTTTCTTCTAATATAAGGGATTTCCCTTTCTGTTACTTTATTCAGATTTTGACCGCCCAACAAGATGCAGCCCCTGCTGCAGAACTCCATCATTGCGATTAATTTCAGCAGGGTGCTTTTTCCTGCCCCCGAATGGCCTGTTAGAAAAGCCATTTCACCCCGCTTAAGATGAAAGCTCACGTTTAAAAGCACATCACTGCCTTCTGGATATCGTTTACTTACATGATCAAATTTGAGCATTTTAATTGTTTATAGCTTATTTTTTACACCCCCACTCAAACATCCATGTATTACAGGGCAGAAAGCATTAATCTTTCACAAACAATGCATCTACAAAGGACTTAGCATCAAAGTCCTGCAAATCGTCTATCCCTTCACCTACACCTATAAAGCGAATAGGAAGCCTGAACTGATTGGCAAGTGAGAAAATCACCCCACCTTTTGCTGTTCCATCCAGCTTTGTTAGTGCCAGACCTGTTAACCCAACAACATCGTTAAATATTTTGGTTTGCGAAATTGCATTTTGCCCCGTTCCTGCATCCAATACCAATAAAACCTCATGAGGTGCTGTTTCATCCACTTTCTTCATTATGCGCTTAATTTTACTCAGTTCATCCATCAAATTTGATTTAGTATGCAATCGGCCAGCAGTGTCAGCAATTAAAACATTAATGCCTTTAGCCTGTGCCGACTGTACTGCATCATAAATCACAGAAGCCGAATCAGCTCCTGTATGCTGAGCAACCACATGAATCTCATTACGCTCGCCCCACACTTCAAGCTGCTCAACCGCCGCGGCTCTAAAGGTATCACCCGCAGCCAGCATAACACTGTGTCCTTGAGTTTTTAAGCGCTTAGCCAGTTTACCGATAGTTGTGGTTTTCCCCACCCCATTAATCCCGACCACCAAAATGACATAGGGAGCATCTTGCTCCGGTATTTTGAGAGGCTTATCGCTGGGTCGCAGTATCTCTAATAATATTTGCTTTAATGACGTTTCCAATACTTCGCCATCATTGAGCTGATGACGCTCCAAACGATCAGTTAACTGTGAAATAATCCCCGTCGTTGTCTCTATTCCCAAGTCTGCCGATATTAAGCTGGCCTCAATTTCTTCTAAAAAGTCCTGATTGATGACTTTCTGACCCACTGGGAAACTGGCCAGTACACTGCCCAGCCCTGTTCGAGTTTTCTTTAGCTGCGTTTTTAAACGTAAATATAATGATTCAGGAGTAGGGAGCTTTTCAGGGACGACTGCCGATGCATCCTCCCCCTCTTCTTCAGCAGGCTCAACTGCTATCTCGTCTCCTACTGCAGCCTCATCAGTATAAGTATGCCTACTATAAAAGCTGATAGCTATTAATGGAAACATCAGCAGAGAAGCAAACAGACTGTGAGCAACTACAAGTGCTAAAGGCAATTCAAATTTAACGGACAAAATACCCAGCACTAGCTCTACCAGTACTAAAATGCTTAATAACAGTCCTGATTTTCTTACTGGCCTTGCATACTGTTCAGATGTTGCAACTAACATAACCCATGTAAGCAATACAAAACTGACTAAAGCACCGATTCGATGAACCCAGTTGACAGCAACTTGCCCATCAAACGACAAGATACCTGAATAGCCGGTTTCAAATGCAGAAAATAAATTTAGACCAGCCAAATAATCAACAGCCGGCATCCATGATCCATTGCAATTTGGAAAACCAGTACACGCCAGCCCTGCTTGGTTGCTACTTACCCAAAAACCAAGGACAATCTGAAGAGTCAGTCCCAACATGGCAAATCTTGCCAGCAGTGCAGGCCCAGCAGCCCCCCCCTTTTTTTGGTTGACTTCTATTTTTGGGTTTGATCTTAAATATATCCAAAACAGCAGCCATAGGGTAATAAAACCCAATAGCAATTGCCCTGACACCACAACAGGCATCATTTTTGCCTTAGCTCCCCACATACCTAAAACTAGCTGTAACCCCAGTACAGCTAATAAAATATTTGTGGATGCAACGGCTGCTAATCGAAAGCGTTCCTGCATCCATGCAAAAACGGTTAAAAATAAAGCAAAAACACCTAAAAGAATAATGGCTGCCCGGTAATCGGCCCATTCTTTAACGGCCTGTACAATTTCATTTGGAATTAACGAGGGTTTAACAAATGCATTTACCGTATCAACCGGCGTACCATAGCACCCTGGCCAGCCAGTCCATTCAGAACATCCTGATCCAGCATCCGATAAGCGGACGGCCGATCCAAAAACAATAATAATTAACGCTAAAATTAGCGTAAAGAAGGTAGTTTTTCTAAACATTTCTTTAACCGATCTGTGAAATTTTCAACAATTTACGCAAGTCACTTTTAACTTCGTACGGATCAAATTCTGGCTCATATAGCATCATAATATTTCCTAAAGGGTCCATTAAAAACAGCATTCCGTCCTCAATCCCATTTTTTCCAGTTTTATTTAATTTGATTAGCAGTGAAGGTGCCATTTTTGCTTTTATCAATCTATTATCCTCTGCCACTTCACCTGTTTTTTCATCTTGCCATTTCAACTGAAGCTTTGCAGGCTCAGCTTCTGAGCTGATAAGCACAAGCCGACGGGTTCGAGTCAAATCTTTCCCCATCATAACTCTTAACTGTTTTGTTTTATAAATCGCGAACCGACAATTTTCATTGCATTGTTTTTTCGGTACAACATTAATAAACACCCAGCGCCCTTTTATTTCATGTAAATTTTCTGCTGAAAACTCATCAAAACCGGAAAACTCATTAAATTCAGTTGTAATAGGCGGTGTAATCAACCGGCCTTGATTTGTCCCTCCGCCCATCCAGGCCCCGTTGCTTGATAAATACCAGGCAATGCCAAATGGAATAATAGACATGGCGAAAATTATAATAACTGTTAGGTTGTTTTTTTTCTGTTGAGCGTTTAATTCATTCATTTACTTTTTTCTGCTAAATCCAATAAATAATACTGTCAAGGTCAAGGCTAAACCAAACCATTGTACGGCATAGGCAACATGTTTTTCAGGGGACATAATGGTATTTACTTTCCATTCTCTTCTGTAGCCATCATTCATTTCACTATCCAATTCTATCTGAAAAGGAAGCAGTGAATATTTTAATTTTTTTGCTAAAACAGTGGCGTCAATCACCTGCACAACTGACGGCCACCCTTCAGTCGGAACCTCTGCACCTGCTAAACGAATGCCTACTACAGGAAAATGATTGATTCTGCCTTCAATAGATTCTTTTACCTTAGCCATAGAGATATCTGGCAAAATATGACGATCTTTGATTAATGCAATCCATCCCCTATTAACCAGAACGGCCTTATCCGTTTTCTCAATCTTAAAGGGGGTCATAACAAAATAACCGGGCTGTCCATTTAAGATTTGATTGTCTATCAAAAACTGATGCTCCTGATCATATATCCCGTTCATTTTTATTTTTCTGTACCTCACTCCCTTCAAACCCTGATCAATCAATAATTGAAGCCCTACAGCATCTTTATTTGATGACTGTCGGTGCATTTCAATAAATATTCTTTTTTCCTCAGCCCGTCCAAGCTGCCAGAAGCCTAGAGAAACCAGCAAGGCAATTAAGGCCAAATAAAGCAAGACAGATACCAGACTGAACTCAAACCTGAATTTAGTGATACTAATTGTTATTTTCATTTTTTTGTCTACTTAAGGGCATAAATGTTTTAATATTAGACAATCCTTGTTTACAACAGTCATTACTTTATGAAAATATTTTTTGTTATTGCTTTTATACTGATTATCGTCAGCCTGGGTTCTGCTCTTTTTCATTTAGTTAGGCACAAAGATCAGGAACATTCAGTGAAAACAGCTAAAGCACTCACTTTCCGCATTTCACTTTCTTTAGTCTTATTTATTCTGATGTATATTGCTTATGCTACGGGCATGATTAAACCTGAAGGAATTGGTGCCAGAATACAAATGCAGAGACAGAATCTTCAGCAAATTGAATCCACCGTTAAACCTTAAGGAGTAAGGATTTAATTAAACTTAGAAAAATAGCTGTACATCAACTTATACTGCAGGACATTAGTTTCACTGTGTTTTAACAAAACCTTATCGCCCGTTAAGTTAAGCGGATATTTATTGAACCTAAATAAATCAGTTGAACGCTTAGTTTAACTGTAACTTGTTAAATAAACAGTTTAATCCGGTTTTTCAATATTCACCAAATGGGTGAATGTATTTCGCTTCACGGTTTTGTGAAAATTCCGTGCTCAACTGATTTATTTAGGTTGAAGAATTAAAAGTCAATAGCCTATGCAAGAAACTATGAACAACTTATTTTCCTGGTTAAAGACGGGGTTTAAAATCCAGCGGCCTCATAATAAGACATTTTATTACCCATCACTTTGACAAAAAAAAGGCGTAACCTTAACGGTTACGCCTTTTATTCAAGCTTAAAAACTTTAGTTACAGAATGTAAACGAAAATAAACAGCCCTAGCCACACGACATCTACAAAATGCCAATACCATGCAGCTCCTTCAAAGGCAAAATGATTTTCAGGAGTAAAGTGCCCTTTCCAGCTACGGAATAAAACAACTGATAACATAATCGCCCCAACACAAACATGAAAACCATGAAAGCCTGTTAGCATAAAGAATGTTGATCCATATACGCCCGACCCTAAAGTAAGTCCCATTTCATGATACGCCTCGTAGTATTCAATTGCCTGAAAACCTACAAACAGAAACCCTAAAGTAACCGTTGCAATCAAACCTTTAATTAGCTGGTCTCGGTTTTTTGCCAGCAGGCCATGGTGTGCCCAAGTACATGTTACACCACTAGATAGCAGCAATAATGTATTCAGGAAAGGTAAACCAAAAGCACCCATTTCTTCAAACTCACCGCCTACATTGCCTGGGCCGTTCGTTGGCCATACATCTTTAAAGCCTTCCCATAACATTGCGCTTGAACGGCCTGGACCATCACCAACTCCAGCCAGCCATGGCACAGATAAATTACGTGTATACCATAAAGTTCCGAAGAAAACGGCGAAAAACATGATTTCTGAATAAATAAACCACATCATCCCCATTCGGTATGAAATTCCCACTCCATGGTTATATTGTCCTGCTTCACTCTCATTTGCCTGCATTGTAAACCAAGCAGCCAACATAACTATAAAAACGGCCAATCCCAAAAGCATAAACCATCCGCCAATGGCATTGCCATTTAGATAGTTGGCAAACCCCGCAAATAGAATAACCAGACCACCTGTTCCCACTACCGGCCAGACAGCTTTATTTGGAATGTAATAAGCATCATTTGTAGACATACGCTACCCCTTGTTATTTTTTTACCGATTTCTCAGTATTATCAAAAAAAGTATATGCAAGTGTGATTGTTTTATACCTTGCAGGCAACTCCGGATCTATAACAAAACGAACCGGCATAAGTTTAGACTCATGAGGCTCGAATGTTTGCTCGGAAAAACAAAAACACTCAGTTTTCTTTAAATATTCAGCGGCAAGTCCAGGCGTGACACTTGGAATTGCTCTAGCAGTCATTTTTTTATCTGTTTTGTTTTCGGCATAAAAATTTACCGAATAATATTGCCCTGGGTGAATATTTAATTTGTTTTTTTCACCGCGAAACTCTATGGGTGCAACGCCATTAACAGAAGTAACAAACTCAATTGTTATTTTTCTATTAAGGTCAACCTCATATTTCACATCAGTAGCAGCTTCTGATGCTGTTTTGCCATTTAATCCTGTAATATCACAAAAAACATCATAAAGAGGGACTAAAGCATAACCGAAGCCGAACATACCTAGAACAATAAATACTAATTTACGAACCAGCTTAGCATTTTTTTGCCCTAAGTCATCACTCATATCCCATTGCTCTCATTACGGCAAAAGCATAAATGCTAGCTGCTAGCACAATCAAAACGACTGCAGTTAAAATATTTTTCTGTTTTGTATCCATTTTATCACCTAACACCTCACCCTTAAACAACAAATAGAGCAAGGTGTTTTTGTTTTATCAGCTTCTGGAAGTACTCAGTGTTGGCACTTCTTTAGGCGGTGTAGAAAAGGTATGGTATGGAGCAGGTGAAGGCAAAGTCCATTCTAGACTGTGCTCTTTTGCACCTTCCCAAACTTCATCAGTCACTTTTTCACCGGTACCGCCTTTAATTGTTTTGTAGACAATGTAAACAAATATCAGCTGACTTGGTCCATATATAAAGGCACCAATACTAGAAATCATATTCCAGTCCGCAAATTGCACAGCATAATCAGGAATACGGCGGGGCATACCTGCCAAGCCTAAAAAGTGCTGAGGGAAGAAAAGAATATTAACGGATATTGCCGACAGCCAGAAATGCAGCTTTGCCAATTTCTCATCATACATATTTCCCGTCCACTTAGGCAGCCAGAAATATCCGGCGGCCATTATCATAAAAACAGACGCAGGTACTAGTGTGTAATGAAAATGGGCAACAATAAAGTATGTGTCATGATATTGAAAATCAAGCGGCGCAAGAGCCATCATCAACCCTGTAAACCCCCCCATTGTAAACAGCACGACAAAAGCAATTGAAAACAGCATCGGAGCTTCAAAAGTCATTGCCCCTTTCCACATGGTAGCCGTCCAGTTAAAGATTTTTACCCCTGTTGGAATAGCAATTAACATGGTGGCATACATAAAGTACAGTTCACCGGCCATTGGCATACCCACTGTAAACATGTGATGTGCCCATACAATAAATGAAAGGAAGGCGATCGCCGCAGTTGCAAAAACCATTGACGAATAGCCAAACAGTGGCTTACGGGCAAACACAGGAATAATCTGAGAAGCCACCCCAAAAGTAGGCAAAATCATTACATACACTTCCGGGTGTCCGAAGAACCAGAAAATATGCTGATAAAGAACGGGGTCACCGCCACCTGCTGCATCAAAAAAACTGGTGTCAAAAAAACGGTCAGTCAATAACATAGTTACCGCACCGGCAAACACCGGCATAATTGCTACTAACAGGAAAGCAGTAATCAACCATGTCCATACAAATAAAGGCATTTTCATCAATGACATCGCCGGTGCCCGCATATTAAAAATAGTTGCGATAATATTGATCGCCCCCATAATTGATGAGATACCCAGCAAATGAACAGAGAAAATGGCAAAAGGCAAGGCATTGCCCGTTTGCAGCACTAAAGGCGGATACATGGTCCAACCTGCTGCAGGCGCACCGCCTTCCATAAAAAATGTGCTTGCCAATAGTAAAATACCGGCAACCAGCATCCAAAAACTCATGTTATTCATTCGTGGCAATGCCATATCTGGTGCACCGATCATCATCGGTATCATCCAGTTTGCCAGCCCGACAAAAGCAGGCATAACGGCACCGAAGACCATTACAAGTGCATGCATGGTTGTCATAGAATTAAAAAACTGCGGGTTTACAAACTGCATACCCGGCTCAAAAAGCTCTGACCGAATAATCAAAGCCATTGTTCCACCAACAAAAAACATTGCTAGCGAAAAAACTAAATACAATGTACCTATATCTTTATGGTTGGTGGTAACAACCCACCTTAGCAGACCCTTTGCAGGACCGTGATCATGATGATCATGTTCAGCTGTTACTGCAGACATACTCAATACCTCTTAAAAAAATTGAATAGATTAAACTCTAGAAACCAACACAATAACTTACCATTATTCGTCGTCATCAGATTCCTTTTTTGGCAATGCAGTCTGCAGCGATTTAATTTCAGACGGCTGAATGGAGTCACCTACTTCATTGCCCAGACCATTACGGATAAACGTTGATACGGCTGCAAAATCAACTGCACTTAACATCTGACCAAAAGCAGGCATCATCCCCTTTCCGTTCATCATCAAGTCTACTTGAGCCTCCATCTCTCCGCTTACCAACGGGCTTTCTGTAATTGCAGGAAAAGTCCCAGGAACACCTGCTCCATCGGCCATATGGCAAGAGGAACAGTTATTGGCATAAACAGTTTCTCCCTTAGCAATCAGATCTTCAGCTGTCCATTCCTTGTCTGCAGCATTTTTTTCTGCATCGGCCAAAGTTTTTTGCTCCTGTACCCAAATGGCATAGTCCTCCTTTTCCATAGCAATCACTACTATAGGCATAAACCCGTGATCTTTGCCACATAGTTCAGTACATTGCCCGCGATATGTTCCAGCCTTATCAACTAACGTCCACGCTTCATTGATAAAACCGGGAACAGTATCCTTTTTCCAGCCTAAATCAGGCACCCACCATGAATGGATAACATCTGCGGCAGTAAACAAAAAGCGTATTTTTGTATCTACAGGTATAACCAAAGGCTTATCAACATTTAACAGATAATGAGGCACAGAACGAGGATCTATCCCCGAGTCTATTTGCCGCGCCCTATTGCTAGCCTCATCCAGACTACTGAAAAAATGAATGCCATTATCTAAATATTCATACTCCCATTTCCATTGCCAGCCAGTTACTTTGATAGACATTTCAGATTCCTGAATATCATCCACCTCTAGCATCAGTTTAGTTGCAGGAATAGCCATCGCCACTAAAATCAGCGTTGGAATAATTGTCCATATAATTTCTACTTTTGTGCTTTCATGGAATTGTTCAGCTTCATGCCCCATAGATTTACGATGATAGTAAATCGAATAAAACATAGTGCCAAAAACGCCAATGCCAATGACCACACAAATCCAAAAAACCCACATATGAAGGTCATAGATATCATTACTGAGACCTGTAACCCCCTTGACCAGGCTTATTGCGTAATCCGCATGAGCAGAGCCCAGCCCTGATAGCATCAGAGTGAGAGCGGCGAACAGTTGCTTTGTTTTCTTCACGGATTGCCTCCCGTTTGTAGTTATAATCTTGTATGCGTTATGTTTCTTATTTTTTTTGAAAGCGACTCTGCCTACCGAGCTCTTTCTGAAGCCATCCTTAAGCCATTTATTTTTTGCAAATTAACTGCGCAATTCTACCCCATCACTGCCCTCTATTCCAGAATGAATTTATAAAAGGGTGCTGTTAAAAGTAAAGTGCAGGGAATTGGGAATAAATAATCATCTCCCTTAGTTAGCATAAAACACATAATAAAAAAGTGAAGAGCAGATAAAAAGCAAGTGCATTTCTTCTGCAACACCTTTATGCAACTTATGGTTATGAGGCACCTTTTATTATCTTTGTATCTGCTTTCATTCTCAGAAAAAATCTAGAATCTGTTCTCGGCAGATATAAAAAAGCCTTTAGAATATTCACAATCTTCATTTATGTTCATATAAAAAACATTGGCAGAGATGAATAAAAGCCGTCTTTACTATCAGCCAATTAATAAGAAAAGGCAATTATGATGCCTTTTCTTATTAAAACTTTGATCTAGATCAATTTTCCTTTAATTATGCTTTCTGCCAAAAGAGCAAAATCCATCCCATCCATATATGGCAAAACACCCAATAGTGGCACTGAAATTTTATTCTTTATGGTTTCTATATTTTCTTCCTGCTTCTGCATGTCTGGGTCAACACACATTGCCAGCCATCCCGCACAATCGACTTTAGCAGACTGAATGGACTGAAAAGTCAGCCTGGCATGATTAATACAGCCTAACCGAATAGCAACCACCATAATGACAGGAATTTGCAATGCCTTTGCCAAATCGGCAATATCAGCTTCCTGACTCAGAGGTGCAAACCAGCCGCCTGCGCCTTCAACCAACACAACATCAGCCTTATTTTTTAAGGATTTAAAGTCTTGCATTAGCCTATCTATCCGCACTGGATTTCCATCATTCGCCAAATGCGGGGAGACGGGCGCTTCAAATGCGTATGGGTTTACCTCTTCATATTCCAGAGCAATTGATGCATGCCGCTGCAACAGCAGGGCATCTTCATTTTTCAATCGCCCATCCAGCCATTCACAGCCAGCTGCTACTGGCTTCATCCCGGCAACAACCCTATCTTGCGCTTTAAAATAATGCATTAAGGCAACCGTTGCCCAGGTTTTCCCCACCCCCGTGTCGGTGCCTGTTATAAAAAAGTCCCTGCCCATCATTCAGCCCGGGCAGTCACAAAAATTATTTCGTAAGTGGCAGAGATTCCTCCATTCACCCTGTCTTTTTCATATGCGGAAATCATTGTCTGCATATTAGACTTGCTGGTTACTCTGCGATTACGTCCTGCCAGCATATTATGTGCTCCTATACCTTTTAATTCTCGCATTAACTCAACAACACTCTGATAGCTGGATTGATAGATCTTTGTTTCCATCATAATATTCTTAAATCCAGCTTGCACCAAAAACTCTTGCAAATCATCAGTTGAATAAAAACCATTAACATGGTCATAATCATCAGCTTTAGCCCAGGCTAGCCTGAGCTCTTGCAAAGTGGCCGGCCCAAAGGTTGAAAACAACAGTCCGCCAGCAGGTTTGAGCGTTTTTTTAAAGCCATCAAACACGGCTGTCAAATTTTGACACCATTGCAATGCAAGGTTTGAAACAATCATATCAGCCGACTGTTTTTTTAAGGGGATACGCTCTGCATCGGCACATATGTAATAGACACTATCAGATGCCTCCAGTTTGACCCTTGTTCGCTGTACCATTGACCAGGCAATATCTAGTGCAACCACCTGACTGACAGATGCCTGGTCAATTAATTGCTGCGTCAAAAAACCTGTTCCGCACCCAATATCAACCACTTGCTCACAGCCATTTTGCAAAAAAAACTGTCGCATTAACTGCAACCCCACCTTTCTTTGCAAAGTTGCCAGCTCATCATAGGAGTCAACTGCTGAAGCAAATGATCGCCTCACTTTGTTCTTATCAATCAATAAAACCGCACTCATAGGCTCAGATCTATAATCTCAATTACCTCAGTAGGATGGGATAAAAAAGGTACATGCCCCGCTCCTTTAATAACATTGAACTTACAGCTCGGCTTTATTTTTTTTATATCTTGGCCGACTTGCACTGGCACCAGGCTATCTTTATCGCCCAGAATAATAGTGACCGGACAGGCTAACAAAACCAGCGATTCTCGCAAATCAGCCTGCTTCAGAATATCCAAACCACTTTGCAGCACACTTTCAGTAGGCGGCCTACATTCTTGAATAGCACTTTTCAGCTCTTTTAAAATACTTTTACCCTCTGGCAGACGGTTTACCTGCAACGCTAAAAAACGGATTAAAGTCTGCTGGCAGTTTAACTGCAAATTATTGGCAAAGTCTCTCAATATCTCAGGCCTTATACCTGCCCAACGGTCTTCTTGTACAAACCTAGGGTTACCTGCCAATATAATCAGCGAGTTAACACGTTGCGGATAATCTGTTGCCAATGCTAACGCCACTGTCGCACCTAATGACCAGCCCAATATGCGGCAGGGAGATTCTGGCATTTCTGTGATAAGCGCTTTAGAGATGTTTTCCAAGGTATATGGCTCAACCGTTTCACTTAACCCATGTCCTGGCAAATCCAAGCAGATCACTTGACAGTTTTTCGCCAAATTCTGAGCAAATTTTCGCCAAATACCCGTGTGCATTGCCCAGCCATGAATTAAAACAATAGGCTTCCCTTGCCCGTATACTTCTTTATGAATTTTGATCATATTGCGATGCTATCCAATGCATCTAACAATTGATCGACATGCCGCTCTTGGTGGCTGGCAGAAAAAGTGATCCTTAACCTTGCCTCTCCTTTTGCAACAGTCGGCGGCCGAATGGCACTGATTAAAAAACCTTTATCCAATAATTTTTCACTGATTTTAACAGCTTGCAGGCTATCGCCAATTAAAAGAGGCTGAATCGCCGAATCTGATGGCATCATAGACAAGCCCAATTGACCTGCTCCTGCCCGAAACCGTTTAACCAACTGATTTAATTTATCTCTTCGCCAGTTATCGGCAATCACCAATTTAAGACTGGTTCGCGTTGCTTCTGCCACAGCAGCAGGAAGTGCGGTGGTAAAAATATAGGCTCTGGCTTTTTGGATTAAAGTTTCAATCAGTAAATCCGAACCGGCAACAAACGCGCCAAACGTACCAAAAGCTTTACCCAGCGTTCCCACCAGCACTGGAACATCCTGCTGTCTTAAGCCATAGTGCTGCAGAACACCGCCCCCTGTATCACCCAATACACCCAAACCATGCGCATCATCAACCATTAGCCATGCATTTTTTTCTGCAGCCAATGCTGACAATTCGGGCAATAACGCTAAATCACCATCCATGCTGAACACACCATCCGTTACCATCAAAGTCCGTCCATCTATAGGCTGTATTTTATTGTTTAAGTTATCAAGATCATTATGAATATAGCGCTTAAAACGTGCACCAGACAGCAAGCCGCCATCTAATAATGACGCATGATTCAAGCGGTCTTCTAAAACTTGATCACCTCGACCCAATAAAGCAGATATCACACCCATATTTGCCATATAGCCTGTAGAAAATGATAGCGCCCTTTCTCGCCCAGTAAATTCAGCAAGCTCTTCTTCTAAAGCATGATGACTGCGACTATGCCCGCAAATCAAATGAGCAGAGCCACTACCTACACCATAGTTATCACACGCTTTCTTGAAGGACTTGACTACTTCTGGGTCATTAGCCAAACCTAAATAGTCATTGCTGCTAAAATTGACAAGCTGCTTTCTATCAATCTCAACATTAACACCCTGAGGCGATGAAACAACCCGTCGTGAACGATAAAGGCCCTTTAGCCTAATCTGTTCCAATTCATTGGCCAAGCCATCAAAACCAGAAACCATTACGCGTAACTTGAGCCACCGGAATGTAAACCTAAGCGATCAAATAGGTTCAAATCATGATTGCTCATAGGGTTATCCGTAGTCAATAATTTATCGCCATAAAAAATTGAATTTGCACCGGCAAAAAAGCACATGGCCTGCATTTCATCTGACATTTCATTTCTGCCTGCTGATAATCGAACTCGGGAGTGAGGCATTAGAATTCTGGCGACCGCAACGGTTCTAATAAAAACCAGCGGATCTAATGCCTCAGTATTATGCAGCGGTGTACCCTCAACCTGCACCAGCATATTAATAGGCACGCTTTCGGGATGTTTAGGTAAATTAGCCAATTCGATTAGAAGGTTGGCCCGGTCATCATCTGACTCCCCCATCCCGACAATGCCGCCACAGCAGACATTAATCCCCGAATCTCTTACACGCTCCAGAGTATCCAGCCTATCCTGATAAGTTCTGGTGGTAATCACCTCAGAATAATAATCTTCAGAAGTATCAAGATTATGATTGTAATAATCCAGCCCCCCCTCTTTTAAGGCAGCCGTCTGTTCATCTGTCAACATGCCTAAAGTAACGCAAGTTTCCATCCCCAGCGCTTTAACGCCCTGAACCATTTCTACCACACGCTCAATATCTTTATCTTTAGGACTGCGCCAGGCGGCCCCCATACAAAAACGCGAAGCTCCCTGGTCTTTTGCCAGCTTGGCCGACTTAATCACATCATCCACAGGCATTAATGCTTCAGGGGTTAAATCTGAATCATATCGCGCACTTTGTGGACAGTAACCGCAATCTTCCGAACAGGAACCTGTTTTAATGCTCAGCAAACTGCTAATTTGAACCTCATTCGGATCAAAGTTTTCTCTATGAACTGTCTGCGCCTTAAAAAGCAAGTCATTAAAAGGCAGTGCATACAATGCTTTCACCTCCTCTAACTGCCAATCGTTTCTGAGTATTGATGCAACATTTAACTGTGCTTTTACTGATATTTGATCTATATTTGGATTTGCTGACATTCGATTAATCTCTAAAATAAATTGACACTTGTCAACCTAACTGACACTTTATGGTAAACAACTGGCTCAATATTATACAGCATTACCTGCTCCCGCCCACCTGCATCTTATGCGGAAATGCCGGCTTTGACTCAAATGACATATGCCACGGCTGCTTTAATGATTTAAACAGAAACAATCATTGCTGTTACCGCTGTGCCGAAATATTTGAAACACCCAATGCTGCACCTCAATTATGCGGTCACTGTGTCAGCCAAACACCGGCTTTTGAAGAAACTCACGCACCCTTTATTCACCAAGGCATCATTCGTCACTTAATTGCCAGATTAAAATTCAATCGACAATACCAAAACGCCCGCTTACTTGGCACTTTATTAGCGAATCATTTAGAGAAAACGGCAGAAATCCCAGAGATAATTATCCCCGTTCCTTTACATAAACAGCGCTACCGGCAACGCGGGTTTAATCAAAGCGTGGAAATAGCTAAAACCTTATCAAAACAGTTAAATATCCCATTAGATACAAAGTCCTGTATTCGCCACAGAAACACCCCGCATCAAATTGATTTGCCGGCAAAACAGCGCCATAAAAATATTAAAAATGCCTTTAAGAACACCAAACCGATAAAAGCATCGCATGTTGCGATATTTGATGACGTTATGACAACCGGGTCTACAGTTAATGAACTGGCTAAATTATTAAAAAAAGCGGGAGTGAATAGAGTGGATGTTTGGGTATGCGCCAGGGCATAAGCAAGCACGCTCTTTTAGCTTTTAATCAAATAGCCTAATAGTGAGTTTTAGCTCAGTTTAAATGGCCATTAACAAGCTTTAGTCTTTTTAATAATAGATTTTATCTATTGATTACATCAAAACAATCAATTATACACATCAATAATCAATTGCTAAACTTTACGCATAGAAACTGACAAGCTCTCTAGCCCCTGTTGTTCTTACTGGTGCAACCAGTCTTACTAACAAGCCCTGCTAATTTAGCAATGGCTTTATCATTTATTTATTAGAGGAAAACAATATGAAAATAATAGTCCCTGAAATTACCTTTAAAACACGTGTTCGAGACGAGAGCCTAGGTGGCGATAACCCTTTCCGTTGGCAGGATGTATCATCGAGCGACATATTTACAGGTAAAAATATTATTGTATTGGCTCTACCAGGCGCATTCACCCCAACCTGTTCAAGCACCCATCTTCCAGGGTTTGAATCCAAGTACAGCGAGCTTAAAGCAAAAGGGATTGATGATGTCTATTGTCTAAGCGTCAATGACGCTTTTACCATGTTCCAATGGTCTAAGAATTTAGGCATAGAAAAAGTAAAAATGCTGCCTGATGGCAATGCTGATTTTACCCGTCTAATGGGAATGCTCGTTAAAAAGGAAAACTTAGGTTTTGGCCAGCGTACATGGCGATATTCAATGCATGTTATTGATGGCGAAATAAAGAAACTTTTTGCTGAACCGGGCTTGATGGATAACTGCCCTGACGACCCTTTTACCTGCAGTGACGTAGATACCATGCTGAACTATTTATCGTAACCGCCTATTTGTTATGCGCCAGAGATAATATCTGGCGCAATTTTAGATCTTAGATAAAAACATACGGAAAACACTATGGAATATGATTATGATTTTTTTGTTATAGGTGCCGGGTCTGGCGGTGTGCGCGCCAGTCGCATGTCCTCCGTCTATGGAGCGCGAGTTGCCATCTGCGAAGACCGCTATCTGGGAGGGACCTGTGTCAATGTTGGGTGCGTACCTAAAAAGCTGTACGTATACGCATCTGAATATTCAGCTCACTTTAAGGAATCAAAAGGCTTTGGCTGGCATTCAGAGCAGGTGAAATTCGACTGGCTCACGTTAAGAGACAATAAAACAGCCGAAATTAACAGGTTAAATGGTATTTACAATGACCTGTTAGATAATGCTGAAGTTGATGTGATAAATGGGCGTGGAAAAATCATAGACGCACATACTGTTGAGGTAAATGGTAACAAATATACTACAGAACGTATTCTAATAGCTGTTGGCGGCTGGCCATACATTCCTGACTTTTTAGGTAAAGAGCATGCTATCAGTTCAAACGAGGTTTTTGATTTAGAAGAATTTCCCCAGCGAATCGTAGTGGTTGGCGGAGGTTATATAGCAGTCGAATTTGCCGGGATTTTTAATGGTTTAGGTTCCAATGTCACTCAGCTGTATCGTGGAAACCTGTTTTTACGGGGGTTTGACGACGAAGTGCGTAGCTTTGCTGCACAGGAAATAGCTAAGAAAGGCGTAGATATACGTTTCAATGCTGATGTTAAATCAATTGAAAAACTTAGTGACGGTTCTTTGAAAGTAACTTTAACTGACCACTCCTCCATCATCACAGACACTGTTCTCTATGCAACAGGCCGAAAACCTCAGCTAGCTAATTTGGGCCTGGAAAATGTCAATATCAATTTGAATGATCGCGGCTATATTGAAGTGAATGATAGTTTTCAAACCAGTGAAAGCAGCATTTATGCTTTAGGTGATGTAACAGGCGGTATGGAATTAACCCCCGTTGCTTTAGAAGAAGGGATAGCTCTGGCCCGTTCACTTTTTAACAATGAATCCTGCAAAATTGATTACAGCAATATTGCCACTACCGTTTTTTGCCAGCCAAACATTGCTACTGTAGGTATGACTGAACAACAGGCGCATTCAGCCTATACCAATGTGGTGAAGTACAGGTCAAGCTTTAAGGCAATGAAACATAGCATTAGCGGCTCTCAAGAAAAAACACTGATGAAATTGTTGGTTGATGGAAATAGCAACAAAATAATAGGTGCTCATATGGTAGGTGAAAATGCAGGCGAAATCATGCAGGGAATTGCTATTGCCATTAAATCAGGCGCAACTAAAGCTGATTTTGATGCCACTGTCGGCATTCACCCTACAGCCGCTGAAGAATTTGTCACTATGCGGACGCCGGTTCAGGAGTAATTTGTTACGATTGCGTGTTCTGGCGATTGCTAACACTTCTCTCATCAAATGAAGCGACTCCGCCCCAATTTCATTAAGTTTAACAGAAATTTCATCACTACTACGAGCTGATCCGCCCCTGTGCTCCGCATCGGTACTCAGATCCTTGTGGGGCTTCCACTTGGATTTCTCCCTTAACATCAGAACGACAGGTTCCCAAGTTCCACATT
>JALSLW010000027.1 GCA_026988155.1 Methylomonas sp. | reverse complement strand
GCAATGAATAGGCCAAGTTATTGTCCACCCCTTAAGTGTTTCTGATGTGAAATATTCAGAATGTTAGATCTAAATATTTATAATAAAAGATGAGCAACCTATTAAACAGTCGAAGAGCTGGTATCTTACTTCACATTTCCTCTCTGCCTGGTGCAGGAGGAAATGGTGACCTTGGGCAAGAAGCCTACAATTTTGTTAATTTTCTTCATGATTCAGGGGTTTCAGTTTGGCAGACCCTTCCATTGGGAATGCCTCATGATGATGGGTCTCCTTACCAATGTTTGTCTGCTCATGCAGGGAACCCTGCATTCATTAATATTCAGTGGCTGGAAAAAAAAGGCTGGCTAGAATCGGTTGATAGTCCAAATGATTGCTGTAAGGGTGATCTATTTACTAAAAGCTGTTTATTGGCCAAAGCATTTAGTGGATTTAAATCACTGGCGACAGAAGAAGATAAAAAATCATTTCAGCAATTTTGTGAGGATAATGCCAATTGGCTAGATGATTTTTCTTTGTTCTTTTCGCTTAGACTTGAGTACGAAAATCAATGCTGGAATCAATGGCCTGAGCCGTTAAAAAACAGAAAAACAGTAGCAATTAAAAAAGCAAGACAGCGACTAAGTTCTTTGATTGAAGGGGCAAAGTTTGAGCAGTTTGTTTTTTTTAAGCAATGGACTGAATTAAAACTTTATGCAAAAGAAAAAAATGTTCTTTTGTTTGGGGATATCCCTATCTTTGTTTCCTATGACAGTTCTGATGTTTGGGCAAATAGAGAAGTTTTCAAGCTGAATGATGCCGGTGAAATGTCTGTTGTTGCGGGTGTTCCGCCTGATTATTTCTCCGAAACTGGCCAGCGCTGGGGAAACCCCCATTATGACTGGAAGCATTTAAAGAAAACAGATTTTAAATGGTGGGTCGAGCGGATTAAAACTCAGGATGCGCTTTTTGATATTGTAAGGATCGATCACTTTAGAGGGCTAGAGGCTGCCTGGGAAATTCCGGCAGATGAAGATACTGCAATAAATGGCCAGTGGGTGAAAGCGCCTGGCAGGGCTTTATTAAAGGTTATTGCAAAAGAATGCAGTTCAATATCGTTAGTGGCGGAAGACTTAGGGATTATTACTGAAGAAGTTGATGCTTTAAGGCATGAGTTTGATTTGCCGGGCATGAAAATTTTACAATTTGCTTTTGATGGCAGTTCAGATAATTTGTACTTGCCGCACAATCATGAAAAAAATAGTGTTGTCTACACGGGAACTCATGATAACGATACCACCTTAGGCTGGTTTAACTCTCTGAATGACCATGATAAATTTCGCATTTACGAATATTTAGGTTTTTCTAAAACAGCTATGCCCAATACCTTGATTGGAACTGCTTTATCTTCAGTGGCAAACCTGGCAATTATTCCTATGCAGGATATCCTGGAGTTAGGCTCTGAAGATCGAATGAATATTCCAGGTACTCGCGAAGGTAATTGGAAATGGAGATTTGAATGGAGCCGATTAACGGAGGAGAGGTCTAGACGTTTTGCACACTTGGTTGAAATGTTTGGGCGTTGCTCGAAAACCTAGTGT
>JALSLW010000026.1 GCA_026988155.1 Methylomonas sp. | reverse complement strand
GAATATTCCAGGTACTCGCGAAGGTAATTGGAAATGGAGATTTGAATGGAGCCGATTAACGGAGGAGAGGTCTAGACGTTTTGCACACTTGGTTGAAATGTTTGGGCGTTGCTCGAAAACCTAGTGTTCTCATAAAGCGAATATCGGGTGGCATAAGCGCTTATGAGTGTGCACAAAACAACTTCGTAGCTCACTAATTATTTTTATCCGTCTTCCGCATTGTAAAAACAGTTTCATAGCGTTGTGCTATGCGCCTGTTTGCAGGACTTGAGTACGAATAAGCCCCCTGTTCCGGTTGATGATGTTATTTTTTACGGGTTCCTGTCAGAAAATTAAGGTAAAACAGTTTCTATTTTAAATAGTCGGGCAGGGTTTTAGATGTAGCCATAGGTGATTCAATCGCAGATATCTGCATTTTTATTAATCATTATCTTTTCTTGCTTGCTTAGGAATTGGCAAAAGCGGAACATTGTATTCCGAAATAATGGATTGAATTTTGTCTCTATTTTTATCAATTAAACTTTCCAGCATAGCCTTTCTTTTATTGTCTCCATATCGAATGCCCATTGCCATTGAATAATCAAACTTCATCCCAGGTGAAGATGTCATTGAAATGATGTTATAAGCGTCCTTAGGGCTCTGTGATACGACATATCCAGCCATGGGTCCCCACAGAATCACCATATCAATTTTCCCCGCTTTAAGATCCTTTTCAATTTGCATGGCAACATTATTTTTATCATCTCCTGTCATAGATTGATAGGGAATTCCCTGATCAAGCAAACCGCTCTTTTGCAGCCATGCTGTTCCGGGACCTCTGTCAAACATGGCTATTTTTAAAGATTTTTCACGCTGCAGTGATAAGTTGGTCAGTTGTGAAGGTTTGCTAATTTTATCCCACCCACGGCCTTTAGCTATTACTAATGCGTAAGTTGAGTGATAGTAGGGCTTAGTGGTTTTAGCGAAGTCAAAGCCGGCTGGCAGTCCCATAACTACATCGCATTTATACTGCTCAGTATTGCCTATCTGAGATTTAAGGGTGTTACGAATAAAGCCTATACGCTGCGGAAACCAGTAATACTCTAACTTTTGATTTAATTCTGTAGCAAATAAGGCTGCGATTTTGTTTTCAAAGCCATCGAGAGCTTTGCTAGAGTAGGGAGGATTTAAAGGATCAGCGCAGACTCTAAATTTTTCTTCAGACATGGCTGGCAGGGATAGTGCTGAAAGGCTTAAGCCGAAAATTAATTTTTTTAAACTGAAAAGTGGTTTCATTAGCGTTTCTACAGGTTAAAGTACTAAATGCGATTATAACTTATTTTATTTAAAGTTTTTTAAGGATCTGGTTGCATGTCTCAAAAAGTCTGGTAAAAAAAAGCCCCCGTTGATTTGTAATCAACGGGGGCTTTTTAATCACTATAAAAGGTGATCGTTAGATCAGCTTATTTAGGTAAAGAGAATACAGTAAATGTACCGCCTAATTTAGTGAAAGAGCTTAAGCTTCTATATGCACCAACCGCACCAAGACCTTCGCTGTTTGTTGAATCAGAACCGTCATCAAGACCGGCGGCGATACCAATGCCAGCCCAGCCGCCAATGCCAGATAATACGCCGACATATTGCTTGCCTTTGTATTCCCATGTGTTCACGTTGCCGATAATGCCAGAAGGTGTTTTGAATTTGTATAACTCTTTACCAGTGTTAGCATCAACTGCTTTCAAGTAGCCTTCTAATGTACCGTAGAATACTACGTCACCAGCTGTAGCAACAGAACCAGACCAAACAGAGAACTGTTCTTTGTTAGACCATTTGATTTTACCTGTTGTAGCATCCCAAGCAGTGAATTGTCCTAGGTTGGTTGAACCGTCTTTTTTACCAGTCAATACATCGCCGCCAGCAGGCATCATAGACAGTGTAGCGCCTACATATGGCTGACCTGCAGTGTATGAAACTTCAAAAGGTTCATACTCCATGCATAAGTGGTTGCCAGAGATGTAGAACAAGCCAGTTTTTGGAGAGAAAGAAACTGGCTGTTGGTTTTTAGCACCTAAGGCAGCAGGACATACGCCCACTGTATTAACATCTTCGCCATTTTGCTCAGTACTCATTGCTGGATCAACTTGTGGACGGCCAGATTTCATGTCTACATGAGTTGCCCAGTTAACTGTTTTATCAAATTTTTCAGCAACTAATAGTTCACCAGTAACACGGTCTAATGTGTAGCCAAAACCATTACGGTCAAAGTGCACAAGCATTTTGCGCATTTTACCGTTGATTTTTTGGTCAACTAAAACTGTTTCGTTGATGCCGTCAAAATCCCACTCATCATGCGGAGTCATTTGATAAACCCATTTAACTTCACCGGTAGAAGCATCACGAGCCCATAAAGACATAGACCACTTGTTGTCGCCAGGACGCTGTGTTGGGTTCCATGTAGAAGGATTGCCCGAACCATAGTAGATAAGATCTAGGTCTGAATCATAAGAATACCAGCCCCAAGTTGTACCGCCACCGATTTTCCATTGGTCGCCTTCCCAAGTTTTACGGCTTGAATCTGCACCAACTTTAGTGACTTTACCGTTTTCCCAAGTTGTTGTTTTGCTAGGATTTATTAAAGTATCACCATCAGGGCCCATACTGTAACCTTTCCATCTTAACTGGCCTGTACGGATATCATATGCAGCCAAGAAGCCACGTACACCAAACTCACCGCCAGCGATACCAGTGATAACCATGTCTTTTACAACTAAAGGTGCTTGAGTGTTGGTCATGCCTAATTTAGGGTCGCCGTTTTGTACACTCCATACACGTTTTCCTGTTTTAGCATCTAGTGCAGTTAAAACAGTATCAGACTGCTGTAGGAATATTTTTCCATCACCATAGGATAAACCACGGTTTACAGTGTCGCAGCACATAACAGGAATTGTTACATCCGCATCCATTGTAGGCGTGTATTCCCAGATGACTGATTGAGTTGCCTGGTCAAGCGCATAAACAGTATTGGGAAATGGTGTGTGAATGTAGATAACATCACCAATAACCAGTGGGCCACCTTCGTGTCCACGAAGAACGCCAGTAGAAAAAGACCATGCTGGCTGTAAGTTTTTAACGTTTTTAGAGTTAATTTGATCTAGTTTGCTGTAACGAGTGCCGGCATAGTTACCTAGCGGTGTAGCCCAGTTAGCAGGGTTTTTTGTTAAACTTTCAACATCGCTATTAGCAGTTGATACTGCAGGTGCAGAAATCAGAGCGGCGACAGTTGAAGCAATCAGCAAGCTCTTTAAAGGCTTCTTCATATGTTTCCTCCAATGTAGTCTGTATTTTAGTACAGAGCACGGGTTATGTTATTTTTAAGACTAATATTAGTTTTGGATGACTTTCATTTTTATTCTTTCTATGGTTGATAAGAATAGATCATAAATAGCCGTACCAGATGTGTAAATTGAATGATTTTGCAATAAATGTCAATAGATAAAGCGATTTGAATGTAGGCATTGATAGAGGACTGATGGCTGTGTTTTTTCTAATTACATGAAAAATAAGGGGTTTAAATGGCTAGGGCGTTATGCTGAAAAAAAATATTGATTTTGATTTTTAGGGGTTTGTCAAAAATATTTAAATGCTTCTGAGGTATGAGGCAAATCTCTTTAATTTTATTGAAGGGTCTATTGGTTTCTTAGTTTGTTTTATTTATTTCCTGTTTGTAACATTTAATCTGTCAAATGAAATGTTTATTTTTTTATTTAAAGTCTTTATTATTAGTTAAGTATGAAGTATTATTAATAATCACCCTGAAGGCTAGGGGCGGTATTTATCTTCTAAGTAAATTTTATGGGAAATTAAAAATGGGAATGCTATCTGAGTTTAAAGACTTTGCAATGAAAGGCAATGTTGTTGATATGGCTGTCGGTATTATTGTTGGCGGTGCATTTGGTAAAATTGTTTCATCTTTTGTTAAGGATGTAATAATGCCGCCGATCGGCGTAGCGATGGGGGGCGTAGATTTTACCGATCTGGCGGTCGTGATTCAGGAAGCTGCAGGAGATGTTCCTGCCGTTTCAATTAATTATGGCTCATTTATACAAACAATCATTGACTTTTTAATCGTTGCTATGGCTATTTTTGTGGCTGTCAAAGCAATGAACAGTATGAAAAAAGCGGAAGAAGAAGTGCCAAAGGAAGAGCCTGCTCCTTCAAATGAAGAGGTTCTGCTGACTGAGATAAGAGATTTGCTGAAAAAGTAATTTACCAGTCCAAGCATTTCAAATGCACATTTGGAATGCTTGGTTATCTAGTGTGATTTTGATGGTATTCTAATCATCAAGAACAAAACTCAGTTTCATGCTGACGCGATATTCAGAAATCTTTCCCTTTTTTATAACTAGTTTTTGATCTTGTATCCAAGCACCTTCAATATTTCTGATTGTTTTTGAGGCTCTTTTGATTCCTTTTTCAACTGCATCATCAAAGCTTTTAGATGAACCTGCTGTAATTTCAGTGACTCTTGCGATAGACATGTTAAATCCTTATTTATTTTTAAAAAATGACTGGTTATTTTGATGGGATCAAAATAACAGTCCGAATGCAATATATAGCATTACAATCGGACTAAAGCAAGAGCAATTAAACTTATGATAGCTCCTAGAAAATAGCTTTTAGGTGGAGATAGCTAAACCTTTATGTGTTGCTCAATGGCTGGGTTTTAGCTATTCTGTCTAAATATGAGAAAAACCTACACAATCGAAGCAAGAAGCTATGAACTAATTGGCATTGCGTCTCATAATTTTTGGGTGCTGCGTAATGGCGAAGGAGAAGCGGTTGCTCAATTACACGGCCTGGCAACGGATCGTAAAACTAACCGTTTTAAGCCAATCGGTTTTTTTTCAGACAGGCTTGGGTTTTACGAATTTAAAACAGCAGAAAATGCCCCGACTTTCATTTCAAAGACTCAGCAGTTCACTACCGTTTTTCAAGGTGAAAAAGAAGATGCACTGGTGCGCTGGAACAAAGCTAGTGGTCAGATTGAGTCTCTAAATCAGAGGGATATTCATTATTCGCCTTTTGGACTATTTGGTATGCCCATCACTAACAGCAACTCTGCCTATCATTTATTTGCCCGTTTGATGGAGGTTGAGTGCTGTCGTTTTTTTGGGGTTTTGGAGCCAGGGATCAGTAATTCTTTGCAATCCTGGCAAATGGCTTCTTAGCTTAATGTAAATGTGAAATTGTGGTTATAATAAGCCGTTCCCAATTATTATTCAGGAGATAAAGTGATGAATGCTCAACAAATTTTAGATGCGCTGCTTAATTCTGGTAAAGAACTGGTTGAAAAAGGAGTAACCTTGGCTGAAGCCAAATTGGATATTCCTGATGATGCTGAAAAACGTGAGGCAATGCTGGCTGGTGCCGGTAAAGGTGCTTTAATAACAGGTGCTCTGGCAGTATTGCTAGGAACCCAGGGTGGACGCAAGGTGACGGGAGCTACACTTAAACTAGGCAGTCTTGCCGCCATCGGCGGCATAGCCTATAAAGCCTTTGAAAACTGGCAAAGTCAGCAGTCTGACAGACAAGTTGCAACTAGGGGGCAGCCAGTGAATAAGCTGACGGGTGATGCGAGTGAAAGTCGTAGCAGAGCCATACTGAAAGCAATGATTGCTTCTGCAAAAGCGGATGGCCATATTGATGAGCAGGAAAAAGATATTATTGCGCAGCATGCCGAGAAACTGGGGCTTAATGCTTCAATTGCTGATTTTATTAGAAATGAATTAACTGTAGCATTGGATGCTAAAGATGTAGCTGCCGGAGCCGATTCACCTGAAGCAGCCGCCGAGATTTATCTGGTTTCCAGAATGACTCTTAATTTAGACAATGAAAAAGAGCGTCAATATTTAAAGCAGTTATCCCAGGCATTGGATTTGGCACCGGATTTGATAGCAGAATTGGAGCAGCAGGCTGATGCGTAGATGCTTTTTCCATAAGCCTCTTTAATGGTTTGCCAAATATAGCCGCTATATGAAAAAAAATATGCAATTGCATTTTTTATTAGGTGAAATTGACTTTATTGATGATCAAGAGATTTGCATAGCTGATTTATATTCAGATAAAACCTATTTAATCTCGGACAAAGCAAAACATCCCCGTTTATCAAAAGGACAAATTGTACAGTTTGTTTTGATAAAAAATGTTCCTATGGAGGTGACGATAATAGCTTCTGGTGCTAGTGTTCATGCTCAAATATATAAAATTGCTGCAAAAAGACAGTTGACGCCATTTTTTTCCTCATCAGTTCAAGCTGAAGTGGAACTGATTCTTAGCAATCCAGGAATAGAAGATCCCGGACTGGAAAATTTGGAGGCATTAGCATTTTGTACAATTGATGGTGCTGATACAATGGATCTTGATCAGGCGCTGCAGGTTGAAAAAACTCATTCCGGGTTTACCGTAAGATATGCTATTGCAGACGCAGCTTATTATGTTAAGCCTGGTTCGGCGCTGTTTGATGAAGCATTAAAGCGTGGAACTAGCTTTTATTTGCCAGGGCTGATGATACCAATGCTGCCTCGCGAATTATGTGTAGATGTAATTTCATTAAATGAAGATGTCTCTCGGAGAGCTGTAGTATTTGAGATTTTTTTAAATCATGATGGGCATCATATAGAGACTAATATTGTACGCTCTCGAATAAGAAGCCGAGGTAAGCTGTCTTTTAAAGAAGTAGAGAATTTTCTTGCTGAGCCGGCTAGCTTAATCAGGAATGATGAGCATTTGTCAGAAAGCCTAAAATATTTTCAGCAAGTTGGACTGTTAAGGCTAAAGCTTGCAGAAGAGCGAAATATTGCACGTTTTCACCGAACAGAAGTGAATGTTAAACTTGGTCATGATGGTTTGGTTTTTAATTTGTTAGATAACGTCAGAAATCCGGTTGAACTTTATAACGAACAGTTTTCATTGCTGTGCAATATTGCAGGAGCCAAGCTGCTGGCAGATAGAGGCGAATCTTTTGCAAAATTTATTCAGCCGATCTACAAAGTACATCCTCCGCCAGCCAATGAAAAATTAAAAGAATTTGAGCTTGCAATAAGTCGGCTTATTAAAGCTCATGGATTAAAAGCTAGCTATTGGCAATGGCTGCACAATGGGAATGAAACATTATCCGAGTATTTAAGAAAGCTGCCAAAAACCGGCACTGAAAGCAGAATTTCCCAGGCTATTCATCGGCAGGCTCTGCTAATGAATGCCAGGTCTTCCTTTTCAGAAAAACCGGGCAGGCATTATGGTGTGGGAGCCGATGTGTATGCTAGGTTCTCCGCACCAATGAGGGAAATCGTAGGTGTATTCCTGCACAAAGAACTGATGGAAAAAATTGTCGGCTACCACTCTGGCTGTTCAGAAGATCAGGACGAAATGCTTAGACAGCAGATAATTCTGGCGGCTAACCGCTCAAAAGGCATTCAGCGTCAATTGACTAATGAAGCGAATTTACTGGTTCTGGATCAAGTTTTTACCGCCGAATTTGAATCCGCAGATGGACGTATACCGTTACATAAGGGAACGGTGATCGGTTTGGGTCGAGATAAGCTTTATATTTTGCTTGATGATATTTCTATTGAAATAAAATTATATATTCGCCCTTTAGAACGGCTGTGGAAAATGCCGCTTACTATAGATCAGGATCAGCTATCGCTGGTTAACAGTAAAAACCAGATGCATTTAATACGTCTTGGAGATGAGGTAGATGTCTGTGTTGCCGATAAAGATCAAGCTAGACATCGCTGGATTTTTTCAATTGAACAGTCTGTAGAAAGCAGATAAATTTACCGCTTATATTTGAGAGCCTATGATTCAAAGAGCTATTTTTCTTTTTGTACAGAGATATTTGTGGAAAAAATTATTGAGGGGGAGCATTAGGTCAAAATTATATACTCTTCTCTCGATTGTTATTGCTACAGTGCTTGCAGGGGCTACCTTTGCTTCAATGAGCCTGAATATGACCTTTATTCAGGGTGCCTGGTGGACATGGGCGCATATAGAAAATAGCCTGGGTTCGCTGGCTAGACTGTTTTAGCAGAAGGGATGAGAAAATTATGAGAGATAGACCGCTAACTAAATGAAGCTGACGGTCTATACTCTGTTTAGATAAGTCATCTATTTTTAGACTTTATTTGAAATAAATTTCAATGTTCGAATATTGTTTTACGTTGTTTAATGTATTTACTCCGTAAGGCTGTTTTAAAAGGGTGTTAGTTTTTACGTTTTTTCCTTTTATTATATTCGTGATAGCTGAATAGTCATCTGCGACTATAAATTCAATAAATAAAGCTTAAACTCCTTCCGTTTCTCTATAGCTATAATGAAGGTTGTTAACAACAGCTACGGTTACAAATAAAGCTGAAGAAACAACATATGCACCACTTACAAATCCAAATATACCTCCCATAAATAGTCCGCTTATAAAAATATCTTTTTTTAACTCAGTCATAATAATTGTCCAATGTGTTTAGTTGTCTGTTGGAGTAAACTATAGCGAAGAGGGTTAACAAAAATCATGATAAGGATCACAGAGTGTTCATCAGACTTGCAAAAGTGGTATGAATTTGACTTTATTGTGAACTATGCACGAAAAACAGGGGCTTTAAGCCCCTGCCTGAGCAAAAAAGAGCATAGATCATTAAAATATTTTAAATATTAGTATTTTATTATATTATGGGCCATTAGAACCTCACTATCTGGAGTTATCCTCATGCTATTTAAACAATTATTTGACAAAGAAAGCTGTACCTATACCTATCTGATTGCCGATTTAAGCAATAGAGAGGCTATTTTAATAGATCCGGTTGATACACAGCTGGAGGTCTATCTCAATTTGTTAAAGGAATATGACCTTATTTTAAAATATTCGCTGGAAACGCATGTTCATGCTGATCATGTCACAGCAAGCGGCCTGTTAAGGCAAAAGCTGGGGGCGAAAACAGCTGTCAGTTCGCTATGCGGTGCTAGTACTGCGGATATTCAAATTCAAGACGGCGATGTATTTGAATTTGGCAATAATGAGAGCATCAAAGTTATTGCGACTCCTGGACATACGCCAGGAAGCGTTTCTTTTTTATGGAGGGATAGAGTGTTCACCGGCGATGCTTTGTTGATCGGTGGATGTGGGCGTACAGATTTTCAAGGTGGCAGTTCAGAAGCTCAATACGATAGCATTACCCAGCGGTTATTTTCGCTGCCTGATGAGACTGTTGTTTATCCGGGACATGACTATAAAGGTCGCTGGATTAGTTGCATTATTCAGGAACGGACTGAGAATCCTAGGTTAGCAGGAAAAACTAGAGAAGAATTTGTCGATATTATGGCAAACTTAAACTTGCCAAAACCAAAGCTAATTGATATGGCCGTTCCGGCTAACCGCTATTGCGGTATTGACGAAGAACGGGCAAATCAGGATGCAGAGCCACGTGCAGAAGAGGATGGCTCCATAGGTAAAGTATCAAGTATGGATGACTATATTGATCAGGCGATTCAAAATATCACTGAAATTCACCCGAAAAAGGCTAAAGAGATTATGTCCAATGATAGCGTCATCATTGTCGATGTAAGAGAAGAGAATGAATTTAATTCGGGCAATATTGAAAATGCCATCTTGCTGCCAAGAGGTGTGCTGGAATTTAAAATTCATACAATACCTGAGCTTTCTGATAAATCAGCGACAATTATTGTTTATTGTCACAGTGGTAAGCGCTCTGCTTTATCGGCAAATACAATGCAAAATATGGGCTATACCAATGTTCTATCAATTGCTGGAGGATTTGAAGCATGGAAGCAGCTGCATAAGGTATAAAGAGAAGATTTAATGATTTAGTTTTGATGAATGGTACGGCTATAAGGGCAGAGCAATCGAGGGGGATTGCCTAGAAATATTGTCAACTCAAAACATGTTAAGATTCAGGTTCTTCCCGCTGGCCAGAATAGCTTCGCAAGTTGAAGCTATTCCATCTGCGTTTATTCAATGCAAAATGCTTCGGCATGGACTTTAACACCAATAATTTCATGATTTCACAGCAAACTGGCAGTTGGATTAATAAATATTTCCCTATTACTATTTGGTTAAAAAGTTATACCAAAGAAGATCTGAATGGTGATGTTTTTGCGGGTATCATTACTGCTATTTTACTGGTTCCCCAGGGCATTGCTTATGCTATGTTAGCGGGACTTCCTGCTCAAGTCGGTCTATATGCAAGCATTTTGCCGCCTGCAATTTACGCTTTTTTAGGAACTAGCCGGACTTTATCTGTTGGCCCAGTTTCTATCGCAGCTATTATGATAGCCAGTGCATTATCAGCACCAGACATTATGGCGCTGGGAAGCCCGGTTGAAAACGCAATCATCTTAGCGGCGGAAGGCGGTTTAATTTTATTGCTGATGGCCGCATTGCGGATGGGCGGGCTGGTAAATTTTATCAGTCATCCTGTTCTTGCGGGGTTTACCAGCGGAGCGGCCATATTAATTATATTGAGTCAGATTCCCCATTTATTGGGACTGTCAAAAAATCCGTGCGGTGTTGGGTTGGCTTGCTATGGCGATTATCTGCAACAGATAAACTGGTTTACAGTGGGGCTAAGCCTTTTTAGCATTATGCTTTTATTATCTTTTGGTTTACCGTTATCAAGACTTCTTAAACGGTTTGATGTTAAAAAAAATATTATCACTGGGATCAGTAAATCCGCACCGTTACTGGTTATTATCATAACGACTATTCTGGTTAAAGTTTATCTGCTGCCTGAATATCATCAGGTTTCTATTGTTGGGGAAATTCAGTCGGGCCTGCCTAAAATCAGTTTTTCTTTTATAAGTAATGCTGAGCAATGGAAAACGTTATTGCCCAGTGCTTCATTTGTTGCAGTCATTGCCTATGTTGAAAGTGTCGCCATTGCTAAAGTTACAGCAAATTTGACAAATAAAACAATAGACCCAAATCAAGAGCTGATAGCCTTAGGTGCGGCCAACTTGGCGACAGCATTTTCGGGAGGAATGTCAGTCGCGGGAGGATTTAGCCGGACCATGGTTAATTTCTCGGCGGGTGCACGGACACAAATGGCTATGTTGATAGCAGTGCTGTTGCTCAGTATAGCTGTTATGTTTTTTGCTGAGCAATTTACCAGCATTCCTAAGGCGGCTTTGGCAGCCGTTATTCTTATTGCAATTTTTCCATTAGTAAAATTGCGCGGCATCATAGCAACATGGAAATACGATAAAAGTGATGGCATTGCAGAATTGATCACTTTATTGGGGGTGCTTGCATTGGGCATTGAAGAAGGCATTGCCCTGGGCGTGGCCATTACCATTGTAAGCTATTTGCGCCGGACCAGTCGCCCCCATATTGCCGTTGTCGGCCAGATAAAAGACACTGAACATTTTAGAAATATTAAGCGTCATCAAGTGGAAACTTGGAAACATTTAGTGTTGATCAGAATAGATGAGAACATTAGCTTTGCCAATGTAAACTATATTATTGATTTTATAGAAAATGAAACAGGCAATAATTTAGACTTAAAACATGTCGTGCTAATTTTTTCATCTGTCAGTCACATTGATAGCACAGCATTTGAAGCATTGAAGAACCTGATAACAACATTAAAAAATAAAAATATCCTATTGCATTTAGCAGAAGTAAAAGGCCCCGTTAATGACAAGCTAAGAGAAACAAACTTTCTAGAGCAGTTAAGCCCCGGACAAGTTTATTTTCAAACTGTTGATGCAGTAGAAAGCCTGAGCAAAAAATAGTGCTTGATTGGCAGTTGATTCTTTTATCCTCTGCTAAACTTAATAGGCGTATTTTTTATAAATGATAAACAGGAGAAAAGCATGGCGATTCCATCTGATAGAGACCGTATTTCAAAACAGGAGCATGAATTGAACTATGTATTGAAAAAATACGGAAAAAGACAAACGGAAGGCAATAGAGGCAAGTTATCGGATGCGTTAGATCTTTTTTTGAAAGATGATAGTTATGAAACTTATCTGCGCGATGATTTTTATAATTATGTCGATAAAGTTAATGCTTTAGAAGAATTGGAAGATTCGTAGGCTCATTTTTTTAAAAAATGCCATTTAGAGGCTTTGATCTGGTTTTTTGGTTAAGTTCTTATTTGAGGGCTAATGAATTTTATTTTCCCTATTGAAAAATGCTTTTAATTAAAACGCCTGTTCAAAAACCTTTTGTTAAAACGATAGGCGCATTTTTTGCTATAGAATTATTAGAATTTCTCCAAAGCTGATAAACTATGCGGTTTATTTTACAAAACTTTAAACAACTTCAAAAAGCATGAAAAAAATTCTTGTTTCCGACAAATTAGCCGATGACGGCATTAACTTTTTAAATGAGCAGACTGATATTCAGGTTCATATTCAGGTGGGAATGAATGAGGATGAGCTTTGTAAAATTATAGGAGACTATGATGCATTATTAATCAGGAGTGATACTAAAGTCACTAAAAAAGTGCTTCAGGCTGCGGCTAATTTAAAAGTTGTTGGCCGTGCGGGTATCGGGGTAGATAATGTGGATATCCCAGCTGCGACTGAGCAAGGTGTCATAGTGATGAATACACCGGATGCCAATGCTACAACAACTGCAGAGCTGGCCATTGCTCATATGTTTTCTTTAAGCCGTAATTTGCCTGAAGCCAGTGTCTCTGTCCGTGATGGAAAATGGGAACGTGCAAAATTGGTCGGGGCAGAAATTAACCATAAAACCTTTGCCATATTAGGCTTTGGCACCATTGGGAGGCTGGCAGCTAAACGTGCCGTGGGTTTAGGTATGCGAGTGATTGCCTATGACCCATTTGTTACGCCTGAAATTTTTGAAGAATGCGGAGCAGAATCTGTCGATTTGGATACATTGGTGAAAGAGGCTGATTACCTGACCTTGCATTGCCCGATGATTGATAAAACCCGTGGCATAATTGGTGCTGAGCAGTTAAAGGCGATGAAGAACACTGCAATGCTAATAAACTGCGCCCGTGGCGGTCTGGTTGATGAAGCTGCTTTGTATAATGCGCTTAAAAATGGTGAGATTGCTAAAGCTGCACTGGATGTATATGAGCAGGAACCACCTAAAGAATCTCCATTATTTGAGTTAGATAATATTACCTTTACACCGCATTTAGGCGCTTCAACACGTGAAGCTCAGGTTGCAGTGAGTGTTGAGATTGCAAGACAGGCTGTTACCTATTTAAAAACAGGTGAAGCGATTAACGCATTAAACTTGTCTACCAAGATTTCAGCAGAAGAGTTGAAAAAATCACGTCCATTTATGATGCTGGCAAAAGTGATGGGTAAAATGCTAGTTGATTTGGCTGGCGAGCCTATCAAAACGTTAGAAGTATCTTTATTCGGCAAGGCTGCTGCGGACGCAGAAATTAGACCTGTGTCAGTTGAAGCATTGGTAGGGATTTTAGCGGGACAGATGTCTACGCCTGTCAATAGCGTCAATGCTGAAAATATCGCCAAAAAACAGGGTATTGCTTTGGTTGAATCTAAAACTGAAGAAACAGCTGAAGGCTATGTCTCTTTAGTTAAATTGACAGCCATCTGTGCAGGTAAAACTGTTTCGGTTGTAGGTACTTTATTAGGTGATCATCATCCCCGTATTGTTAATGTCAATCAGTTTGAAATTGAAGTAATTCCTGAAGGCTCTTTGCTGGTAACTGAGCATAATGATAAGCCGGGCGTTATTTCTGCAATCAGCTCCATTCTAGGTGAATCCAATATCAATATCTCAAGAATGCAGGTTGGCGTTCCCGATACTAATGATAAGGCTATGGCAGTAATCAGTGTTTCCAGTCCTTTGCCAGCTGATATACTGGAAAAAATAAGAGATCTTTCTTTTGTTAATTGTGCGATTCAGATTAATTTATGAGTTTTGATATAGTCTGTTTTGACTGTGACAGTACCTTGAGCAAAATTGAGGGCATTGATGAATTAGGCAGGCAATCAGGCCTGTTTGATGAACTGGCCGCATTGACTAATGCGGCCATGAATGGCGAACTGGCTTTAGAAGATGTTTATGGAAAGCGTCTTGCTCTGATCAAACCAGATAAAGCACAGATGGACAGTCTAGCTGATTTGTATATTACTAAAATGGTTGAGGGCGTTGAAGAGGTCTTTAGTGCTCTGCTTGCTCAGGGCAAACAGGTACATATTATTAGCGGCGGCATTCGTCAGGCTATTTTGCCATTGGCTGAAAAGCTTGGTATACCAGCTGATCAAGTACATGCAGTTGATGTTCTGTTTAATGCAGATGGAAGCTATAGGGATTTTGACCGGCAGTCCCCGCTTGCCAGAACGGGAGGTAAAGCTGTTATTTGCAAGGCGATACAAAAGCAGGGGCGCTCAATGGCAATGATTGGTGATGGCAAGACTGACCTGGAAGCTAAGCAGGCAGGTGCTACTGTTATTGGTTTTGGCGGCGTGATGCAAAGGGACATTGTTGTGGCGCAAGCAGACATTTTTGTAAATGAGAATTCTTTGACGGCTGTATTGCCTCATTTGATAAGTTTATAGGTTGGATGAGCGATAGCGCAATCCGACAATATTCAATAAATATGTTGTAGAGAGATTAACATGGCAGGACATAGTAAGTGGGCAAATATAAAGCATCGTAAGGGTGCTCAGGATGCTAAACGGGGAAAAATTTTCACTAAGATAATACGTGAAATATCTGTTGCGGCCAAAACAGGAGGCGGCGACCCGGCCAATAACCCAAGTCTGCGTTCGGTGATTGATAAGGCGCTAGGCGCAAATATGAAAAGAGATACCATTGATAACACCATAAAAAAAGCGACGGGTGCAATGGAAGGAATTGATTATGAAGAGGTCCGGTATGAAGGGTATGGTCCCGGCGGAACAGCAATTATGGTTGACTGTTTAACCGATAATCGTAATCGCACGGTAGCAGAAGTAAGGCACGCGTTAACGAAAGCGGGCGGCAACCTGGGGACTAGCGGTTCGGTTTCTTTCATGTTTAATAAAACAGGCATTATCAGCTACTCGGATTCTGTTGATGAAGATGCTGTGATGGAAGCGGCATTGGAAGCGGGAGCTGAAGATATTGTGACACATGATGATGGCTCGGTTGATGTAATGACTTCGCCGGATGATTACCTGTCAGTAAAAGAAGCGATGGTTGCAGCAGGATTTGAGCCTGAAAACTCCGAAGTAACAATGGATGCTGAAAACAAAATTGCACTGGATGCCAATAATGCTGAAAAAATATTGCGTTTAATCGATGTGCTGGAAGATTTGGATGATGTGCAGGATGTTTATTCCAATGCGGATATTTCTGAAGAGGTGATGGCACAAGTCGCTGAGATGTAAAGTTTGCGATAGACATCAAGAAGATTTTTATTTTCAGTTGCCTTAACTAGCAATGGTGCAGAACATAGGATTTTATTATAGAGAATAAGTTGACAAGAATTTTAGGCATAGACCCAGGTTCTAGAATAACAGGATACGGGATCATTGAAGAAACCAGCCGAGGCAGCAATAAATATATAGCCAGTGGCAGCATCCGTGTTAAAGCAGATGCATTTCCCGAACGGTTAAAACAGATATTTGATGGAGTTACTGAGGTTATTGCTTTATATCAGCCCACAGAAATGGCCATAGAACAGGTATTTATGCATAAAAATGCAGATTCTGCTTTAAAGTTAGGTCAAGCCAGGGGCGCTGCTATCTGTGCATCAATGGTTGCAGGATTACCGGTTTCTGAATATGCTGCCCGCCAGGTAAAGCAAGCCTTAGTAGGCAAGGGCAGTGCTGATAAACCTCAGGTGCAGCATATGGTAAAAATATTGCTGTGCATTCAAGGTGAGCTGCAAATGGATGCCAGTGATGCACTGGGGATTAGCCTTTGCCATTCACATTATCAGCAAACTGCACAAAGATTGAAACAGAATAGCTTATGATCGGTTTTATACGCGGTAAATTATTTTCTAAAACACCGCCTCAATTAGTGGTCGATGTACAAGGTGTTGGTTATGAGGTGGAAGCCCCCATGACTACCTTTTATGACCTTCCTGCTTTAGGTGAAGAGCTGTTGCTATATACTCATCTGGTAATTAGGGACGATGCACATATTCTGTTTGCATTTTCGGCAGAAACAGATCGAAAAATGTTCAGAGCTTTAATTAAAGTGAATGGGGTAGGGCCTAAATTGGCCTTAACGATTCTTTCCGGGCAAAGTGCTGAAGAGTTTCATCGCTGCATTCATGATAATGATGTACAGGCTTTGGTACGCTTGCCAGGCATAGGCAAGAAAACTGCAGAACGTTTGATAATAGAAATGCGAGATAGATTGCCTAAAAATGCCGAGTCTTCAGTGCCAGGTGAAAGCGTTTTGGCAAGCCAGGTAGCTGGCAATCCCAGACAGGAAGCAATAAGCGCTCTATGCGCATTAGGATATAAGCCACAGGATGCAAGTAAAATGGTGCAACATATTTCTCAGGAAGGTAACAGCTGCGAAGAAATTATCAAAATGGCATTGCAGGGAGCCGTTGCTAGATGATAGAAAGTGACCGTCTTATTTCTTCTGGCAGTGCATTGGATGAAGAACGGCAAGATAGGGCGATTCGACCTAAACGCTTAGATGACTATGTCGGGCAAAAAGAATTGTGTTTGCAAATGGAAATTTTTATCAAAGCGGCAACAGCAAGAAGCGAGGCTTTAGATCATGTATTAATCTTTGGTCCGCCAGGGTTGGGGAAAACTACGCTTTCAAATATTATAGCGACTGAAATGGGAGTTAATATTCGTCAAACTTCAGGGCCAGTTTTAGATAAGGCGGGTGACCTTGCCGCTCTATTGACCAACCTTGAAGCCCATGATGTACTGTTTATTGATGAGATTCACCGTTTGAGTCCAGCGGTTGAAGAAATTCTGTACCCTGCTATGGAAGATTATCAGATTGACATTATGATCGGTGAAGGCCCGGCAGCTCGGTCCATAAAATTGGATTTACCGCCTTTTACTTTAGTGGGAGCGACGACTCGGGCAGGATTGCTGACATCCCCTTTGCGAGACCGTTTTGGAATTGTGCAACGGCTGGAATTTTACACTGAAGAAGAGCTGTCAACGATTGCCGCACGTTCAGCTAAGGTTCTGGGAATAAGCATTGAGCCAACTGGAGCAAATGAAATTGCCAGACGTTCGCGTGGAACGCCGCGTATTGCCAACCGCCTATTGCGACGGGTACGCGACTATGCAGAAGTAAAGGGGAATGGCATCGTATCCAGTGATATTGCGTCTCAGGCATTAAAAATGCTGAAAATTGATCATAATGGCTTTGATTCTTTAGATAGAAAGCTTCTATTAACAATGATAGATAACTTTGAGGGTGGCCCGGTTGGGCTGGATACTTTAGCCGCCGCCATCAGTGAAGAACGGGGAACTATTGAGGATGTGCTGGAGCCGTATTTGCTGCAGCAAGGATTTATTATGCGAACGCCAAGGGGACGGGTGGTAACTCAAAAAGCTTATCTGCATTTTGGTTTGAAAGCGCCCGATAAGGAACCGATATGCGATGATCTATTTATGACAAAGGAAAACAGTTTAAAAATATGACTATTTTTCATTGGCCTGTCAGAGTTTACTATGAAGATACCGATGCCGGCGGTGTTGTATTCTACGCCAATTATTTAAAGTTTTTTGAGCGGGCAAGAACTGAAATGCTGCGGGACATGGGTTTTGAGCAAGACCAGCTGCTTGCAGAACAAAATTTGATTTTTGTAGTCAGATCAGTTCAAGTTGATTATTTAAAGCCGGCTCGTTTTAATGATTTGCTTGATGTAAGTGCACAGGTAACGCAGGCGAAAAAAGTCAGTCTCAGTTTTGAGCAAAGGGCAGTCCGAGATGATGAACTCCTGTGTAAAGCAAATATTCGCATTGCCTGTCTAGATGCAATACATATGAGACCTAAAACAATTCCAGAAACTTTAATGCAGCAGTTAAAATATGACTAACGATTTATCAATTTTCCATCTGGTAGCAAATGCCGGCTTTGTTGTGCAGTTTGTAATGTTTATTTTATTAGCCGCTTCGGTTATTTCCTGGACCTTTATTTTTTCTAAGCGTAAAGCGTTTGAGCAGGCTTTTGAAGTGACTGACGAATTTGAGCAGGAATTTTGGTCAGGAAAGGATTTATCTGAACTGTATAAAAAATTATCTGAAAATGGCTTTGAAGCAGAAGGCATAGAAAAAATATTTCTAGCCGGCTACAAAGAGTTTTCTAAAATGCGACAAAAGGAAACTGTGCCGGCAGCAGTGCAGGTAGAAAGTGCACAGCGGGTGATGAATATTGAAATGACGCGTGAACTGGATCGGCTGGATGAAACATTGCCGTTTTTGGCAACAGTAGGTTCTACCAGCCCTTATGTCGGCTTATTTGGAACTGTTTGGGGAATTATGAATTCATTTCGCGCATTAGGAGATGTTAAACAGGCAACCTTGGCGCTTGTCGCCCCGGGGATTGCAGAGGCATTAATTGCGACAGCCATTGGGCTATTTGCTGCTATTCCTGCAGTCGTTGCCTATAACCGGTTTTCAACAAGGCTTGATAAATTGGCTGGACGGTATGAACTGTTTGTGGATGAATTTACAGTGCTGCTGCAGAGACAGGCGCACGGCTAATGGCTGGCAGAAGAGATAAGCGCAGAAAGCCTATGGCTGAAATTAATGTGGTGCCCTACATTGATGTCACCTTGGTTTTGCTGATTATTTTTATGATTACAGCACCGCTTGTACCAACTGGTGTTGAGGTTGACTTGCCTCAGGCAGATACTTCTTCGGTGGATCAGGAGGAATTGCCGCTAATTGTTTCTGTTGATAGCCAGGGACAGTATTTTATTGATATTGGCGAACATACCGATGAACCGGTTACTGCAGAAGTTTTGCTATATAGAGTCGCCGCCGTGTTAAGAAACAAGCCTAAAACTCAAGTGTATATCAGGGGCGACCATACTGTTGCCTATGGCAAAGTAGTAACCGTGATGGCTGCTTTGAAAAATGCCGGAGTACCCAGTGTCGGTTTAATGACCCGTTCATATGATAAATAAATAGAATATGAAGAGTTATCAAAAATATACGGCATCTTTTGTTCTAGCCTTGGCATTGCACTTTGCTATTTTAGCGATGTTTGGAATAAGTTTTTTTAATGACGCTTCCAAAATGGAAATTGTTAAGCAAACGCCCCTTCCTGAAATTATTAAGGCATCCATGCTTGATGATGGAAAAATTGAGCGAGAAGCTGAACGCTTAAAGGATGAGGAAAGAAACAAAAAAATAGCTCAGCAGGAAAAGCAAAAAACACTGGAAAATAAGCTAAAAACAGAACAGAAGCGTTTAGACAATCTTAAGAAGCAAAGATTGCAGGAAGAAAAAAAGACAAAAGAGCTGGAAAAAAAACGTAAAGAACTCGCGAAAAAAGAAAAGCAAAAGCGGGAAGAAATAAATAAGCTAAGAGCGGAAGAAGCCGCTCGGCAAGCAAAAATTAAAGCACAAAAAAAAGCTGATGAATTGAAGGCAGAGAAACTGCGAAAAGCGGAGGTAAAAAAGCTCGAAGCAGAGCGGCTGGCAAAACAGAAAAAACAGCAGGCAATATTGGCAAAGCAAAAAGCGCAGGCAAAAAAACGTAAAGCTGATAAGGCAAGAAAAGAAGCCTTGATTAAACAGCGGATCGCGGATGCAAGAGCAAGAGCAGCTCAAAATAAACAGGCCGCATCTTCTGCTGCAAGAGCTATTCAGCGTAAAGTGATTAACAGCTGGATCAAGCCAATTGCCTCAGCCAGGGGATTAAGCTGTACTATACGCGTTAAATTATTGCCGAGTGGCGATGTAATGGATGCGGAAATTATCAGGAGCAGCGGAGACAGCCTTTTTGACCGCTCTGCAGAGAATGCTGTACGTAAAGCATCTCCCTTGCCTGTACCTAGGGATAGAGCATTGTTTACAAAAAAATTCAGGGTATTTGCGTTTCAGTTTAAACCGGAATAATCAATTTACAGTTCTCATGCTTAATGTAAGAATGATCTATTATCAATATATAATTAAATACGATGTATCTATTTAAAAAAATTTTATTCATTAGTTTTGCCATTTTCTTTGTTTCTTTAGCTCAGGCTGAATTGACAATAGAAATAACCAAAGGTGATGAAACAGCAGTACCCATCGCAGTGGTCCCATTTGGCTGGCAGGGTGCTGCTGCGCAGGCACCCGTTGACTTGTCTGCTGTTGTTAAAGCCGATTTGACGCGAAGCGGGCTGTTTAAGACCTTGCTGGAACGGGATATGCTGACTAAACCAACAGAAGCGGATAAGGTCAGGTTTAGAAACTGGCAGGCTTTAGGGCAGGAATATTTGCTTATCGGACAGGTGAATGAAATAGCAGATCAATATCAGGTACGGTTTCAGCTGTTTGATGTTTATAAGCGTGAGCGTTTGCAGGGTTATCAGTTAATGGTTGCAAAGCATGAATTGAGACGGACTGCACATCATATCAGTGATCTGGTTTATGAAAAATTAACGGGTAAACCGGGTGTTTTTAGCAGTCGGATTGCCTATGTTACAACTACTAAAGACCAGGCCAGCAAAAAGAAACGCTATAAATTGCTAATTGCGGATGCAGATGGCTTTAACCCAAGATCGATAGCCTCTTCCAGAGAGCCATTAATGTCCCCTGCCTGGTCGCCTGACGGCAAAAAAATTGCTTACGTTTCTTTTGAGAGCAAGCGTTCAGCCATTTATATTCAAACTCTTGCAAGTGGCAAAAGAATTAAAGTTTCTTCTTATAAAGGCATTAATGGAGCCCCCGCCTTTTCTCCTGATGGCACACGGCTTGCTTTAACCTTGTCTAAAGATGGCAGTCCAGATATCTATGTATTAAACTTGAGCAATAAACTGCTGTTGAGGGTGACAAAAAGCTATGCAATTGATACGGAACCAACCTGGTCACCTGATGGAAAGACGATTGTCTATACTTCCAATCGTGGCGGTAAGCCTCAGCTGTATACTATCCCCAGTCAGGGCGGGGTAGCCAAAAGGTTGACTTTTGAAGGCGATTATAATGCCAGGGGACAATTTTCATCGGATGGAAAAAGCATCGCTATGGTTCATGCCAATAGAGGTGACTATAGAATTGCGGTGATGGATATTGCAACGCATACTGTAAATGTCTTGACGGCTGGAAAATATGATGAATCACCAAGCTTTTCAGGTAATGGAGACATGGTTTTATATGCCTCAAAAAGGGGCAGGAAAAGTGTTTTATCCGCTGTGTCAGTGGATGGTAGAATGCAGCAGAGTTTCACCTTCGACAGTGGCGATGTACGTGAGCCAGCGTGGTCGCCTTAAACTTCATTAAGCCCTTGTGTTTAAAATTAAAGTACTTCCAGCAAAGAGATTAGAAATGAAAATCAATATAATAACGTTAGTTTTAGTAGTAGGTACTGCAATCCTGTCAGGTTGTAGCTCAACAGATAAAAAGAGTGGCCTGTTAGAAGGTGACTTAAACAGAGAGGGCAATGCATTGGCAACTGAGGGATTGGATGCCTCTGGTGATTTTGACATGAACCGTTTAGGAGCTGAATTTAGTGATCCTGCCAATCCGCTGTCAAAGCGTACTATCTATTTTATGCATGATAGCAGTCAGATACAGCAAGAATTTATACCGATTATAGCGGCACATGCACAGTATTTATTGAGTCATCCTGGACAAAAAGTTATCCTGGAAGGGCATACGGATGAGCTGGGCTCCCGTGAATATAATATTGCTTTGGGCGAACAGCGGGCTAAAGCAGTTTTTAGAATGATGAAAGTACAGGGCGTTTCTGGCAATCAGTTGGAAATTGTCAGTTATGGCGAAGAAAAGCCAGTTGCAGAAGGAATGGATCTGGCCTCCCTGCAGCTAAACCGTCGAGTTGAAATAGCCTATCGGGTGCAGTAAATGAACAAGATACTGCTTGTAATGCTACTAGCCTGTTCCAGTGTTTATGCTGAATCCAGAGTATTGCCACCGGTGGTTGATAATTCAATTTATCCCGGCGGGTCTTCCAGTAATGGTTCAGCTGCACCATCTGCAAATGCAATGTTTGAGATGCTAGGTCGATTAGAGCAATTGCAGCTTGAAGTTCAGCAGCTTAGAGGGATGGTTGAAGAACAGTCTCAGACGATTGATGATTTAAAAAAACGTCAGAGAAATATATATTCTGATCTGGATTTGCGCTTACAGGAAATCACGGGTGTAAAAACTGGAACTGTCGCAATTGATTCAGTTGAACAAAATCTTGAAACAGCAGATTCTTCATTAACCGTATCACCAAAAGCAGTTGCTTCTGCGGAAGAGCAGGTCCGGTCGAAACCAAGGGATGCTGATTACAGTCCTTCTGAAACAGTCGTTGCAGATAATGCCCCCGCTATCACTATGACTGATAAAGCTCGCTATCAGTCAGCGTATGAATTATTAAGAAACGGGCATAATAGCCGGGCAATATCTGAATTTAAAGCTTTATTGGCAGATTCGCCGACAAGTGAGTATGCTGATAATTCCCAATATTGGCTAGGTGAAGCTTATAAAGTGAACCAAAAGCTGGGAATGGCAAAACAGGCCTTTCTTACGTTGCTAAAAGACTATTCTGACAGCCCAAAAGTGCCAGATGCTCTATTAAAAATAGGCTATATTGAGTTTGAACAGAAAAATATGGCTAAAGCACGAGACTACTTAACTCACTTAACGGTAACTTATCCTGATACTACAGCAGCTCATCTTGCGGCAAAGAAATTAATGCAAATGGAAGGCATGCAGTTTTAATGGAAAAATCTTTAAGAATTACAGAGATTTTTTATTCATTACAGGGCGAAAGCAATACAGTAGGTTTGCCTACGGTATTTATAAGGCTGACAGGATGTCCGCTCAGGTGTAGCTATTGCGATACAGCATATGCTTTTTCCGGCGGAGTGAAGCAGGGTTTAGCATCCATTATTGAACAGGTTGATCAATTTAAAGCTAAATATATTACGGTGACGGGGGGCGAACCTTTAGCTCAGCCGGTTTGTCATGATTTAATGACGATGCTCCTCGACAAAGGCTATGCTGTTTCTTTGGAAACTAGCGGTGCCATTGATATTTCATCAGTTGATGCCAGGGCGATTAAGGTAATGGATCTAAAAACGCCCTCATCTATGGAGATGGACAAAAATATCTATCAAAATATTGAGTATTTATCCGTACAGGATCAGGTAAAATTTGTTATTGCCGATGATGTTGATTATCAGTGGTCAAAATCAATTATGCAGCAATATAGTCTAGAAAATCGCTGCCAAATTTTATTTTCGCCTGTAATGGGTAAAATGAACCCCACTGTTCTGGCTGAAAGCATTATTAGAGATAACTTGCCTGTGCGGTTCCAAATTCAATTACATAAATATCTTTGGGATGATGCCCAAGGGAAATAAAAGCTGATAAAACAAACCATGCAAAAAAAAGCAATAATCCTATTATCTGGAGGACTGGATTCAATTACCGTTCTAGCCAAAGCAAAACAGCAAGGGTATCAGTGTTATGCCTTAAGTTATGATTATGGGCAGCGACACAATGCAGAACTTGATGCGTCAAAAAAAATTGCACAGAATTATCAGGTCGAAATGCATAAAGTGATCAATTTAGGTTTAGGAGACATTGGCGGATCCGCATTAACTGATGATCATATTGCCGTTCCAGATACACCGCAGCAAGGTATTCCAGTTACTTATGTGCCCGCAAGAAATACTGTTTTTTTATCTATTGCGTTAGGCTGGGCTGAGGTTATAGGTGCGTACGATATTTTTATCGGAGTGAATGCCGTTGACTATTCAGGCTATCCTGATTGTCGGCCGGCTTTTATTGAGGCTTTTCAAAGGTTGGCTAATTTGGCTACAAAGGCTGGAGTCGAGGGCACAGAAATTAAAATACATGCTCCTCTGATTCAGCTTTCTAAAACTGAAATTATAAAGCAGGGCATAGCGTTAGGGGTTGACTATAAAGCAACGGTTTCATGTTACTCTGCTGATAAGCAGGGCAGGGCTTGTGGTGTTTGCGATGCATGCAGGCTGAGGAAAATTGGATTTAAAGAAGCTCAGGTGGAAGACCCTACACGCTATCAATAGATAATTCCAGTAGCATTAACACTGTTTGTAAGATGATTCTTAAGGATGCTGAAGTCTTGTGACAGCTGATTTTACATTACTGCAGACTGTTAGCAATGGGAGAACGAATCCTAGCTCGCTCTCCCGTATAATTTTCTTTTATTTGGGCTGTCAATGCCTAAAAAAGACCGTTACCCAAAAGTCCCCATTGCTCCTGGGTAGCTTACTTCTTCAAGTTTACCCGTATCAACATCGTAGATGAACCCGCGTACCGTTGATGCATCAGGGCCTTCGGTTGGAATCCATGGATGATTCATAACTCTGGATATTGACCGTCTGACATCCCAGCTAAGACGTTCAATTTGCTGCTCATTGCGAGGTGAGTCAAGTGCCTCAAGTGGACCACGGAAGGCATGGAATTGAGCCGGTGTTGAAGAGCTATGGTTGCAACTTGTAAATTTTCGCCCTGTAGCCTGCCCAAGAAGTTCCTCAGCAGCTGGATCACCTTCTAATCCAGCCTTAAGCAGGTCATCGGTAAAAGCTAACATACCGCAGCGGGTATGATGGATTAATATAATTTCATTAGTATTGAGCAGATGATGCGAGATAATCAGGCAACGGATTGCATCATCGGTTATAACGCCCCCGGCATTACGAATAATATGAGCATCTCCAGTTTGTAAGCCGAGTAAGTCTTCAACATCAAGGCGGGCATCCATACAAGCAACAACTGCCACATGTTTGGCTGGGTTGATTGGCTGCTCTCCGGGATGAGATGAATTATGCACCTGTTGACCGCTTGCATATAGTTTATTGTTTTCTAGCAGTTTGTCTGTGTTTGGGTTAGCCATGGCTTTCCTCTAATTATTAATAGTTTAATGTTCGGCTATGTTTTTATAGCTGAACTTTTGGCACTGAAGAAGTGCGTATTAATTATACATCCAAGTACCCAAGTAAAATTAATTTAATAGTTTTACGCAAGGTTTTTTCATTTTAGGCCCTGAATAAATAGGCGCATAGCGAGCTACGTAACTATTTATTTTCAGGGTACGCTAGTCTAAAACTATGCACTTTCAGTGCAAGGCTTTAGCATTAAAACAGTATCGCAAGCGACACCTTGCTTTGCTAAACAAAACGACTTTCAGTTGTTTTAATAACAACCCTATGGTCTTCTAGTCTATACGCCTTGAATATGAAAAAAACCTGCTCTAGTGGTCTAATTTATTCTGTGTGTGTTTCTAATTAGCCCGATAATATATTCAATCCCGATACAAATACTGCTGAAACCCAACATATACGTCTCTAATTACCTTGGCAGAACCAAACTCAACCGCCGCATCACTAATGGTATTATATTTAAGCTCAATCATGCTTTTCATCTTGCCGACCGCTAATTCGCTCACCCCTTCAGCAACATAGCGCTCTAAAATAAAATCGATAAAAGCTTGCTGGTGATACTCTTTATAATGCTGATTAATTGCTGGCTTAGCGTGTGATACCCGTTGATTACGTGATTGTGTTTTAGCGGCATAAGCTACATACGCCAATACATCATAAACATCGCTATCTCGCGCATCAATCAACTCTTTCATGCTATCGAGTTTTTCACTGTCATAGCCTGCTTCTGCCAAGTCGTGCAGCAATTTCTCACGGGTATCAGGATCACTCCAAATCTCGCGGAGCTTATCTTCATTTTCAAAGAACTGAGGCAAATCATCAAACATGCGTTCGAGAAATTCTTTTGCCGTAATCGGTTTACCGTCTGCGCTCCAATACATCACTGATGAGATATGTTGAATTTGCCGTATTTTGCCATCACTGAGTTTAATAACAATTTTTTCAACTTTTTCGCACACACAAGGCGTGCTGCCACAATCAGCACATTCAACCGCCTCACAAATACAGGGGAACGCCTCACATTGAGGGCAAAGATCAGGCTCACAAACACACGGCTCAACCGCGCATTTTGAACACACTTTTGGACAATTGCAGGGTTGAAAACCACACACCTTACACATTTCATCGCCACAGCTACACGGCGCATCACCACACACACCACAAGGCAACGGTTCACCATCCCATTCAGGATCAGAAAAATTATAATGCGCCTTTACGAAATCAAAAATTGTGAAAAACTCTTTACCGTCATACATCCGCGTACCTCGGCCAATGATCTGCTTAAACTCAATCATATTATTACAAGGGCGCATCAACACTACGGGCATCCACTCCTGTCGAAAGCTTGCGTGAGGTAGTTAAAACGGTCGGAATGGTTTTCTCATTATCCTGAAATACTTTTAAATCATTCTCACCTGCCGCGCCATCATTTGCCGTCACCCGCACACAATAATTGCTGTTAGTCGTCCAGCCTCTTTTCACTGCATATTGATTGATGTAGTCTCGCACCACACCTGCATGAGCTTGGGTGGCACAAAACACCAACGTTTTATCATTAGGATTAACGCGATCCATCCAATAATGCACACGTTTTTGTTCACGCGAAGGAATGGTAATAACGCGATTAAAATCACCTTCTTTATACAATTTTCCCGCTTCAGGCTCACCTTGCACGACCACACCATCACCGGGCGTATAAATATACTCATCCATCGTGCCTACAATGGGATACACCTTAAATGGCGTTAAAAAGCCATCATTAATGCCTTCTTTTAGTGTATAGCTATAAACCGCTTCACCAAAATAGGCATAGGTATCCACATTATCCTTGCGTTTAGGCGTTGCGGTTAAACCCAATTGAACCGCAGGTGAAAAATAATCTAAAATCCCTCGCCAGTTGCCCTCATCATTCGCCCCGCCTCGGTGACACTCATCAATAATGATGAAATCAAAAAAGTCTTCAGGATATTCACCGAAATACGGTGCATCATTCCCCGCCTCATCGGTGCCTGACATAAAGGTTTGAAAAATCGTAAAAAACACACTGGCATTTTTAGGCACACGGCCTTTCTTTTTAATCTCACTCGGCTCAATCCGCACAATGGCATCATCCCCAAACGGGGCGAAATCATTAAACGCTTGATTGGCTAAAATATTACGATCGGCTAAAAATAAAATACGTGGCCGGCGTTTGGCATTATCGGGCGCTGTCTGTGCCGACAAACTCCAGCGACTATGAAATAACTTCCATGCGATTTGAAAAGCAATACAGGTTTTTCCCGTTCCCGTTGCCAAGGTCAATAAAAGTCGTTGCTGGCCTGCGGCAATTGCATCCAGTGCATTATTAATGGCATTTTCTTGATAATAACGCGGTGTCCAATCGCCTTTACATTCAAACGGAATAGTCGAAAAACGATCACGCCAAATAGTTTTAAACGCTGGTGCCTGTTTATCTTGCTGGTCAAACGTCAAAGACCATAACGCCTGTGGCGATAAATAGTGCTCAACTAATGATTCTTCACCTGTCAGTCTATCAATTTGATAAATCTCATGGCCATTCGTGGCATACGCAATGCGACACTGCAAACGCGCGGCATAATCTTTGGCTTGGCGCACGCCTTCGCTATAACTCAAGGCTTCTTTTTTAGCTTCAACCGCAGCTAACTTGCGGCCTTTATAGACCAACACATAATCACTAGCGACCTGCGCACCGCGTTTGCCACCCGTTAAAATACGCCCCGGACAAATCACCTCACGGCGAATAAAGCTCTCTGCCACCTCGCCCCAGCCATCGGCTTTAAGTTTAGGGTCAATTAACTCCGCCCGTGTGTCTGCTTCATTGCGTTGTGTCATGATTAGGGTTCCTTAGCCAACATTGTCATCACCAATCGAATTAACTCGTTCCCACGCGAAAATATTCTTGTTCCCGCGCTCCTTTCCCTTCTCGTTCCCACGCTCCTGCGTGGGAATGCATACGTCATACCAACTACCATACCCGCACAACCTCCAACAAACCATCCTGCCCAGCATAATCTCTCGCACTCGAATAACGCCAATGCTCCGCCATATCAACATAACCCCGTTTAACAGGATTATGATGAATATAATCAATTTTTTGTCGCATCATCTCATCCGACTGGATCAACTCAGGGTGAACGCCCTCTTGCCAGAATTGATGTTGCCGATCTGTTTTATGGGCTTTTTTATAAAAAGCCAACTGATCCAGAATTGTCTTTATATTTTTCTGCTGCAAATAGGCTAGGATTTGCCGCGCCGTATAGGATTTAAAGCGGGCGATGTCTTTATCTAATGCGTCACTTTGTGCAATTAAGTGTAGATGATTTTCTAAAATAACATAAGCATGTAATTGTAAGCCTTCTGCACTTAGATGGCGTAGTGAATCGAGTAGGATGTCTACCGTTGCCTTTTGTGTGAATACGGGGATCCAGTGGAGAATGGTCAGCGTCATAAAATGCGGCTGATCGGCTTGGATGAATTTATAGCGGCTTCTGCCCATTTGTTTAGCCTATGCATTCCCACGCAGGAGCGTGGGAACGAGAAAGGAAAGGAGCGTGGGATCGAGAGTGGCTGGGAGCACGGGAACGAGCGTGGCTGGGCGAGTTGAATCGAGAGTGGAAGGCTGCGTGGAATCGACAAAACCACACCGCCTCGTTCCCATGCTCCTGCGTGGGAATGCATACGTCATACCAACTACCATACCCGCACAACCTCCAACAAACCATCCTGCCCAGCATAATCTCTCGCACTCGAATAACGCCAATGCTCCGCCATATCAACATAACCTCGTTTAACAGGATTATGATGAATATAATCAATTTTTTGTCGCATCATCTCATCCGACTGTATCAACTCTGGGTGAACGCCCTCTTGCCAGAATTGATGTTGCCGATCTGTTTTATGGGCTTTTTTATAAAAAGCTAACTGATCCAGAATTGTCTTTATATTTTTCTGTTGCAAATAGGCTAGAATTTGCCGCGCCGTATAGGATTTAAAACGGGCGATGTCTTTATCTAATGCGTCACTTTGTGCAATTAAGTGTAGATGATTTTCTAAAATAACATAAGCATGTAATTGTAAGCCTTCTGCACTTAGATGGCGTAGTGAATCGAGTAGGATGTCTACCGTTGCCTTTTGTGTGAATACGGGGATCCAGTGGAGAATGGTCAGCGTCATAAAATGCGGCTGATCGGCTTGGATGAATTTATAGCGGCTTCTGCCCATTTGTTTAGCCTATGCATTCCCACGCAGGAGCGTGGGAACGAGAAGGGAAAGGAGCGTGGGATCGAGAGTGGCTGGGAGCAACGAGGGTGGCAAGGAGCACGGGAACGAACGTGGCTGGGCGAGTTGAATCGAGAGTGGAAGGCCGCGTGGAATCGACAAAACCACACCGCCTCGTTCCCGCGCTCCTGCGTGGGAATGCCTGCCGACTTGCCCTGCTTATCGCCACTCTGGGCTTGGCTTTATGTTGATTGACGCAAGCTTGCATTATGCCGCCACCCCTTTGCTTTCTTTAGTCAGCTCACCGGTGAAGGCTTTTTGTAGGATGGATTTCCTCGTTCCCATACTCCTGCGTGGGAATGCCCGCCGACTCGCCCTGATTATCGCCACACAGGGCTTGGCTTTATGTTGATTGGCGCAAGTTTGCATTATGTCGCCACGCCTTTGTTTTCTTTGGTCAGCTCACCGGTGAAGGCTTTTTGTAGGATGGATTTTTTAAGCTCTTCAATCTTATGAAGCTTATTTAAATAAAGAACTTCTAATGATTTTACTTGATTCTCCAACTGCTTGAGCGCCTCAACTCTCTCTTTCTGACTATCCAGAGAAACTATTGGTATCATAAGACTTCGGACATTATCTTTTGTAATGGTTTGAGTCGCAGCCCCTTTAAGTTTAGGTTCAATTTGAGTCTTACCACTGCTAGAATTTAAATAGCGGTACACATATTCATTATTTGCTCTAGTTCGGTCAAGGCGAATTAAAAATAAATTCATAGCTAATGAACAGGGACGATCTGTTTCAGGCATAAAATATACCTTTCCAGCATTTCCTATTTTACTCATGATAATTTCCCCGCCAAATAACTTGCTTTTTGTTAAATAATGGTAGGCATGTTCAGATATAAAGCGTTTATTATTTTTAAACTGTTTCTCAAAATCAGTGCTTCTTACCATCCATGCAAAATCTTCATTTTCTTTAAGTTCCACATGTTGTTTTAAAATTTTATAACTACCATTGGCATGATAATCTGTAAGCACATCAATAATCTCGCTAAATTCAATACTTTTAGTGGGCTGGCTAAAGACTTGCTGTAAATAGCTTTCAAACAGTTCACGGGCATTGTTGATGTTTTGTTGTGCATTGGCGCGGGCTTGGTCGATTTCCGCAAAGGCTTGGTCGAGAATAGCGACGATACGTTTTTGTTCGGGGATGGGGGGGAGTGGTACGTCAACCAACTTGTATTCTTTAAGCTGTAAATTTCTAATTCCTGTTGATTGCCGCTGCATAGACTCTGTTGCACCAGTTTCATACAAATAATGTAAAAACTTGTGTAAATATGAATGATTTAAACAATCCTTATCCTTTATACGAATAATAGAAGTAAAGTTACTAAAAGAAAAGTCACCTTTCCTTTTTTCAAAAGCAATCACTCTTCCAACTGGCTGCTTTGGTCCACCACCAGATTTCTCAAGAATTAAATCTCCAAATTCTAACTTGCGGGTTTTATATTGTTTCTCTTCTACATCAAGATAAGCAATATCAGAGTCATCTAAAATCCCACCCTTTGTGAAGTTTGTATTTCTTATTACTCCCACATGAATAAATGGCTCTTTTTTCCCCTTCCAAAGTCCATTTTTAAACTCACAAAGCCGATCAAGCTTTTCTTTTCTCCACCCCATCACAACACCCCCCAAACACACCTAAGCACCACTGTCTCGTTCCCATGCTCCTGCGTGGGAATGCATACCGCACTTTGGGTTACCACGCAGGCGCGTGGGAACCAGTTGTTGCCGTTGTGTTTATTGCCGTTGTGTTTATTGTGTTTAATCAGCCTCATCCCAGTAGCCCCTGAATACGCCCAAGTATCACTTCGCTCTCTTTATCTAAGGCGATGATTTCTTCAATAATCGCTGCGGGGTCGCGTAGCGGTGCGGCTTCTGGTGCATTGGGGTTTTTGACGGATAGATCCCATTCTGCCCCTTCGGCAAGCTCAGGGACGGGGATAGTCCATGACTGGTCAGAATCTGCAAAGGTTTTTTGCAACTCCACAAATTCTTTTAAATCAGCATCATTTAGCGGATTGGTTTTGCCTAAGCTACGCCCGGGATCTAGCTGGTAATACCAGATTTTTTGGGTCGGCTCGCCTTTAGTGAAAAATAACACCACGGTTTTAACCCCTGCGCCTAAAAAGGTTTTGGCGGGGCAATCTAATATGGTGTGTAGATTACAATTTTCTAGCAGTTCTTTACGCAGGGCAATGGCGGCATTATCGGTGTTGGATAAAAAGGTGTTTTTAATGACTATGGCGGCGCGGCCACCGGGCTTGAGCATTTTGATAAAGTGTTGCAGGAACAGAAAAGCGGTTTCCCCTGTTTTAATGGCGAAGTTTTGTTGCACTTCTTTACGCTCTTTGCCGCCAAACGGTGGGTTGGCGAGAATAATATCCTGTTGCTGGCTGGGTTGAATATCAGCTAAGTTTTCAGCCAAGGTGTTGGTGTGTAGGACATTGGGCGCCTCTATGCCATGTAATATCATATTCATGATGGCAATCACATAGGCGAGTGACTTTTTCTCTTTGGCGTAAAAGGTGTGTTCTTGTAGTGTGGTTAAATCACTGGTGGACAGTTGTGTTTTATCTTTGCCGCCTTGGCGTAAGTATTCATAGGCTTCACATAAAAAGCCGGCTGAGCCTGCCGCGCCATCGTAAATGGTTTCGCCTATTTGCGGTTGCAAGACATCAATCATGGCGCGAATTAAGGGGCGCGGGGTGTAATATTCGCCGCCATTGTGCCCGGCATTGCCCATGTTTTTTATTTTGCTTTCATACAGGTGCGAGAGTTCATGTTTTTCGGCTTGGCTGCGAAAGCGCAGTTCATCGACTTTTTCTAAGGCATCGCGCAGCGAATAACCGCTTTGAATTTTGTTTTTAATTTCACCAAAGATTTCACCAATTTTATATTCAATGGTGTTGGCATTATCGGCGCGTTGTTTAAAGGCTTTGAGATAGGGGAACAGTTCTCCATCGACATAATCCATTAAATCATCACCGGTTAAGGCGCTGTTGTGGTCAAAATTGCCGTTTGCATCTTTTGGCGCTGCCCAGTTGCCCCAGCGGTGTTGTTTGTCAATTATATAGTCGTATTGTTTGCCTAGTAATTCAGCTCCTAATGATTTTTCATATTCCAGATCATCCAGATATTTAAGGAATAACATCCATGAGGTTTGCTCGGTGTAATCCAGCTCGCTAGAACAGCCTGCGTCTTTATGGAGAATGTCGTCTATATTTTTGTTCGAACATGTTTGCTGAGGGGTCTCTGTTGGACGAAGTCGCTAACGCGGAGAAAAAGCGTCGCCACGCCGATAATTAAAAGTGTAACCTCACTTCCTTCTATTCTCATATGAAGGTAACCTGCAAGCTTATTAAACCAGCAGAGAGGTTGCTCGCATATGACATCATCTCTCGAATCAAAATACAACCATTATTGTTCTCTCCACTGCAAACATTTAAAACTTCAAGGACTGCAACCCAAAACGATTGAGGCTTATTCAGGTGCCATTCGCGGGGCAAAAGGGTAGGGGGTCCAGTGTTGTTAAATTAAGCATAAAATATTCAGAGGTGGGGTTTAGTCCCTAAAAAATACGGGGCTAAAGCCCTATCTCCAAGCTTAATTAGCTATATAAACCGCTTAACTTAATGGCATTCAGACACTCCCCTTTAATTAATGAGGAATAAGAATAAAAACAGGGGACAGACAGCGATTAAATGAAAGAGCAAGGACCCTGGCAGAAAAAAATGTGGTCTCTATTTGATGTAATAAAAACGATTTAACCGATAGGAGTTAGGTGCAGTAAAGGATCTTGCAAATGTTAAGACGCTATAAGCAAAGATACGGTAGAATTATCAGTTTTGTTGAATAATTTTTAATAATAAGATATTTGGATATTGTGATGGATGTAAAACAATTGCTGATAAGGCAAGACTTATGCAATTGGTAGCCAATACTCTTTTTACCTGAATAGAAAATAAGATGAATGATGAGAATATAAGCGGGGCGACCTCAAATTTAAGAGGAGATTTTTTCGGTGGATTAACCGCAGGTGTTGTTGCTCTGCCTTTAGCTTTAGCCTTCGGTTTACAGTCTGGCATGGGGGCAATAGCTGGATTATATGGTGCTATTGCAATAGGCATTATTGCTGCTTGGTTTGGCGGTACGCCTACGCAAATTAGTGGGCCTACTGGGCCCATGACGGTAGTTTCGGCAGTTGTTATTTCAACAGCAATAGAGGCGAACGGAGGAGACCTGGAAACGGCTTTAGGAAGTATTATTGCCATCTTCCTGCTTTCGGGGGTTTTTCAAATATTGCTAGGCATTTTTAAGATCGGCCAATATATACGCTATATGCCTTATCCTGTGGTCTCTGGGTTTATGAGCGGGATTGGCGTTATTATTATTGTGTTGCAGATATTTCCCTTTTTGGGGCATTCTTCACCAAAAAAAATATTGGATATTTTTTCGCAGCTGCCTAGCATTATTAATGATATTAACCTGGATTCAGTCTTTTTAGCGATAGCGACTATTGCAACCATTTATTTATTCCCACGGCTTACAAAGTTGATTCCTAGTGCATTAGTTGCTCTGATTGCTTTAACGGTTATTTCTACTGTGATGGGGCTTGATGTCAAAATTATTGGAGATATTCCTGAAGGCTTGCCTGCACTACAGCTGGGTTCATTAAGCTGGGTTGATTTCCATCATCCGATGCTGCTGATTATCCCAGCTTTAACTTTGGCCGCTTTAGGTACAATCGATTCCTTATTGACTTCAATTGTCGCAGACAATATGACTAAAACTCGACATGATAGCAATAAAGAGTTAATTGGACAGGGGCTGGGCAATATAGGCGCAGCTATGATTGGCGGAATTCCAGGTGCAGGTGCAACAATGCGGACAGTTGTGAATATCAACTCGGGTGGCAAAACCCGGCTGTCTGGTGTTATACATGGGTTGGCACTGCTTATTGTTTTGCTGGGTGCAGGCGCTTATGCTAAATTGATTCCGCTTCCTGTGCTGGCAGGCATATTAATTACAGTTGGCATCGGCATTATTGATTACAAAGGTCTAAAGCACATTCCGCATGTGCCGAAGGAGGATTCAATTATTATGCTGATAGTATTAGGCATGACTGTGTTTGTTGATCTGCTGCAGGCAGTTGCTGTCGGTATGGTGATGGCATCTATATTGTTTATGAAAAAAATGAGTGACATAGCAGAGCAGCGTTCTTATACAGGCTCGGTAGAGGGTTTTGCCAGGGAGGAAGCGTGGGATGATGAAGCCGGCATTTCAGAAAAAGTACGCAAACAGGTTTATATAAAACATTTTGATGGTCCTATCTTTTTTGGCTTTGTTAACAAGCTCCAGGATATGGTGGTCTCTTTACCGGAAATTACGGTAGTTATTATGCGTATGCCATTAGTTCCCTATATTGATCAGTCAGGTATTTATGCCATTGAAGATGCGGTGATCGCTCTAAAGGAAAGAGGTATGGTTGTTTTAATAACAGGTATTCAGGAGCAGCCAAAAGATATGCTGGAAAATGTAGGTTTAATCCCTAACCTGATACCGGAAGAACATTTATTTAAAGATTTTCCATCTTGCATTAAAGCACTGGAGGCAGGGGAAGTTAAACCAGACCCGAATAAAGATAAAGAGATAGTTTGGAATTTAATTAATATGAATTAAGCAGAAAAGCCTCACTTGTTAGTGAGGCTTTTCTGTATGAAACATGCAAAACTGTGCTGAGGCAAGACGCACATCTTTGCTGTAGTCTGTAATGTACTAATTATATAATGTTAAAAATGCTGTTTAAAATTAATTATGCTTAGGTAATTATGCCATTAGATAATTTAAGTTCTGAAAGAAAATTAACAGTCGATGAGGTTTTAAGCTGGCTGAATAGAGACCAGCTGATTTCAATGGCGGAAGAAGAAGCTATTAGAGTGTATTCTGGCCGATGGGAAAATAGAGATAAAGGAATTGTTGATATTGTCTGTGATTTTCAGGCAGAAAAAGATACCCGCTTAAATAAAAATTTTAGCCGAGAAAAACTTTCTGAATGGCTAGCTTCAAAAGTCAGTTTACCGTTATTTCATATTGACCCTTTAAAAATTGATGTGGCAGCTGTCACTTCAATCTGTACTCAGCCCTATGCAGAACGGTTTAATATCTTGCCAGTTAAGGTTGCAGATAACGTTATTACGGTGGCTGTTTCTGAGCCCTTTATACGTGAATGGGAGAAAGATCTTAAACATCTGCATAATAAGGAATTTAAACGCGTATTTGCCGATGCAAAAAATATCAAACGCTATATCACTGAACTATATGATTTTTCAAAATCAGTCAGGAGTGCTTCCAAAAAATCCGAAAAGTACAATGGACAGTTAAATAACCTTGAGCAGCTAGTTGAACTGGGCAAAAAAAGTGATTTAGAAGTTAATAATCAGCATATTGTCAATTTAGTTAGCTGGCTATTCCAATATGCTTTTGACCAGCGGGCCAGCGATATTCATCTAGAGCCCAGGCGTGACCAAAGTAATGTAAGGTTTCGCATTGATGGAGTGATGCATCAAGTCTATCAAATCCCCACCGCTGTGATGGGTGCAGTAATCAGCCGGATTAAAATTTTGGGGCGGATGGATATTGCTGAAAAGCGCCGCCCTCAGGATGGCAGACTTAAAACGCTGAATAATGAGCAGGAGATTGAGCTGCGATTGTCTAGCATGCCAACTGCCTTCGGTGAAAAGGTGGTGATGCGTATTTTTGATCCGGAAGTGCTGCTAAAAGATTTTAAGGCATTAGGCTTTAATAAATGGGAAAGGCAGGTATGGTCGGATATGAGCCAGCAGGCACATGGCATTATTTTGGTGACGGGACCAACCGGATCAGGTAAAACAACTACTCTTTATTCAACTTTAAAGCACCTGGCTACTCCTGAGGTCAATTTATGTACTGTAGAGGATCCTATTGAATTGATTGAACCCAGCTTCAATCAAATGCAGGTAGATAATAAAATCGGGTTAAATTTTGCCACAGGGATCAGAACTCTGATGCGGCAAGACCCTGATATTATCATGGTCGGTGAGATCCGTGATCTGGAAACGGCCGAAATGGCGATTCAGGCTTCTTTAACAGGCCATTTGGTTTTATCAACCTTGCATACTAATGATGCACCTTCGGCGATAACGCGTTTGCTGGAACTGGGTGTAAAGCCTTATCTGGTCAAATTGACCTTGCTTGGGGTGATGGCTCAGCGCTTAATCAGGACTTTATGTCCGCACTGTAAAAGGCAGCATGATGTTACCGACGATCAATGGCAAGGAGTAGTAGAGCCATTTAGCATTAAAAAACCAGCGCTGATTTTTCAGGCGAAGGGATGCGTTGAATGCCGTAATACGGGGTATTTGGGGAGAATTGGCATTTATGAGGTATTTAAAAGTACATCATTGATTCAAAAACAGATGACAGAAAATTGCGATGCCAGGCATATTGCTAAGCTTGCTATAAAGGATGGAATGAAAACTTTGCGAATGAGTGGGGTTGAAAAGGTTATGGAGGGAATTACTTCTATTGAAGAGGTGTTGCGGGTAGCTCCAGAGAATTTGGGTCAGTAAAGCTTCGCTCCTAACGAATTAGGAGCGAAAAATCTAACGGTTTAAATCTTACCGTCTAATCCCATTTGAAAATATTTGTGGATGATTTTATCTTGATTGTCCAATAGCCAGTCAATATCCGGCTTATTATTCATGGCTTTATGGATAGCCTGGGCTGTCGCTTTGCGATGAATGTCAAATAAGATCTGGTGGTCTAGATCACCGTCTTGTGCAACGCTTGGGTTTAGCCAGACAGAGCAGATAATGCCTAAATCATTGGCTTTTTCTTTTGGAATGTCACCGGCACGAACAGCATCTAAAACACCGTTAGCAATGGCAGCCTGAACCGTACCCATTAAAATATTTGTGTAGCGCGTACTTTTAACGGTTACTTTGCTGACCATTAAAGTCACAGGCCGGACTTGAATGTCGGTATTTAAAATAGCAAAAACTTTTGAGTGGCCACTAGCCTGGTCACCTGTTAACGTTGCCAGTGCTGTTCCTACTGGACCGTCTAATTCGCCAATAACAATTTCCGGCTCAGCTGCTGTTCCTGGTGGCCCGCCGGCAACAAGTGCTTCGCCAGTACGCAATACAATTCTTTCGCTCATAATAATAACTCCATAGGCATAATAAATTTGAAGCGGTTAGAATACCATGAATTTTCCAGTTTCTTAATAGCCATGAGTCAAAAATTATCTACAACCGATCACAGTCGAGATATTGCAGGTTTAAAGTATGTTTATCCTGTTATTTCTAGAAGAGCCGGCGGGCTGTCTATAGGCATTAATTTTAATACTAATAATGCCTGCAATTGGCGATGCGTGTATTGTCAGGTACCTGATCTGTTGCGAGGATCAGCCCCAGAAATGGATTTTCAATTATTGGAGCAGGAATTAATATTTTTTTTAAATAAAGTGCTCACTGGTGATTTTTATCAGCAATATGAAGTGCCGGAACAATACCGTGCAATAAAGGATATTGCCATTTCAGGAAATGGTGAGCCAACTAGTTTGAAAGGATTTGAACAGGCAATAGAATTAATTGGCAAAATAGCTGCTGAAATGCATGTGCTGCCAAAAAGTAAATTTGTTTTGATTACCAACGGCAGTTTGATGCATCACGCACAGGTTCAGGCAGGACTAAAGTGTTTTAATGAATATGGCGGTCAGGTGTGGTTTAAGCTGGATAGTGCAACTGCTCTGGGCAGAAAGAAAATTAATAACAGTAAACAGAGCACGGAGAAGATGTTAGATAATTTAAAGATATCCACTGAGCTGTGTGAAACTAGCCTGCAAACTTGTATGCTGGATTTTTTGACTGCTAAGAATGCAGAACAGGAGCGCCAGGCCTATATTGAGATGCTTCAGAAAAATGAGCTTAAAGTTAAGCAGGTGATGCTATATACCCTTGCCAGACCCTCTTTGCAGCCAGAAGCAAAACAGTTAAAAAAAGCGGATGCACGAATGATGCGACTATTTGCTGATAGACTTATACAGTTGGGATATAGCGTTAGCGTTGCTGTATAAGGGGTTACACCATAGCATCAAAAAGGGATCCTGTGGTTTCTTTTTCAGTTTCTAAAATTTTAACGGCGGCAGATGATTCCAGTTCAGCTTCTTTCAGGCTTAAAATGGGTTTAAGTATATCTTTGGAATTAAAATTTGTACTTCCAACTTCGTCTTTGGCAACTGGCAATGTTGCAATGGTATGGGCTGCATCGGCAGCTTTATACTGAGCGCTATTAATCAGATTGAGTGCGCTTGATGATGGGCTGGTAATCATGAGTGTCTCCTTTTTTTAAATTAATAATGATCATACGCTCTTGTAGAGTAACCTGAAAAGAGCTAGTTTCAGCAAAATATTAGAAATGTGAGCGAGGTTTTCTTTTATTGATTTTTATGTGAATTGCTATGTAAAACTCCTTGGTAGTAATAAGAAAAGAAGAAAATTAGTGAGTGTAAACCTCATTACTTTACACCCACTAATTATCTGGCATAATTTTAGGCTTTACGTTTCCTTACGCTAATTAAAGAGAAAAGACCTGATCCTAATAGCAACAAGGCTGTTGGAGCAGGAACTACTGTTGTGAACTCAGCATTAACTGTGTAACTTGAGTCAGACTGTACATAACTGCCACCATCGGCTTTAGCAATAATGCGATAATTTCCTGCCGTTAATATAGACTCTAAAGTTGGTGATACAGAGTAGCCATAGCCATACTCTGAATCAGAGTAAGATAAAGATTCGCTAAATAGAAGGTTGTCAGGGTCTATATCTAAACCGCGGTAAAGAGATATAGATGCAGAAGGCACATATTCTCCAAGGCCGCTCAGGGTGCTTGTAAGGTTTATCCTATTTTGGCTAGCTAGGTTGAATGTGATATCAAATACGGATTCGCTGAGCGAATAGCCGTAATCTGAATATTGGTGGCCAGTGCCGTGAGCTGAAAATTCAGTAGGGGTTAAGCTTGATTGTTGGTGTGCAAAGTAAGCGAAAGGAGCATCTGGCGTGTAGGTGTTGTGATAATACCCCTGACCATCACCTTCGGCACCTGCAGACATATCTTGTCTATTGTCACTTAGATAGGTAATTGATGCAAAGGATGGCCCGCTAAAAAAAATTAGCAGTGCCCAGATTGGCAGCCAAACAGTATGGTTTAAATGAAATGAAAATGATTTTTTATTTGCCATTTTAGATTTATATCGTCTATTTGAAAATAATGTATGAGCGTTATCGCTTGAGCCGGAAACCCCGGCTTGAGGTGTAAATGAAACTGATATGGATAATGCCGATTTCGGTTTGGAAATGGTATCGCTAAAGAGTGGGGTGCTAAGGGACTTCATAATATTTACCTCGTCTATAAAAATTTTTTGAAATGGGTTTAAGCTATAGGTGGTTAGAGTGCCAAATGAATTGTTTCGTGATTAATTGCTCACATGCACAAACAGATTCAGAAGGTAGCTAAACAGTACTTCTTAAGCTATTGTTAAATATACTTATTTATTGCTTATTAAACTTTAAAGAAAAAATAGGAGGATGAATGCAAGAGCTTGAAAAATCCTATTACTTTAAGTAAAGGTAGATTAAATAACCGTAATACAGTTACCTAAAAAAGAAAGCTAAGGTTTGTCAAGGGTAATTTTCCTTTTTTTATGTAGTTTTTGTGATGTTCGTCACAAAAACAATATTAAATATACATAAAGAGGGTTTTAAAGGCAAGTGTTTTTGATATTTATCATGTTAACGTAGAGCAGAATATTTATTTATGATCGAGCACAGAGTAGCCCTGCCTCAGAATATGAGCTAATTTAGTCTAACATTTATTCTTGGCTGTATAGGTGTGGCTGTGCAATAGGTGCAGGGAAAACTGGTTGTCGGGTGGAAAAAACTAACTAATGTACGTGCACGTAATAACTTGAACAACTGACTTTTTTTTTTGTACGTATTTTGCACTGTAGAAATAGTTTCATAATCAGCTATGTAACTATTTCTAAGTCTTAAATATACTCAAAAACTCTACGACATTTGCTCAAGTTATCCCGTGCGCGATCCCATAATATAATCTGACAGATACTAACGGGTAACTGTCAGATCTGAGCGGCTACATTTTAGTGGATAGTAATAGTAACTTTAGCCCACTCTTCATTTCCATTTGAGTCTAAAATGCCGTACCATAATTCAAGGTCATCAGTGGCTTGGTCATCCGCTGTATACTCAATCTTGTTATTTACTATTTTGGCACTGCCAGTCAAGGTATCATCCAGATAGGCTAGCCTTATATCTGTTCCTTCATCATTGGCCAACACATCAATTGTAACTGTGCCGTATTTTGACACTTCTGCAATATCATTATTGGCGACTAAAGTGGCTGCTCCACCACTGTCTACTGTCACAACAACATTGCCCCAGGCTGTTTGGCCAGATGGGTCTCTAATTTCATACCAGAAATCTTCTGTTCCAGTAAATCCTGCATTTGGCGTATATACCAGCATTCCGTTTGAAACAGCTGCGGTACCGTTATTAGGGGTATCATACAAACCAATGCTAAGATCAACCCCCGTATCATTTGCAAGCACATCAATCGTAATTTCTTCACCTGCAGATGATGCTGTGTCTTTATTCTCGACTAATGGTTCTGCTGGATCTACAGTTTGAATATTACTTAAAGAGATATAGCTTCCCTGAATCGGGATTCCGCCTGTATATAAAGAATCTGCTAACGTTAGGTCATAAAGATCAATTTTATAAAAAACCCCGCCATCCGTCCAAAAGTTGTAATAGTAGTCCTGAGCATCATCTACATAACAGGTATGTGACTGGTTGGCATTAAAGATTCCTTCATTCGCGAAAGGCAGTTTCACATTTTTGATTTTTCTTTGAGTTGTCAGGTCTATAATTGTGTTGTACTTAGCAGTATGATTTGTGACTATCGCTAATCCTCTATCAGCTGCAAAACATGTATGCCCTGAGCCTGCCGTAACACTTTTACTTCCATATGAAATTCCACCTGTATTAACAGTATTTTCTATCTTCCAGCGATCGTCATTGATGATATGCATATATCCACGGTCAGAACCTACATACAAGCGTTTATTATCTGGTGCAAAATCTGCATTGTGGCCACCACTTACTTTAGCGCTTAGACATTCAACAGGAAACTCAACGTTTGAATCCTGATTTTTATAAGGTGTTAAATTTGCCCACCAAAACAGGTTCTTATACTTTCCGCGTCTAACCCAGGCCGGGTATCCTGACTCTTCACCATAAAAACGGTTAATTTCAACACATTTCCTAGAAATTGTGTTTGCAACATAAGAGCTTCTTCCCTTGCTACGTGCTAAATCAATACGGCTGATAAGTTCTAGGCCTTCTGGGGTTAGCTTCATTTTAATTAGGGCATTAGGTATTCCATAGGTATCATATCCTCCGCGATTTCCTTCTTCAACTGCATAGAAATCAGCTTGTTTATTGTATGGTAGTGAAGTTCTATCACGAGGAATTATCTGATGGACAGAGGTACGAGTCTTAAGGTGATTTACCAGCCTACTTTTAAGCTGGTCATTTTCTTCCCAAACATAATAGACTGATATCTGGCGATTGGTACGATCAACTATGGCTGCATAATCAGGTGTCAACCAATAAGGGTGGCCGCTAATTTGGTCTCCGCCATAATCTGAATGCTCACATTGATATTTTGTGGCACCAGAAATTGTGTTGGCATCGGCATGGTCTAGCAAATAAGTACCGTCAGTTAATTCACAATCAACATTCTCACCAATTGTGCCTACAACCTTATCAGTTTTAACATTTATGAACGAACCCATTGGGCGGTTTCGAGCAGCCATAAGTATCACGTCAAACTTTTCGTTATATGCATCGCCAGAACGTGGCTTATGGATGGCCAAAACTGGCTCAATTATTTTGGCCATTGACAATGGATAAGGTCAATCTGTTGGACAAGCTTCATAGATGTTGTTCCATACGCATCTTTGCGCAGATCTACAACATTGACATAACCAGACCCTTTTGGAACTGCATAAAGCTTACTGTAATAGCCATTATCTGAATGATGATTTGTAATGCCCGGCACATCTAAGGTATTGACCAGACTCATATTCTCAATATCTATCTCTATTACTCTATTGCCTGTAGGACTAGATGGGGCGGTATTGTGCTCATCTGCATAGAATGCATGGACTCTATCAGTTGAGGCAGTGAAGCCAACTTGAGGTGTAAATAAAACTGATATGGATAACGCTAAACTCAGAGTGGGAATAGCTTTGCTAAACGGGAATTTCTTATGATCTTTCATATTACTTACCTCGGTTATAAAAATAATTTTGGAATACATTTAAACTGTATATGGTCAGAGCTATATGAATTGTTATGAAGTTTATTTCGCACATGCTTTAAAGTTTCATTGATACCCTTAATAATCAAGTGCCCAGTGATTGGCTGAATAATTGGACTTAATCGGAATAATCTTAATAAAAAGCAATTTAAACTTACAATTAATTTGAACCCTTGTTAATCCACAGATTTAAGAAGCTGCTTACCAGTACTGCTTAAACAGCTGATCACGTATTCCTCCTTAAATTTTAAAATTATGAATGGATGAATCTAAAAGAAAATTAGGCAGAATGACCAGAATAAAGCTTCGTTTCACTGAAAAGAGCGGGCTTTATCAAAGTCAAATTTGCTTTTTGAGCTAAATATTTTTGTGATGTTCGTCACAAAAACAATATTTAATATACATAAGACAGTGCTTAAAAGCAATTTTTTTGTGATGTATATCTCATTTATTGCATTTAAGTCGAGATAAAATGATTTTCAATGGAACTAACTTGTTGCGGTAGGGGGGGTAAATAAAAAAGACTAAAGAAATGTGGCAAGTAGAGTTAAAAAGTTTATATCAGGGGGGGGGGCATTAACCAAGTACTTGATACTTTTTTGCTTTCAAAGCAGTCCCTTTACTGGGAACAGATCAAGATGCTCAAAGAACAGCGCAAGCAGGCAGCCCATCACACTAAAGTGAAAGATTTCTCTGAGAAAAAACAGTTCGAGCAACTGAGCACTCAAAGCAAACATTTCTTCGATACTAACAATGATTGCCTATCGTGCTGAAATGGCCACGGCTAACCTATTTACAGAAACACGATTCTTTTGGAAAATGAGAGGGTAATGTATTTTAATTTTCTGGTATTGGGCAAATGTATGCTCTGATTTGGAGCTGACCTTTTAAAAAATCATGGTATAACGTCGTGAAACCTGACAACTTGAAACTTTCACTTCATACGGTTCTTTATGTCCCTTGTAAATTAAGTCCCCAAGTTTGCATAAATCATCAGTTCCTTTGTACCATTTCCATTACAGAAATCTCTCCTATCGTTGAGATGACAAGGATAGGCCGCATTTTTCAATTTTAGAATTATATCCATCAAATTACTGTGCCAGACTGCTAGGATAAATGTGCGGATTCTAAAATTTCGCAGAAAATCCAATAGCACGCTTTGAACTTTCATTTTTAAAATTGACTTCCTGTTGCAGCTCTTTTACGAATAGCTCAGCATTATCCAGTTCGTCTAATAATGTGAGTTTTCTTTTAATGGTAGCAAAGTCCCCTGGGGTTAGCAGCTGTAGGCTAGCCAATTGCTTTTTTAGCTGTGTTTGTTTGGTGGCAGTTAAGCGGTTGACGGCTTCAGCTAAGAAACCATTTAATAATAGCCAGGCTTGCTCGGTTTTTAGATAGGTAAACTCCAGTTTAAAATCAAAGCGTCTTAAAGCCGCTTTATCCAAATCATTCATTAGATTGGTAGAGCAGATAAAAATGCCGTCAAAATTTTCCATTTGCACTAATAGCTCATTGACCTGGGTTGTTTCCCAGCTGTGGCGACTGGCTTTTCTGTCACGTAAAAAACTGTCTGCTTCATCAAGCAATAGCAGTGCTTTTTCTTTAGTCGCCTGTTCAAACATGTTAGCAATATTTTTTTCTGTATTGCCAAGGTAGCAGTCAATAATATCTGAGGCACGTTTTGCTATCAGCGGGATTTCCAAATAGCTGGCCAGGTATTTTGCATAGGCACTTTTGCCTGTTCCAGGAGGGCCAAAAAAGCATAGTCTGCCTGTGCGGGTGGCATTTAATCCGTGAGATATCTTTTCTAATGGTGCTTTGGTATTGATTAATGCCGGATCATAAAAGTTTGAGGTAACGGGGTTGATCGCCTTATGTCGATGCCCCATTGCCTTAAGAGTGCTCCCCATAATCTGTTCCAGGGTATTTTCAATTAAATGAGGGTCCGATTCGCCAATAATTTCATTTACTCGGGTGGCTCGGTTAATTATGGCCGGAGGAAGATGCTCTAAATGAGACATGCGGTCAATCCATTTTTCACTGACAGGCGTTTTATTGAGCGCTTCGCTTAGCATTTTTTTTCTAACGGAATGGGGCGGAGCGGGCAGTTCAAAAATCAAGTCAAAACGCCGTAAAAAGGCATCGTTCATACTGCCTATATCATTTGATAGCCAAAAAGTAGGCACTGCATTGTTTTCCAATAGCTGGTTAATCCAGCCCTTGTTTGTATGTGAATTTCTGTGGCTATTCCCGCTAAACTGTGCAAACATGTCAGTTTGAAATAGATCTTCAATTTCATCAAACAAAAGAGCCTGCTGTGAACCTTTTTCTAATAGTTTTTGAGCCAGCTGACAGGCAGTTACTCTTTCTTTGCCGGATAAAATATCTCCCTCGGCATCTTCGACACTTATTTCGTAAAGCTTGATGTTAAGATCATCTGCCAGTGTGCGTACCCATTGTGTCTTACCCGTGCCTGGCGGCCCATAAATCAGTATATTGGCCCCCTTTATTTTTTTATCGCAGATTGTTTCTAGGTATCTTGATAACCGGGCATAGTCTTTTTCTATATGCTTATAATGCTGGGGCGTTAAGTTGGCTGTAGGTGCTGACATTATAAAATCAGAAAATAAAGATTCTATGGTTTGCTGCGGTGTGTCTAGTGCATGGCAGAAGCTTTTCAATAAATCGAATTTTTGATCAACTTCACGGCTTGCCGGATGCAATTTTAACAGGCCAGACTGATAGAGTACGCCTTCTTTATTCAGAGCTTCTAAAATTTGTTTGGCGGTTGCATTAAGAACATGTGCCAAAAAGAGATGGAAGTCTCTATTGCCATAGGTGCTATATAAATCATAGCAATTCCCATAGGAGCTATCTAATTCTAAAAGCGTTGCAAAAAGTATAATATCTGTTTCTATTTTGCTTAAACCAAAGTGATGGTTGATTTGTTCAAGGTTTGTAAATAAAGGACCTTGACGGATAACAGACATTCCTGTCAGTTTTTTGGCGCGTTTTTTAATGAGTTTATAAAGTGCAGAGGGTTTTTTATCTTCAAATTCGCTTTCGTCCAGTCCCAGTAATTCAGGGATTTCATCCTGATGAAACCGATCTTTAGCGAGGTGTCTAGCTCCATTGCAAAATAGCAGACTCCTACAAAACCAGATTTGCTTTAACTGTCTGATGCATAGGTCGTCAGCTGATAAAGAGGTTTCTTTAATAGGTACGGGCGGGGCGGAGCTGAATGAATAGGGCATAGGTAAAATAAATCTCCAGATGTAAACAAAACTGATAAATTTGCTGATTTTCTAAGAGTGTAAATGGGTTGCAATAGTTCAACCGGTGTGGAAAATGCTGAATTTAAGACGCGACTGACTCAGTCACCTATCAGTATGTTTGGGAAAAATGGAGGATTATTTATATCCACCCCCCCCCTAAAGGATGTTGCTACTGAAGTCTCTAATCGGAAATCATCTATGGGGGGAGGGGCGATTAGAGACTTTAGAGATGACGGGTTAGAGTTTTACCCATCAAACTAAACCTGACAGAGCGCTAGCTACGGCCGGCTGATATATTTTAAAATGTCAATCACTTGCTGAGGGCTTTCTGTAACAGCAAGTGCAGCTGCATCGATCTCTTTAAGAGGATGGGTTAATTCGGGGCTGTGCAAGGTAATAATAGGTATTCCTAAGCCCGTGGCGATGCCCGCATCAAAAGCGGCATTCCATTGCCTGTATTTATCACCAAATTTAATAATGACTATATCTGACCGGCTAATATAGCTGTTAGTGCGCAGTGCATTGATTTTGGCAGATTTATGATCTTTCCAGAAATTATTGGTTTCTTCACCTAGAATCTCCGGGCCGACATTGTCGCTGCTGTCATGATCAGTAATAGGGGCTAAAACGTCTATATCCAGTCGGTTTTCGGCAATGCCCAAGCTGATTTTCTCACGCCAGTCAGAATGGATTTCTCCAGATAGATAAATTGTATAAGACATAATATGTGATGTGTTTATTGGTACAATACAGGGTATTTTAACTGGATCTAACTCGCAATGTCAGAAAAACATGTTTACAAGGTTGTCTTTATTAATAGAGAGGAGGTTTATGAAATCTATGCCAAAAGTGTCTATCAGGGGGATATGTATGGCTTTATAATTGTTGAGGAGCTTGTTTTTGGTGAGAAAAGTGCAATCGTAATTGATCCCGGTGAAGAAAAAATCAGGTCTGAATTTGAAGGCGTTAAGCGTTCGTTTATTCCTCTCCATGAAATTATTCGAATTGATCAAGTTGAAAGGCGCGGTACAGCAAAGATTGTTTCATCTGAACGGTCGTCGAAACCGGTAGGGAATGTATCTTCCCTGTATATGCCTGAGAAAAAATAGAGGGATTTATAAATATAAGGTAGGTAATTTCTTATTGTAGAAAAAGGTGGGCAAATGATTGTACCTAGGCAAAGGGAGTTAGTAGAAAAATGCGTTAGAAGTCCATTGAGCTTTAAGTTAAAAAATACCCCGCGGAATTATAGTTATGCGGTAACTATTTGATGACTCTTAGGTGCGGTTTTTCAGGTTTTTTTGTTGCGGGAGGTGGGGCTTCATTATCGTATTCTTCTGGATCAAACATCATGCCTTTGCCATTTTCTTTTGCATAAATTGCAAGGACGGCAACTGTTGGGACGAAGATCTGCATGGCAGTTCCGGAAAAGCGGGCATTAAACTGAATCTCTTCATTATCCAAGGTAAGACCCTGGATAGCTTCAGGACGCAGGTTCAGAATGATTTTGCCATCTTCAATGTAATCCTGAGGCAAAATGGCATCAGTATTTTCTGCATCAACTAGCAGGTGGGGGGTGAGTTGGTTGTCTATGATCCAGTCATAAATTGAGCGGATTAAATAGGGTTTTAATGATGTCATTTTCTTTCGGCCATATCTTTTTCTTTTTCGCTGAGGCTTGATTGGAAGGCTTCTCTAGAGAATAGGCGGTTAGCATAAGATGCAATTGCAGGGCTTAGTGAGCTTAGGTCAATCCCTAAATGAGGCAGTCGCCATAGTAGAGGCGCCATGGCGCAGTCAATTAGCGAGTATTCGTCACTCATAAAAAAAGGCTGTGATTCAAAAATAGGGGTGGCGGCTATTAAACTTTCTTTTAGCATCTTTTTTGCACGGGCTGATTTTTTTTCGCCCGAATTTAAAATTTCATCTAATAGCTGATACCAGTCCTGGTCGATGCGCTTAATTATCATACGAGAATTAGCACGCGAAACGGGATCCATTTGGTGTAAAGGAGGATGCGGAAAACGTTCATCCAGATATTCCATAATGATCCGAGAATCATACAGTACCAGGTTGCGCTCAACTAATGTGGGTGAGACACCCGTTGGGTTGAGTTCAAGCAAATCTTCAGGCGGTTTGGCAGGGTCAAAAAATTCAATATCTGCTGTCACTCCTTTTTCATACATAACAAGTCGGGCGCAATGGCTTTGGACACAATCTGATATGGTAAAAAGGGTCATTACTGATTTGCGAGAAGTGTTATTGATCACGAAACACAGCCTGTTTTAATAAATTGGGGAACAAATTGTATCATATTTTGCTGTTTTTATTTTTTGCAATAATTTGTAGCTAACGGTAAGAACCCAATGGTATCGATAACCTTGGGTTCTTGCTGTTATTTATGTTATTTATGTTATTTATAATAATGGTGCAATAACCAGAGAAACAACGGACATTAATTTAACCACAATATTTAATGCAGGACCTGAAGTATCTTTAAAAGGGTCGCCAACAGTATCGCCGCAAATAGCCGCTTTATGGATGTCTGTTCCTTTGCCACCATAAGCCCCGCCTTCAATCAGTTTTTTTGCGTTGTCCCATGCACCGCCGGCATTAGCCATAAATAAGGCCATTAATACGCCTGAAACCAAAGAGCCAGCCAGTAACCCGCCAAGTGCTTCCTTGTTTAGAAGAAAACCTACCAATACAGGTGCTGAGATGGTTACCAATCCTGGCAGAATCATTTCCCGTAATGAGGCTTTTGTTGATATTTCAATACAGCGAGCCGAATCTGGCGGGGTAGTTCCTTCCATTAACCCTGGAATATCACGAAATTGACGGCGAACTTCTTCAACCATATCCTGAGCAGCTTTTCCTACGGAATCCATGGTCATGGCTGCCACAAGAAAAGGAATGCAGCCGCCAAGAAATAGTCCTATAACGACTAGAGGGTCCAGAAGATCAATTGCTTTTAAGTGAGATGCCGCCGCATAAGCAGAAAATAAGGCTAGAGCAGTTAATGCCGCTGAACCGATGGCGAATCCTTTGCCTACTGCTGCAGTGGTATTGCCGATAGCATCTAATGAATCTGTAATAGCGCGAGTTTCCGGCCCCAGTTCAGCCATTTCGCTGATGCCTCCGGCATTATCAGCAATTGGTCCATAGGCATCAACAGACATGGTGACACCGGTTGTTGCCAGCATTCCAACTGCCGCAATGCCTATGCCGTATAATCCAGCAGAGTGGTAGGCGACAAAAATGGCTATGCAAATGCCTAATATCGGTAAAACGGTTGAGCGCATGCCAATGCCCAGACCTGCAATAATATTCGTAGCAGGGCCAAACTTAGAGGCAGAAGCAATGGCCTCTACAGGTGCTTTTGATGTGTAGTAATCAGTGACGCGACCAATAAATATGCCTACGGCGGTGCCACCTAATAGGGCATAAAACGGACCATTGACCGATGTTATTTCACCGTCAATATTGAACTGGATTGCAAACGCCCGGATAATAATATAGGCAAGAACCAAGAACAGCAGTGCTGAAATCCATGTCACACCCTCTAAAGCATGTGCAGGGTTAATGTCTTTTAATAAACGCATACAAAAAACACCGGCAACTGAAGCAACTAAGCCGACAATAATCAGTGCAATAGGCAACAGTAAAGCATTGCTTTGCATTGATATATCAATAAAGTTTGTTGCCGTAGCAGCGATAGCGATAGTGGCGATTACTGAACCGACATAAGACTCAAAAATATCTGCTCCCATACCTGCAGTATCACCGACATTATCTCCGACATTGTCGGCAATGGTTGCAGGGTTGCGAGGGTCATCTTCTGGGATATTGGCTTCAACTTTACCTACCAGGTCAGCACCGACATCAGCCGCTTTAGTGTAAATTCCACCGCCAATGCGGGCAAATAAGGCGATAGAAGAAGCTCCCATTGCAAAACCGCTTAACACCGTATAGTTTGCCGCATTTGACGAGTCAATTAACGAAAATGCTATGGAGATCCCTGCTAGCCCAAGTGAAGCGACAGCCAGTCCCATCACTGAGCCGCCGCCAAATGCAACCATAAGCGCCGCACCCATACCTTCTTTATTGGCTGCTGCAGAAGTGCGGACATTGGCGCGTGTCGCCGCTTTCATACCAAAAAAACCGGCAGACATTGAACAGGATGCCCCGCCTAAAAAGGCATAGGCGGTACTATGGCCGATTAAGAAAAAAATCAGTACAGCAACGATAATGACAAAAATGGATAAGATTTTATATTCAGCACCTAGAAAAACCATGGCACCATCATGTATCAGTTCAGAAATATCTCGCATTTTTTCAGTGCCAACATCATGAGACAGAATGCCACGATAGATAAGATAGGCGATAACCAGTCCGGCGATACCAAAAAAGGGGCCTATGCTGGCAAAAAAATCAATATTCATTAAAATCCTCCAAATTATTATTATTTTTTACTAATCATGCTATAAAAACCCGATTAATGCTACTGGTTTTTATAAACAGATGAATGAAGTAGGACATTTGGTAGAATACTGCTTTCAATTAAGAAAATGAGCGGAGAGGCTAAGTGCAGGGTAATTTAAGAAAAATGCAGGTACAACTGGATAGTCCAGCTAAATATCAATTGCGACTGGGGGATCAGCTTGTAGAACTTAACCCTTTGATTGGGAAAATGATAAAGCTAACATTCACAGGAAATATTTCCTGTGTCTATTGTGAGCGTTCAATGAAAAAAAGTTTTAACCAAGGCTATTGCTATCCCTGTTTTATTTCATTGGCACAATGCGATATGTGCATTATGAAGCCGGAAACCTGCCACTTTGAAGCAGGGACTTGCAGAGAACCTTCATGGGCAGAGGCGTTTTGCTTTCAGCCACATTACGTTTATCTGGCAAATTCCTCGGGAATTAAGGTGGGAATTACCCGGGGAACTCAGATACCCACCCGCTGGATAGATCAGGGTGCTATTCAGGCCTTGCCTATTTTAAAGGTAAAATCCCGTTATATTTCAGGTTTGGCTGAAGTTGTTATTGCCCAGCATGTGAGTGATAAAACCAGTTGGCAGCGGATGTTGAAAAATCAGGTTGAAGCTGTTGATTTAAAGAAAAAACGCGATGAATTACTGGTGGTATGTGAGGCTGAAATAAATGAAATTTCTAAACGGTTCGGTAGCGGTTCCATTGAGTTTTTAGATGAACCCTGTGTGGATATTGATTTCCCTGTAGAAACATATCCGTTAAAAGTGAAATCTTTTAATTTTGATAAAACACCTGAGGTTTCGGGCGTATTGCAAGGTATAAAGGGCCAATATTTGCTATTTGATACAGGAGTTATCAATATCCGTAAATTTACCGGTTATGAGGTAAAGATGGCTGTAACTGAGTAGACAGAAGACATCACTATTTTTTAAGCTAGAAAAATCTGGTATAAAGTGGTGAAACTATACACATAAGGTTTCTTATTCTTTAGTGAATTGGTATAAGCCCTTTTTATTTTCTCCCTATCTTCGGGGTGTATTGCCTCAAGAAATGCATCATACGATGCATCAAAATTATTTTTATCAATATGGAAAATTTGAAAGACTTCATCTGACCAGTGCATTTTATTAGATGGAATTTCCAGTTCCCAGCTGCCAATGTTTGCAATACGCTGAGCAGTTTCAAGGTTGCTTGACATTTGGCTGAGCCGCAGCATTGAATTGTGCAGCTTTTTTTCAGCAAACTGGGCACGATTAGTAAACCGATAAAGAATCAGTATCAAGAGAAAGGATGTTAAAAGGTATAGAGCAATAAAATTGACGGTATTTTTTTGATGGCCGGTTATCCAGTCACTTATGTCTACAGCAATAAAAATTTGACCAATATTTTTTTGATCAAGAGAATCTAACGGAATGTGCTGCCATTGATAGGTTTTTCCTGAGAATGACTGTTTAGGCCCCTGGCCTGGCTTTGCTTGCAGAATAAGGTCAAGGTTCGGTGTACTGTTAAATAGATTTTCGCTTAGCCTAAATTTATTTGAAACGGCAAAGTTTTTATATTGATGCCAAATAGACAGGCCACCAAATATGTGCTGACCTTCTTCCCATTGATCCTGAGATAATTTAGATTTCTGAATGGCTAGGAATAAACCGAACTCATTCAAATCTGATATTTCTTTAAGTATTTGGTTTATTCTGATCCCAAACTCGATAAAGCCGATTTTATTTCCATTTTTATCATGCCATGGTGTTACTGAGCGTAAAGTTAGCGTTCCTAAAACGCCTAGATCAACACCAGTTACCATGGCATTCGTTTGTTCAGCAGATAAAGTTGTTTGCCGGTTTATAGTATCACCATAGCTTTTTGAGTTATGTGCACGTAAAAAGACAACTCGCTGCGGATCACTAAAGTAAATATGACTGATATGCAGCTGTTTGGCCAGTCTCTGATATATAGGGCTGACCAGTTTTATTAGTGCAGACCTGTTTCTGGCAGTAAAAGTATTGATCAGGGTGGGGTTGTTACTTAGCAACTGTAAAGTGGATTCCAGAATATCGGTTTGTTGTTCAATTTTTCGGCTATATTCCTTTGTCGCCATTTCTATGCGTTGTGAAACATGTTTTTCCAGCGATGCTTCGAACTGTTTCTGAGAAAGATAGATGCCAATGCAAAGCAATAAAATAAGCCCGATACCGATGGGTATCAAAATGCGACAGTTCAGATTGACAGATCTATATGCGTTTATATTTTTCAAAATATTTAACCTTTAAATCTATAAATATTAGTTGCTTACGGTTTTCTCTTAAAACTTCGACAGCTATCTGTTTTTAGCGTCTTCCTATGGAAATGGAGAGGGAAGGAGATAAGAAATTTGTAGCTAGTCAGCATAATTTGTCATTCCGAGTGGAACGAGGAATCTTGCACTAGGATTTTCATCATACAATGATCAAGATTTCTCCCGATGGTCGAAATGACAGTGCAATTAATTATTCCAATAACAATATGCTGAGTAGTTACAGAAATTTAAGTTTAACAGTAAATTCTATCTAACCCTAATGCTATGTTGCTTCCTTAAGCAGTGCTAATTTAATAAGCAGTGTCTTAAAAGTATTGCTCGGAGCCTCTCTACTTTCTATCTGACTATGAGCAATTTGGTTAAATAAATAAATCAGTTAAACGCTTAGTTTAACTGTAACTTGTTAAATAAACTGTTTAATCCAGTTTTGCACTATTCACCAGATGAGGGAATGTATTACGCTTCACGGATTTATTTAGGTAACGCGCATTAAATAACCTACCCATATTGCGCAGGATTTTTATTCGTCTTCAAGGCGCAACGAAGGGAGCATAGCAAGCTATGTGACCGAAGTTGCAACGCTGAAGACGGATAAAAGACAAGCAAGATTGGTGGGTTATTTATTGCGCGTTGCCTTAGGTTAAAACGCGGAAAAGAGATGATTGTTTTTTTACCAAGATATTTGCATAAATGTGATTTGTTTCACAATTTAATCCACAAGTTGTTTTTTTTCAAATTTGATTAAGAAAATTTTATTTTGATATTTTAAAAAATAGCTGTTGACGTAGTTAAGATTATGATTTCAATTAAAATAATTTTGTGTATAAAAAAGGCGCAAATTAATGCAACGGTAATAAATTCATGAACTAAGATGTTTTTTAAACGAGAAACTCACAGAGTTATCCACAGAAACTGTGTGCAACTTCACATTTATTTTATGAAATATCTAGTTGGCAGTTAAATAAAAAGTTAAATATTTGATTTTAAAAGGAACAGATTTTTTCATTAGCAATCTGTTTAAAACATGGAGGAAGAGATAAGTGATATTTGCTGTGTAAGCAGAGGTATGATTTTTTACCAAGGTATTTGCATAAATGTGATTTGTTTCACAATTTAATCCACAATTTGTTTTTTTTTAAAATTCAATTAAGAAATTTTTTTTTGATATATCAAAAAATAGCTATTGGCGTAGTTAAGCTTATGATTTTAATTAAGATAATTTTGTGTATAAAAAAGGCGCAAATTAATGTAACGGTAATGAATTCATGTACTAAGGTGTTTTTTAAACGAGAAACTCACAGAGTTATCCACAGAAACTGTGTGCAACTTCACATTTATTTTATTAAATATCTAATTGCCAGTTAAAAAAGGTTAAAGGTCTGATTTTAAAGGAAACCGTTTTTCCATTAGCAGGCTGATTAAAACACGGGGAAAAAGATGCTTGGTGCATAAGCATAAAATATATTATTTACCAAGGTATTTGCATAAATGTGATTTGTTTCACAATTTAATCCACAAGTAATTCTCCTCCAACCCGAGTGAGAAAAATATTTTATTTATTGTTTTTTAAATAGCTATTTTTATATATAAGTAACTGAATTTGTAAGATATATTTTTATGTATAAAAAAAATGCAAAGTAATGTGACTGTAATAAATTCATGGACTAAGAGGTTTTTTGAACGAGTAATCCACAGAGTTATCCACAGAAACTGTGTGCAACTTCACATTTATTATTTGTAATAACCACTTAGAAGATAATCTAAAAGGGAATTGTGTGATTTTAATCACAAATCAGTTGTGAACTGACTTACTTGTATCTTTTTCTAAATAACTTTACTATATCACTGCCTAAGCTGAATTCCTTAGAAAATATCAGTTTGCCATTCATAAAAATATGGCTGATCAATGGGCGATTTAAGCCTCTTTTGTTTTGTAGCTTCCATTAAGGTTTAGCCAATTATGGAAGGGTAAAAAATGGCAGAATTAGTTTTAATATCATGTTAGGTAACGCGCATTAAATAAGCTACCCAGATTGCGCAGGATTTTTATTCGTCTTCAAGGCGCAACGAAGGGAGCATAGCAAGCTATTTGACCGAAATTGCAACGCTGAAGACGGATAAAAAGACAAGCAAGATTGGTGGGTTATTTATTGCGAGTTGCCTTATTACCTAAAAATATATTCGTAACGGCTATTCTGCTGAGTTCATGACATTTAAACATAGAGCTGTTATTCCTTCACTTTCCTGCTGTGCATTATCCTCTAACAGACAATATCCTTTAGCTGTTTATGGCTGCGAGACAATAGACAATGAAAAGTTTAGTGCTGAAGTTAAACAATTGGCGGCTTCTCTTTCTAAATTAAAAAAACGTAAATTCGCACTTTATTATGAGCAGGCTTATCCCTTTTCAGTCAGTCTGTTTGCATTATTGCATTGCGGCAAAAAAATCTGGATTGCACCTAACAGTAAGTCTGCAACAGCTGCACAGCTAACTGAGCGGGGCTGTTTACTGTTAGGCGATTGGAAAGGTAATGAGGCTTCTGTTGAGGCCATTGAATCCGGGGATTTTGAACTGGAGCCTCTTGATCTAAAAAAGTCGGCCATAATTATTTTTACTTCTGGCTCTAGCGGTCAAGCTAAGGAAATCCCCAAAACACTTCAGCAATTTCAAACTGAAATAGAAACTTTAGAGCAATGCTGGGGGGCTGCGCTTGGCGATGCCCAAGTTTTGGCGACAGTCAGTCACCAGCATATCTATGGCTTATTATTTCGAGTGCTATGGCCATTAGCCACTGGACGGTGTTTTTATAGTGAAATGTATCTTAGCCCTGAGCCTTTATTAAAGGCTGCAATGGATATTTCTGCCTGCTGGGTTGCCAGTCCTGCACAGTTAAAGAGACTGGATGACATGACCCCATGGCAAGAGGTGTCAAAAATGAAGGCACTGTTTAGTTCAGGCGGTGCTTTGCCCTCAGAATCAGCGATGCAGCTCTTTCAGTACGGCCAGCAAAAAGTGATAGAAATATACGGCAGTTCTGAGACAGGCGGCATTGCCTGGAGACAAAGCGTAGATGATGCTTTATGGACAGCATTTGATGGCATTAACATTTCAGTAGATGATATGGGCCAAAGTTATTTATCCTCTCCCTATTTAACAAAACAGCCAAGTGACAAAAGTCTCCTTCTTAGGAAAGGTAGAATAAAGGGAGATTATACAAATATAAATGCCTACAAAATGGATGATAAAATTAAACTGCTAGCAAACGGCCAGTTTGAACTGCAGGGGCGACTCGACCGGATAGTGAAAATGGAAGAAAAGAGATTGTCATTAGACGAACTGGAACAGGCTTTAGAAAGCAGTGGCTGGATTAAGCAGGCCTATGCTCTATTAGTAACGGATAAAAGAGATAAAATTGCCAGCGCCTTAGTATTAACTGATAGTGGACACGAGTATTTTCAGCGCCATGGCAGGGCAAGTCTGATTAAGCAGTTAAGGAAGCAGCTGATGGATAGTTTTGAAACCGTGGTTTTGCCAAAAAAATGGCTGTTTATGCAAGCTTTGCCTCTTTCTGCTCTAGGCAAGATTAATAGAGAGTTGCTGGTTCAGGTGTTTTCTTTAGACTCGCACAGTTCCCCGCAAATACTGTATTGCAATATTCATCAGCAAACAGTTGAACTGCAATGTAAGGTATTGCCCAGTTTAATATATTTTTCAGGCCATTTCCCTGATCAGCCAATATTGCCAGGCGTTGCACAATTGGCTTGGGCAGAACAGTTGGCTAAACTGTTTTTTGCCATTAACGCACCTTTTTTGCGGATGGAAGTAATCAAATTTAAAAAAATCATTCAGCCAGGAGCTATTATTACTATTAACCTAAGCTGGAAAGCAGATAGCGGGAAATTATATTTTGAAATAGCATCAGCGACCCAAGTTCATAGTTCTGGACGAATGGTGTATGGAGAAAATGAATGAAGGCCTGCATTATTGTACCTGTCTATAATCATCAGCATGCCATTGCTAAAGTGATTGGGCATCTTGAACCTCTTGGCTTGCGATGCTTTTTGATAAACGATGGCAGTTCGCCTGAGTGTTCAAATGTATTGCGACATATAGGGCGGCAGCATAGTGAATGGGTTACCTTGCTTGAACGGAAAAAAAATGGCGGCAAAGGTGCAGCCGTAGTTGATGGATTAAAGTTAGCAATTAATAAAGGCTTTAGTCATGCCATTCAAATTGATGCCGATGGACAGCATCAATTTGATGATATTAACTGTTTTTTACAGGCCAGCGAGAAATATCCTGAACGGATGGTTTTAGGACAGCCTATTTTTGATGTATCGGTTCCCAAAAAAAGACTGTATGGGCGAAAGTTTACCAATCTATGGATTTGGATTAACACGCTGTCATTTTCGATAAAAGATGGCATGTGCGGTTTTCGCTGCTATCCATTAGTGGCAGTCGATCAGCTATTGCAAACGGCTGAGCTTGGGCAGAGAATGGATTTTGATATAGATATTGTTGTCCGTTTATACTGGCAGGGAGTAAAGATAATTAATATACCTACAGAAGTTCAATACCCATTGGATGGCGTTTCGCATTTTAATATGCTGCAGGACAACCTATTAATATCTAAAAAGCATACCCAGCTCTTTTTTGGTATGTTGAGGCGATTGCCCGTCTTATTATTGAGGAAGTTGAGTTGAGGAGTCATTGGTCACAAATTGAAGAGCGCGGCCTAGTCTGGGGGATGGCCTTTTTATTAAAAGTGTATCTCATTTTTGGGCGAAAAGTTCTGCAGTTTTTTTTATACCCTGTCGTCAGTTATTATTGGCTGCTCAATGGCAAAGGAAGGCGCGCAAGCCGAGAATATTTAGACAGAATCTCGGCTTTTAAAGATGACCCATCCATTAAGGGCAGTTTAAAAGGCAGCTACCTGCATTTCATCAGTTTTGCCAATGCATTAATTGACAAATTAGCTGCCTGGAGCGGAACCTTGAGCCTAGATGATATAGAATATCACGGAAGGGATGCAGTTATCAGCCATATTGATAAAGGGCAGGGGGTGTTGCTTTTTGGTTCGCACCTAGGCAATTTAGAAGTATGCAGAGTAATTGCTAAGTTAAGAAGCAAGGTTACCATTAATGTATTAGTGCATACCAAACATACAGAGAAATTTAATACCTTGCTGAATAAATATGCTGACTCAGGAAAACTGAATCTGATACAGGTTACTAGCGTCAATGCATCAACCGCAATGCTGCTTCAGGATAAAATTGATGCAGGGGAGATGGTTATTATTGCTGCCGACAGAACGCCTGTAGGCGCAACTGGCAGAGTTGCCCAGGCAAGTTTTTTAGGACAGCCTGCATCATTTCCCCAAGGCCCCTTTATACTGGCATTATTGCTAAAATGCCCAGTTTTCACTTTATTCTGCATAAAGGAGCAGGATAAACAGGTGATTTATTTTGATCATTTCAGTGATGCTCAGGGTGTTCCTAGAAAACAAAGAACAGCAGTGATCCAGCAATATGTAGAAAAGTTTGCAGAAAGACTGCAACATTATTGTGCTAAAGCACCTATGCAGTGGTTTAATTTTTACGACTTTTGGCAAATAGATGACCAGTAAACATCCCGTAGTAGTCAGTGGACAGGCATTAACAATAGAAAACATTTGTGCAATAGCCGAACAAAATCAAACGCCAGCTTTAAGCACTGACAGCGCATTTGTTAAACGGATTGATAAAGGTGCCGAATTTATAGATGCACTGTTACAGGAAGAAGGCTGTGTGTATGGCGTTACCACAGGCTACGGTGATTCCTGTAATGTATCAGTTCCCCTGCAAAATGTAGCCGAACTGCCCAGGCACCTATACACCTTTCATGGCTGTGGCTTAGGCCGGCATTTTGACAGTCAGCAGACCCGGGCTATTTTGATGGTGCGTTTAAATAGCTTGGCGCAAGGTTATTCTGGGGTGCGTTATTTACTGTTGCAACAGATAGCCACGCTATTAAAGCAGGATATTTTGCCTTTAATTCCAGAAGAAGGGTCTGTAGGTGCCAGTGGAGATTTAACGCCATTATCTTATTTGGCTGCCGTACTAGCAGGAGAAAGAGAAGTGCTTTATCAGAATAAAGTACGGCCTACCGCAGACGTTTTTGCTCAATTAAAAATTACACCCTTAGTATTGAAGCCTAAAGAAGGGCTGGCAATAATGAACGGTACCGCAGTGATGACGGCTATAGCCTGTCTGGCTTATCAGCGGGCAGCCTATTTATCTCAGTTATGTACCCGGATCAGCAGCCTGGCCTCCATTGCATTAAAAGGCAATGCCTATCATTTTGATGAGAAACTGTTTTCAGTAAAACCGCACAATGGGCAAATAAAAGTGGCCCAGAGAATACGGGCTGATTTGCAATTGTCAGCTGAAGCGCCGCGAAATGACAGCCGGTTGCAGGATCGCTATTCACTGCGCTGTGCACCGCATGTAATCGGTGTGCTGGAGGACGCTTTGCCCTGGTTTAGACAATTTATAGAAAATGAACTGAATAGCGCTAACGATAATCCCATTATTGATGCCGAAGGGGAACATGTTTTGCACGGCGGACATTTTTATGGCGGACATATAGCCTTTGCTATGGATAGCATGAAAACCGCTATAGCCAATCTGGCTGATTTAATGGACAGGCAAATGGCCCAATTGGTTGATACCAAATTTAATCATGGCCTGCCAGCCAATTTGTCAGGCGCATCAGCTGAACAGGCTATGCTGAATCATGGATTTAAAGCTGTACAGATAGCCGTTTCAGCCTGGACAGCGGAAGCATTAAAAAACACCATGCCAGCCAGCGTGTTTTCCCGCTCAACCGAATGTCATAATCAAGACAAGGTAAGCATGGGTACTATTGCAGCCAGAGATTGCATTAGGGTATTAGAACTAACGGAGCAGGTGGCTGCAGCTGTATTAATTGCAGTGGTTCAGGGGGTTGAATTGCATGGAAACCAAGAATTGCTCAGTGCTGAACTGCAAACGACAGTTAAACAGCTTAGGGCTAAAATCAGTTTCCTGGAAACAGACAGAGCAATGGAACAAGAACTGCGGCTTTGTATACAGTTAATTCGTAAAAGGCATTGGAGTCTTTATGAATAAAGCCATCGCAGCCTGTGAAGTAGAAATTGAAGTCCCCTTTTTTGACGTTGATTTAATGGAAATAGTCTGGCATGGACATTACGTTAAATATTTTGAAATAGCACGCTGTGTGCTGTTAGATAAAATTGGCTACAACTACATGCAAATGCGTGAATCTGGCTATGCCTGGCCAGTCATAGATATTCGCCTACGTTATGCCAGGTCAGCAAAATTTGGCCAGAAAATTATCGTACACGCAGAAATTAGCGAGTGGGAAAACCGATTGAAAATCAATTATAAAATAGTCGATAAGCTGACAGGGACACGACTGACCCGAGGTCACACCTATCAAGTAGCTATTGATATGATGACAGAAGAAATGTGTTATGAGTCGCCTGCCATTCTATGGGAAAAGCTGGGGCTAAAGAAGCCGTGAGTGATTATGATGTTATCGTGATCGGCAGTGGCATAGGCGGTTTAACATCAGCAGCCCTGTTAGCAAAATCAGGAAAATCTGTACTGGTATTGGAAGCGCACGATAGACCCGGCGGCTATGCACATGGGTTTAAACGCAAAAAATATCATTTTGATTCAGGCGTACATTTAATCAGCGGCTGTGGTGAGCAAGGCTATTGCGGTGGGCAGGTCATTTATAAAACCTTGCAAGCGCTAGAGCTGTTAGATGAAATTGAATTTATCAGCATCAATCCCTTCAGCCAAGCCCTTTTTCCGGGTTTTAGCATTGGTTTGCCACAAGGCATAGGTGATTTTGTAGAAACATTATCTAAACAGTTTCCAACTGAGACCGAAGGACTAAAGGCATTGACTGAACTTTGTCTGCAGCTGTCGGAAGAGATCACCATAGCCGATGAATTAATGGCAGAAGTTGACCTTGAACAGGCTCAGCAGCTTATGCCAGCCTTATTCAAGTATAGGAAATCAACATTGGCAGAAGTAGCCAGGCAGTTTATTAAAGACCCAAAACTATTAGCCGTTTTTGCCAGCAACTGGCCTTATTTAGGTCTGCCGCCCTCACAAGTCTCATTTGTATACTGGAGTACCATGCTGATCGGCTACATGGTCGATGGAGCCTATTACTGCAAAGGAGGATTTCAGCAATTGGCCAATACCCTGGTCAAAGGGCTAGTCCGTTTTGGCGGCCAGATTCAATATAAATCGGCTGTAGAAAAAATTATCATAGAGCACGGACAGGTAGCTGGGGTAAAAGTTAACAGTCAAAAGATCAGCGCCTCTACAGTCATTTCTAACGCTGACTTTAAGCAAACCGTTTATCAGATGGTAGGCGAACAGTATTTTCCTAAGCGCTATTTGCAGCGAATAAAAAAAATGCAGCACTCGCTATCTATATTTGCAGTCTATATAGCTACAGACCTGGATTTAACAGCCATCAACATTGGCCATGAGTCCTTTTGCTACCAGGATTTTGATCATGATAAAAACTTTTCAAGAACCCGGCAGGGCGATATATCATGGATAAGCATTACAGTACCCAGTCTAGTTGACCCAGACCTGGCACCACAAGGACAGCACCTACTGATGCTGACGACATTGCTGCCTTATCAGACAGCCGAGACATGGAAACAGCAAAAGCCTATTGCCATGCAAACCATGCTAGAACTTGCAGGACAGACAATCCCCAACTTAGAAAAGCATATCTTATTTATAGAAGGCGGATCACCGGCAACCATGCACCGCTATACACAGAACCACCAGGGATCAGCCTATGGCTGGGATGTAACGCCAAAGCAAATAGGCCCAGCTAGAATACAGAATCAATCGCCAATTAAAAGTTTATTTTTTGCTGGTCATTGGACATCGCCAGGCGGCGGGATTTATGGCGTAAGTGTCTCAGGGGTGCAAGCCGTGCAAAAGGTTTTAGGAGTTAGGAAACAGTCCGATTTATGGGGGCTATACGAATAGAAGCCCTAGTTGCAGCTATTGCTCTTCTTGTTTCTATGCACATAAATAAGGTAACGCGCATTAAATAACCTACCCAGATTGGTGGGTTATTTATTGCGAGTTGCCTAACATACGCTGAGAATAAATTTATCAATAGAAAAAATTATGGAACAGCTTACAGATTTAAAAGCCATCTTGCATTCCAAACGCGCCAATATATATTATCTGGACAAATGCCGGGTCATGCAAAAAAATGGCAGAGTGCTTTACTTAACCGAAGCAGATACCGAAAAACAATATTGGAATATTCCAATAGCCAACACAACCGTAATTCTATTGGGTACAGGTACTTCCATTACCCAGGCGGCAGTAAGAATGCTGGCATCGGCCGGGGTACTGATCGGTTTTAGCGGTAGCGGAGGGACACCGCTTATTGCCGCCAATGAAATAGAATGGCTTTCACCGCAGAGTGAATATCGCCCCACAGAATATGTGCAAGGCTGGATGTCATTCTGGTTTGATGCGGAAAAACGCCTCAAAGTTGCCAAACAATTTCAGCAGCAGCGCATCATCTACTTGCAAAAAGTATGGGGAAAAGACAACGACTTGAAAAACGAAGGCTTTACGTTAGATGATAGCCATATAGAAAAAGCCCTATCAAACTTTTTATCAAAAATAGAAAACTGCCAAGATGTTAACAACTTATTGTTAATAGAGGCGCAACTCACCAAATCCCTTTATAAAATAGCAGCCACCCAAACTAAACAAAAAGGCTTTGTACGCCAGCACGACAGCATGGACGATGCTAATGCCTTTTTAAATCATGGAAATTATTTAGCCTACGGACTGGCAGCAACCACACTTTGGGTGCTAGGCATACCTCACGGGTTTGCAGTGATGCATGGAAAAACTAGGCGAGGTGCATTAGTCTTTGATGTTGCTGATTTAATCAAAGACACGCTCATTCTACCGTGGGCGTTTATCTGCGCTAAAGAACAAGCAACGGAACAGGAATTTAGACAGCAATGTCTGCAAAATTTTACCCAGCATAAAGCGTTGGATTTTATGTTTGACGTGGTTAAAGAGGTTGCTTTAAGTGAGGTAGATAATGAGAAAAGTTAATGTCACTTATTCACTGCCCCAATTTTCAATATTCAAATTTTCAACGCGACTGAATTCTCTCATGTAGTCACCATATTGCACCTCATGTATATATTTATATGTATATACATGAGCTCAAATCTCCATAACTACCAAAAATGGAGGTGTTACCCATGATGGTCACTTTTGTCTCCCAATGTGAGCATAAAGCCCTAAATAGAACACGGCGCGTATTAGATGCCTTTGCCAATCGTTTAGGCTCCCGAACATGGCAAACCGTTATAACGGATGAAGGCTTGCAAGCGGTTAAAAAATTATTAAGAAAAACGGCGACTAAAAATACAGCGGTGTCTTGTCATTGGATTAGAAGCCGTAGTCGCAGTGAATTTTTATGGGTGGTGGGCAAGCAAGACAAATTTAATACTGAAGGCATCGTGCCAGTAAACTATACTCAAAAAAATATTTTTTTAGGAGAAATGATAATGGAACAACAGTTTGCCAATACAAAACAGCAGCCTTTAGAACAACACTTATTTGCCGTAGGTTATCTCGCTTATTTATTATCCAGAGAATTAGTGGATGATGACAAACTGGCCCACTCAGTATTTGTGGCAGGCTGTTGGCATGATATGGGGAAGATAGACCCCGGTTTTCAAAGCTGGTTAACTAAAGAACTAAAAAAGAAAGGTGCTTTGGATTTAGACATACCAGAAACAGGGCAGCATGATGATAAAAAATCCAAAAACTATCCAAGGCACAATGAGGTTTCGCTGTTACTCTTTTATTTGTTAAACAAACAAAAATTCCCAAATCCAAATTCTAAAAAACAGGCAGAACATGCCATTTATTGGCACCATGATAAATGGTTTAGAGGGGTGGAAAAAAATGGAAAACTGACCAGTTTTAGCCTTGATATGGTTCAAGAAAAAATTATAAACCAAGTAGGCGTTGAAAATTTAAAAAAAATGTTTGAGGTGACAAGAGTCTTAACCCATCAAATTAATAAAATTTCAGAAAGCTATCTAAATGATGAAAGTATGTTAATTGATCGCTCATACTCAGCGCCAAAAGAAGAAAAAACCAGTGAAATTGAAGAAGCTAGGCTACCGAAATATAAAGGCTATGCAGAAAAATTAACTGTTAATGCATACCAAGCGAATGTTTTAGAAAATGCTAAAAATAATATTGCCAGAACAGCCGTGATTACGGCTGACCGATTAATTTCAAGTTTAAGTGCTGAACGGCTTAATCAGCACATTGAAGAAGCCTCGTTAGACGAATTACTTAGAGAAGCCCTATTAACAGACAGGGGGCTAAAAACAGATATTCAAACGTGCTTGCAAGGGTTTGAAGAGAAATATCCAGAGAGCGATAGAAACAAGCAACAAAAAGCAGTCGCGTTAGAGTTAGCGGATGAAGAATTATCTGTAGGTGTCTTAAAAGGACCAGCAGGCTGTGGTAAAACCAAAATAGCCTTAGAGTGGGCAGCCAATACCAGTGCCAGAAAAATAATCTGGGTTTGCCCCAGAGTACAAGTGTGCCAAGGTCTAGTTAATGATTTGATTAGCAATGAATACTTACCCAATACCAAAATTGAAATTTGTACAGGTGAGTTTAAAACGATCTATCAAAACGGTGAAAAAAATGACACCCCCGAAAACCAGGAGTTTTCAGGCGACATAGTATTAACCACTATAGATCAAGTGATTAATACCATCACCACGCACACGAAAGTAACAGGGCTAGTGCAATATATGAATGCTCATGTAGTGTTTGATGAATATCATGAATACATAGCGATGCCAGCTTTTAACCTGCTGTTTGCCGAATTAATCGCCTGCAAAAAACTACAAGGTAAAAAAGCCAACGCATTATTAGTTTCCGCTACCCCTAAGGAACGTGCACGAAATAACTTCGACAACTTAAAAATTTCCGTTCTTTGGAACAGCAACATAATTCCATAGTTTCAGATGCTCATCAAATACAATTCGCATGGATTCTTTAAACCCTGCGACTA
>JALSLW010000025.1 GCA_026988155.1 Methylomonas sp. | reverse complement strand
CGGGCAACAAAATCCTCTGCCAATAATTGCTGCTGACTGCCAAGCCGATCTAAATAATTAATTTTTATTTTGTCATATCGAACGACCAAAGCCCTAATGCCAGGGATACTTAAACAGCCTTCCCAATCTTTTTTTCTTTTTTTTGACAAAACTTCAAAGCTAGGATTAATCATCACCAGCGGATCCATTTCAGGTGCAAAAGGATAGCGCTCTGACGGTCTGGAAGCCACAATAATAATGCATACCGAATGAAATATTTGCGGTGCAGCCAGACCCACTCCATTTGACAATGATAGTTTCGTAAACATGCTCTCGATAACATTCTGAATATAAATGGAACTGACATCATCTACCTGTTCCGCTTTTCGCCTTAAAACAGGATCACCTAATTGTGCAAAATTGACTATTTTTTTACTACTTTTCATCTATACTTTTAATGATAGTTTATAACACTGTAATTTAACAGGATATTAGATCATGGAAAAACATAAAGCTCACATATTAATCGTTGATGATGAAGAGCTAAATTTAGAAATAATTTCTGAATATTTATTTGACAGCTATAAAATAAGTACGGCCGAAGATGGAGCTATCGCATGGGAAATGCTTGAAAAAACGCCCGAAGCCTTTGATGTCATCTTGCTTGATAGAATGATGCCAAATATGAATGGCATGGAAGTTTTAGAAAAAATAAAACATCACCCCATTCTACAATATTGTCCCGTTATCTTCCAGACAGCGAAAGCCAGCGTAACAGATATTTCTGAAGGCCTGAATGCGGGTGCCTTTTATTATTTAACCAAGCCATTTGAAGAAGATGTGCTGCTATCAGTTATCAAAACTGCTGTAAACGATAGATTTCGCTATCAGCAAATTCAAGATAACCTTGAGCAGACAAACCTTACAATGGGAAAGCTGAATTCAGCAGTTTTTGAATTCAAAAACTTGGAAGATGCCCGCTCAATTGCTTCGTTAGTTTCAAATGCCTGTCCAGAACCGGAAAAAATTGTGATGGGCCTTACTGAATTAATGGTTAATGCGATTGAACATGGCAACCTGGGCATCACTTATGATGAAAAGTCAGTACTCAATGAACAGGGCTCATGGATAAACGAAGTTGCAAATCGCTTACAGATGGAGCAAAACATTAATAAAGTGGCCTCGATCAGCTTTCAACGGTACGCTGACAAAATTGAAATCACTATTACGGATCAAGGCAATGGTTTTGATTGGGAATCATACATGGACTTTGACCCAAGCCGAGTAATGGATAATCACGGAAGAGGGATTGCTATCGCTAACAAATTAAGTTTTTCATCTGTTGAATACTGCGGAAAAGGCAACGAAGTTTTAGTTAAACTAGCCCTAGATTAAAATAGTATGAAGAAATAAAATTCCTAAAACTATCAAATTACAGGAAATTACCCATGCTATTCATGATCTCAATATTCTAAAAAATAGATTTCAGAACCTTCTCTACTAGGCCTTAAGCTGATAACAGACAGCTCAGATGAAGAACTCTCGATTATTTTCAATAAGTTTATTCAAAACAGCAAAGCTAAAAATGGTCTGGCAGAACACTCTCCAAAAGGAGGGCGGAGTTTTTTAAAGTTTATTGGCCAAAATAATATAACTCACTTTATTTTGTTATAGAGAATGAAGAAATTGCATAATAACTTTCCCAGCCCTTCTTTATCAGAGGGATCTAGAAACAAATAATCATCCATTATTCTGTAGCATTGGAGGATTATTTATTTCTATCTCCCTAAGGCGCCATCAAGCACTACTTTTCATAATTTCTTTTTCTGCTTCGAGCCAGTCATCCATTTCATATCCTGCCTCAAAACCTCTTTTTTCTGCCATAAAATATGCCGCTTCAACAATCATAGCTTGACGTATATTTTTATTGTCATTATCTATTTTAGCGGCAGATGTTCTTTCAGTTACATTTTTATCATTTTTTATCTTAGACATTATTTGTATCCTTAAATTATTAATGGTAGGTGTCAATCTAAAGCAACTGCATCAAAAAATCATTATAAACAGTTAATTATAAAGACAATACTTCAGTTTATTTAACCTTGATTGTTTTACGTTTAGTAACTTTTTCTTAAGGTATTGTTAATTCTAAAATCCCATCGTTAAAAATTCATACTTAAATAGATATGAATAAATCTTAAGACAGATATTTAGCCTTTAGGCAGAAATCCTACATTGCCTTACGCCTGCCCTGTTCGTAACAATTTATTTCATACGTGTAATTGTCAACGCATCCATGCTGCAATAAGTTTTTTGCATTCATCAGCGCAACTGCATTCGCTATCCGTACAGAAGTAACGTTCATCGGATTGAAAGCAAACCTTTTCTCTATCATGTTCAATAGCCTTTGCCCGGTTTTTTTCAACTGCTTTTAATTTAAAATCAATTACATTTTCAGAAAGATAATGTTCGACTTTATCAATTTTTCTAACTGGTTGCATAACATTTCTCCTCATTTTCTATTAAGCGGCAAGAACACTCCCTGAAACTTGTTCAGCTTGTGTTCAGGTGATCATACCTATGAATGAAGTAATAAAAATTAACATAGATTAAGTTTTTCGAAAAAAATAATTTGAACTAACTGAATAGAAAATACTCAAGGAGATAAATGTCAGGTGTTAGACAGTTTGACGGGATATAATTGTTAAGTTTGCATAAAATTATAGTGTCTGACTCATTTATCTCAAAAGTGGCGTAGCTATTCTATGTGACGAATGAGATGATTGGGTCAGGTACAAAGCGCAGGTAATTTTATTCCGCCAAAAAGCTTCAATTGAGGAATGAAGTATGGGAACAAATATCTTGCCAAAGTACTGTAAAAACTGTCCAAGAATTCACTATGGAGTTTGTTCTGGTATAGTCAAAATACTATCTAAAACTAAGAAGTTTCATTCTATAAAGCTGCAGACAGTACCTGCCAAGAAACATTTATTTTATCAGTATGAAAGCCCTGTAAAAACCTATATCTTGCGTGAAGGATGGATGCTTTTAACTCAACTTTCAGCACAAGGCAAACGACAGGTTATACGTTCTGTTTTGCCTGGCGACTTGCTTAGCTTTCAAACTGATGTTGAAAAGGCTTTTTCTTATTCAGCTATTGCTATTGAAGAGTCGGTAGTTTGTACCGTGCCAGACTTATTTAACATGTGCTGTCAATCACCCGAATTGTCATTAAAGCTTCTTTGGGAAGAGGTGCGTGAAAGAGACTTAGCCGAACATTATATGACTAATATTGCGCATAGAAATGCGCTCGAAAAAGTTGCATTTATGGCTCTTGAACTTTATCACCGATTGGAAACGCGTGGTTTAAATAACGGCTATATTATTCCATTTCCGTTAAAACAAGAGGACATTGCTGATACACTGGGCCTGACTGCAATTCATGTCAACCGAACACTTCATCAATTGCAGGCAGACAACCTACTTTCCCTACATAAACATAAACTTAGCATTTTAGATTATGAAAAATTGACTGCTTTGGTAAACCAGGGCCAGTCACAGCCTAATACTGGCAAGAGCCCCACAATACCCTGCCTGACAGAGGATGGGCTGGCAAAACAACTGAATTAATTGGACCCATAGAGATTTTGAGAAATGCTAAATAATAGAATTGAAAAATCAGAATAGCAGAACAAATAGAAACCAAAGAATATTAGGGTCAAACTCGATTTAAATACAGTTTCAGACCTTCCCTTCCGAAAACCCCGATATAAATTTCTTAATTCCACTGGTTTCATTTCCTTTTCAACAGTCATTTGTAAAGTATTGCTCAAAGGGGGGCGGACTAAAATGAAAGCGATTTTAACTTCCTTCTTTTATCGAAAAAGTTATTTTATATCAAGGTAAAGTTATGTATCCTCTTCAA
>JALSLW010000024.1 GCA_026988155.1 Methylomonas sp. | reverse complement strand
TAACATTATTATTAACAAGCAGATTCGCCCTGATATTCCACTGTATTAACCGACAAATCAGGCACATTTGACAGGATAATAGTATCCTGACCTTTTGCCCTGCTATTCCACAGTATTGGCCAGAAATTCCGGCATACTTTCCTGCTATCTAAATTATTATGTATAAGTTTCTCTGATATTTGATATTATCAGCTAAGTCAGGCTTTCTTTATCGGAATTAGCCTTTAGCTTAATTCTTTTACTTTTTTATGTCTACATAAAATTGTAAAAAAAGAAATAACTAGGAAAATAACTAGGGTCAGAATAACTAGGGTCAGAATAACTAGGAATAACTAGGGTCAGTGTTAAATTTATGTTTAATTCTACTAGATAAACGTTACACTGACCCCGGCTATTCCCACGCATAATCCATACCATCTAAATAATTATCTTTTTTTCAATAGCTTATAAATAATATTCTCAGAATTTATTTTTATAACTGTAAAAATTACTGACACACCGCACGATAACTCTCTAGGGGAGATCATGATGGAATTTATATATTCGTTGCAATATCAATTTGTTATGTTATTTTTGCATAGAACATCGTTGTGTAAAAAGTTCTAGCACATGACTTAGGGTGGGGGCGAACTCTTATATTTCTGAAACTCCACATCACTTGACACAAATAAGCGGACAAGGAATGTGGTAAATTTGTATAAGTGAGGCAGTGTAAGATTTATTTACCCCAGTTATTTTTTATCGCCAAAGACAATCAGCCCACACTTGCCGAGGGTATCCGTGTTCTCTTCAAAAACCGTGAAGCTGCCGATTATACTGAACCTTTTAAGCTATCACATGATCGTCTTGAGTCACGTTTAATCTGAGTTTCATCTAAACTAAACGACTACCTCGACTTTCCCTTTGTCGGCCAGGTTTTTCCCATCCAGCGAAATATCATTAATAAAAAACAGGTAAAGTAAGCTATGAAATGGCTTATGGACTCATCAGCCATTTACCCGAAAGCGCAGATGCAGAGCGTATCCTTAAATATAACCGTAAACACTGGGGTGTTGAAAGCCATCATTACATACTTGACTGGAATTGGAACGAAGACCGTTGCAGCATATCGAAGAAACACGGACCTGAAAAACATCACATGCCTAAGAAGATTTGCCACAGGATTACACAAGCAATGGGCAAAGATAGCATAGCCTCAGTCATCCGAAAATTGGCTCGTAATGTACGAATGTTATTTGATTATCTGAGAATGACAGATAACACAAAAAAGCACCTGATCCAACCTTTAAAATCAGCTTTTTAGAACGATTTCACCGTGAGCTAACGGCAGGTGATAAGTTTCACTTGTGCTAAATAGCGGTATAATCAATTCATATAAAATAAAAACTGGGAGAATAGAATTGATCAAATGGCGCATGGTACGCATCTTTGCTATCGCAATATTAATGTCTAACGCCATAGTTGGATCCCAGGCATTTGCTAAGACACCAAAAGCTCTGACTACCGTTACGGGCAGAAGCATTTCATTTTTTGACAATCGAGACCGTTTGCTTCATTTGCTAGACAGGTTAGGTGAACCGGCCTGGACAAAAAAAGAGCTTAATCGCCTAGCCATACCTGTTCATGCCTACCTGAAAGCTTTTACCGGCAGACAATATCATAGAACGCTTGGAGCTTTACAGCGTGGAGATCGTTATCGGCCTATGATTCGTGCCAAATTAAGGCGTTCAAATATTCCTTTAGCATTTGAAGCGTTGCCCATGGCTGAAAGTGCTTATCGCTTTAATGCCCATAGCCGGGCAGGAGCCCGTGGACTCTGGCAATACATGCCTTCTAGTGCGCGACACTATGGATTGCACGTTGGGCGAAAGCTTGATGAGCGTGCTGATCCGGTTCTATCAACAGATGCCGCGATAAAGTATCTAAAATTTCTAAACCGAAAATTTGGAAAAATATCCGTTTTACTCTCAGTAGCGGCCTATAACGCTGGCGAAGGGCGTATTGCAGGTATTGTCAGAAAAAGCGGCGTAAGGAGCAAGTCGCGCGGATATAGTCATGTAATACGCTATCTGCCAAAAGAAACGCGGGGTTATGTACCAGAATTTCTGGCTGCGGCTTTAATTCTGAAAGATCCGGAGCATTTTGGCTTTCCTGTCAGTAAACATCATGCATACAGCTATGTACAGCTGCATACGCCAGAATCAGTCAAAAAAATTGCCCGATTGGCGAAACTGCCATTGGCTAAAGTTCATCAACTAAACCCTGAATTGAAAAAATTTGGCCGTACGCCTACCAACAACTTTATCTTAAGACTGCCATCAAATGCAGCTTCAAGGCTAAAAAGTAAACTGGCAATTAAAACTACTCTTTGGAAACAGGTCACTAACCCTATTTCTCTTGCCTCAGCAAAAAGAAAATCCCAAAACAAAAAATCCAATCCTCATATTATCTACCAGGTTCGTAAAGGTAACAATCTGGGTGGAATTGCGAAAATGTTTGCAGTCCCCATTCAGAATTTACGCAAGAAAAACAATATCAAAGGCAATAGAATTTGGGTAGGACAGTCACTTATTATCCCAATCAAAAAGAATTTAGACAGAAAAATCTATCGAGTTAAGGCTGGCGATAATCTTGGGCTAATTGCCAGGCGGTTAGGTATCTCAATCCAGCATCTGAAGTTTGTCAATGGGGTGACTAACCCACGCAGACTTCAACTTGGACAGAAACTGGTTTATTATGTTTAGGATCGCGCATAGAAGACCCCTGCAGCTTGCTTTTATTTTTAGTACTATTGATGTTCTAAAAATGGAATAGAGGGTTGCTTGACTGCCATTTTTTTAGGCATTGAAAATAATAAACAATCATGTTAAATGTAGTATCTTCTGCTTTGTTTTCTGGATAGTTTTCAACTCTGATTGACAAAAGAGATTGACTCTCCTGCACATACCAATGCAATCACTACGTTTGAAGGGGTAAGCAATGACCAAAAAATCAATCACCGAATATCTAACGAACCATAAGTTTTTTTCGGGGCTAAGCGAAGACTTGCTGCTTCTTCTTTGTGATTCTGCACGTTCGATAGAAATAGAAAAAGGCTATGTTCTGTTCAGGCATGGAGAGCATGCCAATAAATTTTACATTATCCGTAAAGGCTGTGTCTCGGTACTAATACCGGCGATAATGGGGCCAGTCCTAGAAATCCAAACGCTATGCCAGGACCAAGTTTTAGGCTGGTCCTGGCTAATCTCGCCCTATCAGTGGCATTTTCAGGCCAAAGCGGAGGAGGATTCGATCTTGCTTGAGTTTGATGGAACAAAAATACTGGCGCAATGTGAACAGGAGACGAAATATGGCTATGAGCTGTTAAAGCGATTTGCCGCATTAATGTCTCAGAGACTTGATGCTTCGCGCCAGAAAATGATGGATGAATGGAATCCTTCAGGTTTTGCCTAGTTATAAGTACCCAAGTAAAATTAATTTAACTTTTTACCTGGGTACTTAATTAAATAAATCCGCGCCTAGCTGATCTTTTTAGATCCAATGAAGCAATTCCGTCATTTAGAACCGGGGTGCTATTTTTTTATTCATTAGGCACCCCAATTTACTCATTACAGCATTCATTCATATTTTTTTCCAGCCGTTTAAAGCCTGCTAAACAGCACTGCCCGGAAGGGTTTCTTATTTCACAGGCACAATCACCAGATTTGGTTTTTTGAATAACGAAATTTTTTATTTCTGAAGCTGTATTGTCTTTAAGTGATTGCCTATATTGCTCAGCATTGATATCAAAACAGTAACAAAGCTTATTGCTAAGCTCATCGAATGCTCTTAATTGGTGTTTAGAAATGACTAGCCCTTCTTGAGAAAAATAGCCCACAGAACATTTTTTTTTCGCACAATGAAAATAATTGCCCGTTTCGATGTTCAAAACTTCGG
>JALSLW010000023.1 GCA_026988155.1 Methylomonas sp. | reverse complement strand
TACACATGAATGGAGAGAAAAATTCAAAAGAAACTCTTAAAGATGGCGGGTACTCCTTCGAAGCTTTATTTTAGAAGTCTTTTATTTTAATCTCCAAGATCTGTCTGACAAAGGCCAGCCTATCTGCTGGCCTTTGTCCCATCTTTGAAAGATGTATGTTTAGCCATCAATACAAGTACAGCCTTTAAACCTAAATAAATCTGTACAAACTTTTAGAGGATCACCTGCTCTTCGATAAGAGCTAAAAATCTAGCTTAAACGTTATATTTGAATAAGCTACTGCTAAATTTAGCATCCATCATCTAATTTGTCAGTTTAAACCCAACCTGCTTTTTATCTTTTCTAAGTAAGCCCGCCTTCAAGTCAGCCTCTCTTACCATCCACTCTAACTGAACTAAGAATCGGCAGATAAACAACTGCAAACAGTGAAAATGCGGCTAACCAGAAATAAATTGATATTGTTAGAAAACCGCCATACCAGGTCGGCAATAGAGCAGACAGCAACACCCTAAATAAAGCAGCAAGATTGATCAGCGCAAAAGCAATTGCGATGGTATTAGAAGCTTTCATGGCACGCCCAGTATGCCCCAGAGAAACCCTTGCCATCATCCCTAGCGTCAATACACCGATACCGCCAACAGTAAAGGCATGTGTTGCCACTGAAGGAGGAATAATGGATAGCGAGGACAGGGCAACAAAACTAAAGCCTAATATTATCCAGGCATAACCTAAATAAAGTACCCATAATAATGGAACATACCAAATTCTTGGATCGTACCATCCTGAGACTCGAAGAACATTAGCGGCAACAGCTGCCAATGCTGCAATTGCCAATATTACCCCATCAATATTAAAAATAAGCATTAAAAAGACTATGCTACTGGAAGCGATGGCTAAACTGTCCAGCATTGGATTGCGAATGGCCATAACGCCCTTGATGCCGCGTTCTGTAAAAAAAGGAAATACGCGACCGGCAATAATCAAAATGATCATCATAATAATCATAACAACAAGATCTAACCCCAGCTCCGCAGAATCCTCATAATAACCTAGTATCTCGGCATGAATGCAGGCATTGCCAAAAGCCATCAGCAACAGCAGAGCAATAAAAAATAGATTCCTAAAATTGCCGGACTTGATAATGGGCTGTGCAATAAAATAAGCCAGTACCGGCAAAAATGAAAAATCAATCAGTGCGATTATAATGTCGGGAATTAGCTCTGAATAAAAAGGAATGACGCGTCCATAGATCCACAGCAAACATAGTCCAAGCAGTTTGCCCCCCTGCAAAGTCTGTACCCCTGTCCAATTTTTAACTGCTGTTAGTAAAAAACCTGCAATAACGGCAACGGAATAGCCTAGCAGCATTTCATGAGCATGCCAATAACTATTAGGATAGTAATTATCTGTAACTAATACGCCTTTATATATTGACGCCCACAGAGCAATTAAAATAAGGGCAAAGAGCCCTGCCAAGGCAAAGAAAGCTCTAAAACCCAAAGCAAAAACCGGATACTCTAAAATCTGTTTATTCATGCGCCCTCTTCCAGCCAGTCAATTTCAGCATTTGAAAAACCTGCAATTATACGCAATTCTCTGTTAAAAGGGCCTTTTGGTTTTCCAACATAAAATTTTTCAATTAATTGGGCATATTTTTTTTCATGGTTTAAATGTTTCTGCCGGCATAATTTTTTAAACCAATATGAGCCTATTTTCACGTGGCCTACTTCATCTTCAAGAATCCTAGTCAGTAGCTTCACACTCTTTTGATCATCTTGGGAATTAAACTTCTCAATCATTTTGGGCGTTATATCAAGGCCTCGCGCCTCCATGCAACGGGGTACGATTGCAAGACGGGCAAGAATATCATCAGCCGTGTCTTCAGCATGATCCCATAAGCCCCGATGAGCCGGCAAGTCGCCATAATCAGCTCCCATCTCCAGCAAATGCCGTCTAATTAAGGTAAAATGCTGAGCTTCTTCATCAGCCACCTGCAGCCAATCCTGATAAAATTTTTCAGGCAATCCTCTAAAACGATATAAAATATCCCAAGCTAGATAGATTGCTAGAAATTCAATATGAGCCAGCGCGTGAAAAAAAGCAATTTTTCCTGCAGCAGAATTTAGCCTTCGCCGGGGCATATCTCTTGGAGCTAACAGTAGCGGAATATCAGGAAACTTGGTTTTTCCTATTGAGATAACAGGACCGATTGACTCAAAAGATAACTGATCACTTTCGATTAATTTCCTGGCATGATGAGTTTTTTTGATTTTTTGCTCAGCGTCTGCATGATACAGACAGAATTCAGCGATTGTAAAAATATTTTCCACTTTATTAAAGATTAACGATGCTAAAAATTATCAATGTAACCTTTTTAACAGCTTATTGCAGTTTAATCTTTTGGCTGTCGTCCCAATCATCGATTCCAGCCCCAATGCTATTTACGCATCAGGACAAATTGATTCACCTAGGGGCATATTTCATAATGGGAATATTGGCATGGCGCTTTTTTTACGATTATTTTGATAAGCCAAAAACTGTTGCCATCCTCAGTCTTTGCTTTTGCAGCCTGTACGGAGTTTCAGACGAGTGGCATCAGTATTATGTGCCTGGCAGGGAAACGGATGTTCTAGACTGGATGGCAGATACTTTGGGGGCATCAATTGCTTTAGCAGCCATACAACTGGGAAAAAAAAGAGTTAGCGATGGGAGACAGGCCAGCTAGTGGCTGACCTCTGTCTGACAGACTTTGCTAATTTGAGTAAAAATCTACTGAAATAAGGCTTCGAAGGAGTACCCACCCACTTCCAATATTTCTTTTAATCTCTTCAACCCGTCCATTTGTATCTGTCTAACCCTTTCCCTTGTTACACCTAATTCCTGTGCTACTTTCTCTAATGTAGAGTTTTCATGCCCACACAGGCCATATCGACGGCAAATAACTTCGCGCTGCTTATCTGATAGCTGGTAGACCCAGCCCGTAATATTGTCTTTAATATTTTCTTTTTGGAGTGTATCAACTGGCGAATGCTCTTCTTCATCAGCAATTGAATCAAGCAGCGGCTTTTCATAATCCTTGCCAACGGGCACATCAACAGAAGTGACACGTTCGTTAAGTTTTAACATTTTAATTACAGTTTTCACTGGCTTATCCATATATTCAGCGATATCTTCTGGACGAGGCTCATGATCAAGTTTTTGAGTAAGAAAGCGCTGCGCTTTAATATAGCCATTCATTTCTTTAATAATATGAATCGGCAGCCTAATAGTTCGGGTCTGATTCATTATAGCCCGTTCTATGGTCTGTCTAATCCACCACGTTGCATAAGTTGAAAAGCGAAAGCCTCTATCAGGGTCAAACTTTTCTACTGCTCTGATAAGACCTAAATTACCTTCTTCAATCAAATCCAATAAAGGCAATCCCCGGTTTAAATATCGACGGGATATTTTAACAACCAAACGTAAATTGCTCTCTATCATTATCTTTCGTGCTTCTTCATCCCCTGCTAAAACACGTTTTCCATAAACCTTTTCTTCATCAGCAGTCAGCAGTTTTGATTTACCCAATTCATTTAAGTAAACACGTGTTGCATCGGCTGATGATGAACTTTTCTCACTATCAGCATTCGTCGCACTAAACTTAGGTTCATCTATTAATGAAGGATCTGTAGCAGTAGCACTAAATTGAAAATCAAACATCTTAGGTGTGTCATGTACAATATCTGACGATACAATATCAACTATTTCTTCTGTCATAATCAACCTCCAGGTTAATAAGCAATAAACTAAATTAATGTTTCGGTAAATAATTTAAAGGATTTACCGGTTTTCCATTTTTTCTTATTTCAAAATGCAACGAAGCCTGTTTGCCTCCAACGAGACCCACTTCAGCAATGACTTGCCCTTTTTTTACAAACTGTCCTTCTTTAACAAAAACTCGACGGTTATTTGCATAAGCACTTAAATACAGATAATTATGCTTTATGATAAGTAAATTCCCATACCCTTTAAGGGCGGATCCACTGTAAACAACTTTTCCGGAAGAGGCAGATCTAACCTTCTGCCCTACTTTTCCGTGAATGTCGATTCCTTTATTGTCTGTTTGCGAAAAAGTTTTTAAAATCTTCTTCTTAATCGGCCACTGCCAAGATAACTTTAACACTTTTTTGTTACTGCTTGAAAACATAGAGTTTTTTTGTGATACATATCTCCCTTTTTGCCTTGAAAATAGTTTTTTATGTGAAGCACCTCTCTTTTTTGTCTGTTTTTGGCGACGGATCTTGCCCATGACTTTTCTGTTAGACAAGAGGCTTTTTGGCTTAACCAGCCTTATTTTCTGCCCTATCTGCAAATTGTAAGGTGATAGTATTCCGTTCCATTGAGATAAACGCCGATAGCCCTGTCCAGACCTAAATCCAATAGAATATAAAGTATCGCCTTTTTTAACTGTGTAGTATTTTTCACCATTTGTTAAATCACGCTGATATGGTCTTACTGGTGCATAATTACGTTTTGCCGAACAGCCCGTGACCAGCAGAATAAGAATAATAAAGCCCCAGCGTTTGATCATTTATTTTTGCAGCAATACTTTTTTTGCCTGATTTATTTTAGCGGCCAGATAATCCGACCCACCTTTATCTGGATGCATTTTTTGCATTAGTTTCCTATGCGCCGTAATAATTTCTTCTTCTGTTGCTAAAACAGCAACTCCCAAAATTTCGCTGGCTTCCTGTTTAGACATTTTGCCTTTATGCTGAGCGCCTCCATTTGATGCCGAAGAGCGTGTTCCATTTTTATTAAAAGCTGTCCATAGTTCGTGCAGCTGCGGTACATACCTTATAATCGCAGGAAGCATTCTGACAACAAATGCCACCAGCACACCTACCAAAGCAAATAGCCAATTTAACCGCCCTGTTGCCGCCAGAATAACAACCAGCAACAGAATCGCACCTGCCCCTACTTTTTTTATAAGTTTAGACTTAATTGCCGGCGATGTTTTTGAAAATTTATTCATCACCAAAAATACCAAAATAATTAATGCTAAAACTAGATACACTCTGATCAACGAAATACCCTTCCTAATTGTTTTTTATATTTACAAATAATACCTTAGAATAGTGTTCATCTCGACTTTCTGAAAAGACAATCCATGAACAATGCTCATATTCCTATATTAGGGTTTGCCGCTTTCAGCGGCACCGGCAAGACAACCCTACTGACAAAACTGATCCCGCTGCTGAAAAAATCAGGTTTACGTATTGCTTTAATAAAACATAGTCATCATAATTTTGAAATAGACAAGCCGGGCAAAGACAGCTATCGACTCAGAGAAGCCGGCGCATCTCCTGTTATGCTAGTTTCAAGCCATAGACGTGCCGTTATCACTGAATTTGAAACAATAATGGAACCAAAGCTTGACGATCAGCTTAAAGCACTGGATCAGTCAGAACTTGATTTAATATTAGTTGAAGGGTTTAAAGCTGAGACCTTCCCTAAAATAGAATTGCATAGACCATCTTTAAACAAACCTTTTATTTATCCCAATGATCCAACAATTATTGCCATTGCCACTGATAGCCATATTTCCATTGATGATATGCCAGCACATCTCGATATAAATGATCCTCAACTTGTTTCAGAGTTCATTCTAAATATTTTTTTAAAGTCTTATAATGATTGATTATTGCAGCGTTAACACAAATGGACTTCTACTTATTGAGCAGGCATTACAGCTTATAAAAGAATCTGTCAGGCCCGTTATAGGAAATGAACGGGTGACATTGAAACAGGCTTTAGGACGTGTTTTATCCTACCCAGTACTTTCCCCTATCAATATTCCGCAAGATAGAAACTCTGCCATGGATGGCTATGCCTTTTGCAGTTCAGATATGCAGAAACATCACCCCTCCATTCTCTCTGTTGTCGGTACGTCCTGGGCTGGCAAACCTTATCCGGGTAATATAGGTCATAATGAATGTATCCGCATCTTCACGGGGGCAGTAGTTCCAGACAATGCTGATAGCGTTATCATGCAGGAACAGATAGAACGTGACAACAATAAAATTATTTTTCCTGCCGACATAGCCACTAAGCAAAATATTCGCGAAATTGGCGGTGATATCAATCAGAACGCTGAACTTTTACCCGCACACAAAAAAATATCTGCCATAGATATAGGACTGCTTGCATCAGCTGGCATTTATGATGTGTCAGTAAAAAGAAAATTAAATATCGCTTTTTTTTCAACTGGAGATGAATTATGCGCCATTGGCCAAACATTGCAATCAGGGCAAATTTACGACAGCAACCGTTACATACTATTTGGACTGCTGAATGACTATAACTTTAACGTCTCTGACTTAGGTGTGATTGCTGATGATAAACAGCAGATAAAGAATACCTTGCTCACCGCAGCCAAAACACAGGACGTCATCATCACAACTGGCGGCGCTTCTGTTGGTGATGCCGATTACATAAAAGAAATTTTAGAGGAATGCGGTCAGGTAGGATTTTGGAAAATTGCAATAAAGCCTGGAAAGCCCTTGGCTTTTGGAACCATTAACAACTGTTATTTTTTTGGTCTTCCTGGTAATCCAGTTTCGGTTATTGCAACCTTTCAAAAAATAGTTGCTCCAGCCTTGCAACTGCTCACCGATATGCCAGGGAAAAGGTCCCTTTCTCTATCTGCCACCTGTCTTAGCGAGCTAAAAAAACAGAAAGGCAGACAAGAGTATCAGCGAGGAATTTTAACGCAAAGTACGTCAGGCGAGCTATTTGTTAGATCAGCAGGCGGGCAGGGCTCAAATATTATGAGCGCGATGAGCAAGGCTAACTGCTACATTGTTTTGCCTGTTGATTCTGAAGGGGTTTTAGCCGGCCAAATAGTAACAGTGGAACCCTTTGAAACTTTCATTTAGCTTTAATTTTCCGCTTTAGCCTGCCCAATTGCCTGCTGTAGTTGAACGGTACACAAAACCCTCATTTACTTTATAAAAACTCCGATTTCTGTATTTCATATGCGCATATAACTGACAGCAACTCGTAACGATCTTGAGCAGATTCTAAGAGTTTAAAGACTCTAAATAAATATTTTTTCTGGATAAATAATTATCAACAAACTCCTGCATAGGCTGTTCTTCATACTCTCGCACTCCACTAATTACAATCTTCTTAAAGCCTTTACCTACAATTTCATCATCTGCTTTAATCTGGAAGCGAAAAAAAGCATCCGCACGTTTGCCATTGACTTGAAGTTCAGGATCAAGCATTTCAACAACAGGATCGGTAAAGTTTAAATGCTCAAACTCCAATGTCATGCTGTCATAGATAACAAAAGGTCTATTGATATTAATCATCACATTTTGCTTCGCCATTAATGGCACTAAAATATGAGGAAAGTTATGTCCAGAAAAAGCTACATAGTTACGAATCACCTCATTAACGACTGATTCATTCTGAGTTTGCTGCCCGCTCCTTTCAACCTTGAGAATTGTTTTTCCATTGCTTCCAACGATTTCAAATTGACTTGCATCAGTTTCTGAAAAATCAAGCGTAAGGTCTCCATGCCCCACCATGCCAGCAAAAGTAAAATGCATTTTTTTACTTACGCCATATTTATGCAATACAAGTGCAAATAGCAAATCGCCAGGAACACAGAACCTTTTGGAATCTGCATCATGCAAAGGGTTAAAATCGTTTGCTATATCTTTTGCAAATGAATCGCCCTGTACTGCTGAAATGCTTATACTATCATTTGAACCTGAATAAAAATCTTTTAAAAACATACTTTTATTTTCTTTTCCTTAATATCGCAACACTGTGCTATCACAATCTAATGACCACGCCTCAATACCGCCGCTTAAATTAAAAATATTAGTCAATCCGACATGTACTAAATAGGCTGCAGCTTGCTGACTGCGTATGCCATGATGACAAATAACCACACAGTCTTTAGATGAGTCTATTTCATTCAGCCTTTGAGAAATCTGATTCAAGGGGATCAGCTTACTCCCTGCAATATGAGCAAATTGAAATTCATCAGGCTCCCTGACATCCAAAAGCAAAGGCACTTCGTCACTTGCTATTTTTTTCTGTAAATTCTTGGCTGAAAGCTGTATTACTGGCATATAAATTTTTCTAATCTTCTAATTGCAGTGTTCATTTTAGCGATTGAGACTGTATATGCAAATCGAATATAGCAATTTTCCTTATTATTTCCAAAATCTTTGCCAGGTGTCACTGCTACACCCTGCTGTTCCAACAGGTCTTTTGCAAATTTGAAGCTATTATCTGTAGAGCGGGAACAGTTGGCATAAATATAAAAAGCTCCCTCGGGTTTGGCCGTTATATCAAATCCTAATCGTATTAATTGACTGTACAAAAAATCACGCCTTGCTTCAAACTCAAACTTTCGCCTTTCAAGTTCAGCTATATTTTCTTCAGTAAAAGCGGCTAAAGCGGCATATTGTGAATGTGTAGCCGTTGAAATAAAAACATTTTGAGCCAGTCTCTCAACAGCATCTATATAGCTATCAGGAACAATTAGCCAGCCGATTCTCCAGCCTGTCATGCCAAAATACTTGGAAAAGCTATTTATCACGAAGACCTGATCACTAAATTCCAAAGCTGAGTGTGCTTTTTTACCGTAAACAAGACCATGATATATTTCATCAGAATAAAATAGTCCGCCTAATTTACTAACTTGCTGAATTGAGCGTGCTAACTCAGCAGAAGAGATTATTGTTCCCGTAGGATTAGACGGTGAGGCGATTAACACGCCTCTAGTTTTATCATTCCAATTCTGCTTAATTAACTGTGCAGATAGCTGATAGTCAGTTTTAGCATCAACGTTAACGAAAGATGCTTTCCCGTCCAGTAGCCGAACAAAGTTTTGATTGCAGGGATAGCAAGGATCAGCCATCATTAATTCTTCGCTGGAGTTTAAGCTTACCCCCAAAGCCAATAAAAATGCGCCAGATGCTCCCGGTGTAATAAAAATACGTTTAGGAGAGATGACAACCTTATAGTTTTTAAAATAATAATCACTGATTTTTTCACGTAACTCCATTAAACCCGCTGCAGCAGTATATTTAACATGTCCAGTCTGTATATGCTTAACAGCCTCGTCAACAACGGCTGAAGGCGTTGGAAAATCAGGCTCCCCGATTTCCATATGGATAATTTTTCTACCTTGCGCTTCCAGCTGCTTTGCCCGCCGCAATAATTCCATTACATAAAAAGGGGAGAAACCGTCCATACGTCCCGATATTTCTGTCTTCATGACCAATCCTGATAATTTATCATTTAATAAATTTTAACAAACTTTTTGCTAAAGCTGGGCTATTCTGATATAAATGCGCAGTTTTTTAAAAGATCTAGCTTAGGAGTTAGTGGATGACAGAGTCAACTGAAAATACACCTTTCAGCTTTACACCTTACCAGGAAAAAGAGGGTGAAGAATTTATGAACGATGCGATGGTAGAGCATTTTCAAAACATTCTTAACCATTGGAAAAATGAATTAATGCAAGAGGTCGATCGTACTGTGCATCATATGCAAGACGATGCAGCCAATTTCCCTGACCCCAATGACAGGGCAACACAGGAATCTGAATTTAGTCTGGAATTGAGAACCCGGGACAGAGAACGTAAATTAATTAAAAAAATTGAAGAGTCCCTTAAAAATATCGAATCTGGAGATTATGGATATTGTGAATCATGTGGCATTGAGATTGGTGTTCGTCGATTAGAAGCTCGCCCAACAGCCGATCAGTGCATAGATTGCAAGACCCTTGATGAAATTCGAGAAAAACAGATGGGCTAAACTCTGAACGCGAAATATATTGGCCGGTTTGCGCCTTCGCCTACCGGCCCATTGCATATTGGTTCACTTTATGCCGCTTTAGCCAGCTTTTTGCATGCCCGAGCGAATAAGGGACAATGGATGTTGCGCATTGATGATGTAGACAGCTCTCGCAAAGTAGCCGGTGCTTCCGAGAGCATTATTGATACATTGCAATGCTTTGGTCTGTACTGGGATGGACCGATAGTTTACCAAAGCAATCATTTGGAATACTATCATACAGTTATTGAACAGCTTATCGTCCAGAAAAAGGTCTATTCCTGTACCTGTAGCCGAAAAACATTATCCGCCATAAAAACAGCTATCTATCCAGGCACTTGCCGTCAGCTTGACCATCAAAAATCGCCCTATTCTTTACGCCTTAAATCATCAGATATTGAAATAAGTTTTGATGATGAACTACAAGGCCTGCAAACACATAATTTTGCCCAGGCGTTCGGTGATTTCATTATTAAAAGAAAAGATGGCATAACAGCCTATCAGCTAGCGGTTGTAATAGATGATCACCTGCAAAACATCAGTCATGTAGTTCGCGGCTTTGACCTTCTTGATTCAACTCCCAGGCAAATAGCATTGCAAAATATTCTGGGATTTAAAACACCTCATTACTGCCACATCCCTATTATTGTTGACCAGCAAGGCAATAAACTCAGCAAACAGAAATGTGCTCAGGCTGTTTCTACAGAAACGCCCCAAAAAACAATTTTTTTATTGCTAGAACTTCTGCAGCAAAATCCGCCACCCAAGCTCAAAAATGCACCTGTTAAGGAATTGATCAGCTGGGGAATTGCTCATTGGCATCCAGCACCCTTAAAATTAAAAAGATACAAAAAAATCCGTGCAATTAGCGATAATATTGACTAAGGTAAGTTTATCAACTCATATCTAAGGTTAAAATATGTCTGAAGAAAAAATATACCCAGTCAAACAGGAAGTAGCTGATAAATCATATATTACTGCCGAAATATATCAGGCCTTATACCAGCGGTCTATTTCAGACCCTGAAAGATTCTGGTCTGATCAGGCCAATCTGTTTCTCGATTGGAGCAAACCTTGGGACACCACTTTGGAGTTTGATTATCCGAAAGGAGAGATCAGCTGGTTTAAAGGCGGAAAGCTCAATGTCAGCATCAATTGTCTAGATAGGCATTTAAAAGCACGTGCTAATCAGACAGCGATTATCTGGGAAGGCGATAATCCAGATATCGACAAAACTATCACTTATAAAGAACTGCATCAGCAAGTCTGCAGATTTGCCAATGTATTAAAAGCACTGGGCGTAACAAAAGGTGATCGTGTCTGCATCTACTTGCCAATGATTGCCGAGGCTGCCACGGTTATTCTTGCCTGCACCCGTATTGGTGCCGTGCACTCAATCGTTTTTGGCGGTTTTTCTTCCGAAGCATTGAAAGACCGTATCCTAGATTCGGACTGCAAATTTTTAATCTGCTGTGACGAGGGTAACCGCGGGGGCAGAACCATTCCCATTAAAGTTACTGCCGATTTAGCAGCTTTAGGCTGTCCCAATCTACAAAAAGTAGTCGTCATAAAAAATACAGGCGGCCCTATCAGCTGGAATGTTGATCGAGACATCTGGTATCACGAAGCCATGGAGGCTGTCTCAGATAACTGTCCTGCTGAAGAAATGGATGCCGAAGACCCTTTATTCATTCTCTACACTTCGGGCTCAACCGGCAAGCCAAAAGGCGTGGTGCATACCACTGGCGGCTATTTGCTTATGGCAGCCATGACGCATAAATATGTTTTTGACTATCATGATGGCGATATTTACTGGTGTACCGCAGATATTGGCTGGGTAACGGGCCATTCTTACATCATTTACGGTCCTTTATGCAATGGTGCCACTACCTTAATGTTTGAAGGCATTCCCACTTACCCAGAACCTGACCGTTTCTGGCAAGTGATAGATAAGCATCAGGTCAATATTTTTTATACAGCACCGACAGCCATCCGTGCATTAATGGCTCAAGGCAATGAGTATGTACAACGCACATATCGCAGCAGTCTGCGTGTTTTAGGCAGTGTTGGCGAGCCGATAAACCCGGAAGCCTGGGAATGGTATTACAATATTGTCGGCAATGCCAAGTGCCCTATTGTCGACACCTGGTGGCAAACAGAAACCGGAGCAATTTTAATCACCCCTCTTCCTGGAGCAACGGATTTAAAGCCAGGCTCTGCCACGCTGCCATTCTTTGGCGTTAACCCGGAAATCATTGATAATGAGGGCAACATATTAGAGGGTGAAGCGGAAGGCATCCTAGTTTTTAAACACCCCTGGCCATCACAGGCACGAACGCTTTATGGCGATCATCAGCGTTTTATTGATACTTACTTTAGTGCCTATCCTGGATATTATTTTGCCGGCGATGGAGCTCGTCGTGATAAAGACGGCTATTTTTGGATTACTGGCCGCATTGACGATGTTATTAATGTGTCCGGCCACAGAATGGGTACCGCAGAAGTAGAAAGTGCCTTAGTGCTGAGCAAACATGTTGCCGAAGCGGCAGTTGTTGGCTTCCCGCATGATATAAAAGGCCAGGGCATTTATGCTTATGTCACTTTAAATCAAGGTGTCACTGCAACAGAAGACCTTAAAAAAGAACTGATTCTGCAAGTTCGTCATGAAATAGGCCCTATTGCCGCGCCTGATGTCATTCAATGGGCACCCGGACTGCCAAAAACGCGTTCAGGCAAAATTATGCGACGGATATTACGAAAAGTGGCGGCCAATGAGATTGATAACCTAGGCGATATTTCTACCTTGGCCGACCCTTCAGTTGTAGATGATATTATTGAACACCGAGCAAACAAATGAATGTCAATGAAACTATACAAGGGGTAGTAATTGGTGTCGCTCTATCCTTTTGTACTAGTTATATTCAATGGAAAATTCAATCCTCCTACAAAAACGAAACTGAAATAAAAAATAAAAGAGAGGAGCTAATTATTGAAACTGCTGATTTATTTGCTCGTGCAGGAAGAATAAAAGGTTTAATTCATGAAGAAACTATGCAAATAGTGACCAACAATTCATTATCAAGCTTATGTATTTCTACGCTACTACAAGGAAAAGAGTCAAAAAACTGTACTACAAATATCGGTTATAAAACAATGAATGCCCTTAACAAAGAAATATTCGAATATAGTGCTAGGTATCAAAAACTAAAGGCATTAGTCCCTTTATATTATTGTGAGGCTACAGAAAAACAATTTATGAAAATAGAGCAAGAAAAAGGTTGGTGGGATATTACACCCAAAAAAGTAGCTCTAATTTTAAAAACCATGCACAATGAATATGAATGTAAATATTAGATTTGTACATTTTTTCGTCACTCAACTCAACATTTAGTAAGCAAAAGCCACTTTTTTAATAGGATTTCTTACCATGATCTACAGCAACCCAAATCAGCCAGACAGCAAAATCATCTTTAAATCACAATATGAGAATTATATAGCTGGCACCTGGCAGGCTCCAATAAAAGGTGTTTACTTTGACAATATCAGCCCCGTTAATGGACAGACATTTTGCAAGATCCCGCGTTCAACTGCTGGCGATATTGAACTTGCAATAGATGCCGCTCATTGCGCCAGAGATAGCTGGGGAAAAACTTCAGTCACTGCACGCTCTAATATTCTATTAAAAATAGCCGATCGCATAGAACAAAACCTGGAATTATTGGCCATTGCCGAAACCTGGGACAACGGCAAAGCCGTTCGAGAAACATTAGCGGCAGATGTTCCCCTAGCAGTTGATCATTTTAGATATTTTGCCGGCTGTATTCGTGCACAGGAAGGTTCTATCGGTGAAATTGACGAGAATACAGTAGCTTACCATTTCCATGAACCCTTGGGGGTTGTCGGTCAAATCATTCCCTGGAATTTCCCTCTGCTGATGGCCTGCTGGAAACTAGCTCCTGCATTGGCAGCCGGAAACTGTGTAGTTCTAAAGCCTGCCGAACAGACACCTCTTTCCATTTTGATATTAATGGAAGTCATTGGCGATTTATTGCCGGCAGGGGTATTAAATGTAGTAAATGGCTATGGCAAAGAGGCGGGCCAAGCCCTTGCTGCCAGCACCCGCATTGCCAAAATCGCCTTTACTGGTTCAACACCAGTTGGGTCACATATTATGAAATGTGCAGCAGAGAATATAATTCCATCGACGGTAGAATTAGGCGGTAAATCACCCAACATTTTCTTTGCGGACGTACTGGATCAGGAAGATGAATTTGTCAGCAAATGCATTGAAGGTGCGGTACTTGCCTTTTTTAACCAGGGTGAAGTCTGCACCTGCCCATCCAGGTTACTGGTTCAAGACTCAATCTACGATGAATTTATTGCCAAAGTCATCGCTCGCGCCAAACTGATCAAACGTGGCAATCCTTTAGATACCGAAACCATGGTCGGCGCTCAGGCCTCAAAACAGCAGTTCGATAAAATCATGGAATATGTTGAAATAGGTAAAAGAGAAGGAGCAGAGGTATTAGTTGGCGGTAAGGTTGAAAACTTGGAAGGAGATTTTTGCGATGGCTATTATATTCAGCCTACTGTGATGAAAGGCGACAATAAAATGCGCATCTTTCAAGAAGAAATCTTTGGCCCATTCATTTCTGTCACCACTTTTAAAGATGAAGCAGAAGCTTTAGAAATAGCCAATGATACAGAATTTGGCTTAGGTGCGGGCGTTTGGACTCGTGATATCAATCGCGCCTATCGTATGGGCCGAGGCATTCAGGCTGGGCGAGTATGGACTAACTGCTACCACCATTACCCTGCCCATGCTGCATTCGGCGGCTATAAAAAATCGGGAGTGGGCAGAGAAACTCATAAGATGATGCTAGATCATTATCAGCAAACTAAAAATATGCTGGTAAGCTATGACATTAACCCTTTGGGATTCTTTTAACCTGAAAAAATAGTTGCTCACGGTTTCTAACTCAATCTATTGCTTCCGCGTTCAACCTAAATAAATCAGTTGAGCACGGATTTTGTGGGAAATCTGGGCAAAAAAGGCAAAGAATAGCTCGAAGATAATGGCCGTAGTCCTTATCGAGAGCTATTCTGCAGAATTTTTTGTCCAGATTTTTCACAAAACCGTGAAGCGAAAAACACTCACCACATTTGGTGAATAGTAAAAAACTGGATTAAACAGTTTATTTAACAAGTTACAGTTAAACTAAGCGTTCAACTGATTTATTTAGGTTCAACTGACCTTTCTAGGTGTAAGCATTCGTACTATTGCTACAACCTAAATAAAATCAGCACGGATTTTGTAGAAAATCTGGGCAAAAAAAGGCAAAGAATAGCTCGAAGATAATGACCGTAGTCCTTATCGAGAGTTATTCTGCAGAATTTTTTGTCCAGATTTCCCACAAAACCGTGAAGCGAAATACACTTACCCATTTGGTGAATAGTGAAAAACATGATTAAACAGTTTATTTAATAAGTTAGGTTAATTATGCCTTGGTGCTAAATACCTCGGCAAAGTTAACCGGCGCTATCTTCGCTTTTTAATATCAGAAGTTTTTCCACTCAAACACAAAGTTTCAATCATCAGGAAATGTTTGATTCTCTTATCATCTAATTCCAGCAAGTTAAAAACATCTCGCATCGACATACCTTTTATTTTATCTGTATCAACACCATACTTTATTTTAAAAAAAGTATTTTTTTTACCCTCTGGGTAAACATTCAGAATAGAATCCACCCTTTCTTCTATAATGGTCTTAGCCTGATGCAAAGCCTCTTTTATCTGCTGATCCAAACCAACCGCTTTGGTATGCAGATTATAAGCTTTAACCTTGCCAGCCTGATTTATTGGCAATCCCGATTTTTGTCTAAAAGCATCCAATCGGCTACTTTTACCTAGTGCAACTAACAACTCATCACCTCCGCCTGCATTTTTTATCCAGCCCGTTTTATATCTTTTTTCCGAAAAGCGTATTGAAATTATTTGCTGAAAGCCGAGCAATTTCTTCTATAGAAGCTGTCCGCAATTCTGCAATATGTTCCGCTACATAACGAACGTATGTGGGGTAGTTTGGCTTGCCTCTAAAAGGAACGGGAGCTAAATACGGGGAATCCGTCTCAATCAAAAAACGGTCGGCAGGCACTTTTTGTGCAACTTCCTTTATTGCCTGAGCATTCTTAAAGGTAACAATACCGGAAAAGGATATATAAAATCCTAAATCCAACGCTTTTTTTGCATACGCCCAATCTTCAGTAAAGCAATGGATAATGCCTCCTACCTGATCTGCACCCTCATCAGCCAACACATCGAGTGAATCATGGCCGGCTTCACGGGTATGGATAATAAGTGGCTTTTTTAATGCCCTAGCAGCTTTGATATGATTTCTAAAGCGCTGGTGCTGCCAGTCTAAATCACCTTCACTGCGAAAATAATCCAACCCCGTTTCGCCGATAGCAATAACTTTCGGATTATTTCCCATTTCAATGAGTTCTTCCACACTGGGATCTTTTCCATCATGAACATTTGGATGAACACCAACTGACAAAGAAATTTCCGAATAATCTCTAACTAAATCAGCCATCGCAGGATAAGATTCCAAGTCTATTGCAATACACAGCATGTGGTCAATTTGACTATTTTTAGCTTCTTTCATAAAACAGCTAAAATCATTCTGATAGGGCGTTAGATCAATGCGGTCTAAATGGCAGTGGGAGTCTATAAACATATTTAGCAAATAAATTTGAAACGTTAAATAACGAACTATTTTACATGGTATGTGTTGATCGGTCAGATTCCAAAGCACCTGCTAAATAATTTTCTATCTTATTTCTTGCAGTACCGCCATCTTGATCACTGAACTGAACGCCAACTCCTGCCGCTCGATAACCTTCTGCTCCCGCCGGGGTTTTCCAGATAATTTTACCGGCTATTGGCAATCGTTCGGTTTCTTCCATTAAATTAAGTAGCATAAACACCTCTTCTCCCATTTCATACTCTCTTTTTGTGGGAATAAATAGCCCGCCATTAATTACAAAAGGCATATAGGCTGCATAGAGAGCATTCTTTTCTTTTATTGAAAGGGAGAGTATTCCCTGTCGAGGGGATGCTGATTCTGCCATCATTTTAACCGTGGTTGAGCACCGACCATTGAATAAGAATTTCTTCACACATCAATTGTCTGTTTAATTGAGTATCAAGCCTTTTACGGCTTAATAGTAAAAAATCATAATATTTATATAATCCTTTTAAGTCTAGCCTCTCCGCCATTTCTTGCAAGCTCGTTTTTAAGTCTAAGCTAACAATTTCTGCTGTATCTCGATGATGGCTAAGTTTTATCATATCTGCAACCCAGTCTATCAGCCAGAGCAGCAATAAATTCATCGCCGCTTTATCCAGCTTATTCCACTGCTCAGCAATTACAACAAAATTAGTTTCTGCTTTAGCCATTTTTAACCACTGGCTAAAGATGTCTGTCCTTAAACTGACGGCATCTTCATCAAACAGCTGCTTGGCCATTAAAGGAGAACCTTGGGACATTTTCAGCAACAACTCAACTTTCTCTGTTACACCCTGCTGCTTTAGCCACGCTTTGGCAAGCTTTTCATCAGAAACAGAAATAGGCAGCTTTTGACAGCGACTTCTTATAGTTGCCGGCAGTTTTGATGGTTTATCAGTGATTAAAATAAGGCATGTCCGCTCAGTAGGTTCTTCTAAATATTTCAAAAAGGCATTTGCCGAAGCATTATTCAGGCTATCAGCAGGATTGATAACTACTAGACGATAACTTTCATACTGAGGTTTTAATGCAAGCTTTGCCGTTAATTGGCGAACCGCATCAATGCCAATTGCTTTGCCAGCTTCCTCAGGCGCTATAAAAATATAATCGGGATGGGTTTTAGCATTAAATAAAATACAGCTCTGGCACTTGCCACAAAACATAGCGTCTGCCTGAGGAGAAAAACACATTAATGATTGCGAAAATTGCTCAGCCAACTGCTGTTTGCCTATGCCTTTATTGCCAATCATCAATAAAGCCTGAGGAATTCGATTTTGATTTATATAGAGACTTAACTGAGACCAGCCAGATTGCAGCCAAGGCATTGACTTCTGAATATTATTCATCATTTATCTAAGTAAATCAGCTGAGCACCGATTTTAGGGGAATCTAGACGAAAAAGGCAAGGACCAGAACAGAAATAGTGACCATAATCCTTATCGATATCTATTCCGAATTTTTTATCTGTGTTATTCACAAAACTGCTAAGCAAAAAATACCCGTACCCAGTAAGGGCTGAAAAAAGACATAAACATATTATTGACTATTATAGCCGAACCACTCGGTCAACAGATTAATTTAAGCCAAGGGAGCTGAAAAAACAAACATCTCCCTGATGTTAATCAAACTACAAAAATGGCTTAATGAATGTGCTTATTTCATCCTGTACCTTTTGCAAAGGCTGGTCTGCATTGACAATCTTCATTCTCTGAGGATTTTGTTTTGCCCGCAGTAGATAAGCGGCCCTTACTCTTTCAAAAAAAGCCTGCTTTTCTAATTCAAACCGGTCGGGCTTACTGCGCTTATTCGCTCTAACCATACCAATCTCAACAGGTGCATCTAATAGTAGCGTTAAATCAGGCCTCAATCTGCCCTGTACTTTATTTTCCAGCCATTTAATCATGCTAATGTCCATACCTCTCCCCCCAGCTTGATAAGCATAGCTGGCATCGGTAAAGCGATCACACAGCACCCACCTCCCCTGGGCTAATGCTGGCTTAATGACATGCTGAATATGCTGTGCTCTAGCAGCAAATAGTAGCAGCAGTTCAGCAGTTTCTGAAACTGGCTCATCATTATTTTCCAATAACAGCAATCTTATTTTTTCGGCTAAAGCCGTACCACCCGGTTCTCGGGTAACGACTACCCTAATACCAGCATCTTCCAGCATTTTCCTAACAAAAAACAAATTGGTTGACTTGCCAACGCCTTCGCCACCTTCCAAAGTAATGAACAGCGCACCCTTCATCGCTTTCTCTGATATTTGTTAACTGCATTATTGTGCTCTCTAAGTGTAGCGGAGAACACATGCGTGCCTTCGCCATTGCCTTTTGCAACAAAATACAGGGAATCCCCCTTTTCAGGATGCAGGGCAGCGTGAATTGCCTGTTGGCCTGGCATGGCAATTGGTGTCGGAGGCAAGCCTTTAATAACGTATGTATTATAAGCGGTTGGCTTTCTTAAATCTTTATATCTGATATTGCCTTTATAGCTGTCCCCCATGCCATAAATAACCGTAGGATCCGTTTGCAATAACATGCCTTTACGCAGTCTTCTAGTAAAAACGCCTGAAATTTGAGTTCGCTCAGCAGGTGCTCCAGTTTCTTTTTCAACAATTGAGGCCAGAATTAATGCTTGATAAGGTGTATCTAAAGGGATATTTTTCGCTTTATTTTCCCATTCATTTTGTAGAATGAGTTTCATTTTATCGTAGGCAGTTTTTAAAATGGCAATATCCGCAGTATTTTTAACAAAAAAATAGGTGTCGGGAAAAAATAAACCTTCGGGATATTTATGCTCATCTCCCAATTTAGCCATAATGCTTTGATAATCCATTGCGCCCACGGTGTGTTCTATATATGAATTTTTTCTAATTTCTGCAAGCATCTGTTTAAAATTCCAGCCTTCAGGAAAAGTTATGGAATATTGTCTAGACTTTCCTGCCACAAATATGGCTAAAATTTCAGGCATTGTAAGCCCTTTCCTTAACTCATACTCCCCTGCTTTTAGCTTATTGGCTATTTGTTTATGATAAGCAATCGCCTTGAACCATAAAGGCTTAATTGCAATATCCAGTGCCAGCAGCCTGTTGCTAATATTTTGAAAGCTATCTCCTTTTTTTATCTCTACCACTCGAGGCTTTTCAAGCACTACGGGGGTGCTTAATACAGAATTATATTCATTCCAAAGCCAAGCTAAAGAGAGGCTTATTAGCAATAAAATAACAGCAATACTTTTAGCAATCATGAGTTTCCTGCTGTTTAAATGCCAAATAAAGAGACTGTAGCTGACGAGTTAATCCCCCTACTCCAAAATTTCTCCATTCTAACTGTTTAACTGGCCATACTCCAATAATTGAGTTTGTAATAAACAGCTCATCCGCTGAAAATATTTCATCTTTAGTGATGTTCTTTTCGACAACTGGAATTAGATACTTGACAGCTAACTGAATAATAATGTCTCTCAATATTCCCTTAACACCGCACTGCGTTATTTTCGGTGTATACAAAACCTTATCTTTCACTAAAAACACATTGCTCATGGTGCCTTCAACAACATGGTCATTAATATCTGACATGAGGCCTTCTTGAATCTTTGCCGAATCCCATTCAGCACGTGCCAGCACTTGCTCCAGACGGTTCATATGCTTAAAGCCGGCGAGATCAGGGTTTAATCCCAGGCGAGTTGTGCACATCCTGGCATTGATGCCCTGTATAGTGAAATCTTTAGAGTAATCGGGGGAGGGATGCAGGGATAAAAGACGTGTAGATTTGATATTCTCTGGCTGGCGGTAGCCCCGCCCGCCAGAACCTCGGGTGACAATCAATTTTAAAACAGCATGAACTGAGTCTTGGGATAACAGGAAAGCTTCTTTCCTGAGTGTTTGAATATCAGGCATAGGAATCAACAGTCTTTGGCAGCCATTATTAAGTCGCCGTAGATGCCGATTTAAAAAGACAGGCTTTTCATTGACTATTTCAATGGTTTCAAATAAACCATCGCCATACTGAAAGCCTCTGTCTGCAAAATCTATACAGTGCCTACTTTCCCCATTGAGCAGATACATACACCGTTGTATCTATTATATTAGTAACGCTTAAAAATTAAAGTACCATTGGTTCCGCCAAAACCAAAGGAATTGGACATGGCAACATCAATTTTCATTTCTCTCGCAGTATTTGGAACATAATCCAGATCGCATTCAGGATCTGCATTTTCCAAATTAATGGTTGGCGGAGCAACCTGGTTTACAAGAGATAAAGCAGAGAGCACTGCTTCAATGCCTCCTGCAGCACCTAATAAATGGCCAATCATTGATTTAGTTGAGCTAACTGCTACCTTATAGGCATGATCACCCAACGCAGCTTTCATTGCCAGAGTTTCGCCAACATCTCCCGCGGGCGTTGAAGTGCCATGAGCGTTGACGTAATCAATCTGCTCAGCATTTAAACCGGCATCTCTTATTGCATTTTTCATGCAACGGGCCGCCCCTTCTCCGCCAATTGAAGGCGTTGTCATGTGATAGGCATCGCCACTCATACCATAGCCCAGCACTTCGGCATAGATTTTTGCACCGCGTGCTTTAGCGTGTTCCAATTCTTCCAGAACAACAACTCCTGCCCCATCACTTAGCACAAACCCATCACGGTCTTTATCCCAGGGCCGACTGGCTGCCTGCGGGTCATCATTTCTGCGTGACAGTGCCTTAGCTGAGGCAAACCCGCCCATTGCGGTAGGCGAAGTGGTACAGCATTCAGCACCACCTGCAACCATTACATCTGCATCGCCATATTTAATCAACCGGGCAGCATCACCAATATTATGTGTTCCGGTAGAACATGCAGTGACAATAGCAAAATTAGGTCCTTTTAACCCGTATTTAATGGAAAGGTTGCCAGAAATCATATTGATGATATTGCCTGGCACAAAAAAAGGTGAGATCCTGCGCGGTCCACTTTTTTCATAAGTCACTCGACACTCTTCAATTCCTGTTATGCCACCAATGCCTGCCCCTATTGCAACACCGATCCGTTCAGCATTTTCTACCGTTATTTCGATACCAGAATCTTCAATTGCCTGACAGCCGGCGGCAATGCCATAATGGATAAACTTATCCATTCTTTTTGCATCTTTTGCTGGAATATAGTCGCTAATATCAAATCCTCTGATAACGCCGCCAAATGTGCTTGCAAAGGACGAAATATCGAATGAATCGATTGGACTGATACCACTTTTGCCATTAATGATACCGTCCCAGGTATCTGCTACATTATTAGCCAAAGGCGTGATTGCGCCTAAACCCGTGATGACAACTCGACGTGTGCTCAAAATAATGACCTGTGAGAGAAATAAAAATTCATATTGAGGAGGGAGTTTTTAAAAAAGGCAAAAACTAATTCTAGCGAATGAGAATTCATCCGCCAGATAAGTTCAATCAGTTATAGATTTGTATTGATATAATCAATAGCTAACTGAACTGTTGTGATTTTTTCAGCTTCTTCATCTGGAATTTCACATTCGAATTCTTCTTCAAGTGCCATGACAAGTTCAACTGTATCCAAAGAATCAGCTCCAAGATCATCAACGAAAGATGCATCATTAGCAATATCATCCTTAACACCTAACTGTTCTGCAACAATCTTTTTAACGCGTTCTTCAATGTTACTCATTTTATTTTCCCCAAACTTGCAAGCACTATAACGACTTGCTATATTTTGTTATTTAAAAGTTATAGAAACCCTGTCACTGGCTAGCCAGTAAACCGAGTCGAATTATACTTGATATTGCGACAAAGTCACAACACTAAGACATAAACATACCGCCATTTACGTGAATTGTTTCCCCCGTCACGTAAGATGCACCTTCTGAAGCCAAAAATGAGACTGCATGAGCAATTTCCTTAGGGTCACCCAGTCGAGCCAAAGCAATTGAACTCATTAGTGCTTTTTTATGTTCATCAGCCAATTCTTTGGTCATATCTGTATCAATAAACCCGGGAGCAACAGTGTTTACAGTGATGTTTCGCGACCCAACCTCTTTAGCCATGGATTTTGCAAAACCAATCATTCCTGCTTTAGAGGCCGCGTAATTTGTTTGGCCGGCATTGCCCGTTGCCCCGACTACAGAAGAAATATTGATAATTCTACCTGTTTTAGCCTTCATCATGCCACGTAATACCGCTTTGCTCATACGAAAAATAGACGTTAAATTGGTAGTGATAATATCATTCCATTCATCATCTTTCATACGCATCAATAAATTATCGCGCGTTATTCCAGCATTATTAACTAGCACAGCAGGTGCTGCATATTCTTCGGCAATTGTTTTTATCACTTCGGCTATCGAATCAGCATCTGCAACATTTAACTTTATACCTTTACCATTTTCTGACAAATAGGCAGATATTGCATCTGCACCATTATCACTGGTTGCTGTACCAACTACAAAAAATCCATCTGCAACCAACTGCTCAGCAATTGCCCGGCCTATTCCACGACTGGCACCTGTTACTAAAGCTACTTTCTTATCCATCAAACGCCCCACTTAATTGATCAATTGTCTTTTCTAATGTTGTCGGATCATACATAGTCATATGATTAGCCTGTTTTACAATGCGTCTATTAAGCCCCATCAAAACTTTGCCGGGGCCGCATTCAACAAAATTCACTACATTTTGATCATGCATATATTTAATTCCATCCACCCAGCGCACAGGTTTAAATAACTGCTCCTTTAATGCATTCCTAATAACTTCCGCCGCATTATGAGATGCGACATCTACATTATGAATTATTGTCTTATTTGGAATATCAATATGTATACCTTTAAGCGTCTCAGCCAGGTTTTCTGCAGCACTCATCATTAAGGCACAATGAGACGGCACGCTTACTGGCAATTTCAGTGCCCGTTTAGCTCCCGTCGCTTTAGCAGCTGCCATTGCTCTGACAACCGCATCAGCATGCCCAGCAATTACCACTTGACCTGGAGCATTGAAATTGACAGCAGAAACAACTTCATTTTCTGCATTGTCAGCACAGATTTTAACAACTACGTGATCTTCCAGACCTATAATTGCTGCCATTGCACCCACTCCCACCGGCACAGCCTCCTGCATCAGTCGGCCACGCTCAGCAACTAAAGATACTCCATCTTCAAAGCTAATTGCTTCAGAACAGACCAATGCACTATATTCACCCAAACTGTGTCCTGCCATCCAGCCAGGCCTTACATCAGTCTGCTCACACCATACACGCCACATAGCCACACCCGCGGCTAACATAGCTGGCTGAGTATTATGCGTCTGATTTAAGTCCTCAATAGCCCCCTGCTGAACCAATTTCCATAAATCAAAGGCCAAACAGTCTGATGCCTGCTCAAACACCTGCTTAACTAATGGAAAAGCTCCTGCTAATTCAGATAGCATGCCAACCGACTGCGAACCCTGCCCAGGAAAAACAAAAGCTAAATTATAATTTTGTTCGCTCATAATAATTTCTTTATTTAAAAAAACAGGCAAAAGGCTAAAGGCACAAAGAGCAATACACTTGCTCTTTGTGCCTTTAGATTGCCTCTCTAATACTTAATTAATGCTGAACCCCATGTAAACCCAGCACCAAATGCTTCCAGCAAAATAAGCTGCCCCCGTTTAATCCGTCCATCTCTTACTGCTTCATTTAAAGCTAAAAGCACAGAAGCGGAAGAGGTATTGCCTTGATTTTCAAGTGTCAGAACCACTTGATCCATGGACATTTTCAATTTTCTTGCGGTGGCTGCAATAATTCTGGTATTGGCCTGATGGGGGACAAGCCAGTCTATGTCAGATTTATCCAAACCATTTGCGGCCAGCGTTTCGTCAACAATACGTCCCAGGGTATTGACTGCAACTTTAAACACCTCATTACCTTTCATGGTTATAAAGCCTTTCTCGTTAATATTTGAATCAGTAGCCACCTGAGGATTAGGGCAATAAAGCAAATCTTCAAATGCACCATCCGAATGAATATGTGTAGATAATATGCCAAATGTGTCCGATGAATCCAAAAGCACGGCCCCCGCTCCATCACCAAACAAAATGCATGTTCCTCTGTCAGTCCAGTCGATCAGCCGTGAACAGATTTCTGTCCCAACGATAAGCACCTTATCTGCAGCACCTGACTTTATATATTGATCCGCAATGCTCAATGCAAAAATAGACCCGGAACAGGCAGCCTGAATATCAAATGATACACAGTTCTGGATTTCCAGCCTGTGCTGAAGCATACAGGCAGTACTTGGATAAACCCTATCAGGAGATCCTGTTGCAACAATGATCAAATCTATTTCGCCAGCTTCAGTCCCTGACATTTCTATGGCCTGCAGAGCGGCGATTTCGGCCATACTTGCGGCGCTTTCTTCTGGCCCGGCAATACGCCGAGTCTTTATTCCGGTCCGTTCAACAATCCATTCATCAGTAGTATCAACCAACTTTGAAATATCTTCATTAGTCCGTACGGTTTCGGGCAAATAGCCTCCGGTACCAATTACTTTTGAACAACGTTTCATTCGCTCTCTCTTTCTTTCAAAGTAGCAGCAACTTTATCACTTATTTTTTTCGTAACATTCTGCTCTATTTCCACTTCAGCCAAATGAATAGCTGTTTCAAATGCCAATTCATCTGCTCCACCATGGCTTTTAACAACCAAGCCTCGCAAGCCAATAAAACTGGCGCCATTATACATTCTGGGGTCAATACTCTGTTTGAACAGTTTTAGCACCGGGTATGCCGCCAAGGCAGCAATCTTAGTAAAAATATTTTTTGAAAAAGCCTCTTTCAACTTAGTTGCAATCATTTTTGCAGCACCTTCAATTGATTTAAGCGCCACATTTCCAACAAAGCCATCCGTAACAATTAAATCAACCTTTTCACTGCCAGCATTAATTGAATTGCCTTCGACATAGCCAACGTAATTTAAAGAAGAAGCCTCCAGAAGCTTTGCAGCGGCTTTAACCTGGCCATTCCCTTTCATATCTTCCTCACCAATATTTAGCAGACCAATTTTAGGTAAAGGAATATGCTCAACAGCTTTAACGACTTCTTCGCCCATAATTGCAAATTGATATAAGTGTTCGGCTGTACAGTCAACATTAGCACCCAGGTCAAGAATATGAGTATGACCAAAAGTCGAAGGCAGGGTAGAAATGATGGCGGGCCTATCTATCCCGGGGATCATCTTAAGTACAAATCGGGCTATTGCCATTAACGCTCCGGTATTTCCGGCACTGACACAGGCATCAGCCTCACAGTCACGAACTAAATTAATAGCAATCCGCATTGAAGAGTCTTTTTTACTTCTTAATGCATTCTGAGGTTTTTCATCCATTTCAACCTGCTGAGAAGCATGCTTTACCAGCAGCCTATCTTTATATTTAGCCAAATCATCAGCCAGCAACTCATTCAAAACGAGCTCATCCCCAACCAGAATAATGCTTAAATCAGAATTATATTTTAAGCATTTCAAAGCCGCAGGAATGGTTACTTGAGGACCGAAATCCCCACCCATCGCATCAATAGCAATTGTTAAGCTCACGCCAGGGTCAACTCCAGAAAATTTAATAGAAACCGATCTAGATCTAGACCGGCAAAATCAGTGAGGAACGTGCAAGAAATAATTTCGCACACGCGCCCTGAGATAATCAAAAACTGTAAAGTGCTAGCCAGTATAAGCCAGCATTAATTTACAGGAATTTTAATCCTCATCATTTAAAACTATTTGACGACCTTTAAATACACCATCAGGCGTCATATGATGACGCAAGTGAGTTTCTCCTGTCATAGGGTCTTGAGACAAGGTTTTGCTTGTCAATGTGTCATGTGAACGACGCTGTCCGCGTCTTGAACGTGTTACTTTACTTTTTTGTACAGCCATTTTTAATCTCCAGTATTTTTTAGTTTAGCCAAAACAGAAAACGGGTTGTTAGAATCTATCTCTTCGTGCTCATTCACTGCCTCATCTCTTCCACGTTCAACACAGACATCTGAATGTTTTGGAAAATCAGGCAATGCTAATAGCAATTCATCTTCAACAAGTTCATTCAGTGAAACTTTCTCATCCTGTAAAAACAGTGGTTCGCACTCACCAGCCAACCTATCCGCCTGCTCTTCTGAGGTAACCATACCTAATTTAAAATGCTTGTCGATGGGTAGAACGACCTGCTTTAAGCACGACTGACACTCAGCAATTAGATTTGCTTTAATTTTACCTACAATAACGGGCACCCTTCCTTCTTTATCAAAAGCAAGGTCAACTTCTATTTCACCGGAGTTATCGAGTAAAACCTCAGATAAACGGGATAATTCATTTATCTTGATTGTACCCAAAAGCCTCTTGCCTCTTTCAGCAAAACTCAATGGATCTATAAGAATTGGTAATCGATCTAACATAACTTATCAATTCTAAAGGGTTAATGATCCATCGTCAATACCCAAGAGAGAATGAAGCAGATATTTTTCTATTTACAATCTCTATGAAGCATAAAACCTGTAACAGGTAAAACACTGCTTTTCTTGATATTTTACTGTCAAATCAATACTGAAGAACATTAATGAAAAGACTGTTCAAATCCTAAAAAGCGCTATATAAACCAATAGGTTTTCCCAACGCATCAGCTTATTGGTCTTTTGAGAAACAAAAAAGGGATGCCATACTACCTGAGCATTATGAATAAATTATGACAATTTGTTACCAATCAAGAAACAAACTATCATTAATTACACCCATTGTTTACCATCATAACGTCAACTATAGTTATCTCGTATTTCAAATAAAATACACCTTCATCACTATTTAACCAAGGATTTTTTGATATGAGCGACTTTAAAAAAGATATTTTAACTGGACTAATGTTTATCACAGGACTGTTTGGATTTATCTCCGGAGAATTTATCATTTCATCAACATTATTCGCATCAGCTGCAATTTCCAGCAACATCAATGCAAGTCGTAAACTATCAAAAGCGTAGCGACTAATATGCGTAAATATATAATGTCATGTTAAAATCTCTCAAGGGCTTGCCTGCCTTGAGAGATTCCAACCACCTGTTAAATTGAAAATGAGACCACATCAATTCATACGATTTTCTTTAAGGCTATCTTACAGCCAATATCTACAGGTCTATCAGGGAGATGCTAAAAATATATCCGTGCTTGCCGATGATGGCCGAAGAATTTCTTTCCCCGCCAGAAACATCCAAACCTTCTTGACCAAGGAAGGAGTTGCCGGATATTTTGAAATGGAATTGACAGCTGACAATAAGTTTGTCTGCGTTAAAAAATTACGCTAGCCTTTATCGCTCCAGCATTAGGTTGATAGTGTATCCATCAAATCAATCATAAACTCCATTTCATCATCTTCTACTTTTTCCCAGGCGCTGAAACCAAGGCTATTCAATACACCCAGCCCTTTTTCATCTTCATGCATTTCAACTAAAATTTTCTGAAACTGTTCTTTTTTGTCCAGCAATCTGGGGCCGATCATTAAAGAATGATGAACAACACCGATCTGACTCCTAACTAGAACCTTGAGCTGTTTTTTTATTATTGAAGAAAGATCATCATACGCCTCAGCCAGGAATATCCCCGCATCAGCCTCATTCTTTAACAAATGCTTTGCAACTACAACATAGGTATCAGATAAAACAGAATTTATCCTGCCTGCATCCAAATCAGCCGGCTCTAGCATTATCATACCCATCATCCTGACATCAGGGTCATCAGTATATGCAACCTTTACTCCCAACTTCAAATGAGAAACATCCTCAACTGAATTCCCAGCATTAACCGCAATAAGTGCTTCATCAGATTCTCCAGACGCTTTCACCAAAGGCTGAAAGCCTTTTTCACGCACTAGCATAGCCGCATCAAATGGGTTTGCGTATATCAAATCGATTACATCATTTTGTATAGCTTCTCTTTGGCTATGAAAATCATTATACATTTCCAAATGAATGGCGCTATCCGTCTGCTTCTGAATCCATGTATTAAAAATATACCAACCAGACAGATGCTCAGGAGTAAAGTCCGGACTCACTGTAAAAACAAATGACATTAGAGTCTCCGCATTAAAATAGTGTTGGATAGAGCTTTATGCATTCTTCCACCTTGCTTCGAGAAGGCTTTCTGCGAACCGAAGTATAGGAAACGAGCTTGCCATTCCTAATATTCGGAATGACAGTTGCCTTCACCCAATAAAACCCACCGTCTTTGCGCAGGTTTTTTACAAACCCCTGCCATTTTTCACATCGCCTTACAGTATCCCATAAATCCTGAAAAGCGGCAGGGGGCATATCGGGGTGCCGAAGAATGGCATGCGGTGCACCGATTAATTCTTCTTCAGTAAATCCAGACATTTCTATAAATGATTGATTGACGTGAGTAATTACTCCACCCGGGGTGGTAGTAGAGACAATTAACTTACCGTCTGGATAGGGCGTTTCAATCTCCGTATATAAAACTTTTCTAGAAATTGATTGATATAGATTCAGTGTAGCTTCCTTATAATCACCAACAATATCTTCAGGCCTCATGTCACTGATCATAAAAAACTCCCATCCAACCCAAGTAAACAAATATGCATTATCTTCATATTTCAAATATAGAAGACATATGCTTTTTTGTTTATCTTTTTAGTGGGTTTTGGAATGCAAATCACAACAAATTGACGCCTTGCTCCAGCAACCAGCTGAGTTGAAAACCATCTTCAAAAGACCTTAATCTATTGAAAAATAAATTTTATTCAGCGCCTTACACTCTTTGCCCCCCCCGCCAAGAACTAAAATAATAACGCTCATTAAAGCAGTTCTGTAATACTTTCAGCGGCTCTTTTCACATCTAGAAAAATCAGCCCCAATTTTGCATTTGGCTTTGCCATGACGGTTAAAACTGCTTCATCACCAGCATAAGTCATTAAAACATAACCGCTGTCACCCTTAATAAGAACTTGCTCCAAACCTCCTCTATTTAGCTCCTGAGCCGTTCTGTCTCCTAACGACAGCATTGCCGCACTCATTGCGCCAACCCGATCCTCATCCAAACCCGCTGGCAATACTGACGCCATCATCAAGCCATCAGTCGATATAACGCCAGAAGCTTCAATATCAGCCGAAGTCCCATTAAGCTCGGCTAAAACCGAGGTAAGCATATCTGCTCTCATACTAATACCTTATAGTTAAAAAATTATAAAAAATCAACATTGTAACTTACTTTGCATAACGAATGCTTAATGCCCAAATAAGTGTTACAAAATCTGGCTGATTAAAATGCGGAATACCAGAGATAATGATAACCAGCCGGTTTCCTCCAATGTGTATAGGCCAGAAACCTGTCTGACTATTGCCAAAAGCATCTACAATTGCCCACGCATAGCTTTCTATGCCCAAGTTTTTTACCAAAAGACCAGACCGCTTTCTATGCACTGTTGCTATTTCTGCACTCAATGCAGACAGCTCTTCAGCCACCTCATGGGGAAAGCCGCTACGCGCCCAATAAAATCCATGCTCATCAGCTAGCAGCACTTTTTCAGTTTCAGACACTTTTTTTAGCAAATCTGGCAATATTTCATCTAATAGGCCCTGCGGAGATTCAATCTTGCTTTCAACACCTTGAACCCAGCCTATCTTTTGACAATGGCGAAGCAAATCCAGCGCTTTACTCTCACTCTTCTCCCCCATTAGATTCATTAACGTTTTTACATTTAAAGGCGGGGTTTCAGGAAGCTCTAACAATCGCTTTATAAAATTTCTTGACCTTCCATCTTCAGGCGAAGCAACCGCAAAATAAGCCCCGCTAGGGGTCGGATAAAGAAACAGACCATCAACTAAATCATAATTACTCATGATCTATGCCTCCTCCAGAACGGGATCAAGCGAAAAAAGCAGAGCCTGTACCAATAATGAAATATCACTCTTAACACGGGCATCTACAGAAAATACAGCCGGCTTTAAATTTGTTCCCTGCAATTGTTTGTGATAGTCGTCAATTGTTGGCTTACTGCTCAAATCCATTTGAGTCACACCAATCGCCACACCTGAGCTTGCAATAAAATCACTAAAGGAATCAAGAAAAAACTGCATATCCTTAAATGGGTCCGCTCTTGTATTATCTAATAATAAAACCAGCCCAATACCGCCAACCGTTAATATATCCCACATAAAATCGAAACGCTCCTGCCCAGGTGTACCATACAGGTGAATCTTTTCTCCGTCATCCAGGTTCATTATTCCATAATCCATAGCTACCGTTGTGGCGGCTTTTCGATTTTTAGTCATATCACTGGCAACCGCATCCGTTTTAACCGGAGGCACATCACTGATCGAATCTATCGCTGTCGTTTTGCCAGCACCTACCGGACCAGTAAAAATAATTTTATATTGACTCATTGTTTTTTAATCCCTAACCACGTAACCGGCCAAGTATTCTACTTAGCAACCCTTTAGACTTAGACGCCTTAACTTCAGGCGGTGCCAGCAACACATCAACCTGTCGTTTTGCCTGACCAACCAGACCAAGTACATTAGCCGCACTAATAAAGATAAAGACATATTGCGGCTTTATCTTTAAAGCGCTAGCGATATTCATTGCTGTTCTTGGACCTTTAACCAATAATGCAGCTATTCGCATTGCATGCGGCGTGACCAGCAATCGCGTAAAATTTGGCCACTGCACTAGATACACGGGCCTGTTAATATCTATCACTTCGGGATACCTGCCTTTTGATGTCCATACTGCCAGTTTCCATAGAAAATGATCTATATCATAAAATCCTTCCATTTTCTGACTGAAATCGTTTGTTTCTCGGTTAATAGAACTCAGAGATAACCCTTGAGATGGACTACTTTTCATTGCCAGCCCTGCAAATGCTTTTAACTGCTTATCATCAGCATCCAACCAAACCTCCTGACTATGAGGAAAGATTATTAGCGGTTTCCATCCTGAATTTAGCTGCAAAACCCGCCCATTTTCCTTACATGTTTTAAGTGCGGACTGCACATAGCCTAAAAAAAATTCTTTGGGGTTATAAGACGCATTCAACGCCTGTCGCGAATCAGAAAAATCTACCCCGTCAATCAATCCTATATAGGCAGAAAAACCAGCTTCAGTTAAGTCCATTGCAGTCCGATGCTTGGATGTCTTTTTTCTTTCTTCGCTATCTACGCGCTTAATGCCTGGCTGTTTTTTTTCAGCTACTGACGGATCTGCTTCCTTGGGTTTTTCAAGTATAGGTTTAGGTTCTACCTCAGCCTTTAAAACCGGCCTAGCAGAAACAGGATTTTCTTTTTTTGACCGTTCCGCACCAACTGCTTTACGCACCTGTTTAAGTGCAGCAACCAAATCCACAGTTATAACAGGTTTTTTCACATACACTGTGCCTGCTATAGAAAGCTCTTCTAATGAAAGAAGAATAATGGGCCGATTTGGGGATTTGGATTTCCGCTCATCAAGCACTTCTCTTGCTTTGACATAGTCAGCATCAATTAGATCAGCCTCAGCGTCCAGTTCACTCACAACAACGGCAACACCTTTACACGGACCTGCAAGATACAGAGTCATAGTTTTATAGGTCCGCTTATCCATACCATAAAGCGCAAGCCGCAATGGTTCTATACTGTTATTTTTCATTGCCTATCTCAGCAAAATAATCAGCCAATTCCTGCCACCCCTCAGATAGTTTTAATTTATTTTCCAAAAAAACATTACGTATTCTTCTATATGCCTGAATATTTTTTGTTAACTTTAGCAGGCCTAAAAGTTCTTTTTGCAAATCTTCTCTGTCAGGGGATCTTAAACAAGCGGCCTCTAAAGTCTCGAGCGCTTCACCTAGCTGGCTATAATGAATATAGTCCTGCGCCAATTTCAAGGGATCATGATCGGCTTTTGCATGATGCCTTTTAAACACCAGCTCTCTAATACCTATCTCTCCCGTCACGCAGACTGAAAATTTATTGCCGACAAGCAAGCGACCATTTTGCGTTTCTAAGTAGCGCCTTAAAACACTAACGTGTTCTTCCGTTAAAAGAGACTGAGTAGATGCAACCATCCTGCTGCTTAATAATTTTCCCTTTCCCTCAAGTACAAACAGCAAATCTACCAGTGCGGCATAAAGCTGATCCTGCATGCCTAAACCATAGGTTAAATAAATTCTCTGCAAGTGAAAGGTCAGCATCTTAGGCTTTCTAAGTACTTTAAAGACTATTTGCTGATATAAGCATTCATCCGATTGTGTTTCGCTAATCCACAGAAGCTCTTTAACGATAAAGCTATTTTCAGAATCGACAAATTCAGGACGCGGTTTATTATCAGTAATGAACATCGAGTAGCTATGAATCCTAATTTTATCGAAAATAATTAATCCTAAGAATAGTAGGAAGTTGTGTTTTGTCCAGTTTTATAGTAAAAATAGCACCTACAGAAGCTGGCCAATTTTTTAAACACCGGAATTCGCTTGGTATGCCCATATAGTTTACCCATGTTGTACCATTTAGAGCAACACCTTCACACCAGATAGATAATAACCGTTATACTTTGCAGTAGATATTATTATGCTCTGGATAACGTATAGTGAAGAACGGCGTAAAATTACAGCCAAAAGTTTTGGCGACAAATACCCAAGTTATATTAATTTAACACAATATATAGGGTTTTTCAGCTCTCGCAAGTCGGAGGATACTATTCTGCTTTACGGTTTTGTGAAAAATCTAGACAAAAAACTCGGCAGAATAGCTTTCAATTGATTTATTTAGGATAATGGAGTTTAAAAAGAACAGAATTCAGCTAAAATTAAGTAACTCTCGCCTAATATTAAATTGCTTTAGATTCCACATAAACCACACCTAGTTGGAAAATATGAATTTTTTTAAAAAAATAAGATCTTTTTTTCGAAAAAAACAGCGGACAGACAAGGTTCCTGCCATAAAAAAAACTGTTAAGCATACCCCCCCTCAAGAGTCCGGCACTAAAAGTCAAGATCGAGTAAAAATGGATCATTCCCACAAAGCTACAAAAAAAACAGGGGAACACAAAAAAAATAAAAATAAGCAGTCAACCCGCGCTTCTACTGACCCCATCCACAGACATGCCGTAAACTTACCTTCTCAAATAAAGGTCGTCATTACTGGAAGTGTCGGTGCAGGAAAAACAACAGCAATTCATGCTGTTAGCGAAAAGCCGCCAATAACAACAGAAACAGCGCCAACTGACGGCGTAAAAAATATAAAAGATACCACAACAACTTCGATGGATTACGGATCCTACACTCAATCTAGCAGTAAAGTTCATGTGTACGGTACTCCTGGTCAGAAAAGGTTCAGTTTCATGAGTGCTGTTCTGACAAAAGGAGCCTGCGGACTAATTATTTTAATAACCAATAACCAGGACGATCCATTAAAAGACCTTGATCATTACCTGAAAAATAATAAAGAATTTTTATCAAAAAAACCTGCTGTAGTGGGAATTACGCATTTAGATGTAAATAGCACGCACGATATATCAATCTATTCAGAATTTATGAATAAACAGGGAATCAACTGGCCGGTGGTTCCTATTGATGCAAGAAAAAGCGCTGATGTTCTCAATATAATTGATCACATCACCCAGGCATCATTTACTCCTAAATTCCATTGATTACTTTTTACTGCTGGGAACAAAAGCTGATTTAACCTAATGCAAATATTTGCCAATTTTAAAAAAGAAACTTTAGGGAAATACCCTGTGGCAAAAAATAATGGCGACGTTTTTCAATTTTTTATGAGACAGAATATTACCGTTAGCCATTATTTAATTGGCATTAAGAAATACAATATTATTTATGCCCCCCTCATGCTCCGAAGTAATTTGTTTCTTCCCGGCGTCACAGTTTAGGCCACAAGCAGGCTGTGCTATCTAAGCAACTTGGATAAAAAGACCAATTAAGTGGCTGGGCTTTTTGCTTCCAGTCGCCTAAGTGCATCAAAGACCTTCTAAAAACAAGTTTATTAGAATATAATTATATTCATTAACCTTCTATAACATGCTGCTTTAAACTATTATTACAGCTGAGACTACCAAAACGATCAAATCGATACTCAATAAAAATGACTCATAACGCAAACCCATCTTCCGTTTCCGAGCATACAGGCTTAGACAAACTAGTTGCCTACTCCTTAAAAGGTGGCTTGCCTCTTCTGTTTTTCATTCTTTCATTTACGCTTGGTACCATTGCACTGATTTACACCCCTAGAGAAGAAGAACCTCAAATTGTAGTGCCAATGGCTGATATTCTTATCTCTGCACCTGGCTTATCCGCCAAACAGATTGAAAAGCAGGTCACCTTGCCTCTTGAGAAGATGCTATCTCAAATCACCGGAGTCGAGCATATTTATTCCCGCTCCAGTTCGGGCAGAGCAGTTGTTACGTTACGATACTTTGTCGGTGAAGATAGAGAAGACTCTTTATTAAATGCCTACAACAAACTGCTTTCCAATCAGGATAATATTCCAGCTGCTGTCAGCAGCTGGGTGATCAAACCTTTGGAAGTTGATGATGTGCCCACAGTCATATTAGGTTTATGGAGTGACAGTCCTGACCTGTACAGTGATTTTGAATTGAGACGTTTCGCAGATGAAATCACTACCTCTCTGCAGCAAATTGCTGACAGCAATCGTGTAAACGTAGTGGGAGGCAGAAGTAGAACCATTAACGTTCTGTTTAACCCGCAAAGCATGGCAGCCAGAAAAACCACGGCAAGCGAAATAATTCAGGCCATAGCCTCATCGAATCAATTGCAGAGTGCCGGCATAATCTCGGCAAATAACCAATCAATTATTGTTGAAGCAGGTGACTTTATCAGGTCTGTTGACCAATTAAAATCACTGGTCATTAATGTTGTCGACGGCCTTCCCGTTTATTTACAAGATGTTGCTAACATCACAGATGGGCCTGCAGAAATCGATAATTACAGCTGGATTGAATTTGCACCCGGCCATAAGCATTCTGAGCGATATAATAATCAATATCCCATGGTGACGCTGTCTATTGCCAAAAAAAGAGGATCTAATGCGGTCTGGCTTGCAGAAAACATCCATAAGCATATGGAAAAATTACAGCAAGATTTGCTACCTCCGGAAGTCCATATCGAAGTATTGCGCGACTATGGAAAAACAGCCAATGAAAAAGTCACTAATTTAACCTCCAGCTTAGCATTTGCAATATTTACCGTTGTAGTTTTTATCGCGGTATTTCTTGGCTGGCGACCAGCACTGGTTGTAGGTTTAGCCATTCCAATCTGTTACGGTCTAACTCTGATGCTGGATATGGCAATGGGCTACACTATAAACCGAGTCACCCTATTTGCTTTAATTCTGTCATTAGGCTTACTTGTTGACGATCCTATAACCGGCATCGACAATATAGAAAGATTTATGCGCAAGGGTACAGGAGATGCTCAAGAACGTATTATTAAGGCAATTGCTGAAATCAGATCTGCCCTTTTAATGTCTACCGTAACGATTATTCTTGCCTTTATTCCGTTAGCCTTTATTACGGGCATGATGGGCCCCTATATGGCCCCCATGGCATTCAACGTCCCCGTTGCAGTCACCATTTCTACTCTGGTTGCCTTTATGGTAACGCCATGGCTGTCCAGTAAAGCATTAAAACCTGCCACAGAAGAAGATACTTCCGAAGGTTTGTTAAAACTATATGGCAGCCTTATAGGTCCTTTTATAACCTCCCGCAAAAAGGCCTGGATACTGATTATCATCTTTATTTCTCTGTTTGCCATCACAGCCAGTTTGCCCATGTTTAGAATGGTGCCACTTAAGCTTCTGCCTTTTGACAACAAAGATGAAATGCAAATTTTGATCGACCTGCCCGAAGGCAGTACTTTAGAACAGACTGCTGCCATTTCTGAAAAAGCAGCCCTAATTGCCAAGACACTGCCGGAAATCAACGCCATTGCCAGCTATGTAGGCCAACCCTCACCTATCGATTTTAACGGCCTGGTCAGACAATACTATTATCGCCAGGCAGCGCACTTAGCCGATCTGCGGTTGACTTTAGCGCCAAGAGAACAGCGGGAACATAATTCTCATGCGGTGCTGCTGCGATTGCGTAAAATGCTGATACCTCTCAATGCTGATGGAGCCTCAGTCAAAGTAGTCGAAGTTCCGCCAGGCCCACCGGTATTAAGCACGGTGGTTGCTGAAATTTATGGTGATCCGCTCACTGAATATCAGCAGCAGCGAGAGACTGCATCCCTTATTATGAACAGACTAAAACAGGAACCCTTTGTAGTAGAAGTTGACTCTACAGTTGAAGCTGACCAGACGCTTTGGCGCTTTCACACAGATAAAGAAAAAGCCATGCTTTCTGGCATTACCACTCAGGATATTGCTTTAAATCTAAGTTTGGCCAATCACGGCTATATTGCCGGCTACTTAAATTTAGAAAGAGAAGCCAACCCTTTGCCTATTTCACTGCGATTGCCCAAACATAGCCGTACCAGTCAAAACGACCTTGAAGTGCTGCCAATAAAAGGACAAACACATAACCCAGACCAATCATTAATTGCTCTTGGCGAATTAGGCCACTTTACAGAATCTATTGCCAATAAAGCCATCTATCACAAAGATTTAAAGCCAGTTGTCTATGTCACAGCCGAACTGGAAGGCCGAACGCCTGTTGAAGTGATAATGGATATAAAAGCGGATATGGGAAAAACCGAGGCCACATCAACAGAATGGCAAAGTCGAAGTTTTTTTAATTCCGGCGGCGGTATCCCCTGGTCAGTGCCCGATGATATTACTGTTAAATGGGATGGCGAAGGTGAATGGGATACTACTATCCGAGTCTTTCGGGATATGGGACTGGCCTTTGCTTTTGCTCTGGTAGGCATTTATTTTGTAATGCGAATGCAAACCGGTTCCGCTACCTTGTCACTAATTATTATGTCATCCATCCCAATGACTGTTATTGGCATTATGCCCGGCTTTTGGCTATTAAATCAGTTTGGAGAACGTTTTATAGGCAACAGTCCGGACCCCGTTCTATTTACTGCGACCGCTATGATCGGCATGATTGCTCTGGCAGGCATTGTTATCCGCAATGCACTTATTCTGATTGAATTTATTGAGCAGGCCAGAAAAAATGGCATGCCATTAAATGAGGCATTGCGACAGGCGGGTGCCATCCGAATGCGCCCTGTTTTATTAACTGCCGGAACTACCTTGCTGGGTAACTTAATTATTACTTTAGACCCTGTTTTCAGTGGCTTGGCAATAGCCATTATTTTCGGCATTATAGCCTCTACTTTATTTACCTTGCTGGTTATCCCTGTGGTTTATTACCTGATCTATTCACCTGAAGAAGACACTGTTAGGACATAAATATGTACAATAAAATAAAACCTTTTGCTGTGCCATTATTAACAATTGCAGGCCTTTTACTTGCAGTTATGTGGATGGCCGGTACATTCGATTCTAAAATTAAACCAGGAAAAATCAGTCAAAATAAAACCTACCAGGGCGAAACCTTAACGCTGAAAAGCAAACTGATCCAGTTAAATGAAGATGTCCCTGCAACCGTCCATTCCAAACAAACCACAAATGTTGCAGCCAGGATTTTAGCGCCTATCAAATCTATTAAAGTAAAAGCAGGGGACACAGTCAAAAAAGGTGACTTATTAATAGAGCTGGATAACAGGAATATACGCTCCAATGCTGCACAATTGAAAGAAAACATAAATTCAATTCGCGCACGACTAAAACAGGCGAAATCCCATTACGCGAGAACCAAAAACTTATATAGCAAGGAAAGTGTAACAAAAGCTCAGCTTGAACAGGCAAGTGCAAACTACAATAGCTTAAAAGCCCAGTTAGCCAGTGCCAAACAACAGCTTGAATCATCGCAAATCACATTAAGCTATAGCAAAATTAGAGCTCAATTTGATTCCAGAGTAATTGACCGGTTTGCCGAACCCGGCGACTTGGCCTCTCCTGGCATGAAACTGCTAACGCTGTATGATCCTAAATCACTGCGTATTGATGCCAATGTACGTGAATCGTTAGCGTTAACGCTCAGCATTGGACAGCAATTGGAAACTCATATTCCTGCACTAAATAAAACCCTAATGGCAAGCATTGAAGAAATTGTACCCGCTGCAGACTCAGGTGCCCGCAGCTTTCTGATCAAAGCAAAAATTGAAAACAGTGGTAAACTGCTACCTGGCCTGTTTGCCAGAATTCTCATACCTTCTGACAAACAAAAACAGCTGCTGATCCCTTCATCTTATATCAAGCAAATGGGACAGTTAGATATTGTCTGGGTTTTAGAAAATAAAATGCCTGTCCGGCGCTTTATTCGGACAGGTCAAAAGTCAGGGGGTAATATAATGGTAATCTCCGGTTTGGCAGAAGGCGAACAGCTTATCTTGCCAAGTCAGCTGTAGAGGTTCCCTCTTATGGCGATCCTTTCTATCACCCTAGGTGTACAGGGCAGTCAAATGGAATCCTCCCACATAACTAGGTAAATAAGGATACTAATTAAAACTATGTTTAATTTATATAAAAAACCATGTCTTATTGCTATTGCGCTACTGTTTAATTCGGCTACTCTATCCGCTACGGAAAACAGCAGCTATACTTTACAGCAGGCCATTGACCACGCACTTGTAAATAACCCCAACTTGCAAATTATGCAAGATAGAATTGCTCAGGCGGAAGCTCAATTAGGCATAGCCCTTGCCAACTTTTACCCCAGCATTAAAACTAGCTTATCCTATACCCATTCCACCAACCCGTCCCATGCATTTGGCATGATTATCGCCCAGCGCCGACTTGACTTCTCACCTACAACAGACTTTAACAACCCAGGTGGTGTAGACAACTATCGTCCTGAAGTAACTGCACGCTATTCGCTGTTTAGAGGCGGACAAGATTATTTTAATAGTAAAGCTGCCCAGCTGGGCATCGAAGCGGCTACTTTGAATAAATCAGCAACTCGCAACCAGCTAATACAAACCGTAAGCTCCACTTTTTATGCCTACCTGGCCTCTATAGAAGTCGACAAAGTAGCTGACCGTTCAATCGAAGCAGTTAAAAATGAACTGAAGCAAAGCAGAAACAGATATGAAGCAGGCTCTACTTTAAAATCTGATCTGCTTTCTCTGGAGGTTCAGCTAGCAGAAGCTCAAGATACCAAGATACAGACATCCAATGCTATTGAACTGACAAAAACAGGATTAAAAAGTCTACTGGGTCTAACAGCACACGAAGCTTTTGAAATTAATGCTTCGAAGCAATGGATTATGCCTCAGGCCAACCAATCATTTGAAGAACTGCTAAACCAGGCAATAAGTCAGCGCCCTGAAATGCAAACAGCAAATAAGCAGATAGAAATAGCCCAGCAACAGTTAAATGCCACCAAAGGTGCCTTCTTGCCCAAAGCAGATGCCTATGTATCCTATGGTTCTGACAGCAAAGACCTCGACTATAGCACCAGCAGGGACAATGTAACCGCCGGCGTGATGGTTGAACTGGATATTTTCTCTGGTTTTCGGGACAGCAAAAGAATTAAAAAAGCTGAACATCAATTGGCTATAGCCAAAAAATCGGCCAAACAGACTCAACTAATGATTGAGAGCGCAGTTAAATCGGCACACTTAAAAATAATTGAAGCCCTGGCCAGAATAAAAGTCACTGCCAGCTCTGTTACCGCTTCTGAAGAAGCTTTACGCCTAGTAAACGAACAGCGTAAAGCCGGAGTAGTTACTGTCACACGCTATATTGAAGCAGAGGTAGCCAGAGATAAATCACATGCTAGAAATATAGCGGCCCGTTTTGATGCTTTGCGCGCTGAAGCTGAATTAAACAGTGCTATTGGGGCATGGAAATAAACCAAAATCACATCTTAATAATCCAGTTAGGTAACGCGCATTAAACAACCTACCCAGATTACGCAGGATTTTTATTCGTCTTCAAGGCGCAACGAAGGGAACATAGCAAGCTATGTGACCGAAGTTGCAACGCTGAAGACGGATAAAAAGACAAGCAAGATTGGTGGGTTATTTATTGCGAGTTGCCTTACTATATCCAATAAAAGTCAATGATCCCTAGAATAGACTTAAACCCGAGACGCTCGGTCTAGACTCAATAAGATCATAAACACCTTATTAATCAAATCTAATGCTGTAAAGCATATGGAAAAAACCAATCAAAAAATTCTGCTAATTACCCCACCTATGACTCAGTTGAATACGCCATATCCGGCAACTGCGTATTTAACGGGGTTTCTTAGACAAGAACAATATTCTGTCACTCAGCGGGACTTAGCCATAGACCTATTTCTATCGCTGCTGACAAAACAGGGGTTAGATCAAATCTACACGACAATAGAAGATAACTTTGCAGATTTTGAGGACGATGAACTGCCTGAAGCCATTTATCATTTTTTAGCTCACTATCCAGACTATCAAAAATGCATAGAAGCCACGGTTTCATTTCTTCAAGGCCGTAACCCTTCTCTAGCCCACCGCATTGTTTCCCGCAGTTTTCTTCCTGAAGGCCCCCAATTTGAAAGCCTTTACCAAATGGAGGAAATGTCAGCTGATGTGTTACGACAGGCATTTGGTGATCTTGGCATTCAAGATAAAGCCAGATATCTTGGGACTTTATTTATTGATGATATTTCAGCAGTCATAAAACAGGGAGTTGATCCTAATTTTGAAATCACCCGCTATGGCGAACAGCTAGCCTCTTCCAACCCTTCATTTGACGATCTGTATCAGCAATTACAGCAGCCTTACCTTTATACAGATGAAATTATTTTATCACTCGTTAAAACTTATTTATCAGAAGAAAATCCATCAATTATTGGGATAACCGTACCCTTCCCTGGCAATATGCTAGGTGCATTAAAAATTGCCCTGTGCTGTAAAAAAATCAATCCGGGCTTGAAAATAATTTTGGGCGGCGGTTTTATCAATACAGAATTAAGATCCTTAAAAGACCCGCGCATTTTTGAATTTATTGATTTTATTACTGTTGATGATGGAGAAAGGCCACTTTTAACTTTGCTCGAATATTTAAGCCATAAGCGCCCTATTGAGGATTTACTGCGTACCTATTACTTAAAAAATCACCAGGTCATCTTCAATACCAACTCAGCATTGCATGATATTCCTCATAAAAACACGGGGACACCTTGCTATGCAGGTCTTTCTCTGGATAAATACCTGTCGCTGTGTGAAATGCTCAATCCCATGCATAGAATATGGAGCGATGGACGCTGGAATAAACTGACGCTTGCCCATGGCTGCTATTGGTCACAATGCAGCTTTTGCGATATTAGTCTTAGCTATATAGGACAATACGATGATGCAGGTGCAGAAACCATTATCAACAGAATTGAAACATTAATTAAAGAAACAGGTGAAACTGGCTTTCATTTTGTAGATGAAGCCGCACCGCCTAAAGTTCTATTTGCCATGGCCAAAAAACTGATAGAACGAAATATCATTGTTAGCTGGTGGGGCAATATTCGCTTTGAAAAAACATTTACCGCAGAAAAATGCCAGCTGCTAGCTGATTCAGGCTGTATTGCCATAAGCGGCGGGCTAGAAGTGGCTTCAGACCGTTTATTAAAATTAATGAAAAAAGGGGTAACCGTTGAACAGGTTGCCAAAGTCACTAAAAATTTTGCCAACTCCGGCATTCTGGTTCATGCCTATTTAATGTACGGATTCCCTACCCAGACAGAACAGGAAACCATTGACTCACTGGAAAGGGTTCGTCAACTCATGCTCAACGGCTGTTTTCAGTCCGCCTATTGGCATCGCTTTGCAGCAACCATTCACAGTCCCATTGGCATGCATCCGGAACAGTACAATATTGAATTAATACCTAACAAAAACGTACTGTTTGCAGAAAATGACATCGATTATCATGACCCAGCCAATACTGACCATGAAATGTTAGGACTAGGGCTAAAAAAAGCATTGTATAATTATATGCACGGCATGGGGTTTGACTATCCCATGAGCTTTTGGTTTGATAGCCCAATCCCTGAGCCGACAATTTCAGCTACCTTTATTGAACAAGCAATTTCATGACCTCCGAACCATTCATATTTGATCAAATTCATATCGAAGTCGCCCGCAATGCCTCTGATGATTTCAACCTGTTTCATGACAAGCATAAATGGCTTCAGATTACTCACAACCCATTTAAAGGCCCTATAGCACTTGGCTATCAGTTAAATACTTTAATAGAATATCAAATGCGCCTGTATAGAGAAGCGCATCATGAAAACAAGATAATTGCCGAAAATGATTTACGCTTCAGCAATTATCAAATTACCTTTGTTAACGCCTTAAAACCGGCCACACCTTTTCAGCTTGAAATAAAAAAAACACTGATTAAAACCATTCCCAGTTTAACCTTGGGCAATCGCATCGCCATAAAAGCCGAGGGAAAAACTATTCTATTGGGGTTTAAAAAAGAAACACAGTCAGCTTTATTTTTAGCTGATGTAAAATTCAATTCATTACCCAACTTAAATGTTATCCCTGATAAAACTATCATTCCGGGCACGGATTATTTTCTTAAACGAAAATTCTTGCATAACGGCAATGTTAAAAACTTTCTTTCTGGTTCTTTGGCAGAACAGTCTGATTATTTTGATGAATTGGCCCATATTGAAAACTACCCTGAGATTTTTCCCTGCAGTTTAACATCCGGTGCTTTATTAGAAAAAGCACAATTGGAAAAGCATGATTTTAAACGCAACCCTATGGTTTATACTTCACAGGAAATATCAGTTGACCGTCACTATTTAAGCAGATTAAAAAATGACGATAAGCTGTACATTTTAGTTAAACAGCTTCCAGAATCCAGTAGCAACACCTTAAACCAAAGCAATATCATGTTAAGAACCTATGAATGTTTTGGACTATTACATAATCATGACGTTCTATTTAGAGTTACAATGAATCTTGTTCCATTAGAAGAAATTCTAAAAAACCTTGATCAAAAGAAGGCTAATTAAATCCATACTCATAGCAACCTATTGGAGATAACAATGAAATTTAATCCCTGCGTTCCCAACCAATGTACCGAAGACGGTACTCATTGCAAAGGCTGTGGCCGGTCTCATGAAGAAATTGCCGAAACCAAAAGCTTAGTAATGGGGCTTGTTGATTTTGCAAAAAAACAGGATTATGACAATCCTGAAGACTTTGCTGATTTTATCGGTAAAAGTTTAGTAAAAAAACTGCAAGCCTAACCTCTATTTGAAATGCAAATGGAAACCAAAGATGCTATAAAATTACGTCGCTCAGTTAAGCAATATGACCCTGAGCATACTTTAACAGATGCAGAGTTAAATGAACTGCTGTCCTTGGCAGCGCTATCTCCCACAGCATTCAATATCCAGCATTGGCGTTTTGTTGTGGTAAAAGATCCTGGGCTAAGAAAACAAATTCGAGAAGTCGCATGGGATCAGGCTCAAGTCACTGACAGCTCTGCATTGATTATTCTTTGTGCCGATTTAAAAGCATGGGAAAAGTTGCCGGCGCGTTACTGGAAAAATGCACCGAAAGAAGTACAGGAGTTTATCTTGCCAGCAATTGATGGTTATTATCGTGACAAAGAGCAAGTCCAAAGAGATGAGGTCATGCGCTCCTGCGGCATAGCGGCCCAAACTATCATGCTGTCGGCAAAATCAATGGGCTATGATTCCTGTCCCATGGATGGCTTTGATTTTTCCGCTGTTGCCAGCCTTATCAATTTACCTGATGACCACATTATTTCAATGTTTATTGCCATTGGTAAAGGCATAGCTGATGCATCGCCTCGTGCGGGACAACTATCTTTAGATGAAATAGTTATTGAAAACAAGTTTAACCGTCAATGACTGACACTAGGATAAGGTATCTTAATGGCGTATCAATATGGTTTTTAACAGCTCTATTTTTAAAGATCATGACATCAACCTCAGATTGTCAGGCCACTCGTTTAGAAACGGAAAATAAAGCCCTGCTATATATTACACATTTTTTTTCCGTTTCTTATGATGAAACCTATTTATCTAAAACCAGCTCATGGTCAACCATCAGCTCACTTTCATTAATAGTATCTATCGCTTCTTTAGTTAAGCTGTTACGGGCATCATCTAATATTGCCTGAAGTTTAGTCTTATGTTTACCGTTAAGTGAACTTTCCAGTTTATGTTTCGATACCCTAGAACTCTCCTTATCTGTGCTATCAGCAGACAGCGCTATAAAGCCGCATTGCCTCATTAACTGATTATTCCCCAGAAAAAGATCAGATAGAAGTTCAACCAATTCAGGGTAGACCTCTGATGGCAAGTCGCTTTTTGGCAAGGCGTTAAAAGCATCAATCAAAACCATCAACCCTTCAGCTTCATTCAAATATCTAGTTTTCAATCTTTTTTCAATTAACTCTTCTGCTTCAAGCTTGCTATTTTCTATAATTTTTAATCTTTCCGCTTCTGCCACTGCCTTAATTCTCAAAGCTGCGGCATCTTCAACAGCAGCCTTTTTTCTCGCTGCTGCCAAATCAACAACTTTGGCAACTTCATGCTCATCTCTTATTTTTTCTTTTAATAATTTAATCTTAGCCTGGCTATCAGCCTTTTCTATTTTTCGAGTTAAATTAACCCGAATTTCAGCTTTCACTGCTTCAGCTTTAATTAAATCCGTTTCAATTTGCTGTTTTAATTTTTCCCGCAGTTTTTCTGCAAGTGCCATTTCAGACTGATGCCTAAATATTTCCAGTTCTTGTGCTGCCGTTATTTTTGCCTGCGTTTTCTCAGCAGCTTTTATAATCGCATCCTGTGAAATGGCCAATTCATTGGCCGATTCAAAAATCTTGACCTCCCTTTCCTGATCTAGGCGAAGCTGATTTTTTTTATTTTCCAACTCTATAACCAGCTTTTCCATTTCTAACTCTTTTTCTTTAGTCTGCAAAAGAGATTGCTGTTCAATATCTTGCCTTGCCTGTTTTTCAGTCTGAACGATTTTAGCCAGCCCGCTTAGACCCTCTGCATCAAAAATATTTTCTTCACTATAATATTCCTTAGCGGACTGATCAAAATATTTTAATGAGACAAGCTCGACATGCAAACTATATTTATTTAAGTCCTCTGCAATATCCTTCTGAATCTTCTCTGCAAAAAAATCTGACTGCTGATGAATGTCAGCTATATTCATTTCGGCTGACACCTTTCGGATAACGTGGATTAACTGCCCCTCTAAAAATTGCTTTAGCCTGTCAGGGAATAAAGTAATATCTCCCAAACTGCTTGCAACTTGAGAAATGGATTCTTTGCCAGGGTTTACTCTAAGATAGAAAACTATCGAAAGATTTACTTTCATATAGTCCTGAGTCTGTACGGCAAGTTCATCAGCAAGCTCTACTTCAAAACTGATGGCTTTTAGATTAACGGGTACCACATGATGCAAAACGGGCACTATAAAAATCCCAGTATTTTGGGCAATTACCTCCCCTCCATACCCTGTCCTAACATATGCTCTGTCTTTTGTTGCGTGTTTAAATAAAAACGCCAGCAAACCGCCTGAAAGCACGGTAAATGCTACTGTCAAACTGGCTATAAAAATAAAATTAAATTCTGCCGTCATCTTCAACCACCTTTATTCTAAAAAGACATCTTCGCGAATAGAATAGAATCAATTAAAAATAAAATCAATAATTATTTTATAAATAGCTAGTTACATCTATAAGTTAATTTACATTATCAACTACAACCCTTTTTTCTTTTAACTTCTCCTATTTTCGCGTTCACTCAGTAGCGCAACCGAAACAGCAGGTGCACAGTCAGCCGTATTAATATTTGAATGAGTGATTTTCTGTTCGCATAGCGCAGAAAAATCTAGGTAAGGGTAGCCTAAATCATCGGCTATCTGCTTGACTAAAAACCTGCCAACCCCTGCACCTATAAAGAAATCTCCATTAGAAAGATAATTCCGGGAAAGATGTTTTTCACACGCCTGTTTTATCTTGTCTTTTTGCTGCGACTTTATGTTTTGCGCAAACTGTCGCCATAGGGGCAAGTCATTTTCTGAATATTCATACCCCGTCATTCTTGAGAGCCTTTTTGCACTGGCCGGAATATTTTTTTCTGCACCATCTGCAGTATCTGTCTGGTCGTGCGCCTCATTCAACTCCCCCGTTAACCGAAAAACATCTGCCATAGTGGCAAAATATTCTGCCATCAGCCCCATATTTTGTCCTTTAAAATAGGCAGACTGAGCCACAGACATTACCGCTGTCCTAATAATTCCTGTATATACAAGCTCAGCAGATATCATTCGCTGATAGTCAGTTAGCCCAATGGCTTGTACTTTATGATCTGCTAAAACTAAAATATCTGTGGTGGTACTGCCTATATCGATAAAAAGCCCTGTCTTTATTTTATCAGCAGTTAATGAAGCACTTGCCAGCCAGTTGGCTGACGCAATCGCTTTATAATGGCTCCGGTTAATTTGTCCAGGCGCTAAAAAACCTTCTAGGCCAGCATAAACTTTAAGCTCAGACCCTGTAATGCTATTTTGCATCACTTGAATAATTTTTGCCACACCTTGATCTCTATTTTCAAAAAGATCGACAAGCTCTCCTGTCATGGTGATAACATGGCTACAGCTTTTTTCAGGGATTTTCTTCAGTATTTCGGCAATGGCCTTTTTCAAAAATTCAATTCCTCGCCATAAAGGACAGGGTACTTGATAAACATTTGAAATAGTATCGCTTGAATCAAGGACTGCCGCTTTAATATGCGCGCCACCAATATCCCAGCCAACAATGCATTGTGGCATTATGCTTCCTTTTACTTGATTTTTCAGATTGAAACAATAATCTGCTGATTATGTGTTTTTACTATAATGGGGTCAACCTGAAACAATTCAACAACTGCTTTTGCTACATTAAAGCCGATTGCCTGATTAATTCCTACATAAGAAGTTGTCAATCGAGGATTAATTTCCAGAATCATAGCTTCCCCCAATTCTGGCAGCATGAAATCAATACCAACATATCCAAATAATCCAGGAATTGCAGAAACTACGCGATTAATTAATCCCTGATAGTCAATATCATTTTCATCAGCTATATTCACAATACAGCTGTCCAGTTCAAACTTTCCGTCAACGATAGAAATAAGCTGTCTATTGCAGCATAGCATCCAGGCTTTACCCTCTCTAAACAGACAGGATAAGCTCAGTGAAATGCCTTTAATATAAGGCTGTATAAGATAATCACATTTAGTTTCCAGCTGATTGCCAATGCGAATTAACTCCTTGCAGTCAGAAACAAAATAGCTATTTAAACAGCCTGCGCCATCTTTTGGCTTGATAACCCATGGCGCCTTAAATTCTTCTGAAAACTGATCCAGCTGTACACCTTCAACAGAAGATATTTTCTGTTTGTGCAAGCATTGAATTGTTGCCAGCTTGTCACTGCAAATGGCGACAGCCTGCGAAGACGAATTAAGCAGTTTTTTAGATTTTTTCTCTGCCAGATCTGTTACCTTTTGCAAAGCTCCTTCCATCTCCGGCGCAACGGGCCAAACCAGGTCAGCATCTGCAATTAGTTTTGGCAGCAGATCATAAATACATTGATCACTGGATACCACAACAGCTTTAGCATTTTTTGGCAGTTCAAAGTTCTTAATCCGCCAATCTAAGGCTATAGTTACCTGAGTATCAGTCAGCAGAGTAAGCTCGTCCACTAAAGCCTTTAGCATTAGCATGCCTTCTTTAGCTAATGACTCTGGCAGCTCTTTCTGTGAAAAGCCGCCACCCGTTATAAATTCAAAAACCAGTATCTTCTGTATCAAATTTTTTTACTAACTTAAACCTTAAACTGACTAACCGCCTGACTTAACTCATTTGCCAAATCAGTAAGGTTAGCACTTGAGGCAGAAGTTTCATTGGCAACTGCAACCGTTTCATCGGAAATACTGCTAATCATCACAATACTCTGATTAATTTCTTCTGCAACAGAACTTTGCTGATCAGCCGCTGTTGCTATTTGAGAATTCATATCGTTGATAATGGTAATCGATTGAGTAATTGCTTCCAATGCATGACCGGACTCGCTTGCAAGCTGTACACTTTCCCCTGTCATTTTATGACTCGCATTCATAGCTCCAACAGCTTTTTCTGCGCCGGCCTGCAGCTTTTCAATCATCGTCTGAATTTCATTAGTAGAGGCTTGGGTTCGGCTCGCTAATGTGCGCACTTCATCCGCAACTACTGCAAACCCACGGCCATGTTCTCCTGCTCTTGCCGCCTCAATTGCCGCATTTAGTGCCAATAAATTAGTTTGTTCCGAAACGCTTCTAATGACCTCAAGAATAGCACCAATTCCCCCTACATCAGACTCTAACTGCTTAATCACAGCGGAAGCCTGATCAATCTCATTTGCCAACAAATTAATTGAAGAAACGGCTTGAGAGACTACTTGATGACCTTCAACCGATTGAACATTAGCATCATTGGCAGCACCCGCAGCCTGAGAGGCATTTCTGGCAACCTCTACAACTGTTGCTGTCATTTCATTCATTGCTGTTGCCACTTGTTCCGTATGTTCTCTTTGTTTTTGTATACTTGCAGTATTTTTGTCAACCGTTTGAGATAAATCGCCTGAATGCCCCGTTAATAACTGTGCATTACTGGCCACCTGCTGAATAATGCTTTGCAAACTTGCAGCCGCTTTATCAAAATCCTGTGCCATTACACCGATTTCATCAGTTGGTTCAAAATTAGTGCGTGCAGTTAAGTCCCCTCGTCCAAATCGTTTTGAAAAATCTGACAAAGCATTGATTGATGCAACAATATTTTTAGGTATGGCAATAGACAGTCCTATCCCAATAATCACCCCGATTAATAAAGCAAAAATAATAATTAAGTTTGCCTGAGAAACTAAAGCAACAGTTCTCTTTCCGACATCTATCGCCTTTCCCCATCCATCTTGTTCAGCGGTTGCAGCAGCTTTTCGGGCATCCGCTGCGATAACATTCATTTGCTGAACAATTCCTTTTAAAGCCGTATCATTCTTTATCCAGCTCTCTGCCGCTTCAGAGTATTTTTCAGTTGCGATACGCGCAGTGGCAATTTTTTTAAGCTCAACCCTATCTTTGGTGATTTTTTGCAGTTTATTATACAAAACCATCAAATTTGGCAGTTCTTTCTGCATTTTTTGATAATAAAGCCTATCCTTAAATAGCCTTTCCTGCTTTTCATGCTTGATAATAGTGTAAGCCAATGATTTTATTTGATTAACCAAAATGTATTTTTGTACTTTGCTATTTAACTGGCTTTGGTCTGCACTCTTTTTTCGTAAAGCAGCATATTCAGTTTCTTGCTTTAAGGCAAAGGAATCAGCTTCGTATAAAACAGTATTGCCAGTTCGCACCATGACATCAACAGCTTTTTTATTATCAAGCAAAGCTTGAACACCTCTATCATAGAGCTGACCAAATTCCTTCACATTACCCCTTACAATAGCCGACTGCTTTAATAATCCCTGATCATCAAATTGCTGGCCCACTTGATCCACTTTAGTAAGATCCTGATTCATTTTTGCCAACACAGCCTTTGCCCGCTTATGCGACTCAGGCTTTTCGTACAGCAGATAGTTTAATTGCTCTATCGTTGCATCATAAGCCCCCGCATGTACATCTACTGCAAGCTTGACGGCAGGCACTTTCCATTCGACAATTTCGTTAACATTTTTCCCCAGCCAGCCAATATATAGCCAGGCTAAAAAACCTAAAATTAATAAAATACCTGTTAAACTTGAAAAGCCCAATATAAGTTTATTTCGAATAGTCATATACTACCTGGTCCTATTGTGTAATATTCTGATGTGTTCACCGGTTATCGGCCATGTTGCAATAATCATTAGAAAAATTCATATTCAAAATTGATCATTTAATGAAAATAATACCCGTTATCGATGTTAAAAATGAAGCTGTGGTATCTGCAAGCCAAGGAAACCGTAATTGCTACCAGCCAATTAAATCCCCCCTATCGGCATCAAGCAGCATAGAAAATATAATTGATGGACTGCTATCTATTTATCCCTTTAAAATCATATATATTGCTGATTTAAATGCGATTACCAATACAGGGAGCAATCAGAAAATTATTGACAATATTATTCAGCAATACTGCACAATTGAATTCTGGATCGATAACGGCAAAACTGCGGATACCATCTCAATAGCTTCAGATTTTAAGTATAGACCAATATTAGGATCTGAAAATCAAAAGTCAATCAGTCTGCAAAAAATCTCTTCTTTACCTAAAAATTGTATTTTATCATTAGATTTTTTTCCAAATAGCGGTTATTCGGGGCCTGCTGAATTACTCAATAATTCAAAATCATGGCCAGATAATATTATTATTATGAGTTTAGAATGTGTCGGCACTAACGCGGGACCTAATATGAAACGGCTTAAATATTTTTGTCAAAAATATCCAGGAAAAAGTTTTATTGCGGCCGGAGGAATTCGGAATGAAAGGGATTTATTAAAGCTAGAAAAAATAGGCATTAACTATGCACTTGTTGCAAGTGCACTTCATTCGGGTGCCATTAATAAGCAGACAATAAAAAAGCTTATACCCAGTTAGTCCATATAAGACATTGAATATAAGCTTTCATATTGCGAAGCGTTCCAAATAGCTGGAACGCCTGTCAAACAATTATAATCCGGCTGAATTATACTTTGTTTGCCGCAAATGGATGCTCTGCAGAACCTTTAGCAGCAACAACTTCAGCTGCTGTTGGAGTTCCTGCGACAGCATTTTTGATAGACTGCTTAGTAGCATCGTAGTTGTTTTTCTCGATAGCTGTATCATCTTCTGCCAACCAGTGAATGAAAACACCAACTGAGATGAACAGATCATCAGCTTCGTCAGCCGGAATAGTTCCATCTTCAACACAATCAGCAACAGCCATTGCAACACCGCGCTGTGCAGGGCCGAACATTTGAACTGCTTGCTTAGAACCTTTGATTGTTACTTTGTTGAACATTACAGTTGCAGGTTTAACCAAAAGGTTAGGCGCAACAACAGCTAGAAGGCTAGAAAAACCGTCTTTGTTGTTTGTTAGGCAGTTTGCGAAAGCAGACTCTGCAGCTGAACCGCGAGGCCCGATCATTAGATCGATGTGAGCAACTTCATTTCCGTCGCCGTTTAAAGATTCACCTACGCGTAAATTGTTAATTTTAGCCATTTGAGCTAGATCCTATATTTTGAGTGTTAAAAAGACATTAAAAATGTCGCAAATAAATTACCATGTCCATTACTGCATTAGCTAGTACACCTAACAGATAATGCTTCCATTAAAATTATCAATACCGTCGCCACCGTCAGGTCGGCCGTAGTGCCAGGGTTAATACCTTTGGCTTTGAACATCCTATCTACTTCATGCAACATAGGAATCAACTGTTCAGGCTCGTGAGTATTTAACAAGGCATCGTCGACTGTAATAATCTGCTTACGCACCCATCCCGAGTGCTTATCGCCATATTTGCGTTCAATGTGACTGTCAGGGAAATTTCGTAGCAAGCCAGTAAAAACAGCACTTGCAGCCCATGCCTGATCATCAAATTTAACGAAAGCGGTATTATACCTTAAAACAGCAAAATCAAAAACATCTTTGTAATTTGTTGTGTACTGCTTCGCAATTCTATCTTTTCCACTGGCAATTTCCATCGCCTGTACAAGAGAAATTTTTGCAGTCTCACTAACGTCCTGTTCTTTAGATTCACCCAATCCCCCAGGGGATGCCAAGGTTATTGCCCTAAACGTCCAATCCGCATCTTCTACCGTTGTATTCTCTAGCACCTGTTCTAGAGATTCTCTTAATGTCTGCTCCCGTTTCTGTAAAGAGGCAGCCTGAGTTAAAGGCGCACAGAGCAAGATAATGCCTAGATTGGTATTGCATCCGACGGCTTCTCTGGTTTCTTTTACGGCATAGTATATTTTTTCTCCCAAAGAATAGTCAGTATTGCTTATTGCTCTAGCACTAACTTCCGCACTCAGTACAAAGTCATCTACGGTCATATCACGCCCTTCACTATAGATACTGACATTGCCCGGCTTGAAAGCCTGGACATCACAGATGCAAGCTTCTTTATATAGTTTTTGCAATAGCGCCTGCTCTATCATGACGCAAGCTGCCTATTGCCTGATAACTCATCTAATAAATACCGGTCAATTAAATCATCTGCCAATAATTCAGCGATTTTAAGCTTACAAACAGATTCTAAGCCTTTCCATGCAGGGATGCTATTTACTTCAATAACACTGTAGCAGCCGTATGTATCTTTAATCACATCAACTCCTGCATAATCCATTGCTAAGGCTTGTGCTGCATTGACAGCCAATGAGGCCAATGCATCATCCAGCTGTATTTCTTCACACATTGCACCTCGGGCCACATTATTCAGCCAGGACTTGCCTCTTCGCCTCATGGCAGAAATAGCGGTACCAGCAATCACAAACACACGGATATCAGAATACCCCTGCCCTTCGCAATCGATAAACCGCTGCAAATAATAAATTCCATTGCTAGCCGTTAGCCAGAATAAATCTGTCATTTTTTCAATGCGTCTGACGCCTTCGCCTTGAGAGCCAAACAAAGGCTTGCTAATAAGCGGGGTCCCTGCTTTCAATTCAGTTTCTGCAATTTTCAGCGCCTTGGCTCTATCTTTAAGAACCCAAGTAGCTGGGGTATTTAGTTTGGCATTTTTTAGCAAAAAACTGGTTCTACCTTTATCAACACTCTTTTCTATTGCATAGCCATCATTATATACAGGAATGCCCATTGCTTTTAAGGCATGCAAAATATCAAGATAAAAAACCACCTCCTGCAAAGAACCGCCTGGCACCCCCCTGACAAATACTGCATCGGGCAATACAGATTCAAACCCAGGAATGAGTATGGAAAGACTGGAACTGTCAAGAGCAATTTCACATTCTGTAAGCGAAACATATTCGCTTGCATACCCCCTGTTGGCAAAGGCAAGACGCAATTGCCTGCCATGCCAGCCTGGATCATCAGTAAAAATAGCTATTCGGCCCACTTATCTTATACGCCAAACGACTGATCTAACAATGCATTATCAAGCTTCCCCGCTCTAAAGCTATTGCCTGATTCAACGGCTGTCACAATCACGCTGGCAGGACTAAACAGCATGCCATCAATTTTGAAGAAATCATAGTTGCAGGCCTTAAAAATTTCTGCAAACGGTTTCCCATAGTCTTTTGAAGTAGAACTAGGCAACTGTTTTGCCAGTTTCTCTGCCTCCTCATCACTGCCTTTGACAAAAAGGTGAACTTTCCCGGCAAATAAAATCGCATCATTAGTACGTCCCATTGCTTTTACAAAATCAGGGTGCGGAGGACAGATTGGTGCACTGCCACTGCCATCAATAATATTTTCCAATGGAAAATGCAGTTCATGTGCTTTATGCATGGCTACTTCCAGCACTCTGCCAACAACTTGTACACCACCGGCAAGACTGCTAGTCGGGGTAACAATAATCGTTAGTTTATCTGCATCTATGCCACAGGCAGAAGCAATTTTATCAATAATTTCAACAGGAGGAATCTTATCGTTTTCGATAACGAGAGAGGCTGTTTCCGAACTGTCCTGATAATCCAGCTCTTTATATAAAGCTTCAACAGGAACGGTTTCACCGTCTTTCTTCTTGGTTGCCATCGCACGCGCAGGCCCCGAACCTAAAGCATAATATTTTTCGTGAGACAAACTCCACCCAGCATACTGACTGCCTAAACAGGCCAGCACAGGGTTAGCGGCATGAACATTAATTGTTAAAGGCCAGTTATCTGTATAACTGCTCTGAGATATTGAGACGGTTCCCATGCCCCCCATACAGATTTCGGTAATAATTCGCCCAGCTTCTAAACCTCCTGGTACATCAATACCGGCATCAATAATAGTGCAGCCATTTTGAATTTTTTGCACACCTAGCCTTAATTTATCTGCATTATCTATCAATTCCTGCACTAAGGGCTGAGTCAGTTTATTTACACTTGCCGTGTATTGCATTATGGATACCTATGTTAAAAGTTTAGTCAATTGCTGTTGCCTGAAAAGCAGCAAGTCTTCAACTTGCCGTTCATTTTTACCGCCAGCAATGATACTGCAAATTGGGCTGCCTGTGTTAATAATCGAGCTATCTTGCGGTATATCTGAAACCCATGAAGGCCAGCTCATTTGCCTATCAATAATTATATCAGTTTCGGCAAATAGGATTTTGAATGCCCGATAAAGGTTCGGAGCATTTGGAAGTGATGACTTTGTCTCACACCGTCCTGAGGAAGCAAAAGCCCCATTTTCATGTGTGCAGCTATCAATGTGTTTTGAGAATAAACCTGAATCATAAAGATTAAGACTGGCTGATGGTCTGGCATTAATTTCCAGTACAAAGCATTGATTGTTTTTTTCTATAAAGTCTAGCGAGCCGACCCCTTTTAAAGAGTATTTATTTACCAAAATATCAAGTATTGCAGTTAGCGTTTTAACAATGCCTTTATTAATTTCAGGCTGAGTCATTACCCCTGAAAATATAAATGGATGATCGTTGATTTGAGTTGCAAACTGTTTATGAAAACCGATTATCTCGTATTTTGAATCCTTTGCAATAAACAGCACAGACCTTGCTGTGCCAAAGCAATATTTTTGCCAATAACAGCTGTTTGACTCGCCTGCATACTTTTTAACACCAATGCCTCCTTCACCATTTAAAGGTTTAATCAGCCAGTTTTGGCTATCACAAGGTTGCTGAAAAGAAATTTCCGGGCAGTCAATGCCTTGCTGCTTCAGTAATTTAAAAAAAGAAGCTTTATTTTGAATAGATGCAAATACAGCAAATGAATTACCTATAACTGTAAAATTCTGTTCCAGCCATTTTAAAGTTTCCTGGTGACTTTCCAGCCCGCTTCCGTAGATTACATAACTTATAATGTATTGCTTTTTAAATGCCGAAGCCGCCTCTTTCACATGCTTTACAGTCAACTCATGCACTTTTACAGAGTCTAACGCTGTTTCCTGAGTATCTACATCAGCAAAACAGTCTATAGCTAAAGGCAAAAACCCTTCACTTTTAGCCCATTGAGCCAACAGGCGAGCTGAGCTTGCAACAATAAGAATATTCTTTATTTTTTCCACAATCAATCACTTAAAACTGTAGGCCAACTCAAATTTATCTAACACTATCTATGATATAGGGCGATTAAAAGTGGAGCAGGATAGCTTGCGTTCAACTTTAAATATAGATAAATCACGTGAAGAGTATGAAAAATAAATGCTCTTTTTTTCTCCATCCTTCATCGTCATCATGATAATGAAATACTTTATTTTTAATCCAGCCTACAGCCTATCTTTTTAAAACGCATGCCTTAACCATTAACAACCTCACCGCCACTGTTACGAGCACCAGTTGCAACAAAACTTAACTGTTTAAAATGAGAAAATTTTTCCTGCATTTCCATTACCAAAACCTCTGCTTTTGTTTTATTATCAACAGCACAAAACCCAGTCGGCCCCCATGAAGTTTGACCAACAGCCACAGCACCCTGCCGTTCTAGCCATTGCATTACTTCTGCAACTTCAGGGCTGGTAAAAATGCCTCCTTGCACTGAAGCAAAATGTTCGCCAACCGACAGCTGCAACTGAGTGATCACATCGCCAAATAACTTAATATTTTGCTCCGCAACAGCCGGAAGCCCCTGCATAAGCAATAAGTAGCAAAGCCTTGCCGCCTGCCGGCGAGGAAAAGCAGGCAACTCTTTAAATGCGTTTATTTCCTGATCACCATGCAAGCCTTGCCCTCTTTGATCAAAAACCAGAATAAATCGCCACTGCTCAGGAATATCCATATGTGAAATAACGGGGGGCGTTATGGTTTTCTCACCTCTTCCGCCATCAACAACCAAACCGCCCTGTTCAAATACGCCAATTCCAATACCTGAGCGCATACCTCGCTCGGTTAATTGAGCAATCTCACGAATCGTTAACCGTAGATCATAAAAACTATTCAGCGCAGAACCAATAGCCAATGACATTTGCGTACCTGATCCCAATCCAACATGTTCAGGTATTGCTGTTTCAATATCTATCTGAATTTTTTCTGAAACATTTAGCGCATCACATAAAATATGAGTGCATTTTATGGCTCTGGCCGAAGACGGGCCATTCACTTGCAGCTCTGTCGCCTTGGAAACAGTTAATCGAGTGGCTATTTCATTCAGTGCAACGCCAATGCTGCCAAAATGCCGTCCCAGCGACCCACTTAGATCAATAAAGCCCATGTGCAATCTTGCTGGTGCAATAACGGAAATTTTTCTATCTGACACGTTAAGTATTGTTATAAGTAAAGCAACGGTGAATTATACAGGATCAACCCATCAGCCTAGAATAATTTGCGCCAGTTCACCCAAATCATTTAACTGATAACTTGCCTGCCGTGAAGCAACCTCATCACAAGGCAATACGGAAGGGATAAAAACACTGGGGGCTTCTGCATTGACTGCAGCCTGTATACCAGTAGCAGAGTCTTCAACAACTAGGCATTGAGAGACAGGCAACATCAAAGTTTCTGCAGCCAATAAAAAAATATCAGCGGCAGGTTTACCCTGTTTAACCTGGTCACGGCAAATGACTATTGGAAAAACCCCTTCAAGCCTGGCTAATTGCAAACATTCCTGTGCATTATCCTGCCGGCTATTGGTAGCTAAACAGAATGGAATATTTTGTAACCTAAGCACTTCCAGCAATACAAAAAAACCTTTTTTGACCTGAATCCCAAATTGATTGACATATTCTCGCCAATATTGACTGCTCAGCCGGCCAAACAGAGTCAGATCAAAATCTGCACCACATTGTCTTATTAATTTTTGCTTAACATCATGGGCATGCAAGCCAGACATGGACAAGCAAAAGCCTGTAGAAAATTCCCGTCCCATTTCCTCTGCCGCTTTTTGCCAGGCTATGCAATAGGTGGCTTCAGTATCAAGAACCAACCCATCCATATCAAAGATAATCGCTGAAAAACTCGGCAGCTTACGCATCAATCACTTTTATATATTCTCCTGGCGCTTCACGGCTTGAGCCTACAACAATGCGCCTGCCTCCATCAGCAGCCTGCTCAACAACTCCGGCCACTTCAACCCACTCCCCTATTTTTGCCTGTCCTGTATAAGTAGCGGTATAGCAAACAATGGTTTTGATCTGCGGGTGCTTAATAGCAAATTCGGCTGGATAATCAAAAGATAAGGAATCATCGGCAATTTGAACGGTAAGCTTTATTGCTTCTATTTTTTTATAGGCTATTTGATTATCACCTGGTTCATCTTTAACAACTAAACTTAAGTCAAATTTACGCTTATTAATCATCCCCTTATTAAATTTACGCTTTTCATGCCAGACATATTCACTATAACTTAAATCACAGGAACGGCGATTATAGGATTCATGCCAGTCATCATCTGTCAGTTCAGAACAATTGCCCTGTACAATCAGCTGCTGTGTTATTCGTCTAGCCTGCTCAAAAACCCCTCTAGAATAAAAAACAAAATCAATATCAGAACTTTGTTTCTGTGCTGAAATAAGAACCGATCCAGTTATCCCCACTTCATCAAGATTCAATCCATTTTTTTGAAATAAAAGACAAAGTGATACACAGTCTCTTTCAATGCTATCAGCTTCACCTGTCGCTAAAAGCTGCTTAAGCCTAATTCTAGGCTGATGATGTTTACTGATTTCCGCTAAAGTCAACGCATGGCAATGAGCCTGCTTAGCTTTAGAATAATAGAGGTAGCGAGGGTAGTTATCGGCTAAAAATTGATTAGCCTTTTCTGTATTTACCTTTTTCCATTGGCCATCAGCATTGATATAGCGAAGAAAACAAAGCACCTTTCCCTGCTCCAAACCATTTTCTATTACAGCAAAAACCAATAGCTCAGCCGTTTCAATAAAATCCTTTGCTAAAATTGAATTCATTAACTGCTTTCAGCGCGATTACGGCCATATTCTCTGGCTCGATATAACATTTCACCCCCGTTTTCGGCATAAATCACTTCATGCCCCAAAAAAGCAATGCATTCTGCAACTAGCATTCGAATAACTATTTTTGTCATCAACAAGCAATACTTTCATTTGCAACTAAATACATGATCAAATTAGTTCCACTCTAGCCTATTTTTCCATAGCACACAAAAATGGTAGCCGTTACTTGTCACTGACATTATAAATCAGTATCATCTTGCTAAAGCTTAGGGAGCAGTCAAGAATATCTTTCAAATCATAATATTTGACATATATTTTTTACAAAAAATTCAAATACCGTCTAAAATAAAGGTCATGAAGCATAAATATAATAATATATTCCATTATTTTTTATTTTTTATTTTATTAGGCGCTGTCATTGCAAATAACCTGTGTTTTGCGGCATCAGTCGATACTGTTAAAAAAAAAGCAAACCCAGCTGACTCATCAGAACATGAGTCCTTAAATAAAAACAGAGCTTATATGGATTATTATTACAGCACATTAAATTTCGTACAGCCCAGTGAGTATATTGAACCTTCCCAAAACACTCCTCCCTTTAAAAGCAATAGCAATAGCAAATCCACCAATACTGCTTCTAATAACAGCCTTTATAGTCTAGGCAAAAAAATTGTTAGCGAAAATAAAGAGAATGCCTTTCTACAAGGTTCTTTACTCGTGTTTAGCAACACCAAGCATTTTTTAAAAGAAACTGACCTTATGCTATATAATTTAACAGAAGATATATTGCTTTCGCTGAATATAGATTCCCTTATCGATAACAGTTTACGTCCTTTACTGAAAACACAGTTACAGACACCTTATAGCGACGAAAAACAATCGACATACTCCTATCAAACACAAGATGACAGCTATCGCTTAATGAACCTTGAAGGTGAATCCAGCGAGAAATCAGGCGGAGGCGGAGATGGCAATTTTCGCGATATGTTAAAAAAGCTATTGAATCTGGAAAATTTATTGTACTTAATCGGTGCGCTAATATTTTATATCTTTTTAAGTATGACTATCAAATTCATGCTTACTGAAAAACTGCCAAAATAAAATCGTCTCCAGAATAATGCCGTTGCCCCCCCCCCTGCTCAAAAAATAAGCTATACTTTTGCAATGACCTCATTTGCTATCATAATTATACGTGAAAACATTTTCACAGCTAGCTTCTAATCAACAACAAATTTGGCATGACCAGCATGCCCATCCCAAAAGCCCCCTTTATAATATAGGCGGCACTCTTATTCTTTCAGGTCAAGTTAATTATAATTATCTTAATAAGGCAATTCAGCACCTGGTTGATGAGAATGATGCCTTTCGAATAACCGTAGGCAGTCGACTCGCTCCCAAACAGCATTTACTTAAAAAAGTACACTTTGAGCTAGAGTTTATTGATTTTTCTGATGACTCTAACCCTCAAGTTAAGGCTCACCAATGGCTGAGCCATAACTTCCAACAGCCTTTCAGTTTCAAAAAAAACTCACTGCTCTGGCATTTTGCATTAATAAAAGAAAGTGAGAATCGCTATTATTTAATGACAAAATACCACCATCTCATTGCCGATGGCTGGAGTACAACTGTTGTTATTGCCCGTCTGGCAGAAATATACAATGCCCTGCTGCATAAAAAGGCAATCGACCTAAAATCAACGCCTCATTATTTTGACTTTATCAAGCGGGAACAGGAATATCTAAGTTCCGTATCTTATCAAACAGATAAAAGATACTGGTACCAGACCCTTCCCACGGCTCCCGAACAGCTCATTTCCCGTCAATATCCTATGTCTAGCGACACAGTATTGCCAAAAGCACACAGCTATCAATTCACCATTAGCCGAACCCTGTACAGTTTGGTCAGCCAATTTGCTTCTGATAATAAATATACCAGCTACCAAGTATTTCTCTCCGCTTTGGCTATTTATTACTCTCGAACAAAACAGCGTAATGACATTGTTATTGGAGTGCCTAGTTTAAACCGTAAAGGTGCCAGGTTTAAGGATACTTTTGGCATGTTTATCAGCTTATCCCCTCTTGTCTTAAAAATTTCTGCAACAGAAACATTTTCTCAGGTCACTGCCAACTGCAAAACCTCTCTAAGAAACCTTTATAGACACCAACGCTTTCCGCTAAATGATATTAGTAAACGCCTAAATCTATTAAGCCATGGACGAGATACTGTATTTGATATTGTGCTTTCATATGAAAAACATCAGTACTCAAGCACTTACGGCACAGCAAGCATTCGAGCAAAACAGCAGTTTAGCGGTGTTGCCCGTTATCCACTGGCTATAACAATCTGTGATTTCAGTGACAATGGTGATATAGAGGTTTTTTTTGAAGGTGCTGAAAACTGTTTTACAGTGACTGATTTGCAATTTCTTGCTGAGCGGTTTTTATCCATTTTGCAGCAGATATGCAATGATCCGCAAAAAACCATTGTAAAAACAAGCCTTTTGACTGCACAGGATAAAAACATTATCTTTGAACAGTTTAATCGAAAAAAAAATCAGTCAACTGTCTACCCTACGGTTATCCAGCTATTTCAGCAATGTGTTAATAATCACCCTGAAAAAATAGCGCTAGAATTTAAAAAAACAAGCCTTAGCTACCATCAGCTGGATAAACTGAGTACTCAATTAGCTGAGCACATACTTTGCCAGGGAATCCAGGCTGACGACGTTGTCGCTCTGTGCCTGCCGCAATGCCCCGAAATAATCATCGGCATAATAGCCATACTAAAAGCATCAGCCACTTATTTGCCTATTTCAGCCGACAATCCTAATGCCCGCATTAAAAGCATTTTACAGCAAGGCCAAGCGCGTCTTCTGCTCACCTGCAAAAACTTCCAGACCCGTTTAGAGAACGTGCATCATCAACTAATCTGTATTGATGGCTATCAGTCTTCTGATAATACGGTAAAGCTACAAAATATTAGCACCCGCTCTAACAGCTTGGCTTACATTATCTTTACTTCTGGATCTAGCGGCCACCCCAAGGGGATAATGATTGGTCATGAGGCACTTTCTTCACGCATCCATTGGCTGCAATCGTTATTTAAACTTAGCCTGAAAGATCGTATGGGGCAGACCATACACTACACTTTTGACCCATCAATTATTGAAATATTCCTTTCTCTAACACAAGGTGCCAGCCTCATTCTCAGGCCAGAAGAAAACCGTACAGCGGAAAGTTTTGCTCAATTTATCATTGATCAAAAAATTTCATCACTGGCTTTAGTGCCATCTTCTGTACGCCTATTGCTGCAGGGACTATCAAAAGCCAAACAAAACACCGTTTTAAGAGTTGCCTGCTGTGGCGGCGAACCCTTGCCGCCAGCTCTAGCCAAACAGTTCATAAAAAAAACCAGAGCGACTTTATTTAATGTCTACGGACCAACTGAAGCAACCATAGCAGCCAGTGCATGGCAATGTACTCACCATTTTTCGGGTCAGACCCTACCCATAGGCAGACCTGCAAATGACACTTCCATATACATTATGGATAAAAATCTAAATTTCCAACCCGTTAATGTTGAAGGTGAAATTGTCATTTCAGGCATTACCCTAGCCCGTGGATACATTAATCAGCCTGAGCTTGGCAAACCATTCTTTGCAACTTCAGCTGCTGACAGCAAAAAACCATCAGCTCTTTACAAAACGGGAGATAAGGGCTACATAGGCTACGATGGTTTGCTGTATTTTTCAGGCCGCATTGACCGGCAAGTAAAAATCAGCGGCTATCGCATTGAATTAGGCGAAATTGAATCAGTACTGCAAAGCCACCCTGCTGTCAAAACGGCTGCAGCAACCATAAGCACCGTTAATGAAAAAGGCACTATTTGCGCTTATATAGAAACTAATGATAAAAACACCGAAATTTTACTAAAAGAGCTTTCCTTGCTGCTACGGCAACAGTTACCAAGCTACATGCAGGCTAAAATAATCCCATTAAAGGAAATTAAGGTCGACCAGGCAGGAAAAATTGACTATTCGCAGTTACCCGCCCCCTGTTCTAGCACATCATTAAATCAAGAAAAAATGCCTGCCTCAGCATTAGAAATACAATTGCACAGTTTGTGGAAAAAAGTGCTTTCCACCAAAACTGTTGGCATCCACCAGAATTTCTTCAGCTTAGGAGGTGATTCAATCAGTGCCATTAGTCTAATGATAGCTATAGAACAGCTTACAAATACTCGCTATCCGTTATCTTTTTTACTGCGACACCCGACCATTGCTGAACAGGCCGCTAAACTGGAAACTATTCAGCCAAGTTCTGACCTGTCGGTCCTGAACACTCTTAGCAATCATCCAGCTCCCACAATTTTTATTGCAGCTTCCGGACATGGGGACTTTATTCGTCTATCAAATCTAGCGAATACATTAGGGGATAGCTGCAGCGTTCATATGCTGCAGCCATCCAATAGAAAAATCCCTGAGCTATCCATCCATAATATTGCTCAATCATACGCTGACAGCATTATGCAAAAAAACAGCAGAAAACCCTTCTATATTGCAGGGTTTTCCATTGGAGGCATTACCGCCCTGGAAACAGCAAAAATATTGCTGGAAAAAGGGACAGGGCCTAAAGGGCTTATTTTGTTCGACTCGGTTTATCCGCGCTGGCCATTAAAGTCACCGGCTCTTTTCAAGTATATCAAGTACACAGCAAAGGCATTGCGTTTCGACAAAATGATAGTTAACAACAGAAAACTGGGTGCCATGATGAATGACCATGGCATACAATCACAGCTTAACGCCTTGCCCAATCATAAAGTTCAGAGTATTAATTTACCTGTTGATCTTATATTGACAAAACGTATGTGGATGTTTCACCCCATCATGTTTTCGACTTGGAAAAAACTGTTTAAACAGAACTTGACCCATCATTCTGTCAGCGGTTTACATGGCGAGATGTTTCAGCCCCCCCATTGCCATGATTTAGCGGCCATTATCAAAAGAATAATTAAAAAATAGAAGTCCATCAATAATGCTGACGGACTGCCAACCTAAGCCTCCTTGTCGTCTGTATTATCAGGCTGCCTGCCTTTCACCTCTTTGATAGATAACTGCAGAGCCAAACGCTGTTTTTCCAATTCTAATAGCTCAATCTCTCTTTTAAGATAAACGTCTGCTTTTTTCCGAGCAGAATAGCTTTCTTCCTGCATCGCCAACCGCTGTACTTCATAGCGTTTTTTATAGCCTACATCAGTGTCAAACTCTAATTGTTTCTGTTTATGCTTTAAATCTAAATTTTCGGCATGAATTTTGTCTTTTGCTTCTCGCCAGCTAGCCTGCTCTGCTTCATATTCAGCAATCTCGGCTGCCAGCTCCTTTTCTTTAAGCTTTGCCTGATGGGCAATTAATTCAACTTTCTCACGCTGTTCATTTTCTCTAAACAAGGCCTGTTCTTTTTCTTTATTTTTAATGCTAGCGGCCAAGTCAATTCCCTTTAGTTGGCTGATATGTTCCGTTTTATCAGCATGAATCCTTTTCTTAACTCTAAATTGATCCAATTGCTGATCCGCTTTTTCTTCTAGTAAAAATTTATTATTTTCTGCCAGCAATGCCTGCCTCTGCCGATCCAATTCAGCCATTTCATTTATTTGCTGCAACTGCCGCCTTCTTTGTTCTATTTTCTGTTTTTCCTGTCGCTGCTGCTGTCTAAATAGCTCCTCTCTTTCCTGCTCATGAAATTCGAAACTTTTTTTAAGTACTGAAAGGTAAACACTTTCTTTAGCAAACTGTACATCAGGAAACTCTTCAAAGCGGGGGGTCAGCTTGCAGCTTACCTCAGACTGGATATTCTGCAAAATCAGCATTTCATTAATAGCAGAACAAATTCTTTTTTCTGACTTACCCAGTCCTTCCTGTACCCAGGCTCCGTCAGATAAATTAAGCAGCTCCCTATTCACCAGATCAAATGCTACATCGTGGTATGCATTTTTTATATGCTCGTTCAGTTCAGTCAGAATTTCCATATTGCTTACGGCATAATTATAGGTAGGCTGAAACCGAACATCCAGAACGATATCTATAGTGCAGAAACCGTCATAAAGTTTGGCTTGATCTTTACATTGCCATTCTTCAATCGATAAAGGATAAACTGTATGATAGAAACGCTTAACAAAACCTTCAGGCCGTAAAAAAAGTTTATTATAGGGACCGAATTTACTGTGTACTACCTGACGGTCAACCTCAAAGCCAGATTCCCAAACATTATTGATATCATCCCCATTTTCAGTAGACAACGTCATCAGCCAGCTGTCTATTTCTGTTTTTGAATTATTCATTGGCTCCAACTTGTACTTTTTCAGGCCGTAAGGATGCCTCTTTCAGCTGATTTATTTTATCTCCCATTTTTTCAGCAATAAGAGGATAAAGATTAGGCGCAAACTCTACGGTTCTATAGTCAATTTTTCGCAAAAAACCACGATTCAGCAACAAACCAACGGCAAACATTCTCGACCAGTCTGAATAGCGCCTAGCCTTTTCAATTTCAGTTTTTTCAATCACCATCTGCAATTCATCATTTTCATTAATGCTAAACTCACTAAACTGTCTTAAACATTCAAAAACCAGCTCTTCTTCTTCTGGGGTTAATGGCCCCGGTGCAGTAAACTCCAGACGATAAGACAGCAGCACAGTAAAAAAATCGACCATGGCAGCGCATATAAAAGCAAACAGTGAAAACCCATTCCACATAGAAGTTGAGGGTGTTACATCTTCTATATATTGCTTAAACGTTATTAATAGCGGGGCCTCCGGCAACCCCTGCCCAATAAAGCTGGACAGCAGCCCTACCTGGAGCTGTACATCCTGATAATTTGTCAGCAGCTGATAATATGAAGCTTCCAGATCCTTTGCTATATCTAAATCACTTAAACTACTCTGTAATTTCTGGATTTTTTTATCCAGCTCAGAAAATTCAAAATCAAGCGTATTCTGGGTTAATTTCATATCCTGATAAATCTGATTGTAATGCTTCCAAAAAGGCCCTTTTCCTACTTGATTTCTATAGGCTTCTGCAATTAAAGGGTGCGTACCAAAATAGGCTTGCGAAACATCCTCAGAGGCTTTCTTCAGCTCTTCATGCTGCTTTTTTAATATATTTCCTTTAACAGCTAAAACCTCACTGACATAACCCTTAATACCTGTCCGCAATTGATTGAGCCGATTAATGTGAATAGTATCTTTTTGTGAAATTTCATAAAACTTAAAGTAAGAGAATGAAATCGAAGCCATTAAAGCAATTAACAGAGACAGCAGAACTGAAAAGTATCGTACTCGGTTAGCCTTCCAGTGTATGCCTGCCATTTCTAAAGAACAGATGACAATAATGGACTGAATGGCAACTGTGATAACAAGAGCGATCCATGGGGTAATAAAGTGTGCCAGCCCATAATAGGTGGTAAAGCCAGAAGCAATACTCAGCATTAAAACGATAGGTATCGTCCATATTCTTAGCATTCCTACGAACAGGGTCTGAATAGTATTAATTAAATACCCAACACCGGCAGATTTTTTTTTATTATTTTTTGACATAATTGAACAAGTATTAATTCACCCTCTCATCATTTTTATATAAGGTTTCACTCATCTTAACACCCTCTTTATCCCAGATCGTTACTAGTCCTTCCCTTTTGCCATTAATAAAATTGCCTTCAACCTTTATTTGCCCATTTTCATGCCAGTCAATCCATAAACCATGCTTAACGCCATTTTTATAATATTTTTCTATAATTTGCTGTCCGCAATCATTCCACCACGTCCATAAGCCTTCCTGTTTCCCTAGGGAATAAAGTCCTTCACTTTCTTTGCGCCCATTCAAATGCCAGGCAGAAAAAAGTCCATCAGCCAAACCATCTTTATAATGCACTTCTTTTTCTATTTGCCCATTTGCATATCTCGAAATAAATTTCCCTGTATAAGGCTGGTTATGGCCAGGTTCAAAATGGCAGCAGTCTCGTTCCACCAGTCGATTAACCACCTTGCTTACCACTTCTTTACCGCACTCAGGGCAAAAATTTACCTCGCCAACCTCAGGTAATTTAGTACCGCAACTATGACAAAACATTAACTAACCTCTTTAAGCCCGCTGCAAAGTAACTAAGTCTTACAAAGCTATGGAAAATAGTCAATAATTGTTATATTTAAAAAGTGATTTTTTGAAAAAACATGTCGTAAGAACTCCCCTCTTATAGTTGCCCTTAGCTCGAATGTAATATGGTTATGCCGAATGAACACCCGTAGACTCTAACAAACGTCGATAGGTAGGCCCTGTCACACCCATTAATGCCGCGCCTTTCTTATGATCTTTTGGAATTTTATTAAAAACTTGCTGTAACAGCATAGATCGCGCCTGCTCTATAATGCCTTGCTGGTTTTCTAAATCTATTGATTTAATGATCTCACTAAAGATTGGCGTAAATGCAGACCATGATGAAGTACGCAACAGCAAACCGGATTCAGCCAAAGCGCTCACCTTTTCTAATTGGCGACGAAAAGTAGTTTCTGCAAGCCCAAGCATTATCGCCGCTTGTCTAGCATTTCCTTCAGTTGCTTCATTTGCAGCTAGAACCAAGTCTTCAGCTAACCATTTACCAATAGGAACTGGGCTTTTACTACCATGACTTAACAGTATCCGCTATAAGTTCTAGGGAGTAACAATAATTCCTTGAGACTTTTCATGTATCAGTTGCGCAAGAGATG